>JAJEDY010000018.1 GCA_022821275.1 Candidatus Latescibacterota bacterium | reverse complement strand
TTTCCGCCTGCCAAATCGGATACTGTATATCTGCCCGCTGCATCTCTCTTTGCAACCACTGATTAAACAAATGTTTGCGGATCTCTTTTGCAATCCGCTCATCCAGCGTAGCCGGGTAGATTTGCTGCACCAGATATAGCGCAAACCCTCCTGACACTTTTTCCGGCCCAAAGAGTTCGCCCGCTGAAGCGGCAAACACGCGCGCAGCAATCCCCTTTGGCAACTGCTTGCGCCGCACACGACCCAAAAATCCACTCCCTGATCGCGTGCGTGCATCTTGAGAAAACCGACGCGCCATCGCGTAAAAATCTGCACCATCTTCTCGTATCTGCAAAGCAACCTCGTCAATCACACCCTTATCCCCGTGAAAAATCCAGCAAATCTCCGCCTCGTCAAACGCCAATGTATGTTGTGCAAAATAGGATTCGATCTGTCCTTCGGCAATCTTCTCAGACAGCAAATACTCCAGCCGCCTCATCTCGGCATCTTCTGCCACATCCTGAAGCGTAATCCCATGCTTTGCAAGATATGCCTCTGTATCTTCCACCTGCTCCAAACGATGTTGATACCGCCATTCATCTACCTGCCGCTGAATATCCTCATGCGCTGCACAAACACCCTCGCGCCGGGCGAGTTGCCGGATCAATTCCCTGCGTGCAAATTCAGCAAAAAAACGGAGATTATCAGCAACACCCATCTGCCGCACAACATGGCTCAATAACACCTCGGTACCATTGACCTGAACCAGTATAGCATCCTCTGACATCACAACGCTCCCTCCTGAACATCGTATCTCGCCGACTCGTAAAGCTGTCGCAAAGGACTCAGCAACATCAGCAAAACCGATTGCCGATCTGTCATCATCTCTGCCGTACCCTTCATCCCAAACATCAGAGGTTTGTCATATCCCTTCACACGCATCGTATTTTCTTCTAATTCCACAACGCACTTAAATATCGGACCAATACGTTCATCAACCATCGCATCCGGCGAGATATATGTAAGCCTCCCACGTTTAATACCAAAATCCTGAAAAGCATACGCATCGTATTTCAGTTTGACCAACTGCCCGGGTTTGAGCAAACCCACATCTTTATTCAACACCATAAGTTCCGCAACCATCGGTGCCGAGGCTGGTGCCAGCGCGATGAGAGGCTGTCCCTTACTGATCACCTGTCCAATTGCATTCACCATCACCTGCGTGACAATCCCCGATTCAGGTGCTATGATCAGATCTGACTCTGCTTCAAGGGTACGATCAATGCGTTTGCGCGCCTGTTCCAATCGCAAGTGTGCGGTTTCATAAGCGTGTTGCATCTGCGATGCCTCGCGCTCGTGTGCAATGCGCACCTCCAAAATTTGCCGCTTGAGATCCTGCACAGCCATTTCATTCTTGTATATCTCTGACATACGCGACGGGAGCGCTGACAGAGCACTCAAATACTGCACACGGGCGCGATTCATATCTGCCCGGCTGATCAACTCGCGTTCAAACAGCGTCTTTTGCTGCAAAAACGCCTGTTTCATAAGATCAATTTCAGCCTGACGAAACCCAATCTGCGCTTGCAACCCCATGTCAGATATTTTGGTTTTCGATCCCTCAACATTGCCTACATCGCTTTGATAATCTTCCAACGCATCCTGGTGTGCCTCCATAAACTGCTGCAAAACAGATAGACGTTGCTCTAATGCGCCTATCGTCTCTCGATTTAACCTCGCCCTTTGTGGCAACACCGTCTTGAAATCGTACTCTGCCTTTTGAAAAACCATCTTTGCCTGTTCCCATTCCCGCAACTCTCCCCAGGTCTCCCACGATTTCAGCTTAAACAACACCTCCTGACCCTTCTCGATGTGATCCCCCTCTTTAACCCCAATCAACTCGATCTCACCACCTCGCTGTGCCTGTATCGTCTTCACCTGTCCGAGGGGTACCAGCCGAAAAGGGGCTGATGCCACCACATCCACCTTACTCCACCACGCCCAGGTAATGGCAACAATTACAAACAACAGGACAATATAGAGCAATGCGCGTCCCCAAAAGGGCCGCAAAGACCCCATAAACGCATGCACCTCTTCTGCCGCGTCATCTTGTCTCTGAATGACACCGGGAGACAGTGTCTCTACTGGTGCCACCAAAAGTGGTTCTGCCATTATACAGGTTCCTTATATCAGTGGATAGTGGTTAGTGGATAGTTCGTCCAGGCGGGCGGACACAAGGCACCGCCCCTACATTTCATCTGCGTCCATCTGCGTCCATCCCTGCGTCCATCCCTGCGTCCATCCCTGCTTACATCCGCAGAGCCTGCCCTTGAGGATTTAATCAAGGGGACATGCCTGCGGATCACACCACCTGCAACTGTTGACTACACATGTGATAATACAACCCTTCTTGCACCATCAACTCATCGTGTGTCCCCATCTCCACAATATGACCCTTATCTAAGACCACAATTGCATCTGCATCGCGCACCGTACTCAACCGATGCGCGATAATCAATGCTGTACGATCATCCAAAAACATGTCTAAATTCGCCTGTATCGCCTGTTCTGAATCCGTATCTAAGGCATTGGTCGCCTCATCAAAAATCAAAATCTTGGGATCGCAATACAGTGCCCGTGCAATGGCAATCCGCTGTCGCTGTCCGCCAGACAGCCCCACACCCTGCTCACCCACCTTTGTCTCATAGCCCAAAGGCATATCGCTCACGAAATCGTGTACACACGATAGCTTTGCCACTTCCAAAATGCGGTCCATATCCGCATCTGTCTGACCAATAGCGATATTTTCTGCAATCGTGCCAGAAAACAAAAACGGCTCCTGCATCACCATACCCACCTGCCGCCGCAACCAATGGGGGTCCAGGTCTCGCACATCCATCCCATCTAAGGTCACCCGCCCTTCTGACGGGTCAAACAAACGGGGCACTAACTTTACCAATGTGGTCTTACCCGCGCCGCTGCGTCCCACAACCGCAACTTTTTCACCCGGCTCAAGAATCAGATCTATATTATTCAACACATAAGATTCATCAGAACCGACACCGTATCTGAAAAACACCGCATCAAAAACCACGCGCCCTTCCAAATGCTTTAAAATCAAACCCTGACCCTGTTGCCGCGCATCCTCCATCTGCGTGTCATACACATCATTTAACCGATCCAGTGCAATACGCGCTTCTTGCACCTGCGGCCATATCCCAATCAACCCCATAATGGGACCCATCACATTGCCAATCAGCGCATTAAACGCCATCAACTGTCCCACCGACAGGTCCCCCGCAATCACCAATGAGGCGCCATACCACAAAATCACCGTACTGCTCAACAAATTGATCATCCTTCCACCCGCGCCAAACAACATCTGCATTTTTAACCGTTGAAAGCCTATCTGAATTTCCTTCGTGAACTTGCCTTCCCAATGCCACCGTGTCGCGCGCTCCACCGCCTCGGCTTTGACCACATCAATGCCGTGCAGCGAATCGATTAAAACCGATGATTGTTCAGCGCGCGCCAGAAAAGCGCGCTGACTGAAAGACTTCAAAATGGGCGTATAAATCAGCGTAAGCCCCACTGACAGCGGTACAAAAATCAGCATGACCAGCGTCAGTTCCGCATTGTAGTAAAACATCAGCCCCAGATAGACAAAGAGCATGATAAAATCCAGAACCGCAGAAACCGTGGTATCCGTCAACAATAGCTGAATCGTTGCATTCTCCCTGAATCGCGTGGTCAAATCCCCCGTGCGTCTAAGAGCAAAAAACCGCATGGACAATGCCAACAAATGCCGATAAAAACGCGACAACATCGCAATGCTCAATCGCGCACTCACATACCCGATTAAATAGACGCGCAACGTTGATGTACCCATCTGGAACAACGCGACCACGACCATACCCACCAGCATCAAGTTCAACAAATCCTCGTCGTGATGCACCAGGACCTGATCGACAATTGTCTGCATAAAAATAGGCGATGCCAGACCAAACAAACTGAGTACCAAAGACGCTAATAATACCTCAATCAATATGCCTGTATAGGGCCTGATCAATGGAAAAAACCGCTTAAAAGAAGACTGAGACGGTTCGTTCTCTGCCACCTGATCTGTGTATTCCAACAACAGCGCCATATTCGTCCAGCCCTTCTCAAACTCTGCCCGCGACAGCTTGCGAATACCCACGCCGGGATCTGCTATCTTCACCTCTTTCTTATTCATCTGATACAGCACCACAAAGTGATTGCCTTCCCAATGCAGAATGGCCGGTAGTTCTGTCCGCATCAGAGCTTCATACCCCGTGCGCACACCGCGCGTAACAAAACCTATGGTTTCCGCTGCCTCGGCCAAAGCCGCCATCGACGTGCCATACCGCGACACATTGGACATATCGCGCAGCCTGTTCAACCCAATAGGCATCTTGTAATACTTACAAATCATGCCCAAACACGCCGCGCCACAATCCGATTGATCGTGTTGCTTCAAAAACGGAAAGCGAAATGATGTGGAGATATGCGATTTTTCACCGTCTATCCTGATGTTGACCACATTGGCTTCCGCATCTCTGTTTGTAACTGACCGCTCAACGGGTGTGGCATCTCGATCTCCCGACGGGTGCAGAGCTTGCCGACCATCTCCCGCTTGTAGAAGCAATGACCCATTCGATCCCTGGTTTCCACGCGATATGCGTCCCATCGCCAACGCCGCCTCAAATCCCGGCATCATAGCTTTTAACTTATTAAAATCGCTTTTCTCTATATAAAAGAGCACGCTGTCTCGCTGACAGTGAATCACTGTTTGATCACCTGACACGTTCTCATCGCCAAAATAATCACCTGCGCGTAAAATCACCGTATCGCCATTTTCTAACACAGCCTCCAACTGACCGCTGCCAATCAAATAAAACCGATGACCCAACTGACCCCGTTTAACAACCGTTATCCCCTTTGCTACCGCCTCGCGCTTCAACCGCGCGAACAACACCCGCACCGTCTCATCCGGCACATCCCCTTTCAAAAACCGCGTGAAATTCCGATACGCAATACAGGCAACCTGATCTTCGAGATAGGTTTTCAAGTCGGGATTTTTTCTCACCGCCTTAAAAAATTCATCCTTCTGCACCTGCAATACATCAGCATCCTCAACTGCTCGCACCGTTGCCCGATGCCCCTGCCTATTCAACAGTGCCCCTTCGCCAAAATGATCACCTGCATACAAATAGCCCACAGTGGCCGAATTGCCATTCGCATCCTGCTTAATCACCCGTAACCGTCCAGACTGCACGATGTAAAACGCCTCAGCCGTTTGCCCCTGTAAAAAAACAACACTTCCAAAGGGAAAACGAACAGATTGCGATTGAACTGAGTTTTTGGCGAAAAAAAGCGAAAGATTCATCTTTTTTCTTCCTTGGGTCGTTGGGTACACATCCATCTTGTCTTTATTATAGCAGTGTCAATACTTATCTTTCTTCGTATCGTAAACTGCTGATAAGGCAGGTACACCGTTCCGTATCTTTTGTGTCCTTCGCGTCCTTCGTGGATTTTACATCTCAATTATCTTATCCTAGAGTTCCCTCAACTTCCGCTTCAAGCTGATCTGCTTCTTCACGCTTCGCCACCTGATAAAACCACCACAACCCCATCGCGGCCAATAATAACGCACACACATCTACCCACCACGGTAGAAAGATCAAAGCTTCTGAAATTTTCCCAAAGCCCGGTATTCCTGATCGTGCCAAGGTAACGGCCAAAAAACTGTTCAGTGCGTTTCCCAAAAGACAGGGCAACAAAGACCCCGTTTGAATAAACCACCATGCGAATACAAGTCCAAATGTGAAGGCCAGGGAAAATTGCCACGGGTTCAGGTAAGATAAAAAAAATAAAATTGTCGACAAAATAGCGGCCTGAGACTTTGAGCAACAGACCAATAAACCACCTAAAATAATGCCTCTAAATAGCACCTCATCTACTATGGGTTCTTGAATTACCGTGGCATAAAAGGCCAACCAATAAGGGACTTCCTGGCCGACCATTGATTGAAAATTATTCAGCCACAACTCCGGCATCGGAATCAAGTATATTACCATTTTTCTTAATTCCAGAGCGACTATAACCAATCCGAGGATAGATACGACAATTGGAAATAACAATTGCCACGAAATTGCTTTTATGGGCATAATATCGGACCACGAAGACCATGTTCGATCAGTTCGGCGCAAAACATAACACACGACCAAAACAAAACTCGCCAGTCCTACAAAGATCATATAATGACTTGTGTGTATCGGATAGCCTATAATTCTTCCCAGTATCACAATCGGGATCATCAAACCTATCTGAATCAGGAATAACAATACCAATAGCCAAACAGACTGCTTCAAATTTGGATATGCCATCTCAATCTTCCAATATGAATTCCTGACCATAACGGATTGCGGTAGTAGCCTTCCTTGAGATTATTTTACTACTGCAAAACGTTACAATCAGGCATTTGTAGATTATCTATGATGGTGTTCTTCTGGGGATACAGCGATAGCTTCTGGTAATATATAGAAACCAGGTTCTGATGGATGATCTTGAATCCATTTGTCATTTTTCACAGGGCGAACCTTAAAAAATAGCAAGACATCTCCAGCACAGGCAGCTATTGTACAACTGAAGAACAATATCGACCAGATGGATGGATCCAACCAAAAAATTAAACCTGCAATGGGTGTGGTGACAATGAGGGGAAAAAGGGCAAAAATTCGATAAGTATTCACTTTTAGCGGTTTATCACAATGACAATAAAAAACGAACCATTGCCATTTGAATCCGAAATGTATTGAATGCCAGGGTACCCTCCCGCATAGTAGCGCGGCAAAAGCATGGAGTGCTTCGTGAAAAATAATAAGTAAAAAAATAGATCCCAATAATTTCCACAGATCAGTGTGGGTGTAGTGCAACTCAATCTCCTGAAAAGATAAAACTTGGACAGCAAAGACAATATTAAATGCTAGAAAAAACATAAAGAGCGAAAGAATGTTCATATAAACTTTATTTATATAGACCTCATGAAACTCTTGTTCTTGACAAATTTCCGTATTCAACAGCATATTATCCTCAAAATTTTATTTTAGCTATTGTCATTCGTCAACCACTGCAATAAATAGCATTTTCATCTCCAGTCGTGTAAGCCTTTTTAAGGTGAGCTTCACGGTATATTTTTTTATGTGACTTCTTTCACACAAAAATATAATCGTGAAGCTCACACCCTCTACCCTAGGCTCCATTCCAATTTGGCTTACCAACCGTCGCCATAGCTTATATTTGTCAGGCCTTCGGCAAAGTCAGACAGGACGCCATCGACGAACTCCTCGACGGCCTCGTAACCTTCAGAAACCCTGTCTCCATACCAATCTGCTGCATCAGCTACTTGTTGAGGATTTGTCAATACTACAACGGCTACTCCAACGGCTACTCCTATCAAGATTGCGGCATGGACAGGAGTTCCTCCTGATACCTCAGTCATGGTCTGTCTATCCAAATCTTCATGGTTGATAGACAGAGCTGGACATGCAGCAAAAGCTTGACTGGGATTGGTCGTCATTCGTTTTGCCAACATTTGAGACATAATATCCTCCGTAAAATAAGTGAATTGTGACGTGTATCAACTTCTTTTTTATTTACTACGTTGTATCAAATCGACTGCTCGGGATTTGATACCATTCATCTCTTCATCGCGTCACCTCCATTCTTAAACATCTCAGTGAAGCACAAACAGCATCCCTATGGGCAATCAGGGAGCCGTTAGCATATCGCTGAAGCATCGGATTTTGCGAAGCGTTTTGTATGCCGTGTCGCGATCACTGCATAAGCCCAATAGGACCGCTTCAACTTCGTTTGGATGTAAATGTTGCATCAAGTGAAGGCCCAGGCCTTCAAGAAGCGACAGGTCTTGTCCCAAAAACGAAATGCGCGGCAACGGGCCTTGCACGCTGCCCAAATAGTTAAACCCCTTAGACATACTTTTCGGCACACCGGATACATCACAACCCTGTGTAAAACTCATGGTTATTGGAATCGGACACACAGGTGCATCGCGTTTGGTCAGCAGATCTTCAAACAATGCCATGTGTTGCTGTGCCATACAATCCCAGGAAAATTCGAGCGCGCGTTTGCGAGCACGGTCTCCCAATTTCTCCCGCTCCGTTTTGCTATTCAACAAATCGCGCACAGCATCTGAAACCACCTCAGGGGCGATATACCCCGTCACATTCAATGGCTCGTCTTCAAACCGCTCAATCTCGATCAACCGCCCACAAGCACCCAACAATTCTGGCGCACCCGCAAAATTGGTCGCCACAATCGGAAGGCCACACGCCATGCCCTCTATCACAGTTGAAGGACACGACTCATACGAATACACCGACAGAGCACACAACACATCCAGCATATTGTAATACAGCGACATATCCGTATAGGGTTGCGCGCCCAAAAAGATCACATTGGGCGAATGTGTCACGGGTGCAAACTGCTTGCCGATCACCGCAAATAACACATTGGGATTCATATCGGCCATTCGCAAAAACGGATACGCGCCCTTGCCCGGCTCAAACCGCCCGCAAAAACCCACCACTGGCATCTCCAAAAAACGTTGATCCCCCGTCTTATCCGCGACCTCCTTGCGCGCTTGCAACTTATCCATCGGCACAAACACTTCGGCATCTACCCCATTGGTAATCGCGTGTAAATGCGACTTGTCAAACACCAGCTTGCCCACTTCGTCAGCGACATACGCCGACTTGGGCGACAGGGCATCATAAGGCCGCAACAGCGAATAACATTGAAGCACCTTGTCGATAAAATCCCGATTGTTTCCAAAAGAACACGACAGCCGAATCACAATGGGTGCGGAACACACATGGCGGAAAAATGCCACATCATCCGCCCTGGGTTCAAACATCAACACACCATCAAAATCCTGCCGTGCAAACCACTGGCGAGACGCATCAATCGTCTCAAATGCAGGTCGAATGCCGTGCAAATTTGGACCGTAATCCACAGCTTCAGACGCGGGCATATACACCTCGCAATACTTTGATAACGCCTGCACATGGTTAAAACCCGAAAGGGATGCTCCGCTGCTGGATTGGATTACTTTCTCGTGGTCGCGATACGGGTGTGGAACGTAGAGTTTCATTTTTTGCCTCGATTTTTGTCCTATTTCGCTAACTGCTGCTCTATGAACTTTCGCGTTTGCTCGGCACCGTCCAGGGATAGATGGTGTTCAGGCACAGAACTTTCGAGCATTTCGGCAATAGCTTTTGCCATCTTTGTCACACCGAGTTGATCAGGATGTATCACCTCTGCAATGCCCACTCCCATCAACGCCTGCGCGCGAAATTCCTGATCATCCATCGCAATACTCGGCACCAGAATCGCTGGCACTTGTGTCTCAAGTACATTCATACACGTATTGTAGCCCGCCCGGCTAATCGACAAATCCGCATGTTTCATCCACGCCAAAAAATTGGACGTAAAGCGTTCAATGCGAAACGGGCCATCACCGCACAAAGCGCGCAAAGCGTCAAAATGCGTTTCATCGATAAATGCACCGGCAAAAATCACCATCTCGCGTCCATCGTGCGCATCGTCCTGGTCCAATTGTTTCCACGCTTCAATACACGGCGCGACAAGCGCAAGTCCCTCAGCCCCACCGCCAGCACTGACCAACACATACCGATTCGGCGCACCATCAGGCCGAGATGCGTTCTCGATTTTCTCAGAAACAAACCCCGTATAAACCACGGGAATACCGATATCAGCAGTCCAGGGAAAGTGATCTTCCAACCGCGATAGTTGGGAATCGCCATGCACCAGTACCGCATCGAAATACTGATTCAACACGGGCACGACCTCCTCGTAATACCGCCGATTAAAAGCCAAATACTCGTGATGTATCCCGCCAAAAGGCACCGAATAAAACCGCATCGCGTCTCCATTCCGCCTCTGGACAGGTGTGACAGTCGGTTGCAACACATTGCTTTTTGCCCGCGTGGGAACATCGCGCAGCGAACACAGCACCTTCGCGCCGGGATTGACCTCATTGAGTCTGGATATTGTACTGAGGATTTCGCTCTTGAACGACCATCTGGCAAAGGGAAAAAATTCAACGCACAACACATCGGGACGAATCTGCTCCATCGCTTCGGAAAGCCTGATTTGACGCTCGCGCATTACAGTCTGCAAATCGCTCTCCGTATGAACAGGCTCGATGCCCTGTGGTCCCGTGCGAAGAGGTGGCAGGGGAATACGCATCACCCGTTCATCGAGATCGGCTTCGGGAATAGGACGTCCGCCATCGAGAAAAAACACATCGCATGTCTTGACCAGCGCATTGACAATCTGGCGATTGCGAAAATGGTGCCCAACACCAATGAGATGCTGGCTGTAAAATGCAACGCGTGTGCGGGTTTTTGCTTGTTGATTAATACATTCCATACGGGCGGGACAAACGGCTATCGCGGACTCATAGATCCCGCGATAGCGTTCCACAACTTGATGATATATTGGCTTCGCAAAGTGTAGCCGCTTTGTCGGTGTGGTAGCGAAATATCCAGAATATGTAAAATCTTCATCGCTTGAACCTTACTTACCTTTCTTGAATTTCTCCGCTTATAAATTTTTTGCGGTAAAGTGTAGGAGAAATGCCATGTATCTTCTTGAAAGCCTCACGCAAACGATCTGATGAATGAAATCCACACTGGCTTGCAATTTCATGCATACACAGAGATGATTCTTTTAGGAAACGCTCTGCCTGTGCTATTCTGACCTCCCGTAATATTTCACAGTAAGTCTTGTCAAAATGTTTTCTAAATAGCGCACAACCGTGCGACCTTGATAAATCGAAGTAGCACATCAGAGCATCAAATTTCAGGTCTGGATCGTGGTAATGCTCATTCAAAAATGATTCCAAATCAGTTTTTATCTTATCTTGTGAAGCCTGCACTGGGACGGGGAAGCTATCCAAGCCTGACTGGCCGTTCTCAGCCTGACTGCTGCCCTCATTTCGTGGCATAAATGCTTTGATCTTGGCTAAAAAGTTATCCTTTATTATGGGTTTATTCAGTACACTTACAGCACCGATCTTGAGTATTTTTTCTGTTAATTCCATCTGGTCAATCCCCCCCATGATCAAAATATTTGTCTGAATTTTCTCGGTCTTCACAGTCTCCAAAAATGCTATTCCACCAAGACCCGCAATATGTTTTTCAACAAGAGCAAGATCAATCTTCTCGCGCCTTAAAACTACAAGCCCTTCTATTCCATTTTCTGCCTTGAATATCTCATAAGGTTCATCACTCAAAAATCCTGTAAGTGTCGATAGAACGCGGGAATCGTGCTCTGCAATCAAAATTTTCTGGTTGTCCATATTTTGTCATCATCAGGCCCTGAAACTTTTAGAACCCCATTATTCAGGACAATGAAACACAGGCGTACATATTGACAATCGCGCTTCAGGTCGTTACTTTTTATTTAGTCTTCTCAAGTTCCCAGCTTGAGATACTACCGCCGCTGACAGTTGACTGGTTCTGGTCTTGTCGGCGGCTCTTTTATAATACCACGATCATACCGGTAATTTCAACTCAAAAACTCCTCGCATATTTCTGATTAGCACCTGCATATTTCTGATTTCTGCTATTTTTTATTTTTTTCGTTGATGCATTTTCGTTTTGTTGAATAACGGCACAAAAAAGCCCCTGGTCTATATTGACGAGGGGCTTTTCTATGGATGCTGATTTTGACTTTCATCTGCGTAAAACGCTCAAATTACTCGCGTTTTTTCTGCGTCCATCTGCGGATGCTTTTGAGCTATTACAGCAACTTTTCGCGTTCTATCATTCGTCTCAGAGCCAGAAAAATGAACAGTATTCCCAGAATGGCAATACCCGCGCGATTTAAGACCACGCGATTTATCCACAGGCTGGTATCTAAATCTGAAGGTGGAGCAAATGGCTTGAGAAAAAGGTAATACGATGTATCTTCAAACGCCTCGGTAGAAAGCAAAATACCAATCAGAAGCCCAACGGCGAGCATGCCAGCCGCATTCCCACTGCGGAACAAAACAGAAAAAAGAAATGTGGCTCCTATCATAAAAAAGGCAGGGATACAGGCATTCAATCCACCCAAAATATAGGGAAACTCTGCGAAAAAATAGTAGGAAATCGTGCTCATTGCCATCAGCGTGACAAAGAGTGCAGCGCTGATCGACACAATTCTCACGGCCCACGTCGCGTAGTGGCTGATAGCTGTACTGAACAAAATCTCAAGCGTATCCTTATCCCTCTCCCCCGACACCAGATCCATCGTCAGATAAATCGCAAGTACTGTGCCTGGCACTTCTACCAATACATGGAGAGCTTGCTCGACCGAAAGTCCCTCGCCCGGACGCCAAATTGCAATCGCGTACAAAATTGCGTAATACGCCAAAACTCCGCAAAACATAAAAATCATTTTGCGGTGAAAAACGATTCTCATGCTCAAGCTGTGCAATTTGCCCACGAAAAAGAGCAACTCACGCCATGTTAGTCTGTTTGTATTCATCGCCATGTCGCAAAAGGTAGAGGTACGCATCTTCGAGGGTGGGCGTAGCGGCACGCGCTTCGGGAATGGGATCAGTTGCGAGAAATCGCACCCGAATCCCATCGGGTACGCGCACATGCGTAATCATATCCAGATCGCGTTCCAATGCTTCAAAACGCTGATCAGGTAGCAGGGCTTCCCACACCTTATCGCGCGCCAAATCGCGCATTTCAATCGGGGTTCCCGTGTAGAGCACCTTGCCGTGATTCAGCACGGCCAATCGGTTACAACTGCCCGCAATATCTTCGACAATATGCGTGGAAAAAATAATGATCTTTTCCTGGCTAAATCGCGCCAGCAAATTTCTGAATCGGATTCGCTCGAGTGGATCCAATCCCGCTGTTGGTTCATCCACCACAATAATCTGCGGCAAGTGCAACAGGGTTTGTGCAATGCCCACGCGCTGTTTCATACCGCCGGAGAACGAACCAATTGGATCGTCGCGCCTGTCCCACAGATTGACCTGCTCCAGGCATTCCTGAACGCGCTTGCGCCGCGCCACCCCATCCTTAAACCCTTCCAAAAGCGCGCGGTATTCCAGATAATTATACGCAGACATGTGCAGATACAGGCCAAAGTGCTGCGGCAAATATCCAATCACCCCCTGCATATTCCGATGTGTAAGTGGTATTTTGCCATTGGCGAGTACTGAGCCGTAATTTGACGACAAAACCCGACACACAATCCGCATCAGCGTGGTTTTGCCCGCGCCATTGGGACCCAGAAGCCCAAACATGCCGCGTGGGATATCGAGACTCACACCGCCGAGAGCCTGGAATTGCGGGCGCGGAACGCCAATCAGGGGAACGGCTGCAGCGCCGCGGTACACGATACCTTTTACAGGGCCCAACTTGCCCGGTATATGCTCGGGATCAACGCGACCTTGCCCAACGCGATTTGCCAAAAACCCGATGATGCGATAGAGCAAATAGATCGCACTGGTGGCTATGGTCAAAGATATAAGTTCCAAACGCCAATGGATAAAGGCGACAAAGACCAGCGGCAAAATCAATCGGGCGATTTGTGATATCCATCTGTTCTCGATCTGGAAATCGCGTAAGGTAGCCGCGCATAGCACGAGATGATGTACGAGGCCCCACAGGGCAAGCCCCGTCAAAAATATCCAGGATCCCTGTTCAAAATAGGTTTCTAAATAGATCAACAGAGCCAAAAGTGGCAATTTCCACCATAAACTGTCCTTAATCGCCTTTTTATCTACCACTACCTGTCCGCGCTCAGAAAGACGCTCATCGCGCCGCTTAAAGCGATCCCATTCGCGCTTAAACTGCCCTGGTGCCCCGTAAATTTTTGTCAGATTGCGAATCTCGAGATGATCAATGTTGCCGATCTCGATGAGAGAAGCCATGCGCGCGCGATAAATGCGCTGTACAATCCAGACAGTGCCCATACACAACATCCACGTCGGCAATGCCAAAAGACAGGTCCAGAACAAACTCTGGTAATAATCGTTAACCCAATGCGTCAATCCCGCGGCTGCTGCCGTCCCCAATACAATTCCGAACCAGCCAATATCTGCCAGCCAGGCTTTGGTCTGGTCAATTCCCATGTACACCACGGGAATAAATACGAGGGTAGAAACCGTTGAAACCGCCAGCCCACCGATTACCACAATCGCAAAGGGCGGCCAAATTTCGTAATCGCCGCCAAATATGAGTGCCAGGGGCAACATGCCCAAAATGGTGGTTGCCGAAGTCATTAAAACAGGACGCACGCGCGACCGGCTCGCCGCGAGTACCGCGCGTTCTCGCCTGAATCCGTGGCGGCGAAGGGTTTCGATTGCGTCGATCAGCACGATCCCGTTGTTGACGGCAATACCGCTCAAAACAATAAGCCCCAGCAGTGCCATTGGCGCTTCTTGCGAAGTCAATCCCGTACCCGATAAGACCAGTGCCCAGCACGATCCAATAATTGCCGCGGGCAATGTACACAAGATAACCAAAGGCGCGGAAAGCGATTCAAACAAAGAGGCCAAAATCATAAAAATCAACAGCGCGGCAATGCCCATCATCCAGTAATAAATCGTCTCTTCCTCTGCCTCGATCATTTCGATGCTATACCCTTCGGGCAGCACCATTTCAGAGACCACAGCTTGCACATAAACGCGAGAGGCTTCCAGCAGAGGCTGAGATTGCAAAATTTCCTCGGCGAAATTATAGGACACAATTATGCGCCGCGATTGATCGGTGCGCAAAATCATGCTTCTGCCCTGATCTCGTCGCACATGCGAAACTTCCACAAGGGGAATGTACGTATCCCCAGCACCCAGAATCGGCGTCTGTCTCAATCCCGCAATGCCTTCCCCTTCTTCTTCGGGATCTTCGACATTGCGAATATCAATCGGGATTTCAGTGCCTTCGGGTGTGAGAAATGCAATATTGGAACGCGCGCCGCGCGGATTGGCGTCGGATACGGCATTGAGCACCTGGCGCACCTGCAATCGCCGGTCAAACATCACTTCTTCATCGGGCAAAACATGCACCTCAGATGCGCCGCGTTCCGCATCGGCCCGCACGCTATTGGGATCGATTTCCTCCACTTCTTCGAGGCGATAGACCAGATCGTCTGCAAGCATTTGAAGCACCGTAAAATCATAGCCGCGGATCACAGCCATTTCCGAAGGCGTGCCCCCTTCCAGATTGAATCCGCCCGAGGCCCGACCGGCACCCCGAATACCTCCACCTCCTCCACCTCCCCCTCGGCCTCCCCCACCTCCCCTGCCTGTGCGCGCGATGGCCTCATAACTCACAATTGCGTTTTGGACATCACCGAACGACTCTTCGAGATTCTCTTTGATGAGATCGACAGAAATCTGGTCGGGGCGTTCGGACAAGGGCAAAAGTTCCACATTGATACTCGCCTGGGTTTCGCTGATACTGGTCGTAAAGCGATCTACACCTTTGAGATCTCGCACAGCACTTTCAATTTCGCCAACAACAGCATCGAGGGCTTCAATAGTCGTGCCTTCGGGCATGCTGATATAGACGGTAAAACGGCTTTCTTCCCGGCGGATTTCCTGCTGTAGCATAAAGAAAAAGGAAATGATCAATGTGATGACAAGCGCACCGGCTATGCCCAGTGACACGCTGATTCTGTGGCGCAAGCCCGCTTTGAGACACACTGTGTACATCTCGATCAGCGCGCCTGTTCCCGTCGGTGGTCGAGATGCGAGAGAGAGGGTTTTCGACGCGAGGGCAGGCACGAGTGTGAGGGCTACGAGTAGAGAGGCAAGCAGAGGAAAGGCGATGGACAGCGCGAATTCTCTCAAGATATCCTGAAAGTCGCTTTGAATAAAAACGACGGGTACAAAAACCGTAATCGTAGTCGCGGTTGCCGCAACAACGGCGCGTGCAACCTCATCGGTTCCGGCTTTTGCTGCTTCTTTGGGAGATTTGCCCTGTTCAAAATGCTTGAAGATATTTTCCATGACCACGATGCCGTTGTCCATCAACATACCAACTGCAAGCGCGAGGCCGCACATCGAGAGCACATTCAAACTGAGATCCCACATATACATCAGGTTAAATGTGAGCAGCAAAGAACACGGAATGGCGAGGAGCAAAACAGCGACAAAACGCAAGTTTCTCAAAAATAAGAACAAAACAAAAAGCCCGAGCAATCCCCCGACAACAGCGGCCCGTTTGAGGAAATTGAGGGCTTCGTTCATAATTTCAGCCTGATTCTGGCTGATCACGAGTTGGATATTTTCATAGGCGAGGTCGCCGTTGACGCGTTCGATGGTGTCTTCGAGTTCTCCTGCAAGTTCGATGAGATTGGCTTCATCGTCTTTTTGAATGCGAATGCCAACAGCGGCTTTGCCATTGATGCGTTGCAGGTCTGTACGCTCCTGAAGGCCGTAGCGGATTTTGGCAATGTCGCCCAGATGCAGGGGCAATTCGGGTTTGATAACGACTCTGCGGATTTGCACGAGGTCTGTAAATTGGCCCTTAATGCTGACCGCATAAGCCTGGTCGTCGTCGTACACCCGCCCGAGATATTGCCGCCGCGTATTAAAAGCATTGATCCGGTTGCGAACATCGGACATCGAAAGCTGGTGCGCCTGCAGCATTAGTGGATCGACAATAATTTCAATAGCCGTCCTTTGCCCGCCCAGGACCTGCGCGTTGACAACGCCATCGACCGCTTCCAATTCCGGTCTGATTTTCTCCTCGGCAAATTCGCGTAACCAGTTTATATCGCCTTCGCCCAACACGTGAATTTGCATCACCGAGGCGCTCAGATCAGAGGCATCAAAGCGCTGTATATTGACCCGCGTTCTTTCGGGCAGAAGCGGTTGCAGGCGCGTGATGCGACTCTCGATTTGCAGCAGGGCGAATTTCATATCCGTATTGGGCGCGTAAGAAATGCGTACCCCGCCATTGTTCTGGCGCGAAAAGGATTCATACGCCTCAATGCCTTCGAGTTTGCCCACTTCTCTCTCGACGGGCATCACCAATTCCCGCTCGACCTGTTCGGGCGAATAGCCCTGCTGAGTAAGCGCGACAAAGACTTCCGGGTAAACGAGTTCGGGAAATATCTGGACGGGCAACCGATCCAGTGAAATCGCGCCTAAAATAGCCAGAGCAAAAAAGAACATGGCCGTGGTCACGGGCCGCCGAACGGCAATACCAGCAAGTGTCACGCGGATTTCCCCCGAAGTCGATCAATCAGTTCATACATAGTGGGGATCACGAGTAAGGTCATCAATGTCGATGTCACCAATCCGGCAATGACGGCAATCGCCATAGGCGCGCGCAATTTTGCCCCCTCGCCAAAGCCGAGTGCCATGGGCAGCAGGGCGAGGATGGTCGTCGCACTCGTCATCATAATGGGGCGCAAGCGGTCCTGCCCGCCCTGTAGAATCGCTTCTCGCAGCGTCAAGCCAGCTTGCCTGAGCTGGTTGATGCGATCCACGAGCACAATCGCATCATTTACCGCAATACCCCCCAGCATAATAATGCCGATATAGGCCATTACACTGAGCGGTTCGCCCAAAAGATAGAATCCAAATATCACGCCAACGCCGGCTAAGGGAACGGAAAACATGACGGTGAACGGATGGAGCGTGGATTCAAACAGCGATGCCATAACCATATAGACCAGGACAATTGAAAGCAGGAGTGCGAATTTGAGACTTTCAAACGACGCCGCGCGTTCGCGCTCTTCCCCGCCAATTTCAATGCGATACCCCGACGGCACAGCCATTTCCTGCATAGTGGCGCGTACGTCGGCAATAGCTTCACTTAAAATGCGCCCTTCTGTGAGATATCCCGTAATGCGTCCCACGCGCCGCTGATTTTCTCTCAAAATTTCTCGAGGGCCTTCAACAATATTAAGCTCGGCAATATCCCCCAATGTCAGGATCGCGCCATCTGATCCCTCAATTTGCATGGTGTGGAGTTCGCGCAGGTCTATATCTCGATATTTTACCCGGATATCTCGCGTGCGCTGATCTTTAGACAATTCGCCGGCAACTTCACCCGACAGTTGTCTTTCCAATGTGCGGCTGATGGTCTGCGTGGTCAGTCCAAAAGCCGATGCCACTTCATCGCGAATCGCCAGATCGACTTCTGGCTGCCCACCCTGAAAACTCGTGCGTACATTGTACACCGAAGGCAGATCCTCTATCCTCGTCTGAAGATCTTTTGTGATACGCGCCAAAATATCGAGATTTTCCCCAGACACTTCGATCTGAATGGGCGCTTCTTGCCCCCCCATCACGCCTTCGAGCGCGGTTTCGTGCAGCTTGTATTTCACCTCGATATCGGGCATGGCACTCAAAATGGGATCCAGATCGCGCACCAATTCGCTGACGCTGCGGGATCGCTGTGTGTGCAAAGCCACCGATAGGGTCGCGCGATTGGGACCCGTTGGTTCGCCTCCGCTCGATACCAGGGCGGGATTGAGGCCGACCAATGCGTACACATGCGCCACATCGCTCCCGCCGACGCTTTCGACAATCTCTTTGGCGTGCAGGGCGACCTGATCGCTCAGTTCCACACGCGAGCCTTCAGACAATGTGAGATCAATTTGAAACAGCCCCTGATCCTCACGCGGGATAAATTCGGTTTGCAACTCGCGGGCGATATATCCCGTCCCACCCAGAATGAGCAGCACGACGCCGAGCATGATGAGTTTGCGGTTCAAAACACCATTGAGAAACCGATAGTATTTGTCCGACCGAATGGTCGTGTGACGCGTGGTATTCAGCCGCCGGAAAATGCGCGACGTCAGCATCGGAATCGTCGTCATTGCCACAACCAGCGATGACAGCAGCGAAAATGCGACTGTCCAAGCCTGATCCACAAAGAGCTTGCCCGCCAGCCCCTGCAAATAGACAATAGGCAAAAAAACAGCCACGGTCGTCAGCGTTGAAGCCAGAATTGCCACGCCGACTTCAGAGGCTCCGCGACTCGATGCTGTGCGCGCATCCTCGCCGCTTTCGAGATGGCGATAAATATTCTCAATAACCACAATGGCATTGTCAACGAGCATGCCCGCGCCCAGAGCCAACCCACCCAGCGTCATAATATTCAGGGTCAGTCCCTCAAAGTACATGAGCGAGAATGTCGCCAATACGGAAATGGGAATCGCCAACGCAATCACCAGCGTCACTGTCCAACTCCGCAACGCGATCAAAAGCACGAAAATTGCCAAAATCGCCCCATGGATGGCCGATGTTTCGACTTCGCCTATGGCATCTTCGACAAATCGCGCCTGATTTTCGACGGTTGTAAATTGCATGCCGCTCAGGTCTGCTTCGATATCGTCTATCGCATCCAATACCGTATTGACTACGGCGACTGTATTGCTGCTGGCTTCTTTGTAAATGGCGAGGCCAACGCATTCCCGGCCATCGAGGCGCACGATGGTTTCTCGCTCTTGATATTCCAGGTCAACCGTGCCCACGTCGCGCACGCGCACCGGCACGCGGTCTCCGGAAACCGTGCCTCCTCCCCCGCGCTTTTCTCCCACGATGACTTCCCGTACATCGTTTATGTCATCTAAGCGACCGAGGGCTTTGACCAGATACGACTGCTGATTTTCTCTGAGCGTACCCCCGGATACATCGGCATTTGCCTGTGCGATGCGATTGATGACCGCATCGGGTGAAAGCCCAAACGCTTCGAGCAAATAGGGATCGAGCGAAACGCGCACTTCCTTTTCTGCTCCCCCTTCCACCTCGGCAGACGCCACGCCATCGAGGGCCTCCAATTTGGGTTTGATCAGTAATTCTACCGTGCCCATCAGTGCGTCGAGTTCCGTGTTTTCGTCTGCTGTAATCGCAATTCGCATCACCGCAAGCGCGAGCGGGTCTTCTCGCGTCACATCTAACTGAGATACATCATCATTTGCCGCATAGCGCCCCACCCTTTTTTGCACGTCGAGCAACCCGTAATCCATGTCCGCATCCCAGGCAAATTCCGCAATGACCACGGCTTGTCCGGAGCGGGTAATCGAATACACGCGCTTGACGCCGTTAATCGTGCTCACATCGCGTTCGAGACGGCGCGTATAGCTTTCTTCAATCTCGACAGGCGATTTGCCCGGTGCTGCCAGGTCTATGGTGACGACAGGCGTCTGAAGATCCGGCAAGAGATCGGTGCCCAAACCGTCCAGAGATATCCAGCCGAGCAACACCACCGCGAGGGTTGCCATGGCAATCGTCACGGGATATCGCGTTGAAAATTCCGGCAAATTCATCGTCTATCTCCCGTGACCCGCACGCGAGTTCGCGGCCTCAGCGTTTCGTAATTGCTCGTGATCAATTGGTCTCCCGGTTCAAGGCCGACCACAATTTCCACGCGGTCTCGGTCTTCCAGACCGGTTTCGACTTCGCGTTGTTGTGCGCGGCCCTCTTCTTCGACAAAAACGACTTTCTGGTTTCTCCGCCGCAAAACGAGATTGCGCGCAATAAGTACGACATTTTGCCGCGACTCCGTGACGATTTCTGTTTTGACAAACATACCCGCTCGCAACAACAAGTCGGGATTATCGACCATCCCGACGACCTGAACCGTGCGCGTGACCGGATCAATAGCCGGATCCATTTCGACAATCTCGCCCTCAAAAACTTCTTCGGGCAAAGCGTAATTGCTCACGCGGATGCCCTGGCCCAATTTTACATTAACAATCTGGGCATTGGGAATTTTCAGATCCACAAATACCTGCGAATAATCCATAATTTTTGCGATTGCGGTATTTGGCGTCACCAGCGTTCCCTGCGTAATATCCGCAAGTTCCGACAGCACACCCTGAATGGGAGCCAAAAGTTTGGTTTTATCGATCTTGATAAGCGCGTCCTGGTAGTTGGCTTCTGCATCTGCCCAGGCTCTACGCGCACTTTCGACGTTCATTTCCGTTGCGAGTTGTCGGCTAAACAGGGTTTCCTGCTCTTTTAGCGTTCGTTTGGCTGTCTCAACCGCCAGTTTGCGCGCTTCCACCCGTGCGCCAACAACCCATTCATCGCTGTCGAGCCTGGCTATAGTCTGTCCCCTTCTAACCTCTGAACCCTTGGCGAGCAAGCGGTTATTGCTCCCCTTGCTCCAGTACAGATTTCCCCGAATCTCCGTTGTGATCTGGGCTTCGCGCACGGGTCTGAGTGTACCGGTAGCCGTCACAATGGATTCAATTGTTCCCGTCTCCACGGATTGCACAGTAACGGGAACCGTCAGATCAACGGTGCGCTGTTCCGTCTGTTGATCGCAGGCGACCAGCGTACAAAGGACAATTACCAACAGAAATTTTGAGCAAAAGTCAAACTTCACGTCCATTCCTCCCTTGTATTTCCAAATTATCCGCGTCCATCTGCGTCCATCTGCGGATAAAATTAAAAGCCCAAAAACCCGCCACCACCTCTGCCACCACCGGGACCTCGCCTACCATCCCCGCCGCGCCCCCCGGGGCCACCTCCTGGTCCACCTCTACCGCGTCCAGTAAAGGTAGGCATTTCATCTTCGTAGGCATCGGGGTTTTCCGGATCAAAAAAGCGCCATCGCACGGCATCGGCATAGAGACCCCCTCGCCCTTCTGCGCGGTCAGACAATTCGACTGCGGCTTCTTCGCCCTCGACAAATTTGTATCGCCCCAGATAATTCCATCCCGCTTTCATCTGGTCGCGTTCTATTTCGAGGGTATCGGCTTTGCCCCCGTAAAAAATAGTGAGTGTAAAGGTCGATGCAATTCGAATGCGCCTGGCCATTGCGGGATCGACAAAATAGAAACTTACATCAAACTCGCCGTCTCTGGGCATTTGCGCTGCCCAAACCGCAGGCTGTGCACCATCCCCTTGAGACTTTCTTCGATAATTTGTCTCAAATCGCCCAAAGGCCATTGGCAGGCCCTGTTCGCGCCAGTTGCCCCCTTTGAGTCCGGGCCGGAAATAGCGCGTTGCACGCCGCACGGGCATTGAAAATCCGTCGTCGTCATTATCTACAATAATCTCAACAGGCCCAGACTCCTCGCCCGTCACGTCTTTGACATAAGCGACCGGAAAGCCCTCTGTGACATCTTCGGGAACGCGCACGGGGGACATTAGAGGACGCCGATTGCGTGCAAAAAAGGGTTCGACCATCACCCTGAAGGGCTGTTCCCACAAAACCATCGAAACTTCAATTTCCTGTCCACCATCAATCTCGACGCCCTTTACGGCTTCATCGCCCCGACCCGTAGCCGTGATTTGCACATATCCCCTGCCCGGTTCGCTATTCTTAATCCGCAGAATCAATTGATAGACCACCATACCAAAACCGTCGTCCATCTTCAGAGCTTTTACCCTTGTAAGGGTATAGCCCGGGATTTCTGTACTGAAAATCCAGTCGTTGACGAGGCGTTGCAATTTTTGGCTCTCTGCACTTTCTGTGGTATCGCCCACAGCAGCGCGTTCAAAGGTCGAAAAATCGATGTTTTCGTATTTGTGATTGTGGTCTATATCGTCTAAGACCGTGCGAAATGTTTCCTCGCCCAAAAAAGATTCCATCATTTGAAAAAGTGCGGGCCCCTTGGCGTCGAGAACCTGGCGATAGAGGCCGGCTTGCGTTTCTGGATTTAAATCGGCAAATGACTTTCGCTGCATTTTCGCAATCAACGTATCCCAGGCAGCACCCGATCCCCCGCCCGATCCGAAGCGCCCTCCGGGGCCTCCGCGACCCCCGGGACCATCGCGACCGCCACGTCCCCTATCGCCGCCGCCACCGCGTCGTTGGCTCGAATAAAAAGCAGAGGTCATATTGGAACTCAAATCATTCTGGAGATACAGGGGCATGCCCTTTTTGAGAAGGGAATAATGTTCGCCCACAAACTGCTTGTCATAAGCCCAGAGTTGAACAACAGGGCTGCGAAATAATCCGCCGGGCTGTCCCTGTCTGCCCGAATTTCCTTCTCGGGAAAAAAAGGTCGAAAAAACCGCGCGTACCAAAAGGTCTTTTTTTATGTCTTTGGGTTCACGATTGCCGCGCGAGCGCTCCTGAGAGCGCTTAAAATCGCGGGTAAATTGCTGCCTCATGAACACATCCTCTTCAATCATCAACACGCCGGGTTGCGTCAGCCCGCCCTTTTCTTCCCAGCCTTCGTAATACCATTGCACATGGAAGGGAATTTCCACCACAGAAAGGCTGGTATAGGGGTATTTCATGCCCGATTCCTGTTCCATAGCGTCCATGATCTGCCCGAGTGCCCGCAAAATCTCTTCTTCCGCACCTTCAAAAAATCGGATCGGACGCAGATGTGATGGATGGGCGTAAAGAGCGCATTCGACGTCGTGAATGGTCGCGCGATAAACGCGGTATTCGCCCGCATTGAGCGATAGGACAGGCACGGGTTTTTCAACGGTCCATTGACGCGTTACCTGTGTACCGAGCGTATCGGTCTTGCCGACCCGTCCCTGAGTAATGACTTCGATGCCTTGTGGATATGTTATTTGCAAATTTGCCGTTGAAAAGGAGACCGCACGCGTGTCCTCATAGCCGTAATCAACGCCCGTTACCGGATACCATCGGCTGCGCGGAGGCAAAAAGATGGAATTGTCGCGAATCCACGCCGTCAAAGAGCCTTTATTAAATATTCCAAATGGCCCTTCTCGTTTGCGCAGCTTTGGTCTGGCTTTTTCTCGTTTGAGATCAAAACCTTCCGTGTTAATATCACCCGCGTATGATAGGGTTAGGTCGAGTTCTTGTTCCGAGTTCAGGGAGTTATCGGGTATGACGCGGATCACACTTCCCATACGCTCCCACGCTATTGTGCCGCCATCACCGCGCGTCAGGCTCTGGATTTTGAATCCGGGATTGAGCGAAAGGATCAACGTATCGATCGGAGATTCGTGGGGATTTCTCAATTTAATCGTGCCCGAGGCAGCGAGCGGCGCCTCTCCCAAAAGCGTCAATGCCAGATCGTAATGGGTTATTTCCGCGACGGGAATAGTCGCAACCGCTTCCTGTTGCTCGAGCAGAGACTGGCGATACGCTTTCCCTTCTTGTGTCTCTGCATCCATATAAAAGTAAAGGCCCACAGCCAGTCCAAAACCGGTGAGGGCGCAGCTGCGGCCAAACCACCGCGCGACTAAGGAATGTGCAAGACGGGGATACCAGTCAATCGAAAAGCCAAAAAATCCAATGCCGAGCAAGATGTAAAACAGGCGCTTTAGCCCCACTTGCGTAATATCTGCCAGACCGATCAGATCGGAATAATACAGAGGCATAAAAAAAGCACCAAAGTCGTAGATACCATCATATCGCTTGCCCAGGAATAACAAGACGGCCAACAAATACCCGATCACAATCAGGGCGACTGCCGCTTGCCTTCGCAACACTGCACCCAGGAAAAAGGTCACAGAGGACATAAAAATTAAGGCGGGCAGGTTCATGAGCACGAGGTAGCTGATATAGGGTTTTATTGTAAATGGATTACCCGTCATGCTGATTTTTGCAGCCTGGATACTCAGGGTTAAAACCAGGACCCCCAGGCTCAAAAAGACAAGCGCACTAACAATGCCCAGATACTTACCCGCAACCAGTTCCGCAGTCGAAATGGGACGCCCGGCCACGACTTCGTAAATATGCGCCTGTTCATCCGCTGCTCTAAAATCTCCCACAATAAATGCTATGACAACGGTCTGCAAGAAACTGTACACTAAAAATGGGACATAAGAGTCAATTCCCACGGGCAATTCAGCACCATTGGCTTCTGCGATGGCAAAGCCGATGCCGAGCAAAACGGGAATGCTCATCCCCAGACCGCCCAAAATGCGAAATTTTGTGGTTCGCAGGAGCATTTTGCGCTCATAACGCGCAACGCCCCATACATTGTGAAAGATAGATAACATGGTATTGGTCCTTTACGCGGCGATTTCGCCTGTGGTATCGCCTCCGACAAAATAGACATAGGCATCTTCGAGATTGGGCGCGACTGCTTCGGCATCGGCAGGAGGCTCGCCATCGCCCACCATACGCAGACGCATCAGGTCGCCCTCAACATTTACTGTGACTACGCGAAACATCCGCGACAGCATTTCAAAGCCGGCATCATCGACCTGTACTTCCCACGTTTTTCCATCGGCTTTTGAAATGAGTTCTCCAGGAGAACCGCGAAAGATCAGTCGTCCGACATCCAGAACCGCGAGATCTTCGCAGGTGCTCGAAATATCGCCTACAATGTGTGTGGAAATCAAAATTGCGCGATCGCTGCTCAAGCGTCCCAAAATACCCCGAAACCGTATGCGTTCTTCTGGATCAAGTCCTACGGTGGGCTCATCGACAATGAGAAACTCTGGATCGGTCAGAATGGTCTGGGCAATGCCAAGGCGGCGCATCATGCCACCGGAAAACGTGCCCGATCGCCGATTCCGCGCTTCGTACAACCCGACTTCGTTTAGAGCTTGTTCCACGCGATTTAGACGCGCTCTTCTATTGTGTATGTCGCCCAAAATAGCCATATAATCGAGAAATTCCCAGGCAGTCAGTTGGGGATAGGTCCCAAAATGTTGGGGCAAATATCCCAGGCGCCGGCGTATTTCAGTGCGGTCTTTTGCCAGATCGAAATCATCCATGGTCACACTGCCGCTCGATGCATCCATCTGAGTCGATAATATTTTGATCAACGTTGTTTTGCCCGCGCCATTGGGTCCCAACAGACCAAATGTTCCGTGCGGGATGTCCAACGTGACATCGTCCAGGGCGGGAACGGCGCCCCGGCGATATACTTTTGTCAGGTTTGAAATGCGAATGACCATCAGTATGGCTCCTCATTGTGCCTTTGCCAACGATTAGACCTGAAATTTGCAAATAGTGTTCCCATAGACAGCAAAAATTTAGCGGTTGGGCAAAGTAGGCCCAACCGCTAAAGAGACGCGAGGCGGTTTCTGGTATCTATTGCACGGTTCCTGTATAAACGACCATCCTTTTATCGCGTGCAAAGCCAATGAGGGTTATCCCCATCGCCTGTGCAAGATCTGCAGCCAATGAACTCGCTGCAGATACGGCAACTACGACAGGTATGCGCGCAACAACGGCCTTTTGCACAATTTCAAAACTCGCTCTGCTGCTCACCGCGAGTATCTGCACCCCCTCCCCTTCTACTATATTATGCGTTTCGAGCAAATGCCCCACAACCTTATCTACTGCATTGTGCCGGCCAATATCTTCAAAACAGGAATACATATCTCCCGCTTCTGAAAATGCGGCAGCAGCATGAACGCCCCCCGTTTGTGCAAACACGTACTGCGCTTGGCGCATCTGCTCTTGCGAGGAAAAAATCATCGCCGCCCGAACAGCGCGATGATCATTGAGAGGCTGACACCGCTGCATCATATCTTCTATCTGCTCGCGGCCACATACCCCACAGGCCGATGAAGTCAATGTGCCTCGTCGTCCCGCTCGAATTCTTTCCGGATCGAGTATCTCGCCCGGACGCGGAAGAACATCAATAACATTTCCATACTCAGGAGTTCCCGGGCGTCCACAGTGTTCCGCACGTCCGACATCGCCAATTTCGCGAATGATGCCCTCGCCATACAAAAATCCCAGCGCAAGGGCGCGGTCATCTCCCGGCGTTCGCATGGTCACGGCAACGGATTCTCCTGCAACGCGAATTTCAAGTGGTTCCTCTACGACCAGCACATCATCCGCGGATTTGCCAATAGAGCCATCATATCGCGTGACGCGGTGTATTACGCTGGTTTCTGGTTTTGCCCGCCGCATAGATTTATCCTCGCTAACGATGTTAAAATAAGCGACATATAGAGCAAAAGCAATTTTTCAATTTGGTATTACGATCATTTTTGTCTTGCATCTTAGATGTTTAGGGCTATATTAGCCAATGCCTCGAGAATGTATGTGAGATGGGAGGACCGAATGACAATGACAAAAAAAGACATCGCGTTAAAAATTTCTGATCGTTTGGGAATCAAAAAGCAACTCGCTTATGAGATTGTAAATACACTATTTAACACGATGCGCGAAAACCTGATCGCCGGTGATCGAATCGAAATCAGGGGGTTTGGTGTGCTGGGCATCAAGCCGACCAGACCGAAACCCGCTGCACGCAATCCCCGCACAGGCGAGATTGTTTATGTTCCTGCGCGGCGAAAGAGCTATTTCAAAGCTGGTGTTCTGATCAAGAAAGCATTGCACGAGCCTTTGGATGTATAGATGTTGTTTAATTATATTTCTGGAAATGGAATAAGTCACAATATGCAAACGTTTTTGTCACAATCGGTACACAAAAAAGGTCCAGCTAATAGCTGAACCTTTTTTTCTTTATCACCAGGCTGAAACTCAATTCTATCAGGACTGTACAGCGAGCCGGTGACAAACAATTCCTCAAGTCTGTCCATCTGTTATTGCAGCCGCATCGTCTGCGTCTGCATCAGTCTGACCGTTTGATGTCAAAAACTCATACGCTTTATTCAACACCAATACGGCTTTGGGAATGTCGTTCACCTTCAAGCTATTGGTGGTTTGCCAATTCCCTTCTTTGTCCAAATAACTTCGCTGAAATGAAACCGTGCGTACAGTGAAAGATTCTTCACCGCGCTTGTATTCATTTTCAAAAATCGAAGCACTACATAGACCATGACGAAATGTGATTTCGGGTTGTGCCATCCTGTTTCACCTCCCTTCTGTAGGGTAAAAGGTAAGATGTAGAATAAGTCTCACTTCAAGAGCGCGACGCGCTGTGTAAATGTCGCTTCTTTGTCTTTGAGAAGGACGATATAAATTCCAGAACTCACAGATACTCCAGAGTCATTTTTACCATCCCATATATGCCGATAATATCCGGCTGGCAAATGCTGTTGAACCAATCGTCTGATAGGTTGTCCCAGGATATTATATATGGTCACATCAACAGGGCCTCCTGCAGTATAAAAACCCAACACAGTTGCAGTATTAAAAGGATTGGGTGCCGGGTAAATGCCCCACTCTATTTCCTTGCCTCCATCATCAAAAACAATGGGTTTTTCCGCCCCAACCAGAGTGTCTGCTTGCACCTCCAAAATTGATGATGTGCCAGGCGACATCGCGTGCCTACCGGGGATTTTGGGATGTAACTGTGGAGGCTCATTGGGCGACAACAGCCATGAAACGTCTGGTATGGCTTTTGGCACGCGCACAGACCGCGCCACGGTCTTACCATTGGGCATGATCAGGTGGACGACATCGCCACCGCTACTCAGTCCATTTCCAATGCGTCCCTCAGCAGATAAGACAGTACCTGGAATGCCCACGGGTATTCCTCCGCCAAAAATGGTGACATAACCACCGGGCACGAGCAAGACATCATCGGGAAAGGGAAAGAATCGGGAGACAATGATATCGTCATCGCCGAGTAGCCACCCGCTCAAGTCGAGGGTATCGACACCGATATTGGTCAATTCGACAAAAGCGTCTGTATGCTTATCGACAATTCCATCGTTATTGGCATCCACCTGTTCGGGTAACATCAGGATTTCGGAAAATACCAGACCGTTGGGGACTGTCAATCCTTTGGGGTCAATTGCATCATCTCCATGCCCTAAGCGTCCGATAGAGATAGATTCCCCTTCGTATATCTCATTGTGTAATAGATAATTGCCGTTATCGTCTCTCGCAAAGGATATGCCCTGTCGCGCGTTCTCATACGTCATTTTAGAGACCACTGTACTTCCATCTGGTGCCAGTAACTGCACAGTATCACCGCCATTGGACAGGCCATCACCAATGCGACCGTCATCGGCAAATATTCGCTCGCTAACTGGCATATCCCCCCCACCAAAGAGCACTACGGCTGCTTGCGTATCGAGCACTGTGCTATCGGGGAATCGAAAAAGTTTTTCCACAGGTACATCGTCATCACCGAGAAAATAGCCACCAATATCGATAGAATGCACGCCCAAATTCGCTATCTCGACAAACTCATCCTGGTAGGTGTGTCGCCCCCCATCGCCATTGGTATCGCCTGCATCGCCTGCGGCGGGATTGGGATAGACTTCAGAGATCACCAGGTCTTTGGGAGGTTGTGTGTCGCGTGTATCTCGGTTTGCTGTATCTATGGAAGGCCCTTTTTGTCCGTCCGATGATGTGCCGGGCGACATCGCGTGCCTGCCGGGGATTTTGGGATGTAACTCTGGAGGCTCATCGGACGAAAACAGCCATGAAACGTCTGGTGTAGCTTTTGGTACGCGCATAGACCGCGCCACGGTCTTACCATCGGACATGATCAGGTGGACGACATCGCCACCGCTACTGAGTCCATTTCCAATGCGTCCCTCGGCGGATAAGACAGTGCCAGAGATGCCCAGGGGCGTTCCTCCGCCAAAAATGGTGACATAACCACCGGGTAAGAGCAAGACATTATCGGGAAAAGAGAAAAACTTAGAGACAATGATATCGTCATCGCCGAGTAGCCATCCGCTCAAGTCGAGGGTATCAACACCAATATTGGTCAATTCGACAAAAGCATCTGCATGCTGATCGACAATGCCATCGTTATTGGCATCCACCTGTTCGGGTAGCATCAGGATTTCGGAAAATACGATACCATCCGGAACAGTCAATGTATCGGTCAATCCTTCAGGCTCAATCGGATCATCTCCAGGTTTTAAGCGTCCGATAGAAGCAGGCTCATCTTCGTATATCTGATTGTGTAACAGATAATTGCCATCGTCATCTCTGGCAAAGGATACGCCTCTGGTAGAGCGCTCATAGACCATTGAGGCGACTACTGTGCTGCTATCGGGTGCCAATAATTGCACGGTATCGCTCCAATTGGACAGGCCGTCGCCAATACGACCGTCATCGGCAAAAACCCTGCTACTAACCGGTATTTCCCCTCCTCCAAAAAGTACAGCGACTGCTTGCGTATCGAGCACTGTGTTGTCGGGAAATCGAAATAGGCGATCTACTGAGGCATCGTCATCGCCGAGGAAATAGCCACTAATGTCAATGGGATGCTCGCTCTGGTTCGCTATTTCAACAAACTCATCCTGATAGGTGTGTCGCACCCCGTCGCCATTGGTATCACCTGCATCGCTCCAGGCGGGATTGGGATACACCTCTGAGATCACCAATGCCGGTTTTTCCTTTTCCAATACCCTTAGATGTGTGTGAAGACTTTCTCGACCCCGCCAGAAAAATCCGACTTCTGTCTCACCTGGACGCACTGCAACCACCTTCTCGCCCTGTTCGATCCTCGCGATAGTGGTATCCCACGATACCCATAAAACCTCATCCTCTATCCGCCTTGTTTCCCCAGTCTCGTAGCTATAGATCGCAGGGATCAGCGAAATGGATTCTCCTTCTATCAGGTCCAAATATTCGGGCAGAGACTCGAGCTTATCAAAAAGCGACCGCGGTTTGCCCGGCGAAAACACCCCTTTGCCAGGGGAGGCACTGTGCAATACCCACCTGCCAGTTCCTTCGGGATACCGCACCAGAGATTGATCCTTACCTCCCTCTTTTCCCCATTCTGCGCTTGTAATTGTATCGTTTGCAGTCGGATCGATCAAAAACACTGCGTCTCCCGAATTGCTCAATCCTCCACCGATACTGCCATCATCGACAAAGACCTGGCCCTCAAATTCAGCTTTAATTTTTACCTCATCTCCACCGCCAAAAAGAACGATGTATTCACCCGGAGCAATTTTGATGTCTGGGGGAAAAGTGTACGGCCCTTTTGATCCGGGTTTGCGGTCTGACAATTGCCATCCACCTATCGCAATAGTATCCGATCCAGTATTCAGTATTTCTACAAATTCGTCCGCATTATTGTGGCGAGTTCCATCTCTATTGGCATCACCTCTATTTCCCGATGGAGGATCTGCAAGGACCTCGTTGATCACGACAGCCGCTTCAGCGGGTTCCAGAAGCACTCCCAACATCACAGCGATAATCCAGTATCTCATCATATTGACCTCTCGCAATGTTTTTTTGATCATGACATTTGCAAATCGCGTGCCAGAATTGAGAAAAATATCGCAAGAGTCTTTAAAACAGTGAGTTACGTTCCTGGAGGTCTGTATAACGAAATAGCATTGGGGAACGAATTGTTCAATTTTTCAGCAATGGGTGAATCAAATTTTTCAAAAAAAAACCGGCCACCAAAGTGACCGGGATTCATTTATGCTTGACGTATATGGAAAAAACGTGTTATTGATTACATCGCCTAACCAACAGGAGGATGAGACTATGGACTGTAGATTACCCGAAGACTTTCACGCAGTTCTCCAAATCGAGAATGCGCCTGAACGCTTTGAAGAAGCCTTGCTGGTCGCCGAAAAAATTTCTGATGCTGGCGTCAAACTGTATCCCAACATGGATCACGCGGCGATCTTTACAGATCCTCCGTGCCTCGTAGCGGGACCTCTAAAAACAATGGGTTATATTGCGGGCTGGGACACCAGGTGCTATCCCTCTCCTGTCGATGAACAGGATTATATCAATGTGCCATCGGGCTTGCCGTTCGGGCATCCTGCTCTTGCACGCGGCTGGTTCCACTATGTCGCAGTGGTTCATCCCGTTGACCAACCCGCGCTTGATCAGATGCTCGGGCAGGGATACGGCAATCCCTTTATCCACCACCTGACCTGGGGCATCGTGCCACCAGATCGAAATGGCGGCGATGAATTCGATTATGCCTGCAGGATTATTTCTTACATGGTTAGCACGCGACAGCGCATCGGAGGCTATCTCAATACGGAACCGGGAACCCTGATTATGGCGTTGCCTCCCAATATTACACAACACTCCCGATTTGAAACCACCCTTCCCCAATTGCTCGACGGATTAGACACCGACGCTTACCAGGTTGAAACCATGCAAGGCGGCGGGTTTCTGATTCAGTTTTTTGTACTAACTGGCGGGCGAATTGAAGTTGCACTTCGCATCAATACCCAGCAGACCTTCAATCCCAAAAGTGTACACAAGATCTCAGAAGATGAAATCAGCACTCAGCAGACAGACTGAAGCGAATAGACGAATAGACGAATAGACGAATAGACGAACCCCGCCCTACCACCTAACTACTATCGTAGATTCGTTCTAAAGCGCCTTTCGCAGCCGCGCGGAACTGATATTGAGTTGACCCCGATATTTGGCTACCGTGCGCCGCGCGATATTAATGCCTTCTTCTCTTAGCATATCTGATATGTGTTGATCGCTCAGCGGATTCTGTACGTCTTCATCGCGAATGAACATTGCAATTTTTTCTTTTACACTTCTGGCAGAAATATCGACGTTATCGCATCGACGCAATCCGCCATCAAAAAAATATCTCAACTCATAAACGCCATGCGGTGTTTGCACGTATTTGCCATTGCTCACGCGGCTGATGGTCGAAATGTGCATACGCACCTTGTCTGCTACTTCTTGAAGTACCATAGGCTTGAGAAAACCAGGACCTCGCTCAAAAAATTCAACCTGATTTTCTACAATACATCGCATGACCTTTAACATGGTTGTGCGTCTTTGGTGAATCGCATTGATGAACCAGCGAGCAGAATTGAGTTTTTCAACGACAAATTGTTTGGTCTTTCGCAATTTTGGATCATTTCGTCCCGATTTATCCGATTGCCCGAGCAAGGTGCTATAAACTGGATTAATACGCAATTCGGGCAATGTGCGATCCGTTAGAGAAACAACGTATTCGTCATCGATCTTTTGGACTTCGAGGTCGGGAATAACGTGATTGAGATTCAATGTGGGTTCGGGCTCAATATTGGGCTTGGGATTAAGCGATGCGAGGATTTCCTCTACAAAGCGTATATCATCAACATCCGTGTCGAGTGCCAGGCTTATCTGGCTAAACCGACGGTTGATCCAGTCGTCGAGGTGACTGCGTACCACCTTTGTAACCAAACCATTTGTTATATTTTTTTCTTTTAACTGAATCAACAAGCACTCTTGAAGGTTTCGTGCACCAACACCTATCGGGTCAAATGTCTGGATAATGTCCAAAACGCGTTCCACCTTATCGCGATTAACCCCGATCTCATCAGCTATTTCCCCTGTAGAACATCCCAAAAACCCATCTTCGTCAATATTGCAAATTAAGTATTCGGCGATGATGCGATCACCCGGTGAAAGGTCCGTGACTGCTACCTGTTCTAAAAGTGAATCTCGAAGCGTTCTTTGAGTGGTTCTATCGTTGTGCCGGTCTTCAATGGATTCAAATTCTTCGCGTGGGCTGGCATATCCCGCTTCATTTAAGTAGTGGTCCCAGTCTTGTTCATCAAATATATCTGTATCGAGTGTGTCTAAATTAGCTTCTTCAAATTCCAACTCTTCTATAGGGGCTTCATCCCGGTCTTCGTACTCGGTTTCGTCATCCGGCTCTGCTTCGGGCTCTTCTTGTTCTAAATCCAGAGAGGTGTCTTCTTCAATTTCCAGAAGCGGATTGATCTCCAATTCTTGTTGAATTAACTCTGCTAATTCCAGAGTTGGCATTTGGAGCAGGCGCAAAGATTGGATAAGTTGCGGCGCCAGTTTTTGCTGGAGCATCTGGGATTGTGTATGATCAAGCCCAATCATAGCGTAATTTTCTCCACAGTATCACCAATCCGTATCGCGCCAGAGCGAATGACCTTCGCATTGATTCCGCGCAACTGAAGCTGTTTGCCCACGGGAGAACTGATAAATTTCAGTGCGTCCAACCCAAAACGCGCAGCAAATTTTTTACAGCCGGTGTGAGGCTGATCTGTCACCTCAATCACCGCTTTTCCCAGACTGAGCCGCGTACCTGGTGGCACATTCTCTGCACTCAAATCGAGATCCATATACAACTGATCTCCCGCCAGTGCCCAACGATCCTTTTGGGATGCCAATAGGGCAATCACACGGGCGTTCATGATGTTGAGTTGCATGTCTGGATGAGCCGACCCATCTGCGGTCAGAGAACTACCGCGTGTTTTCCAGTTGTCGCCCACGAGTCCTTCAACCAGATCGAGTTCCCCTACTTCCAGAACCTCCCGCGCCTCAACTTGCGGTCGTCGCACAATCAACGCCAGCACGCCCGTATCTGTGGGCGACTGACGAATATTTTTTAGTCCCGCTTCCAGTTCTGCCATTGTTACATGTTTCATTCTTGTCCTCATCAGTATTGAATAAAGAAAAAAGATAACATTAAATAATAACAAATAACGGAGAGGAATGTAAACCCTTTTTACCCATTCACGAATCGAGGCGAAACCGGTCCCCCAGATAAATGCGCCGCGCTTCGTCACTTGCGGCCAATGCCTGGGATGTACCTGATAGGATAATCTTTCCCTCGGAGAGCAAATAAGAGCGATCTGTGATTGCCAGAGTTTCTCGCACATTGTGATCCGTAATCAAAACCCCAATATTCAGGCGTTTCAGTTCGGCAATAATATTTTGAATATCTTCAACCGCACGCGGATCCACTCCGGCAAAAGGTTCGTCAAGCAGCATAAAAAGAGGATCTCGGGAAAGTGCCCGCGCGATTTCCAGTCGACGCGTTTCGCCACCCGACAAGCTATCTGCGCGTTGGTGCGCTAAATGCCCAACTCCCAGATCATCCAATACCTTATGGGCGCGATCTAACCGTTCGGCCTTACCCATTTTCTCGTATTCGAGCACGGACAGCACATTTTCTAGTACAGTCATCTTTCTAAAAACGGTAGATTCCTGTGCCAGATAACCAATGCCCAGGCGTGCGCGGCGATACATCGGCAATGCAGTGATGTCCCGATCACCTAAGAAAATGTGTCCGGCATTGGACGAAATTGCGCCGACAATAAGATAAAAACAGGTGGTTTTTCCCGCACCATTAGGCCCTAATAGGCCGACAATTTCACCGGGATTGACAATCAGGTTGACCTGATTGACCACCAGGCGCCGTGCGTATTTTTTAACCAGCCCCTCGGCTCGCAGGTTCACTGCGCTTCCTCCAATTCTGCGGTATAGTGTCCTCGCACAGCTCCCTCAGCTCGGATAGATGACAACTGCCCGGGGGTAAATTTCAAAAGGAGATAATCCCCTGAAACCGTCACATCGTCGCTATCTCGCGTGATTCGTGTGCAATGCGCTTCATTGGAAATCGCCATCTGGGCTAACTCGCCGTTGGAAAACCACAACACACACTCTTTACCCTTCAGGCGGCTTTCCGATAAGCTATCCTGGGCACTATAAGAACCAATACAGTCGCCAGATAGCGTCAAACTATCCAATTTCCCATCTCTATAGGCCAGTTTGAGATCGCCTCCAGACAGCATCGCCCGCGACGTATCTCGCTCGCTCAGATTGAGTATCACATTTCCCCAGGCGTGCATACGCTGCGGGGTCTCGTCACGAAAGACAATCCGAGCAGAATCTGAGTGTATCTTTTGTGCATGGCCATTGGCAAGGGCCATTGCATGGATGCGTGTGCTATCCGAAAGCACCAGCGTGTTGATGGTCTGTTCGGATAGATCCATGAAAACTTTTGTGCCTTGTAACGAAACGGAATCGCGCCTACTGGGATTGGTCCAGGTAATTGAGGGCCTACCAGAAAGGACGATTGCAGAATCCACATACGTGCCAGACAAAGCTTTACCGCGCGTGTGTCCCTGACGCAAGATGAGGTTGCCATTGAGCAATAGTTCTCGCCCGCGATTGACAAAAGCAATGGAATCGGACTGTGCCTTGAGGGTATCGCCTTGTTCTCCCACCACCTGTAACTGCGTCTGGCCCTGTAAGTGTCCGTGTTCCCGGATCAAATCGTAGCGCAATTGGGAAGCGCGAAGACTTCGACCTTCGGGCAACATAAGGCTGACATCACCCTCGGCAATAAGCGAGTCCTCTTCGCTTAAAAACTGCACGGTATGCGCCTCAAGCGTGCGTTGATCATCGCTTAGAAAGACGTGTCCTCGAAATATCGCGCGGTCTTCGCGGTCTTGAAACACGAGTGTATCAGCGCGAATTTCCCTCACCGAGTCTTTATAGCTCACTTGATGTACAAAAAGATAAATCGCATCTCCAACGCGTACATGTGCAGAATCGGCTTTTACAGTGAGTTGGCGCAAGCTGTCTTCATATACCACGCCCCCGCGGTAATTGCGCTGCGTCTGGTCGTTCAAGAGCAGCGTTTCCACCCAATCAGCACTGAGCTTTTGCTCGGCATTTACCTCCGAGCAGGCGCATATAAACAAAACTCCGAGAAAGCCCCGGAGTTTTGTTCGCAACATAAAATAATGTCTGATATTCTTCACGGCTTTTTGCGTCTCATCTGTGTATTTACAAACATAAGCGTCCACTGTTTCAGGTCTGACGAGGCATTAAAACCCACTCCCGTTTCTGTGCCATCGGGCCGAGAAATCATCACATGGCCCTCGCCCATAATGCGATCCTCATCACGCTGCCAGCGCAGCGAATCCGTTTGCAACTGCGTGCAGTCTCGCGCCACGACAACGACAGACCCAAATACTTGCATATCGTCGCCCGATGCGTTAATTTGGCCCCTTTCAGCACTCAGCGAGGAAACAGTATCGCCCTGAGAATTAAAAAATACAACCCGAACGCCATCGGAAAAGCGAGCGGGTTCATTTTCCGACATCTGCTGAAAAGACCCAGCCCAAACCTGTGCCCGGGATTTGCCACGATCTGTAATCCGCGTGGACCAGTGCCACATTTCTCGGTTAACCGGCGTTTCTTTTACAGTTTGCTCTATCCGGTCAGCAGGCGCGCAGGCGCACAGAATGCAGAAGATGCACAACAGAACCTCAGCCGCTTTTTTTAGAAACCGACACATCACCAACTCGTTTCTTTGTATGACCGACAACAGATTCTACAAAACCGTAGAACAAAGGAGCGGGCTGTTCGAGGCGTGACTTAAATTCGGGATGGGCTTGCGTAGCCACAAAAAAAGGATGATCGGGTAATTCGATAAATTCCATGAGCTTGGTGCCATCCTCTCGGCGGTGGTACCCGGAAAAAGTCAGGCCAAATTCATCGAGCAAATCGACGAATTTGGGCGATACTTCATAGCGATGACGATGGCGTTCAATCACACAGCACTCGCTTTCGAGAATCACACCCTGCCGGAAAGCCTCAGTCGGGTTCTTGTTTAATTGATCAATGCGCCATGCGTCCTCCTCCAGGCGCCCCGTGCGTTCATACAGGTCGAGTACAACGCTCTCTTTGCGGAGTACAGCCACATATCCCCCCAGGCGCATCGTACCTCCAAAACGACTTTCTTCAATAATTTCCCGCTGACTCATCTGAATATCGATCACAGCATGGGGCGTGTCGGGATCATTTTCAGCCGAATTGGCATCTTCCAATCCCACCACGTTTCGCGCATATTCGACAACTGCCATCTGAAGTCCATAACACAGCCCGAGAAATGGCAGACCGTTTTCACGCGCATAGCGAATGGCCTCAATTACGCCTTCGGCCCCGCCTTCACCAAAGGCACCCGGGACAATAATGCCATCAAATTCTCCCAGCACATCTTCGACCCCTCCCATTTCGAGGCTGGCCGAATCAATCCAGGAAATATCGATGCGCGTGTCTAAATTTGCACCGGCATGTTCGAGGGATTGGTTCACTGAAATATACGAATCTGTAAATTCGTAATCGCCGATCTCGACGTATTTCCCAACCATTGCCACTTTAACCGTCTGTGAAGGCTGACGAATGCTCTGCACCAACTGCGTCCACCGTGTCCAATCGGGTTCTTTTTTCGGTTTTAGCCCCAGATGTGCGAGCATTTTAACACCCACCCGCTCGCTTTCATAATGGATCGGAACCTGATACACAATATCCAAATCCGGCGCAGAAATAATGCGATCTTTTGGGATATTCGCAAAAACCTCAATTTTGCCTTTTCGCACCTCATCAACCGGTCGTGTGGCACGGCAAATAATAAAGTCGGGGACCATGCCATGCCCGCTGAGCAATTTGACTGCGTGTTGTGTGGGTTTGGTCTTCATCTCGTTGATGTGGTCGGGCACGGGCAAATAGCTAACCAGTACATACATAATATTGGCCTCGCCTATTTCCCGCTCCAGGCCCTTCATCGCAAAGAAAAATGGCGTGTTCTCATCGTCGCCAATCGTGCCGCCAATTTCGACCAGCGCGATATCGAATCCCTCAGCCGCGTGCTGAACCCGATCCTTGATCTCGTCGGTAATATGCGGGATCGGCTGAACGGTTTGTCCGAGATATTCGCCCCGCCGCTCGCGTTCGATAACCGAATGGTAAATTTGTCCGGTCGTAAGATTATTTGTGCGGGGCAAATCCAGCCCGAGAAACCGCTCGTAGTTGCCCAAATCGAGATCGATCTCGCCCCCGTCATCCGTGACCCATACCTCGCCGTGTTCTGTGGGCCTGAGTGTTCCGGCATCGTAATTCAAATAGGGATCAATTTTTATGGCCGTAGTTTTATAGCCGTAGTACTGCAAAATTTTACCGATAGAAGCCGTGGCGAGACCTTTTCCCACGCCACTGATCACCCCCCCGGCAACCACGATGTATTTTGGTTCGCGATCATTTTTTTTCACATTACCCTCCCTGTATTTCACAAAAGAAAATCGGCGGGAGTTCACCGCCGACACTTGTGCTTATTCGATCACTTTGGGGACGCGGAAGTGACCATGCCCTGAAAGTGGGGCATTAGCCAGCGCGTCCGACCGATCCAATGACTGTCCCATGACATCGTCCCGAAACGCATTTTCCAGGGGGAGTACATGCGCTGTTGGAGAGACCTCTGTTGTATCGAGTTGATCAAGCGCCGCAACGTATTCGAGCATGTGGTTCAAGTCTTCGGTTAGTTGCGCCTCTTCTTCCGGCGCGAAATCCAGGCGCGCAAGTTGCGCCACTTTTCGTACATCATCTTTTGAAACCATAATTTTTAGCTTTCAGCGATTAACGGTCTGGGATACAGTAAGTTCCTTAGAGATAGCGGTCTATCTCAAGCCTTTGACCCATTATAATTCTCTATATAAAATTGTAATTTGTCAACAATACGGTTGAAGCTTTAGGCGGCTTCCGCATCAATTCCCAGTATCTCGGCGTTGACGTAAGCGCAGAAAGTATCCTTTGTCGGAAAGCAACGATACCCCGCCGCGCTAGCGATGGACAGGACTTCATTTGGTTCGTTCAGCAGAACCGCTACTGGAATAGTCAAGCCAGGCTGAAGACCATCGGGCCAGGCAAGGTCAAGCACAGCACGTTGCTCGCCTGTGATCTCATCAGACAGCTCGAAGTTGATCTGACCGCGCGGCAGCCCTTGTGTTTCTAACCAATTGTTGATGGCTTCAACCTCAAGTTCTTCCTCCTCTGTGGCAATGCCGCCAGTAGGCACCGGAATGATAGTAACAGTGTCAGCTATAACCGAAGGGGTTGCAATTGCGGCTGGTGAAGCATCCAGAAAATTCGTCTCGCCGTGTAGAAGTTCCGCAAACCGATGGTTTGCCTCTTTTGCCAAAAGCTCCTTTCGCGCCTCGAGGAAGTCAAAGTAGTTCTCGATCTCCCAGAGGTTGTGATCGTCAGGAATCCATTGCGATGTCAATGCGCCTGGATACCGATCCTCAACCTCGGCGAAGTACTCTACAGGTAGGCGGTCAAGGGCGGGTCAACATGTAGAGCACGGGATAAAATCGTGCACCAAGACTCCAGCCAGTGAAGTGCCCTGGTTCGATGCGAAGTCCACCATTCCACAAACGCAGTTCCTCAAGCAACTTGTCAAGGTTACCTTCTGCAAGTGTCGCCAGATCTTGATCAATAGCACTTTCCGTCGACCCGGAGAAACGGCCCCACATTCCGGCTTGGGCATACCAAAACAGCAACTTATCGCGCTCTTCCGCGCTGATCTTTCCTTGTTTCTGATCCAAATAACGTACCATGACTGGTATAGCGAAGCGTCCAAAAAAGACTCGATCATGGTCAAGACCAAGTCGCCCTGCAATCATGTTCAGACAGGTATTGATATGTTTTGTAGCCCGTTTCAGACCGTCTTGGATATCCAGTACGCCCCTGTCATACAGGTGGTTAAACCTCGCTTCGCCGGTTAGGACCGTGTTGACTGAACGGAGCAGCCAGTCGAGTGTAAAATCGTATCCGGCATTCTTCCATTCCTGTAGGGTGGCTTTCATAGTGTCGCGTGCTTCAGGCCATTCCGCGCAAATTTTAGCGAGGGCCAGATCGCCCTTAGACAGCTTCGTCCCACCGCTATTCACGCGATTGAATATATCCACGACGACATCGGGAGTTTTGTCTGTTCCAGTGACCTCGTCGATATGCAACTCAATCTCAGCAATACCAAGAAGCGTTCCCAATCGACTGATGTAGTCTCCGACCTTTTCCGCATATTCATTGTTCGTGCTGAGCGTCGTTATGAATCCACCAAGGCCGTCATTGCCCGCCTGCATGAGCTTGGTTACATCCACCCATAGCGGGTCGCCCTTCATTTTTACCGGTTGATAGAACTCAAAAGTCTCATCCTCCAGATGAAATTGAAGTCCCGTAAAACTCTGCTCATTACCATCAAAGAAAGCCGGTGGGTGGCCACGCATCACGCCATAAAGCGAAGTCATACGTTGCTGCCCATCGAGAAGCAACTTCACGATGCCCGGTGCCAGTGAGCTATCGCCCCGATGCGCGGCATCCATTCCTTCGGTCGCCCAAACCAACAGCCCGCCCACCGGATGTCGCCTGTAAAGGGAGTAAAAGAGCCCACGTACCTGTTCGCGGTTCCAGACGTATCCTCGCTGAAATTCGGGCAAGGCCATGTGACCGGAGTCAATGTGATCAAGGATGGTAGAAATTTTCATGTCATACTTTCTCAAGAGCAGGTTAAAAACAGAAAGATATACGGAAATCAAGTAGTTTTAAATAGGTTTTTGATCGATATAGACGAACTTAAGCCACACATCGTTGAGGTGTTCGAAGTCTTTGTCTGTTGATAGCAGTACAGCATCGCTAACGTGTGCTGTGGCCGCAATCCAGAGGTCGTTCTGCTTCATCGGAATAGCTGGCTTAGGTGGCGGCGTGCTATCAGGAGACGTGATGGAGGTACCATGTGTCCAGGCGTCGATTTGCGCGTAGGCTTCCAAAATAGATTCATTATTGATGTCGATCACTGGTATCGTCGCCCTGACTTCCTGGAGTTGGGTTCGTCTATCTCTTCCCCAGCCGAACTTTTCAGCAAGTGATAGCAACTCGCCGTGACAGACAACCGACGTAAAGACCATCGTTTCCGGATCTTCAAGACTGTGTACCGTTCGCGCCTGGAGAGCCCAAGGTGCTGATCGACAAAATCCCAACAACAGACCGGTATCCAGCAAGAAGTCGCTCATGATATTCAAGGCTTAATCCAGTTGCGCCAGAAGTTCTTCCACAGGTTCATTACCGGGCCATGTGCCGCATAAACTCAGAACATTGAAAGATCGAGCCTGCTTTTCTTGTTTCGGTGTTAAGCCTCGGGACCTGGGCATCTCGGTAGGAGGAAGTTCTTCAAATAGGGCATCTCTGTCTTGATAGGGTCTAAGTCGATGAGCTTCGATTAGCCGAGGTTGACCATTAGCTTTGAAGTGGATCATGCCTTGAACAGTAGCACGCTTGCCCCACAACGGACGCAACGCCTCAACATCGAGTTGATCAGATTGTAGGCGACCAAACATTTTCCTGCCATCACTCAAGTCAAGAAAAAAGCGACTGCTATCATGTTTGATTTCTTCGAGCCAGCCGCTGATGATGAATGCCCTTGGGGGGGGAAGACTTTTCAGCCTTTCTTCAATCCGATTACAAACGGACGCATTAAGGGTGAATTCCCCATAATCAGATTCTTGAGGGATCAAATGGTAGCTGATATCAGCATTTCCCGTAGGCTGCCGGAATTTGAGAATCGCGCTGAGAACGGCTCTGTCAAAGTAGTCACCTGAAGAGGTCGCTTCCAGGGCTTCTTGAACCGACAGCGCGGCGAGATCAACAGCGGTATCTTGCCAAGTTAGCTGTTCACGCCAGAAATTTTGTTGAGCAAATTGGGTGTAGGCTGTCTCGCCAAGTTGGGGTGCCTCAATCTCCAAAGTGGTTGAGCCGAGTTTTTCTTCCTTGAGAGTGAAGTCGAGGGCTGCATTCAGCCATCTGGGTCTTGGTCCCCTACCACTACCTTCGCCAGTGAACATCAGACGAGTGGCACACTCCGCTGTCTTGACAAGGGCATTTAGAGAGCACTGAAGCGTTGTCACTTTGATCCAGCCTTTGTTCTCTCGAAGGCCGCTCAGGCGAAATTGATAGCGTCGCGTGTTCATGGGAACTTCCTTTATCTGTCGATCAGCGTTTTACGGCCTTGCTCAAAGAAGTGGGTTTACCCCGGTTGAAGGTTAGCATATTTGACCATGAGGGTTTTGGTCCCGCCGTCGAATCGCACTTTGAGTCTGGCAGTTTGTCCCGTTCCCGAGCGATCTTGAATCTGTCCTCGGCCCCATGCGGGATGTACAACCCACGATCCGACATTCATTAAAAACGGTTCTCCCGGGTTGACCCGGCGAGCGGGTTTTCTGCCCGATTTTCGGCCTGGAACTCTGCTGATCTCGCTAATCTTAAAACCGACATCGAGCAGATCCTCGGGAATCTCGGACAAAAACTGCGAGGCTGAACAGGTCACCGCACCGCCGTATCGCTGTCTTCGCATCGCATAGGACAAAAAGAGCCGATCCTGGGCGCGGGTAATGCCCACGTAAAAAAGGCGGCGTTCCTCTTCTAATGCATCTTCCATATTGTCCTCATCGCCAGCAGGTCGCAAAATAGGAAACAGCCCTTCTTCCAAGCCGGCGACAAAAACAATGGGAAATTCCAGCCCCTTAGCGCTGTGCAGAGTCATCAGCGTGACCGCATCCGCGGCGTTTTCCCACTGATCCACGTCTGTCACCAGCGATACTTTCCGCAAATACGCCTCTAAAGAGACATCGTCCGACTGTTCGACAAAAATCTGAATATCTGTCAGCAATTCCGCAACATGCGCTCTCCGCGACATCTGTTCTTCTGGCAGAAGTTTCTCAAAATCGCCCAAATATCCTGTTTCATCGACAATTTTTGCCGCGAGTTCATCCGCAGGGATCGTCTCCATATCCACGCGAAATTCCTCGACCATGTCGTAAAAACGCTGCATCGCGTCGGCTGTGCGCTTAGGAATAGTATCAATATTGTCCAGGTGTGCAAGTGCCTCATAGGGCGCAAGTCCCTCGCGCATAGCGAACTCATCGAGCCGTCCAGCAGATGTCGCCCCAATGCCGCGGCGCGGCGTGTTAATCACGCGCCAAAAACTGATGGAATCGCGCGGATTGACCACCAATTTGAGATATGCGAGTACATCCTTGACTTCCTTGCGCTCGTAAAATCGCACATCACCCACGATTTGATACGGAATATTGGCGCGTCTAAAACCTTCTTCAAGGGCGCGAGACTGTGCATTCGTGCGATAGAGCACCGCCATATCCCGGTAGGTATGCTCGCGCTTAAAGTCTCGTGCTACGCCGGCGATCCAGCGGGCTTCTTCTGTATCATCGGCACATCTTTTTAAACGGATTTTTTCACCCCGAGCGCGATCCGTCCACAATTCTTTTCCTTTGCGCCCCGCATTGTTGCGAATCAGGGCATTGCCCGCATCCAGAATAACCTGCGTGGAACGGTAATTTTGCTCCAGGCGCACGACAAACGCGTTGGGATAATCGGCTTCAAAGTCGAGAATATTGCGAATATCTGCGCCGCGCCAGGCATAGATACTCTGATCGTCATCGCCAACAACACATATATTTTGATGCACTTCAGCCAGATAACGCGCAAAAAGGTATTGTGGACGATTGGTATCTTGATATTCGTCGATTAAAATATGTGAAAACTGCGCCTGATAAGTTTGGCGCACATCTTCGTGATCGCGGATCAACTCCACACTCAATGTCAGCAAATCGTCAAAGTCAACGGCATTGTTCTGCTTTAGAGCATCCTGATAGTGGCGAAAAATCCGCGCGATTATTTGCTCCCGAAATGTGCTCGCTCGCTGGGCAAATACATCGACTCCCACCATCTGATTTTTTGCCTGACTGATCCGCGTGCGAATCAAACGCGCTGGAAAATCGCGTTCAGAAAGTTCCTCGTCGGCAATAACCCGTCGCAAAAGTGCGAGTTGGTCGGTTGTATCGTAAATCGTAAAGTTGGATCTCAATCCCACCCGTTCGGCCTGTGACCGCAAAAGACGCGCACATAAACTGTGGAACGTACCGATCCACATGGTTTTGCACGAGCGATGAAGCAAGTCTTCGACGCGCTCGCGCATTTCTCCTGCGGCCTTATTGGTGAAGGTCATCGCCAGAATCTGACGCGGATCAACACCACATTCACTCAGTAGATAGGCGATGCGCCGCGTCAAAACGCGCGTTTTGCCAGATCCGGCCCCCGCGAGAATGAGCACAGGACCATCTACGGCCTGTACAGCCTTGCGTTGTGCATCATTTAATCCATCGAGAATTGACATAAATTCATTGTCGTGGTGTCCGAGGCCTCTAATCCCCTGTTACCTGTTTCTTTTTTTGCCAGGTATTTTTTCGTACAGACGCGGTCCTTTTTTTTGCAGCCTGGTGCTCTTGCAAAGAATGTGTAAAGATATGGCCGCCTTTGCCGGTAGCGACAAAATACAAATAATTGACATCAGCGGGAAAAAGTGCAGCTTCGATAGATGCGCGTCCAGGATTGTTAATCGGCCCGGGTGGAAGCCCCGCCTGGCGATAGGTATTATAGGGTGAATCGTAGCTATAATCCTTATAAAATAATCGCCGAGGTTCACCGGGAAGCGCATATTGCACTGTGGGATCGGCTTGCAGGCGCATGCCTTTTTTCAGGCGATTGTGATAGACCGCCGCAATCGTATCTCGCTCAGAATCCCAACTGGTTTCCCCTTCGATAATAGATGCGAGGGTGATCACCTCGTGAATGCTCATTTCGAGTTCACGAGCACGGCTCTGAAGGCGCTCATCAAAAACAGCGCGACAATGCTCAACCATCCTGTGCAAGACCTGTTGTTCTGACGCTGTTATCGGAAAATTATAGGTTTCGGGGAATAAATAGCCTTCCAGGTCTTTGGCCTGTACGGAAAGGGTTTTGCAAAAAGCGGCACTGTTCATCAGCAACAGCAATTTTTTCTGGTCGAGATTCATTTCCTCAGATAGGATCGCCGCAATTTTCGTTTTTTCTAACCCCTCGAGGATCGTAACATTTTGCGTGACATCGCGTGAGCGCTCTAACTCGAGCAAAACCTCCCAAGTCGTCATCTGACCGTCGAGGGGATGAATGCCAGCCTTCAGGCGGCGACTGCTCCCATTGAGCTGCGCGAGAATCTGCAACAAGCGCGGGCTGCGGATCAGGCGTTTCTGGTAGAGTTGTTGGCTGATTTGTTTTACGGTTGCCCCATGTCGAATCTCGACCTCCTTCTTCCCCACGCCCGTTGGCTGATTAAAAATAAAAATCCCCGTGCAAGCAACCAAAACGCCCACAATTGGCGCAATACTGAAAATAAAGAGAAACCGTTTCATGAGGGCTATCTCCCTTTGTGCTGCAAATAGGTTTCGAGAATTAATACAGCAGCCATGCGATCTATTTTTCCCCTGCGTTTCTTTGCCTGCATGGCATGTAACTCGCGCTGTGCACCCACCGATGAAAGCCGTTCATCAAACGTGCGAACCGGCATGTTGCACAAAACAGCGAGTTGAGATGCGAAATTTGCCACAGCACGCGCCATCTCCCCACAACTGCCATCCATGTTTAAGGGCAAGCCAATAACCACTTCCCCAACGCCCTCGTCCTTTGCGACCTGTGCAACCTGCGCGACACCATCATTGAAATTTTGGACTTTGAGCGTGGGTAAGCCCCGGACCGAAATTTGCAATTCGTCGCATACTGCAAGCCCAATTCGTCGTCTCCCGAAGTCAACGGATAGAATACGCGCCATAATCAGGGTTGCCCATCGGTATGGCCTCGCAAGCGATCGCGTTTTTCCATTGCGACTTTGTGGAGGGCAACCGCGAGTTTGCGTGCATCGACCTGTCCGCATTTTGCATAGGGCAGCAAATCGTCTCTAAGGGCTTCTATTTCGTCAATATGTGCCCGAAGGATCAATGGATTATTCACCCTTATTCCCTTTGTTGGTATGACCATTGCGGTGGGGTTTGCCAAATTGTGAAGGCATCCCATATAGGGATTCGACTGCCGAAGTATCAGTAACAGGGCGATCCCACAGCGATTTGATAATGGATTGGAACATCACCTGCAGGGACCGCTTGCGATTTTTCAGGCAGAGCTTGCGAATCCGCTTTCGAGAGGTGCGCCTGGGTTCTTCGCGAATAAAATCAGCCGCACTGATCCCCTGTTCATGAGCGTGTTCCATCAGATTGCTAAATGCTTCAATATCGGTATTGTCCGTCAAAACGGCCAATATGCGTTCATCTTCGCTAAAATCAGGCTTTTCCATTTTTCTCTCCTTCAGGCAAACTTAAGCAAAGCACGCATTTCTGTCAATCAATCAGCCCAAAAAAACGAGCGAATAGACGAATCACCGAATATACTGAAAAAAAGTATCCTTTGCCACTCGTGTTCCCGAAACGAGATCTTCAATAATCACAAAGAGACGATTTTGTCCTGCCTGTGCGTGTTCGAGATGGACTTCAAGGGGCAGACGCTCCCAATCGCTATTGCCCACCTGTGTATAAGAAAGCGCGATCTCGGGTTGTTCAACAGTGCCCGGCGTACGCCTCTGCTCTGTTTCGGCTGCCTTGACTGCGGTTGTCACGCGATAGCGGGTCTGTCCAAACTCGTCTTTTGCCAAATTGTACACTTCGCAATAAAATGCGAGTGGATTGGGCGCACGAACGATCCTCCGAGGATTGGGAACGACCTGCCACCTTCCCCGTCGAAATCGCGCATCGCGTAGCGTATCCGATAAACTTTTAACAAGCATAAGGTCGCTGATATGAAGCTGTTCTTTACTGTAGTCATCAATTGTTACATCAAGTGCGAGTACACCTTGCCGTGCGGTCATAACATCGGTAATGGTCAGTGTTAGATGATACATCCCGGCGGGTATGTCCTGGCGCGTGATACCCACGACTTCTCGAGTGGAGACATTTGAAGTATCTACAAAATGTTGTTCTTTTTGCGCGTTTCGATACACCATATGATATGCTGAATCGGCCAGTGCGACTGCGTGTTCGAGTACCACCTGGGGGTGTTGCCCATCTGTAACGGCGAGTAAATGTTCAAGCGGTATGACATACATAACATCCACGCGGGTTTTGTCTGCACTGCCTCGAAAGTTCGCCAGGTCAAAGTAAAAAGTGCCCAGCGACAAACGAGGTGCTTTGCGAAATTCGTCGGGATGGTTCACTGTGGCGTTTTTGTAGCGAATTGCCGGGGCGTGTTCTGCAATGCGAATATTGTCTCTGAGCATAGTGGGCGGTATGGGCGGTATGGGAGCGAAATCAAACCCGGATACGCCACCCAATTCGCGTGTGAAATCGATAACCATACCGCCATCTATCTCGGTATAGACCCACGACTCCCAGGGCACGATACTGCGGTCATGTTGCGTGGTGACAGGCGCATACGCTTCCTGAGAGGGGTCGCTGCGAGCGGTTTCCACACGGCTTCTCTCAATCGGGCCAAAAGAATCCTGATCTGGCGTATCGAGCACATTGCTTGCGCGCTCGGCAGCAAATCCGCGATCGCTCCGAATGGGAAAAACTGGACCAATCAATTCACTATCATTGGGATCCCGATACAATTCTCGATACACCTTTTCCTTTACTTCCTGCACGCGCGTTGAAGGTAGCGAGGAAATCCATCCAGAGCGGGCGCGGTAATCGGGTTCACCGTAGCGGATATAGACTTCACCGCGCCGATCATAGGGATAATTTTCCCGTCCAAATGCCCAGCGCGCCATCCAGACCCGTTCGTAGTGCGCCAGTTGCCGCTCGTTGTACGTGTTGGATAAATTCGGATTTTTGGCACGCCAAAAACGCGCCACATACTTTTTCTTTTCCGTATCGCCAAGCGCGTGGTAAATCGCTATTTCCTCTTCTGACAACAGTACCCGAATATCGTCGTAAAGCTGTCGTTCACGCGCATCAATTTGCGCGAGGAATCGCTCGAACAATTGGGTCGATTCCTCGTAGCGCTTCACCCGCAGTGCTTTGATTGCCATAACTGGCAACAAATGCGAAGCTTCGGTTTTTTCGCGTGCGATGGGTGCGATAAAGCGGTCGATATCTCTATAATTTTTTAACTGCAACAGACTTCTGCCCAGCCGCACAGCGACTTCATCGTCGGGATCGCGCGTCAAATACGTCTGGTAAAATGCCCGTGCTCTTTGGTGGTCTTCACTATCGGCATACCAATCGCCCAGAACGCGGTATGGCGGGAGATATGTCGAATCACGACGGATGGCATTTTCGGCAATTTTCACGCCATCGATCATTCCCTGATCGAGAAGAGCTTGTGCCAAAAAGCTGTACGCATCCAGATAATCTGGATCAGATCGGATTGCAGATCTCAGTGCTTGCACGCCGTCACCGAAATGTCCTCCTCGCCTTAGCAGTACCAGCCCTTTTCCCGCGCGTGCCCGTGCCTGTGCGTCGGGAAAGATCATGGCTTTTTCAAATGCTTCTTCAGCTTGTTTGAGCAATCCCCGCTCGAGATAGGCATGTCCCAGAGCACTCCACGATTCCCCGTCTGTTGCCTGGTCGCGTAACGCTGCAATCTGCGTTTCTGCGGCTCCTGCCCCGTACTGCGAAAGATCTTCACCGAGCCGTCCCAGGGTTGCAGATATGATATCCGCCATTTTGTCCCATCTCCAGACCCTTCGTCCAGTTGAAGATCCCATCCAGAGAATTTGCCCGGTCTCTACTTCAATCAAACGCAACACCAGGCCGATATTGTCCGTGGCGCCATCTTTTCCCAGAACGAGTAAACTCCCCGTCAAGATGGCCTCCGCAAGCGTTGTTTCTGATGCCTCTCTGCGCAAATCGGGACTGATGCGAGAAAACCGCTCACGCCCCTGTTTCCCCTTTAATGCCCCTGGTACGAGAGAAAACAACCCATCGCGCTGAATCGCATTTTTGAGGTGCATTTCGCAATCGGCAGCAAGCGGCAAATAATCCGTAGTATGGAGCGGTTGCATGAGAATATGATGTGGCAAATGCTCGGCCTCTGGTGCGGGTACAGGTGTTTCCTCTTCGGCAAATCCGAGCGAAAACCGCACTGCGGTAGCGGGAATCTCCCCCATAGTTCGATGCGCTCGCGTCCATACCCATGCCGGATTGTCCCGCACATCGCCAGTCCAGACAATCGTACCTGTCCGGAGATCAATGAGTTTGAGTTTGAGCAAATAAATCCCCGTAAACGCGACAGAACCCGTCAAAAGATAGGTGGCGGGAACCCTGTTGCTAAGGAACTCGTGTAGCTCGGAAGAAAGCTGACTATCTGTCTGATCTATCTCCCCCATTGGTACATCGGCTTCTATTAAAACAAAACGCGACCTTCCCAGAGCGGGAACATAAGCGCGGCGATGGAGTTCGTAGGCGATACGATCGGCCATATAGACGCCGTAATCGCTATTATAAGGAGAATAAAAGGGCGCGATTGCCAATCGGAAGGTGGCTGGCGGCTGAGAAAAAGCGCTGACAGGTGACAGCAACGCAACCAGTACATAGAAATATATCCGATAGGACATTTTTCGCCTCAGCAATGGCATCAAACTCGGCCTTTCTCAATTTATGGGTACCGACAGGGTAACCTGAGCGGGCCCGATTACCAGATGATCCAATACATTGGATAACCAGATCGCAGCGAGCAAACCCAGCGCGAGATTGGCTCGCCCAGCGCGAGATTGCACGCGTTCAAAGTTTTGGGTAAACGCATCGGAATTCGTGCCGGATACGGGTTGACCCAATTGCAAATCAGTCAAGCGCGTACCGCGATAGGTATTATATGAACTGCGATAGGATATATCGGCCACGAGCCAGGCCGCAGCGAGTACTGCGGAAGTCCCCATAAAGACATATCCCCGTTTTTTGTGTCCGCGGTACAACTGTCCCCACCCCGGCAAGAGAAGCGAGCGGCCCGTAGCACCCCAAAATGTGGTTTCTCCAAGCGTTTGTCGCAACGTTTTGCGGCGCATGCTCAGAAGCAACGCCCGCGTATCAGCAAGTGCCTGGTCCGGGGGTATGTCCATAATCCCCTTGTTGGCCTCTGGATCCAGGTGAAATGCCTCGACAAGTACCAGATGCGCACGAATCGTATCGCCAGACGCCATGTGAATGCGCCCCAGATCAAAAAAGATCTCGGCTCTCTGGCTCTGTTGCGGTCTATCGAACAAAGGCACCACGCCCAACAGGCTCGGAAGATGAGAGAGCGTCTCAAATGCGCTGGCATAATCACCTGCGCGATAGGCGGTCTGTGCTTTTTCGACAATTTTTTGGTCATCCGCCCATGCCGAACCCATCGCCAGACAAAACAACACCCAGACAAATAGACTACGGTACATACGTTATGACCCCCCCACTATCATCTGAAAGATGTAAGAGATTTGGGCTCGATCTGCCGATCGTCAGATCACCGGATGAGAATATGCCTGCAGGCGATGTCCACGATAGAAGATCTTCTCCATTTGCTCGAAACACGCGTATCTGCGTGCGTTCCATTACAAAAATCTGCCCCGCAGCATTGAGCGTTAAAGCGCGCGGCTCGATCTCTGGATGTAGCACATCTTCCCACGCGATATTGCTGATCGCTTCTCCAGAAAAGTGCAAAACGCCTCGTTGAATCCCATTTGCCCGTGCAATCCAGATAACACGATTGTGAACGGCGATATCTACGGGGTTTCCATTTGGGAGATCTAAAGCACCCACAGGAGAACCCGCGGCAGAATAGACGCGCAATCGCCCACCGGTCGCAATATAAACTCGTTGTTGAGTATCCTGAGCCAGCCGCACCTGTGAAGACGCACTTACCCAATTGTCGGGAATGCGCCACACCGTGCTATTATTCACCAGTTCGATACCTGCTACTACAACGCGCCCGGACCGGTCCAGACCGCCGATATAAGCGCGTTGAAGAGCACCTCGCCCCTCAAGCGAAGGTCCAGCCAGATCTACCGATTGCGGCAAGAGGTCGTTCAGTCGCGGAAAAGAAGTTCCGACAAGGTGGCGCGATAGCGTATTGGAAATATCGACACTCAGGGTATGCCGCAGGCGAGAAAGCGAAATCTGGTTGGGGCGAACAATCAGGGCGAGCATGTCGGCTTCGCCATCGGAATCAGATGCTGAAAGCCGCATGCGCTCGTTTGCACCGCTCAGAGTTTCCACGATGTGTCGTCCTGCCTCGCGATAAAATTGCATGCGCACACTGCGGCTCGTGAGACTCACGTCCTGCAAGGAAATACCAGACCCTGCAATAAAATAGAAAGACCTTATGGCATAAGTATAAGGGCGATTGTCAGAAATCGACCGATCCCAAAAGGAGGTCTCCCCCTCCCAGGCTTCTATGACGGAAATCACCTTTTTATCGCCGCCTTCAGGCGTCCGCAAAATTTCATACCTTTTTGCCTCGTTTCCCTCATTATGCCAAACGAGTTGCACGGCAAGAGCAGTGGGGTCGCGCCGAACTTCGCGCAAACCAGCACCGGGGATAGGGATTTCAACTGCAGAAGTACTCACCAGACCACCCTCGCTATGTTCGGCAACCACGCGGTATTGCAGGGGCTCGCCAGCGAATGGTTTGTAGTCTCGGAACGCCCCCACGGTCGCGTATCTGCCCTGGGCATCGGCGCCGGAGGTGCGCTCGATATTTCTAAAACCGGAAATATTATCTCGACGCTGGAGGACAAAATTCTCAACGCGCTTCTGCCCGAGATACTCCCACTGCACAACGACTACTCCTGTTGTTGAATCCTCAATATTAAAGGAGGCATCAAGAATATGGATGAGCGGTGTATTGTATGGATCTATACTCAGATCGCGTTGGGGGTTATAACATCCGGCCAGAATACCGATAGCAGACACAAATAACAAATGAAGGAAGCGATTTTTCATTGTTTTGACCACGAGAAGAGTAGATCATTGATCAACTGTCTTCAATATATTGATACGAACTATGAATAAACAAGTAGTTTTGTCGAACAAGGGCTTGCAAAAATACCTTGCCTTTCCATTACGGTGATGTTAAAATTTATAAACAGGTAAGTATAAGCGGCTCCAGTAGCCAGCAAAGCAAGCCGAAAGCTCAATCACATAAGCCCGCAATTCTTTCTGCCGAGAAGAACTATGAACAAAGAATCAGATCAGTGGATTACGCCTGAAATTCCGCGTACTAAAAATCCAGCCTGTGATCTCAAACGCACTTATAAGAGTATATTCCGCATCAGCATGGTGATTGCATTCGTCTTGCATGTGGGCGTGGGGATGATGTTTCCCACATTCACAGCCGGTACGCGCAAAATAGAGCGCAAAACCATCATCATCGAGACCGTCGATATACCGGAAACACAGCAGATTCACCGTGCGCCGCCACCGCCACGGCCGTCTATTCCCATTGCAACCGAAAGCGAGGATATTCCCGACGACGTTACTATTGAAACCACAGATCTCGATTTCGATAAGGTTGATCTCCATGTGCCACCTCCCCCAGTCGAGACCGCAGCAATAGAGGAACCAGAAGAAGAGATACTCGAATATTTCATGGTCGAAGAAAAACCCGTGCTCATCCATCGCGTAGCACCAGTATATCCCCCGGTCGCCCTCAAGGCGGGTATTGAAGGCACCGTTCACTTGAAAATACTGGTTGACAAAGCCGGAGTAGTCGAACAGGCCTTGGCTGTCAAAGGCAAAGAAATTTTTTACAAAGCGGCCCTTCAGTCCGTTAATCAATACCGTTTTAAGCCAGCCCGTCAAAATGATAGACCTGTTAAAGTCTATCTCGTCATACCCATACGTTTCCGAATTACCAACTAATTTACGAACGCAAACACCAACCCCCCGACAAGTTTATCGGGGGGTTGGTTATTTTAAACGCGTATATGCGCCTGGTAAGGCATCGCAACCACTCATCCAAGCATTTGCAATTCTGTCCACAGTTCTCGATATGCCAGAGTTCCCTTTGAACGCGGTTTGAAGCATGCCACCGGTTGTCTCGCCCATCCCATTCTCTCTACATCCGTCGTGTACGGAATTTGCGCGCTCAGAAATTTCCCCTTGCGCTCGCCCACCTGTGCGATCATTTCCCTGTGCATTGTCTTGCGCTGTTCAACCATTGAAAAAAACGACACCAATTTTTTGCGCTTCAACCCATTTTTTTTAAAAAAGTCCATCAACTTTTGATGTGTCAACATCGACAGCGTTGTCGGAATACACGGAACAATCACATAATCGGCTGCTCTGAAAACATGCTCGGCAAGGAGCGTCAGATTGGGCGGGCAATCCAAAAAAATATAATCGTACTCTTTCCGCATCGGCGTCAACAGACGTTTCAAATAGCTTTTGTTTTTCGTCCGATCGTCCAACCCCAAATCCAGATTGCGAAAAGACATGGCAGAAGGCAATAAGTCCAGACCTTCAAAGTCCGTTCCCCGAATATTATTTTCTAAATGCTTGCCGCCTTTCAAGAAACGCTTGCGTCCAAACTTTTTCTTTGCGCGAATTCGAAAATAAAAAGCCGCAGCCCCCTGTGGATCTAAATCGCACAGCAATGCGGTCGCACCAGAACGCACCGCTTCATAAGCGAGATTCACAGCAGCGGCGGTCTTCCCCACGCCACCTTTCATGCTATACAGCGCAAAGATACTCACACGCGTTCCCTATCGAAATAAATCGCGGTACAAACGGACATTTTTCTTTCCCGAAAATGTGGCAAACGCACTGGCAAATTCGCGCCGAACAGCTTGCTGCCGGTCGTGCAAACGCGCAATAAGACCGCCAATAGCTGCGGCACAAAGCAGGCGATCCGCACGCCGGCTGCGGGGCAATACCTCATTCAAATAAGCCATCAATTCCTGTTGTTGTACCGATAAATCGTTAAAATCTCCCAGATTGTCCTGTAATTTCTTCATATACCCGATGAGTTTACCCATCTTATCTTTGGGAAAAAGCGAGGCAAAAAATTCTAATAAATAGCGCAGTTTTTTGCAGTCGATTCGCAAATCGTGCAACGCCTCGTCGGGCGTATGGTCTCCAATCGCCTGGCCTTTTTTGAGAATCTGCTTAAAACGCTTAAAAATAAATTTTTGCGCAAGGGCTATAGCAGGTACAGCGGAGTCCTTTCCTCCTCGAGACTGTTCGCCCCGCAAAAAAGTCGCCCATGAATCCATCAAGTTCAGATATTCGGGTTTATCGAGGACCTGCACCATGTCGCTAAGGGCACGCCGGCGCTCGCTTTTTAAGCGCGAAAACACGGCATCCAGCCCGGGTTGCAGCGATTGGGGCAACATCGCGCGATAAGCCTCTTCTTCAAGTAAATACACGTCCAGATCGCGCAACCGATTGGTCGATCTGCCCAATTGCCGAAACGCATCCTTAAAATGTGCTACAGCATCTTCGGACAAAACGCCTTTGATTTGAGTCAGTGCAGACCGCGTGCGCCGAATCGCAACTCGAAAATCGTGCAGAAATTCCGTATCCCAATCCGCTCGAATGCCCGTTTCATTTTGGCGCATCACATCGTGCAGGCATTTCAAAATTTCACATGTTGCCTCCCTGCCACTCGCCTCGTGATTCAGGTTGAGATTGAGTTTTGAAGAATAATCTCCCGGCACGCACCCCGCGAGATTCATCACGCGCTCAAATACATCTTCTGCCACATGTGCAACATCCAATTTTCGGAAACGACGGCGCAAATTCTCAAAATCGCGCTCATATCCCCGCACGCTTCGCAAAGCCAAAGTCGCAACATGTCTGTTTTCTGCGCTGGTATGCGTGAGGAATAGCCGAACAACCGTCTTTTCATCTGCATTCAAAACGCCAAATCCACAAACCTTCTGCCTTACCTGCGCCCGAAGTAATAGCGCCCGAACAGAGAGCGCACTCCGCAATGTATCGCGCAACTCGCCCTCTGGGAACATCCACCAGAAGCGGCCTTCTATGTGTTGTTTCATTTCGATCTGATCTTGCAAGGGGTATTCACCATCTGAAATTCGCTGTAAATACACTGCATTTCCCGCTTGTATCAGCGCGAGTCCCTTCTGATACAAACGCCAGTCAAACGTGTCGAAATACCGCACCGTCTTCACTATCTCAGATACAGGTAGCAAGCGCTCGAGCGCGAGTTGTTCGACCACATCTCGTCCATGTGGTTCACTCAAAACATAAGTTTCACTGCGCGTGATCATCGGGCGTACCCCTATGTGCGAGGACCGCATTTTTGTAACGGTCATCATTGGTCACCTCTCGACCAAACCAGAGTGGCGGGACAAAGCGCGAACTTTCATCTACCGTCTCAAACTCGACTTCAACCACTACCAGACCCTGCAGGTGGCCGCGGTACACATCCAGTTCTATTGTCCATATCCCTTCGGCCATCTCATAACGCACTTTTTCGACTCGCCTGCCCTCAGTTAAAGGCCAAAGGCTATCAAATTGCGCTCGGCTCAATTCCACCTCAACTTCCGTCCGTTGCACGCCCTTGCCCTGTTTCACGGTCTGATAAAATTGCTCGCCTTTACGACGCAGCCGAATCTCCGTGCCATCCTCGCCTACCGAGAGATAGCCCTGTGAGATTTCCACTCCCTTACAAGCCGTCAGATCCGGCATTTTTTGCACGCAAAACTTTCGCTCAATTTCTTTTGTCATGACAAAACGCGAGTTCCCAGATGTGAAAAGCAGAACAGGATGCTTTATCCCCACGAATCAGGGAGTAATTAATGATAACAAACCTCATCATTGAAAGCAATTTTTAAGATGATATTTGATGTAGCCATGCTTTCTCTATCGCATCGCACCGTTTTTGACGTATATTGAAATTTGAAATAACAATCTTGTACTACTACACCAAAAGGGAGATCGCACTATGTCACTCGATGGGAAAAAGGCTCTCGTCACAGGTGGACGCCGCAATATCGGTCGCGGAATTGCCCTTGCTCTGGCTCAGGCAGGCTGTGATGTAGGCATCAATGATCTGGAACGAGATGCCGATGCCGACAGGACCCTGGAACTGATCCGGGATCAGGGGCGAGAAGCCGACTTCTTTCAGGCTGATATATCCGACCGAGCACAGGTAGAAGCGATGTTCACCGCCTTCATCGCACGTTTTAATCGCCTTGATATCCTGGTTAACAATCCCTATGCCGGAAGCGGGGCTACCTTCCTCGAAATCACCGAAGAAAACTGGGATTTGACCCTGGACGTGTGTCTCAAAGGCTTTTTTCTTTGCAGCCAGCAAGCCGCCCGCATTATGGTACAACAGGGCGAGGGAGGTTGCATTGTCAGTACATCTTCGGTCCATGCCTACCGCGCATGGCCCGAGGATACGGCCTACGGAGTGGCCAAAGCCGGTGTTCTGCGTCTCACCGAGAGCATGGCTGTGGACCTGGGTTCCCACAATATCCGCTGCAACGCCGTAATGCCGGGTTACATGGACCTGAGCCATGTTTTTGACACTCAGGCCCCGTCTGTGGGCAGCGTGTCCGACGAACTCAAAGCCAATATCCCTCTGGAGCGCCGTGGCACCCCTGAGGATATCGGACGAGCCGTTGCCTTTCTCTGTTCGCCCGCGGCCGGTAATATTACCGGTGCCTCCCTACCAGTGGATGGCGGTCTCTTGACCACTGGCGTCTAATTGGAGTTGCCCTGTTTTGATGCTGTTGCCGAATTAGGAATAGCCCAACGGTTTAGAGAAGATCGTTGGGCTTTTTGTGAAGGATTTGGTGATTGATGACGGTGCGTATATTCGGTCTTCGATGAGGTAACGAACATTCAGGTCGAGACAACCAACCAAAGGCGAAGCCAGAAAGAACTGCAAAACAGTAAAACACAATTCTCAAAACACTACCATCTGGCGCAGAACGCGCACACAGATAAGAAAGGAAAGCATACACAGGGAAAATATCGGGCATAGGTCACCTCCTTTTAGCAATCCACGTGCAGACGTACACAAATTTGATAAAGAGGAACAGTGTCATTTTACTGTTTTCTATTCTTGTAGTAGCCATCCACGTATTGTCTTCTCAGAACATGCTTGGAGAGGGTAGCCCAAAGGGAGGTGGCCAATGTCACACCACGTCACATCAGCCGACAATGACAGGACTACCCTCTCTGTTTTTATCTCCCTCCCGTATCCATAGCATACCCTCACCACTGGCAGCTTGTTGAAACACAATTGCCCAGCTACCGTGATATAGGGATCCGCCCAGGGACTTCAAAGAGCAATTCCGGGAACCCGACCTGGGCGACCTGGAGGAAATTTCTCCGCCCAATGACGACAATGTGGTGGAAACGACCGGTGCTGGCGAGGAGCCAAAGCTATTCTACCGCTCTACCGCACCGGTGTGCGATAGCCAGCAAGAGGAGATCGGCGTGAAGATATCCCCCTGCTGGCCAGGCATTTTCTCGAGAAGTACACTGCCCAGGCCTCCAAATCCATAAGCGGCATTTCCACCCTTGCCCTGCGCCTGCTGCTGCAGTACGATTGGCCGGGCAACGTACGCGAATTGGAGAACGCTATAGCGCGCGCCGTGCTGTTAGAGACGACCGAGGTGCTACAAGTAGGCAACCTGCCGTCTCAGCTATCGCCGGCCATTACTTTGGAAAGAGATCCCTCGGCACCACTGGCGATGCTACCACTGGCTGAAATCGAGCGACAAGCCCTGATTTACACGCTCGAAGCCACGGGCAACAACATTACCCAGGCCGTCCAGGCACTGGGTATTAGTCGGGCGACTCTGTACCGAAAGCTAAAGAAATACAACATCGTCAGAGACTGATTGGCGCCCCTGGCAGGACTCGAATCTGCGACTGATTCTAATTAAAATCAAATGTTGCTGAAGGGATGAAACGGGCGATCCCTTGTGTTTCTGCGGCCGGATTTGGATTTTGTGGATAATAATCGGGGATTTGTGTGCCCTTCCTCGCGAGTCTTACAGCCAATGAGATTCTTGGCTCGCCATACTCAAAAGGCAGACTGCGATGCATGATTTGAGAATGAAACACCGTGAACTGGCCTCTTTCCATTGTGAGTGTGCCGATCCTATCATGGACGAGTTCTGGCACTTCTTTTACAAATCGCATATCTCTGTTCCATCCATCAATGGGTTGATGAGATCCCTTCACATATTCGATGCGGCCAGCACCGTACCCAATGTCGGTCAACGCAAATAGAACCGTGAAGTGGTTGCTGGTATCATAGAGATTGACTTGATCGCGACCGTTTTCGTATGCGCGATCGTGGTGCCATATATTTTCTGACACGCCTTCAGATTTCAATTGAAAAACGCTACCCCAGATAAAAAGATCGTTGCCGAAATGTTCGGACACCACGGACTTCACATTGTCATCGAGACAGAGGTCTCTCATCACCTTGAATTCCATGTGTCTATCGATCTTCGTTCTAAATTGGGGTTCTTGTCCTGCCAACTGGCGCACGATATTTTCCTGGCGTTGTAGCGCTTGTAGTTCTATCCCGACCTCACATACGGCATCGACGAGGGATTTGTCTGCCAACTCAAAAGGACCGGTTAGGCCATTTTTTTGTAATTGCTCAATTGACATTGTTGCTCCTCCAAAAAATGATGTTTATGATTAAACGATTTAGGCTGGCATCCAGGCTTTTGCAGCAATGCCTTCGAGATGGGTTTTGACATCGACGACGGCGGGTTTGTCTGCGTTGAGGGCTTGCTCAAGAGCACTTTGCAGCTCGCTGATTTTGTTGACGGTGATGCCAAAGCATCCCATGGCTTCGGCCATTTTGGCAAAGTCTGCGTCTGGGAAGAGCCAGAGTTCGTCAGAGCCTTTGGTACGACCGCCATAGGTGTGTTCTACACCACCTTGTTCCTGGTTCAGCGAATGGTTGTTGTTGATGACGGTGACGGTGTTGATTTCGGATTTCATGGCGGTGTCGAGTTCGGTCATGTGATACCAGATGCCCCCATCGCCAGTGAAGCAAATGACGGGACGGTCTGGTGCGGCGCATTTGGCACCGAGGGCTGCCGGGAAACCCCAGCCGAGTGAACCAGAACAGCGGATATAAGATTGTGTGGGATATTTGAAGTCGAGCATGGTGCCGGTCCAGATGCCGGAGTGTCCTGTGTCGGAGACGAGTATGGCATCGGAAGGAAGAAAGTCAGACAGTTCTTTGCAGAGGCGTTCGGGACGCATGGGTTCGGTGTCGGAGTTGACATGTTTGGCCATGTCTTCTTTCCATGCGTTGACGAGTTCGTGGATGCGGGCGATCCATTGGGTGCGAGGCTCTGCTTTGCTGGCCTGATCAATCATGAGGCGCAATGTGTTTCGCACGTCGCCTTGAAGGCCGAGGGTGAGGGGATAGTTGCGACCCAATTCTTCGGCATTGATGTCGAGTTGAATGATGGGCGTGCCTTGTGGCGGCACTTTATACCCATTGGTAACCTGCCCGCCCGTATGACTGCCGATGAAGAAAACCAGATCGGTTTCAAACATGGCCTGATTGGCACAGGCGCGTGAGTATGAACCGGGTGTGCCGATAGCGAGTTCGTGATCGGCGGGAAACATGGCTTTGGCATTGAGGGATGTGGCAACGGGGATAGAAAGCTTCTCGGCAAGGGCGATGAGTTCGGCACTGGCATCGGATGTGGTCACACCGCCACCGGCCATGATGATCGGCTTTTTGGCTTGAGAAAGAAGGCTGAGGGCTTCGGTGATCAATTCGGGTTCGGCAGTTGGGCGAAAAGGTGGAATCTGGGAAAAGGCAGATTCGATGACGACTTCAAAATCGGCTTCGGCTTCAACGACGACTTGACCGGCAAGACCTTGTAGATCGAGATGTACGGGACCGGGTGTGCCTGTGGTGGCTGATCGAAAAGCCTGCCGCAAATACACGGGCAACAGATCGACGGCGTGGACATCAGCGGTGTATTTTGTAACTGCACAAAACGGGTTTCGGTGATCGACTTCCTGATAGGCATGGCGGAGCTGATTGACATGGCTTTCTTTGCCTGTGATTGCGATAACAGGCGAGCAGGCAAGATAGGCGTCTTGAAGACCAGCAGCGAGGTTAACGGCACCAACGGATTGGGCCATACAAAGACCTGGACCGCGTCTGACGCGCGCATACGCATCGGCCATGTACGCGGCGGCTTTTTCTCCGTGGGTTTGCACGCGTTTCATGCCGAGATTTTCCATTTCCATCAATGCTCGGGGCGCGATGTAGGGCATAAAAAAGACGGTGTCTATTCCGTGGCCATGCACGGTTTCTGCGAGAAATCGTGCACCTGTCATTTGGGGCATTGGGGTCTCCTCCTATGGTCTTCTGCTGGTGATGGGACGCAGAACTTTGACGTTGGTTTAGTTTCTCACCTGAGTTCTACGCATATATCTACAAAATGGATAACGCCAGTGAATTCAAAAGGTGAAACGCCCGCGATAGGTGAATGTCGGTTGCGACCGACTTCTACACCGCGCATCTTTGACCTGCGTGTGGCGTCTGGAATTTGGATCGAACCGATTGTCTCGCCATCTCCCGTGAGCGTGATGGTTCCCGTGCCATCGTCGGCTGGTTTGAACGCAGCGCCCACGGTAATACGACCATTGGGAAGCGTCGTTGTGGAACGACCTGAGATTGTTTGACCCAGCGCGTTATACACAAAGCACAGTGTGCCATTCTGTATGAATAAAGAAAATCCATCGAGGGATTTTCCCTGGGCATAGATGACGCCTTCGGTTTTTGGCAGGATCTCAACTTCGGCAGTTAATGACCAGTTTCCCTGTTCCAGTGCGGGCGATTGTTTTGATGCAATGCGAGCCATTGGCGGAACAAAATGATACGTCAGCGAATCGGGTTCCGCAGTGGTGGGGCGCGGTGGCAGCCCAGAGCGCAGAGGCAAGACGCCATAGCGTCCGGCTTCTACCCACCATCTTTCAATCAGCTTTTTCAGTTGATCTGGCTCGGCCTTTGCGAGGTTATTGGATTGCGAGAAATCTTCATCGAGATAATACAATTCCCATTCGTCATCATTGTAATCGTCGTCTGGGTCGTGTCTGGTAACGGCCATCCAGCCGTCGAGCCAGAGCGCACGGTTGCCCATCATTTCAAAATACTGAACAGGTTTTTGCGTAGGGCAATCTCTGTCGTCAAAAGTGTAGGCCATGCTCGTTCCCGTAATAGGCATCTGATCGTATCCACGGTAGCACGACCGAGGTTGTAAATTGAGTACTTCAAGTATTGTTGGTGTGAGATCTGAAACGAAGTGGAACTGTCCCCTTACACCGCCAGCATCTTTTATAGCTGGGGGATAGTGAATGATTATCGGCACGCGTACACCGCCCGCATGTGTATCCTGCTTGTACCATGGCAAGGGTGTGTTGCCCACCTGCGCCCAACCCCAGGGGATATCGGTGTAGCTGTGCGGGCTCCCGATGTCATCCAGTTTTTCTTGTATGGCATCGAAATCTTCTTCTGGTAAAGCGCGACCGGTTTTCCCGCCTACGGTCTGCCCATTATTTGCGGCATTGCGCAGGGGACTTGGACCAATGTTCATAACACCGTAAGGACCACCGTTTTGGCTGGTGCCGTTGTCGGCGGTGAGTATCAGGAGTGTATTATCCAGTTGATCAATAGCGCGCAGATGTTCGATCAGTCGTCCGATTTGTGCATCCGTATGCTCGAGGAAACCTGCCCATGTTTCCTGCAGCCGGCACACGAAATTCTTTTCATTCTGGCTCAGTGTTTCCCAGGGCTGTACGCCGGGATTCCTGGGTGGCAGGCGCGTGCCGTCAGGGATAATCCCAAGTTCGGTTTGCTTTTGAAAATAGCGCTCACGGATAACGTCCCACCCTTCGTCAAAACGACCTTTGTATTTATCGATGTATTCTTTTGGCGCTTGATGTGGGTTATGCATAGCACCGGGCGCGAAGTACATGAAGAACGGTGTTTCGGGACGCATGGCCTTGAGGTCATTGACAAACTCGATGGCGTGATCTACCAGATCCTCTGTGAGGTGATAACCTTCTTCAGGCGTTTTTGGGGGCGATACAGGGTGGTTGTCATAGGTCAGTTCTGGATAAAACTGGTCGGTTGCACCGGGTAAGAATCCGTAGAAGCGATCGAACCCGCGCTGTAATGGCCATTCTTCGCGAGATCCACCAGCTGAGTTTTGTGTACTGGGGTTGAGATGCCATTTGCCCAGGGCAAAGGTGGCGAAGCCTTCTTCGCTCAGCATCTCTGCCAGGGTTGCCGCGTGTCGGCTCACGCGACTTCGACGGTTGGGAAACCCAGCATCACCGCCATCGACAATCGTCGACATACCAACGGCATGGTGGTTGCGACCGGTTAACAGAGATGCTCGGGTCGGGGAACATAGGGGCGTGACATGAAAATTGTTGTACCGCAACCCGTTTGCTGCGAGGGCGTCCATGTTTGGTGTTTCGATTGTCGAACCATAGCAACCCAGATTGCCGAATCCGGTATCATCCAGAAGAATCACAAGGACGTTTGGAGCGCCGTCTGACGATGGGGGGGAAAGCCAATCTGGCTCTGAATCCTTGTAGGAGATGCCTATCTTGCCACGAAAATTTGATTCCATCATTTTTCCACTGTATTGGTCAGCAGTGCTGTTATATCCTTCTGTTCTCTATCATTTAGTTCATTGAAAATGGGACTCTCCACGAGGCGTTCATACGTGGCTGTGGTGTCGTTTTTGGGCAGAACATCTGGTGCTTGGAACGATTGTAGCATTGCAGATCTTTTCTGCTGGCTGCGGTTGATGCCTGCTCGATGCCACATCCTGGCATCGTAGAGGATGACGCTACCACCGGGCGCTTCTATCACATCGGCTTCAGGGCCGTGATAGGGAAAGCGACTCGCTTGTGTGTCGTTCCACTCTGGTGGTGGGGGTGTGTCTGATAGATGTGAGCCCAGTTTAAATGCTGTTGCACCGCGAATCTTGGTAAAGTCAGACACACAGACATTGCGTTGCATGGCCTTAATGGGTCCCTTTCTGTCGGGAGGCTCATTGCCACCGGTTGACGCCGAATAGGGAAAATCAGAGTGCCAACCGCCCAGTTTTCTTTTGCCATCATCCGGGTACTCGATTCTAAAACCGGGTGGATGCGAGAGGTGTAAATCGCGGGCTCCCATATACTGTCTGGCCAACCAAATGGAGATGGGCTCAATGGATGCTCTGGCAACAGAGACACTCTGACAGATCCTGGGTATGTCGGTGTTCATTTCCAGGTGTTCGTAACGATCTGTACCGGCGACGCGTTCCATATCTTCTAAAATGTCTGGTGGCAGAATACAGGTCAGACAGACCCACCCTTCGCGCTTTAAGTGTTCGAGATATTCAGACGGCAATTTTTCAGGGCCGTGATAGGTGGTGAAGGTCATCTCGTCTGAACCGACAGACAATGTGCAGACATCCTCATCGATATCGGTGGATACATCTTTACCGGTTGCCACGTGCTTTATGCCTTCTGGTGTGCGATCCCAGATCACGCGATCGTCGGCTTCGTCGTGCAAGGCGAGTTCGCTACTTTCATCAAGGCCGAGCATAGAACCGTCAGGTGAAATCAGAAGTACGAAGTGACGTTTTGGAGGCTCTATCTTTACGACACGCTCCTGAAATTCCTGTTCCATTTTCTAACTCCTTAGATATTCTCAAATTGATCCTTCAGATTTACAATCGACTCATCGGGACTTCCCGGTATGGTTAGGTGAAATTTGGATACTTGGTCTGTAGTACATCTAATAGCCGAACATTGAAGGCGATTTCGTTGGTTTTGGGCATCTCTTTCCTTTTTTATTGCAAAGTCTGTTCCGTTGAAGGATTTGTGGTTATTGAGCGTTGAAAATTACACTCATTTTTCTTGTCTGTCCAGGCTTTTTAATATACCTTGCAGGCTGGGCATCTGAGGGTGCTGGTAAGGCGTGAACAGGCCGAGGCAAGAGCTAAAAATTGTTAATAGCGTGGAGCGATAATGGCGAACATAGCCGATGGCCTATGAAGCATGTGCCGTAATGATTCTATACGGCAAGCAGCATCAATCACAGGCTTGATACACAAGCCCTAAATATCCACCTAAACGGAATAACTCCAGATTTGGCCATTGACATTCAGAGTCATTTTTATAATAATATTGTTATACAAACTTAGATGGTTCATATTGTGAGTAGGCGGATGCCAGAGATAAGCGTTTTCTTTTATAAAGACGGAAATCGGATTCCGGTATTGGACTGGTTGAAAGAACTGAAGCGGACGGATCGTCAGGGGTACGCGAAATGCGTTGCTCGGATTCGTATGTTGTCTCAACTTGGCCATGAACTGCGACGACCGCTTGCAGATTATTTAGATCAAGGGATTTATGAATTACGTATTCGACGAGGTCGAGTAAATTATCGAATTCTATACTTTTTTTATGGGCAGGAAGCCAGCGTGTTAGCTCACGCCATAACGAAGGACGATCAAATACCACGCAGAGATTTGGATCGCGCAGTGGAGCGGAAGAGAGTTTTTGAAGCAAATCCTGATCAGCATTTGTTTGAAGGAGACGTGACCAATGGCTAAGACAAGAGATGCAAATCGAATCCTAAATGATGTAACAGGGAATGATGAAGAATTGCAACAGATGATTGCAGATGAGACAGTCAATGCAGAAGTTGCTCGTCTAATATATAAAGTCAGAAAGGCGGCAGGCTTGACGCAGACTGAATTGGCAGAATTAATCGGATCCAAACAACCGGTTATTGCCCGCCTTGAGGATGCAGATTATGAAGGACATTCACTCACGATGCTTCAAAGAATCGCTGTCGCATTGAATCAAAGGGTTGAGATTAATTTCGTACCAGTGGAAGGGCAACAAGAGGTCGTGTAAAAGTAGCGGACTGAATAGCGGAATCTGTCCATAGAAACGATGCTGTTTCTGTAAACCCTTATGTTTAGCTGCATCGAGGCAGAAATTCGGAATTCGGCAACAGCATCGCTTTTTGGTACGGAGCAAGTCCATTCAACCCCCATTGCGTTTAGCAATTGTAAGAACTCTTCGAAGTCTTTTTGGATATTCACGATGGCTTACCTTAGACATTTCTCGGCGTAGTTGCTCAAGGAGGGATACCCGTTCATCACCTGTGAGATGTCGCGTATGATCGCATGCTTTCTCATTTGGATCAAATTTGGATATGGTCAGAACGCGTTTCATCAGTCAATCCTTAGCTGCGTTAAAGGAATGTATTTCTAAAAAAGTGCCCCTGGCAGGACTCGAACCTGCGCCCAACGGATTAGGAATCCGCTACTCTATCCTCTGAGCTACAGGGGCACATTATTGATAATGTCAATAGTGAATCAGGGTGTGAATCGGCCAATCCTCAAGTTTTTCGCGCCCGTTTAAATAGTCCAATTCAATGACAAAGGAGATACCGACAATTTCTCCTTTGAGTTCAGATACGAGCTGACACGCCGCAGCCATTGTGCCGCCGGTTGCCAGCAAATCATCGACGAGTGCGACCCTCTGTCCCGCGGCTATAGCGTCTGTGTGTATCTCAATCTTATCTGTTCCGTATTCCAATTCGTATTCCGCAGAAATCGCGTCTGCCGGTAGCTTGCCGGGTTTGCGGATCGGCACAAAGCCCACGCCGAGTTCGCGCGCGAGTGCAGTCCCAAAAATAAAACCCCGCGACTCGATTCCCACCACGAGATCGACAGCCCCATTGCGATAGGGTCGCGCAAGTTGTTCTATGGTCGCGCGAAGCGCGTCTGCATCGCCGAGCAGAGGTGTAATATCTTTAAACAGAATGCCCGCTTTGGGAAAATCGGGCACATCGCGAATAATTCTTTTTAAGTCCACTATTTTCTCCCGTGTATTTACGTATTTTCCTTATCCAGGGCGTCGGCCAGTACCTCGGCGGGATGACGGGCAGTGCGCCCCGTGGCGTGTGCGATCTGCTGCCTGCACGACAACCCTGCCGCGGCAATTTCGGTTGTGTCATCTGCGTCGCGAACCACCTGAAGCAGCCGCGACTCGCCCACTTTGAGCGATACGTCGTAGTGCTCGGCTTCATATCCAAAAGAACCCGCCATGCCGCAGCAACCCGACTGAATGGGCGTCACGCGAAAGCCCTCGGGCATTCCCAACGCGGCCTCAGACGGTCCCATCCCCCACAGGGCCTTCTGATGACAATGGCCGTGGAGCAAGATGTCTTTTTTTAGATCGGTAAAAGGCACGGAAAATTCGCCCCGTTCGGAAAACGCCTGCACAAATGCTTCAAACGTGTAAATATTGTCGGCTACGGCACGCACGCGCGGATCGTCAATTAAATCGCCGTATTCATCCGTGAACATCGAAACACACGAAGGTTCAAAGCCCACGATGGGATACCCCTGTTCGGTATATTGATAGAGCGTCTCAATATTAAACAGGGCGTTTTCTTTTACGCGATCGATATAACCGCTCGAAAGCATCGGACGCCCACAACATCGCTTTACGGCCAAAATAACCTCATAACCCGCCGCTTCAAACAAGGCTGTAGCTGCCTTGCCAATTTCGGGATAGTTGTAGGTCATATACGTATCGGCAAAAAGCACGACGCGTTTATTTTTTGAAGGGGCGTTGCGGCTGGCAAACCAGTGTGTAAATGTCTGACGCGCAAATGGCGGCAGTGACCGCGCAGGCGCGATTCCAAGGCGTTTCATCATCCACTTTGAAATACCCGTCCTGGACAAACGATTGGCAAGGGGTGCGACGAGGCATCCGAGTTTGCCCATCAATTCCACATTGCCAAATAAAATAGACCGCAAAGGTCGCCCGTGTTTGGCGTAATAATGCGCCTTAAATTCATACTTGATTTTCGCCATATCCACATTGGACGGGCACTCGGCTTTGCAGGCCTTACATTCCAGGCAAAGCGCGAGGACATCGTTGATGCGATGATCCGTAAGCCCCCCTGCCCACCGTCCCGAAATCGCGGCTCGGAGCGCATTTGCCCGTCCTCGCGTCGAATGTTCTTCTTCCAGCGTTGCCATATAAGACGGGCACATTGTGCCCACCAGCTTTTTGCGACACTCACCCACCCCATTGCACATTTCAACGGCGCGGTGAAATCCTCCATCGGCAGAAAAATCGAAGTGGGTATTTATCTCGTTTGCGCGATAGTCTGCCCCATAACGCAAATTTTCGGTCATCATCGGCGCATCGACAATTTTTCCGGGATTCATCAGTCCTTTGGGGTCAAAAGCGCGTTTGACCTCTCGAAAAGCTTCGTAAAGCGTCGTGCCAAAGAACGTTTCATTCCAACAACTCCGAACCAGGCCATCGCCGTGTTCTCCGCTTACGGCACCGCCGTATTTCATCACCAGATCGCGCACGGATTCGGCAATAAAGCGCATTTTTGAGATCTCATCGGCCTCTTTGAGATTGACCATCGGCCGAACGTGTAGCAAGCCCACGCTGGCGTGTGCATAATAACCCGCGCGCGTGTTGAGCGATTTCACCAAAGCTCCAAACTCAGAAATATAATCGGGTAGCCTTTCTGGCGGTACAGCAGCGTCTTCGACAAAAGCGATGGGTTTAGAATCCCCTTTTACCCCCATGAGCAAACCCAACCCCGCTTTGCGCACATTCCAAACATTGGCCTGCTCGACATCGGAAATAGCACGGGAAAAAGTATATTCGAGATTTAGATTGCCCAAAACGACCTCGAGTTCGCCCAGCTTAGAAACCAGCTCACCCTCTGTATCTCCGTAGTATTCAACTGCCAATACAGCCTCTGGATCGCCCTGCACCCACGAACGCATTCTGGACAACTCCATAGATCCTTTGGTCTGATCGAGAATCATCTTATCGATTAGCTCTACTGCTGAAGGAGCTGTTTCTAAGATCGGCGCAACAGCCTTCATAGACGCAATCAGGTCGTTAAATTGAACAATGCCCAGCACCTTAGCCTGGGGTAGAGAGATTACTTTGAGCTTTGCCTCGACAACTGTCGCGAGAGTACCCTCGGACCCAATGACCATGCGCGCGAGATTAAATGGCTGTTTTTTGATAAATTCATCGAGATTATATCCACCGACCCGCCGCAAAATTTTTGGATATCGCCGCTCAATCTCTTCTGCATTCTCCCTCGCTATGCGGATGACCTCCCGATACGCTTGACCTTCGAGGTCTTGTTGCTCGCATTTTTGCTGCACTGCAGGTTCGTCTAACTCCCCCACCGTTATTTCTGTGCCATCGGATAAGATCAAATCGAGTTCTAAAACGTGATCTATGGTCTTGCCGTAAATAACCGAATGCGCGCCCGCAGAATTGTTGGACACCATCCCCCCGATTGTGGCGCGGCTGCTGGTCGCCACATCGGGCGCAAATTGCAATCCGTGCGGTTTGAGAAATGCATTGAGTTCATCGAGCACTACGCCAGGTTCGACCCTGACCCAACCTTCTTCGGCATTGAAGTCGAGAATGCGATTCATGTATTTCGACATATCCATCACAATACCGCTTCCCACCACACCGCCGGCAAGCCCGGTGCCACCGCCACGGGGAATGAGCGGCGCATCGTGTTCATTGGCCAGGTTGATGACCTGCAAAACATCCTGTTTGTGTTTGGGCAAAACAACGCCAACAGGTTCAATTTGATACATGCTCGCATCTGTACTGTAAAGAATGCGCGACATCTTATCAAACCGCACTTCGCCCTCAATTTTTTGCATCAACATTCCTGCGAGGTTCATCGTCAATCATCCTCTCTTGATAACTTGACAATCAATCTATAAATCGTACCTTGAGTAACAAATTTAATATACACCCCGCTTGACTATGGGTCAAGGCGCGTTGCCTCCAATATATCCAACAAGGAGCTTTACATGTCAGAAACACTCGCAATAGATGGTGGTGTTCCCGTGCGCGATACCAAAGTGTCGCCGTGGCCGACCTGGCCGGATAACACCGAACGGGAATGGGATGAAGAAATCGCGCCCACACTCAAAGAAGTCTATCTCGGTCAAACCGAAGGTCTTCCCGCACCTGTAGGGCACCGATTTGGCCAGGCATTTGCCGCCTATTGCGATGCGGCTTATGGCGTGATGATGCCCAGCGGAACGACATCTATTGCGGCTGGACTATCCGCCGCGCTCGACCTCGATGGCCTCGTCGATGGCGGCGAAGTTATCATTCCCAACTACACTTTTATAGCCACTGCAAGCGCCCCCCTCTCGGTGCGGTGCTCCCTGGCTCTGGTCGATATTGATCCGGTGAGTTTTACCATGTCGCCCGAAGCCGCCGAAGCTGCCATCACGGATCAAACCGTCGCGCTCCTTCCCGTTCACCTGGGCGGGCACCCGGCAGACATGGATGCACTCAATGACATTGCCAGTAAGCACAATCTCAAAGTCATCGAAGATTGCGCTCAGGCGCATGGGGCCGAGCACAAAGGTCGCAAAGTGGGTTCTCTGGGACATGTGGGCGCATTTAGCTTTCAGTCGAGCAAAAACTTGACTTCAGGCGAAGGCGGATGTCTTCTCACCAATGATCGGGACCTCAGAGATCGGGCATGGGCATTTCGCGATGTGGGCAGACGCCCTGAGGGTGAGCGATGGGAATATCCCCGCCTGGGGTGGAATTATCGCACTTCTGAGTATCTGGCAGGCATTTTATTAAAACGACTGTCCAAACTCGAACCACAAATCGATTTACGCAATAAAAATGCGGCTTATCTCAGCAAGGGCCTGGACGAAATTGGCGGATTAGAACCACCGCGATGGCATCCCTGGGTCACGCAGCACGGCTATCACCTGTATATGATGCGCTACAACAGCGAAGCATTTGGAGGGAAAACACGCGATGAATTTATCGCGGCCTTGCAGGCCGAAGGCATTCCCTGCACACCTGGTTATCAGCGGCCCTTAACCGATGAAGGCGGCCTCAAAACCGCGATGGATCGACATCCACACCTGATTCGCCGTTTGCCGTGTCCCCACGTGGAAGCAATATGCGCCTCCAGTGTCTGGTTCTTGCAAAACATGCTGCTGGGTGAACGGGAAGACATGGACGATATTTTAATAGCTGTCGCCAAAATCAAACGCGCGTTTGCTGCTTGAGGTGCTAATGATATGGCAATCGCCAAACGCCTCCTATTCATCTCCATCATTCTCCTCGCCATTGCTGCGGGTTATTGGTGGGGCGTTTATTCTTCAGACAATCCTACTACGCCCTCCCCCGCGCATCAAAACCGCCTCAGCCGGGAACTAAGCCCTTATTTGCGCCTTCATGCACACAATCCCGTTGACTGGTATCCCTGGGGTGAAGAAGCACTTGCAAAAGCGCGCCGCGAGGACAAACCGATCTTTCTATCCGTGGGATATTCGAGTTGCTATTGGTGCCATGTGATGGAACGGCTGGTCTTTTCTGATCCGGATATTGCCCACTTGATGAATCAGTTTTTTGTCAATATCAAAGTTGACCGAGAAGAACGCCCCGATATCGACGACATTTACATGACGGCCACCCAACTTATGACCGGGCACGGCGGATGGCCCAACTCTGTTTTTCTCACACCAGACCTCAAACCCTTTTTTGCCGGTACGTACTTTCCTCCCGAAGATTCACACGGGCGTCCGGGATTCCCACGCGTGATTCAGGCACTGCATGTGGCATGGCAGGAAAAGAGGCAGGAACTCGAAAAACAGGCCGAACAGATATCGCAATCTATCGCGCGCATTCACACGACACGCACTGTTTCAGAAAAAACGGGAGAAGACCTGCTCGGCAAGGCGATAGACCACATAGAAAAACGGTTTGACCCCATCAACGGCGGCCTGGGTACAGCCCCAAAATTTCCGCCCGATCACGCGCTCAACCTGTTGCTGACGGCCTATCGACAAGATCCTCAGGCAGAATACCTCGATATGGTCGAACAAACACTGCATCACATGGCACTGGGCGGCATCCGCGATCACCTCGGCGGTGGTTTTCATCGCTATGCAACGGATGCACAATGGCGCGTGCCGCACTTTGAAAAAATGCTCTACAATCAGGCCCTCCTCGCCCACAATTTTCTCCGCGCTTATCAGATTACCAATAAAATGGCCTATCGCATTGCGGCAGAGGAAATTCTGGGCTTTGTTTCGCGCGAAATGACAGACTCTAAAGGCGGATTTTACTCTGCTCTTGACGCAGAAACCGAAGCAGAAGAAGGCGCGTATTACACCTGGACAGAGCAAGACATTCGCCAGACCCTGAAGAAAGATGCCGACTTCTTTCTCTCGTGTTACGCACTTGAGCCACTGCCCGAAGGCTCAACCGGCGTCATTTATAAAACCGATACAGACAGCGCGCTATCTGCCAGCCATCAAATCGACACCACAACCCTGCACGCGCGTCTATCCCCACTAAAAGAAAAACTCTTTAACGCTCGCACCCAACGCCCCCGCCCTCTCCTCGACGACAAAATTATCACAGCGTGGAATGGCCTCATGATAGGCGCGTATGCCCGCGCCTATGAAGTTCTCACCCGAGACGAATACCTGAACGCCGCACAAAAAGCCGCCGATTTTATCCACAACAACCTTCGCAATGCAGACGGCGACCTGTATCGCATCTATCGCAAAGGACAGCGCAAAGGCGAAGCCTATCAGGAAGATTACGTCTATTTAATTGACGGCCTCCTCCATCTCTATCGCGCAACGCATTCTGCCCGCTATCTCCAGGACGCTCTATCGCTTGCAGAACGGATGCACACCGCATTTTGGGATACGACAGATGGCGGATATTTTCTCACGCAAAGTCAAAATGAGATGATCGTGCGTACCAAGAGCTTTTACGATAGCACCCTGCCCTCTGGCAATGCCGTTGCCCTGCACGTTTTGTGGGAACTTCGGACATTGACACAAAACCCCCTGTATGCCCAACGCGCCCTTGCGCTTACCAACAGCTTCGCCCCCCTTGCAGAGAATACGCCCGGTGCTCTCCTGCACTTTATTCACGGCACAACGATGGCATCCTCTCCCATCTTTTCACCCGATAGTCTCGTCACTGCGTCCGCGATAGCCTTGCCGTCTGATAGCGCGAATATCCTCAAGGTGGATGTGCGTCTGAATATTGCTTCGGGTTGGCATATTCAAGCATCCAATTCGACTGACGATTATCTGATTCCCACCAGCCTCTCACTGGACACAGACAGTGCTAAAATCATCCAAATAGATTATCCTCCAGCAGAAGACTTACAATTCCCCTTTGCCGAGCGTGCCATTGCCGTTTATAAAGACAGCCTCAATATACCCCTCACCCTATCCTTCAAAGCCCGACCGCAAACCCTCTCGCTACTACTCACATATCAAGCATGCGACAGTACGCGATGCCTGTCACCACAGACACAGCGCGTAGCAGTGAATATAAAATAAAAAGGCACCTATCTCGGTGCCCTCTCGTAGCGATTGAGTTTCAGTGGTCCTTCACACTTCACACTTCATCCTTCACACTTCTACACAAGCTCTCCCCCACAACTGCTGCCCGCACCCGCAGTGCATCCAAAGCAATGGTCTCGCACCCGCACGTCGCATCCGATCAGGTCTTCAACTGTCAATTCCCAGAGTTTGACTTCGCGCCCAAAAGTGTGCATATTGAGCATTTGATTAAAATCACAATCGTAAACCTCACCCTGCCATCCAACGCTAATCAGGGAGCGACACATCAAATTATCGAGAGTATGTGGATTAAAATTATCCTGTAAAGTCTGCATATAGCTGTCGTAAATGCCCCGGCGTTTCAGAAATTCCTCAAATCGGCTAATGGGCATATTGGTAATGGTGTAGAGTTTATTAAAATCGATGTTGTAGCGGGCTTTTAGCTCTTCTTTATAATCGGCTTCGAGTTCGGCCTGTGGTGGAGGTAAAGACGCGCCGACGGGATTATAGACCAGATGGAGTTCCAATCCCGTATCAGGTCGTCCATATCCAATTTCATTGAGAATCTGCAATGCACGTATGCTCTTCGTAAAAACACCGCGTCCCCGTTGTTCATCCACATTTTCTTCGAGATAACACGGCAGCGAACACACCAATTCAACCTCGTGCTCGCGATAAAATTCAGGCAAGTCTTCTTGCCCGATTTCAAAGATCACTGTTAAATTGCAACGCACCATTACGCGGCGACCTTGCTTGCGTATTTGTTCGACAAAATAGCGAAAATCTGGAATCAACTCAGGTGCGCCCCCCGTTATGTCAACCGTCTGAATATTGGATGTTTCGAGAAATGACAGGATGTGGACAATCGTCTCTCGGGTCATGATCTCTGTGCGGATCGGGCTGGCATCCACATGACAGTGGTGACAGGCTTGATTGCACAACTTGCCGACATTGACCTGCAAAATATCCAATCGGTTGCGCGTGAGTTCCAATTGCTCATCGCGCAGTTTGCTCGCAAAATCAGTCTTGTTTTCGTCGCACACAATTTGCATCAAGTCCATTGCTGCCAATGCCATATTCAATCCTCTCTATACCGCTCGCTTCACCCGTTGGATGCCAGCAATAACATCTGTCTTAAAATGAATGCGAATCGCCCGTCTTTTTCGACTCGAAAGAGCATGGGCATCGCCGAGAGCCTGTGATTGTTTGAGGATGCCGAAAGAGAACGCTCGTCCAGGAATATTCACATCTGTCACGTCGTCACTTGTCAATTGCAAGACCACCACGTTGTTCGCTCCCCCCTTGTGCAATTGCCCCGTAGAATGCAAGAACCGCGGACCAAATCCCAATGTAGTAGCCACCCGATAGACATTGCGTATTCGATGCCTCAGAGCCTGTAGAACAGCAACAATGTCATCATTCATATCGAGATAAGCGCACAAAGCGACATAATCGCCTGCCCGAATTTGATTGCGTAGCCCAGCAATACAACTATTGAGGTTTTCAATTGTTCCCAACGTCTGTGCATTGGCTACATCGGCGTAAATCAGGACATCATCATCAATAAGAAATGGCGTTTGAACCGGCAATATCCCCTCTTTTTCAAATGCCCGCGTCAATTCTGCCGTAAAATCCTTGCTCTCCTGCACATTGGGTTGGTCAAAGGGGTTGATATTCAAAACCGCGCCAGCGACCGCAGTTGCATATTCCCACCGAAAAAATTCTGCTCCCAGACCTGATAAATCTGCCATATTGATCTGAATAACGGGAAAATGAGCCGCTCGCAGATTTTCCATACCTGCATCCTGTTCAGCGTTCGCATCGTCTTTTAGTCGGATATAGACAAATACCCGATCTTCACCGTACATATCGGGCGTGGCAATCTCCTCTAAATCAACAGGTATGAGACCCCGACCATTTTTTCCCGTACTTTCGGCTAAAAGTTGCTCCAACCACGCACCCAAATCCCACAATTTGGGAGAGGTTACAAGCGTCACTTTATCTCGCCCGGACTTTGCCAACTCGCCCAGAATAAGGCCCAACAAGAGACCGGGATTCTGGTCATCCGATAATTTGCATCGCCTACCCATCGCCACAGCGCGTTCTAAAAACGCTCGCACATCAATGCCGATCAATGCCGCGGGCACCATGCCAAAATTTGAAAGTGCGGAAAATCTCCCGCCAATTTCTGGCAAGCCGTAAAAAATAGACAGAAATTCTCTTTCTCTGGCAAGCGTTTCTAAATCAGAACCCGGATCTGTTATAGCTATAAAATTCTGACCCGCCGCATCGCCAATAGTTCCCTGCATTTTTTTCCAGAAGAACTCGCAAAATGCGTGGGGCTCGGTCGTCGTTCCAGATTTGCTGGCGACAATGCAAAGGGTCGTCTCCAAATTTACGGCATCGGCAAATCGCTGCACCTGCGCGGGCACAGTAGAATCCAGCACATGTAACCTGGGCCAACCCTCCCGAGAGCCACAAGTCATCGCCAGCACCTCGGGACATAAACTGCTACCGCCCATTCCCAAAAGCAGGATATCCGTTATCCCCTTATCGCGCACCTGCTGTGCAAAAGCGCACAGGGCACCTGCACGATCGCGCATTTGAGACGCGATATCGAGCCATCCCAGCCAGTTGGATTCATCTGCCCCCGACCAGAGTGAGGCATCGCCGCGCCACAGCCGTGCCGTATTGCCATTTTTCGACCATGTTATCAAAGCGCGATCAACTGCTGACTGGAACGTGCCCAAAGACATTTGTGTATCTGAGATATTCATTTTTTCTGGTTATTCAAAGACCAATCGTAGTTTAAAAATACAATTTGAAGATCGGGGTGATTTCGTAAATACAGGATCTCGTCTTTCGATAAAAATAGAGAGACATAATCCAACACGGTCTCACCGGCCTCACGCGCCTGTACATAAGACGTAAAGTCAGAAGAAAACCAATCAAAAATCGCAGAAAGATTCACAACCCCCGTCTCCCGATTGATCTGGACGTGCATGGGGTTGCGAATCATGTCCTGCATAACCGAATTGAGCTGGTCATCCAATTTATCGGGGATAAATGCTTCGTTTAGCAAACGCGGACAACCCAGTGCCGCACAATTGATTGCCGCGTGAATGCGCGGATCGGCAAACTGAGGGCGAATAATCTCGTGCTCGATGTGATCCAATGTGAACCGACGCCCGCCAACGACAAACCGATGTATTTTAAAAAAACCAAAATTTGGCGATATTTCGGTGACAGAAGCAATGGGATAGGCTTTTGAGACCCCCGCAAGCACACAGGCGTTGTACGCATTGATCCAAAAGGCAAGACTGTCTGCGCGACTGGGAAAGAGCGCGGGATGCGTATCGGGACTGATCTCCGAGATTTGTTTTACAAAAGCCTGTAAATCAGCATCTGTTTTCACAGCCTCGTAATCCACGCGACCCTTTGCATCTACAACGCGCCCGAGCGTGCGGTTGAGCGGCGCATAATCAAATGTCTCGGCTCTGCTTTGAGACGCGAATCCAGCGAACAAGAGGCCGATTATAAAGGTAATAACTTTATTCATTGATCAAAAAATGTTAGATACGGCCCGTTATCCATCTCCCGTTGGAGCAAAACCGCCAATTCCATCGCGTGATAATCTCCCCACATCGAAGACTCTCCACAGGCGATTTTTTGTCCACTGGGCACATAATCCCACCCATTGGGATTGTGATAAATAGAATGGAGAATAAGACCCTGGTGTTCTTCGTCCAGGGACAAATAGGGCGCGCCAAATAGCGTATGGGCCACGGTTAATGCAGCCTGCCGATAACGCGAATCGCCCAGATACTTGCCCAAACGGTAAAGCCCTTGCGCTGCAATGGCAGCAGCAGAACTATCCATGGGTTCGCTTGTATTGTAGGGGTCCGACATTTTTTCGCCATAGCCCTTAACCAGGCCCGGCGCACCCGCATCCCAAAACGGAATACCATCGGCAGACGTGATACGGTCGATATAATAATCTGCCGTTGCACAAGCGGCTTTGAGCATCCAGTCATTGATTGTATCTCTGCCGCCATAGTGATCGAGCGCGTCATCCGACAGGTGTGCCACATATTCGAGTAATTCGGCATAGCCCGTCACAATCCAGGCCAACCCCCGGGTCCACGTCGAAAACGGTGAATAACCCTGTTGGGTGCTCGGACAGCGGTAATTGCCGTCGTTGACATTAAAAATGGACTCGTGTACAACCCGTCCCCGCACATCGTACTGATCGCGCCCCTCGCCGTAATACACATTGAACTCAGCGGTCGTCTCTGCGTGATGAATTAAGCGCTCGAGCAACGAAATTGCGAGATCATTCTCCCCCATCAAAACGTGCCCGAGATCGTGTGCCACAGCCAATGCGCGACACGACCTTATGGTATCTGAAAACAGGGAATGCGGTCCATTAAACGAATGAATATACCCTTTACCATCGCCAATCGTTGTCCAGCGCGCAGCCTGAACCGCGCCAGATGCTTTGAGAGCGAGTTCATAAAAGTGCTGCTCCCACTCATTTTCTGGCATGATACCTTCTCGCATTAATCGCCGCAAATTGCCATAGGTCGATACATTGTTAAACCCGTGATCGTGTACCCCAACATGCGTCACATGAGACGCCATGCGCTCTACCGTGCCTTTGCGTCCAATCTGTAGGAGGTCTTTCTCACCCGTAATTTCATATCCCAGAATGGCGCATCCAAATTGAAATCCCTGTGTCCACTCGGTCCACCCGCGCGTGGTGTATTTGCCACCTGCGGTAAATACCGGCGTTCCCCGGCCCGGATCCCAGGTCGAATCGATACTGCGAATTTTCTGTGCAGCCAATTGAAAAAAACGATTCAGCCTGACTTTCAGATCGCCAGGCTGAATATTGACATTCACCTTCATCCTGCCTCCAATGATTTTCTATCCTCGATTTACTGCCCCTGCAAAATCGATATCTGCGCGGGTGACGGCATTTTCGCTGTGGGTCGTCACCGTGACTGTAAGGGTCTTTGTTCGGCTGTTGAGACTGATGTCCGAATGGTGATTGTTTTCATCCATAATCTCCGTCAGCCTGCGTACAAAAGCCATAGTTGGCACAAATTTTTCAAAATGCCAAACGCGCTGTAATTCTTTTGTGTTCTCCAGATATTCCCATCCCTCGAGACCAGCAACTTCTGCGCGAATCTCATCTTCGGTCAGCAGGGTTTTGTCTTCAATAGCCATCGCGATAACTCCTTGGTGATAAGTAAATGGATACGCGGCAATATACGCGAAAAAAGAACATCGTCAACCGTTAGCGACCCGTCTGCCAAATCTTACAAACCGGCCAACTCAAGAGCACTCTGATAACATTGAGGCGTATTGATATTCATCAGAAACCGGAGATCGAGATCGATCTGCGCGAGTGCGTCCCGTTCAACAATCTGAACTCGGCATACATCTACGAGTGCCAAAAGCCTCCGTTCCCCTTTTTCGAGTAGTGTGTTGGCCTTTCGCCAGAGAGCAGTTCGATAAAGCGCGCACAGTGGATAAAACTGCTCATCTATACGAGGAATGACGATTTCTGCCTCTGTTGTCCTGTATGATTTGAGGCATTGGATCAATTCACTACTGATAAATGGCATGTCGCAACCCATTCCCAGCGCCCATTCAGAGACGCCTTCGACATGTTTTAATCCTGTCATGAGTCCCATTAACGGACCTTGATTGGCAACGGGATCACATATAGATAAAACATGGGAGATGTCTGGCGAGTTTTGTCCGGGCGCACCCACGACCGCAATGGGACAAACAACGCCTCTCAGATTTCTGACACTTCGCTGAAGCAGGGTTTCATCGCCAAAGGGCAAGCTGCACTTGGGCTTTCCCATTCGCCTGCTTTCGCCACCTGTTAGGATAATTCCAGAGCAGTTCATAAAAAGAAAGAAGGCCGCTTTCGCAGGCCTTTCTTTTTTATTCAATACCGAGACTTTCGGCTTCTTCAGATGTATAATATCTGATGCCTTTGGCCTCTAATTTCTTACGCGCCTTTTTGCTTCGCTTGCCCCCCCGCCTCACCTGCGTAAGTAGGCGTCTGGTTTCCTCAAGGTCTTTATTTACATAGCTGGACTTCAAAACACAACCTCCTTCAGGTGAATCTGGTGGATCTTTCGCCTCAATACACGAACTTAGAAATATAAATAAATAAGCTCTTAATTGCAAATTAGCAGATACATACGTTTGTTTGATGCCTTACAATTTTCCCCGGCAGATTTTGACACATAGCAGATATAAGTTGACGAATAGTATCAGTAAGGTTATTTTTATATAAATAGGACCGCTGGACTGCTTAAAGTCCAAAACTGCCATTCTCCCTCGTTTTCAACGCAAAGGAGTTTTGCTATGCTGCACAAGTTTCATTTTAAGTCTCTCGCGCTTGGCCTCGTCGCCCTGCTTGCAATGAGTGGCTCTGCCATATCACAGGAAGAGGAAAAGCCGCGTACAGAAACCGCGGATACAACTGCCTTACCCCCACTCACAGACATACTCGAAGAAGTGGTCATACTCGAAGAGTTGGTGGTTATTGGTTCACGCGCACAACCGCGTTCTGTCGCCGAGTCCGCTGTGCCCATTGATGTCGTTACGGGCGAAGATTTTGTCAAGCAAGGCGACACGGATGTACAAAATCTTCTGAGAGATATGGTGCCCTCTTACAACGTGAATACGAACCCGATTAGCGATGCCTCAACCGTTGTGCGTCCGCCCAGCATGCGGGGTCTGGCTCCAGATCACACGCTGGTCCTCATCAATAACAAGCGCCGCCACCGCGCCGCCGTTATTCACTGGATAACCAATGGTGTCGCCGATGGCGCACAGGGACCAGACATAGCTCCTATCCCCTCTATTGCTATCAAGCGCGTGGAAGTCCTCCGCGATGGCGCATCAGCACAGTACGGCTCTGACGCTATTGCCGGTGTGTTGAATTTCGAGCTTAAAGACAATTACGAAGGCGGTTCTTTTGAGGTCAAGCCCGGCATTTTTCAGCAAGGCGATGGTTTCGCCTATGCCTTCGCTGGCAATATCGGTCTGGGTACCCCAGATGCCTGGGTCAACATCAGCGCGGAATATGGCAACGAGGATGAAACCGATCGTTCCGTGCAACGCGACGATGCCGCGCGTTTGATACGCGTTGGCAATACCCGGGTGGAAGATCCCGCACAAATTTGGGGGCAACCCTACATTAGAGACGATCTGAAACTCTTTGTCAACTACGGTATTAACATCAACGACAATGTCAAATTATACGGGCACGGCAACTATGCGAGCAAGGAAGTCGAGGGCGGTTTCTACTTCCGAAATCCCAATACGCGAGGTGGCGTATTCAGGGGACCCGTAGTGATGTGGGACGGCACCACTTATTATCATCCGGACAAAGCTGCTGAACTCGGTATTGTCGATGGCGTAAACGGAACGCTGACAGCGACATTACTCACAGGCAATCTGAGTCAGGTTTTCGAACCTTCCGCAGATACTGGTCTTAGAATTCCCCAGGAGTTCATCGTGGCCATTAGCTGCAGTGAGCCGGATGCAGCAGCCTTACAACGCGTTTTCGACAACTCGGATTGGTTCACATTCCAGGAACTCTTTCCCGGTGGCTTCACACCCCGATTTGGCGCGTTTATGGATGACCGCGCCTTTCTGGCGGGTATCAAGGGATCGCAAGGGCTGCTGACGTGGGATCTCAGCGCATCTTATGGACGCAACGAAGCCGATTATTTCATATTCAATACCGTCAATGCCTCCCTGGGTCCCAACCAACCCTGGCCCAATGGACCACAAGTTGATCCCAGTCACGAAGATGCACCGTATTTTGATCCTGGAACCTATATCCAGACAGATACCAATTTCAACTTCGATATCACATATCCGTTCAGCGAGCAATTTTTCTTTGCCGCCGGTCTTGAATACCGCACAGAAAATTTTGAAATCGTGCAGGGGCAACGAGAATCATGGGTAAAAGGCCCGCTGGCAGAGTATGGATTTACTGTCGCGTCCAACGGGTTCTCGGGGTTTGGTGAAATTGCCGCAGGCACCTGGAGCCGATCCAACTGGGCAATTTATGGAGACGCCGAATTTAATCCGCAGGAGAACTGGTTGCTCGGTGCTGCGCTGCGCTTTGAAAACTTCGATGATTTTGGATCCACGACCAATTTCAAGCTGGCGACCAATTACGGGCTTAACGAGAATACAAAAGTGCGCGGCAGTTTTAGCACCGGCTTCAGAGCACCCACGCCCGGACAGCAAAATGCGTTTAACGTATCCACGATCTTCGATCCCGCAATCGGTGATTTGACAAATGATGGCACAATTCCGTCAAACAATCCCGTCGCAGAATCCAAGGGCGGTGAGCCGCTCGATCCAGAAAAATCGACCAATATCTCGGCTGGTATTGTTTTTGAAGTTCCCGTTTTTCCCGTGGATACCGGTATCCCACCTGTCAACATCACGGTGGATTATTTCCACATCCTGGTGAAGGGGCGCCTGACGCTCTCGCAGAATTTCTCCTTGACCCAATCAGAAGTTGATGAACTGCTCAAGGCGGGTATCACGGCTGCGAATTTTATTACGAATTTCAAGTTTTTCATCAATGACTTTGACACCAGAACCCAGGGTATTGACGTCGTTCTCACGGCTCCGGTGTGGTGTGATGGTCAACTGAGTCTGGCGTATAACTTGACGAATACCGAAGTGACCAAACACAATCCAGCAACCATGGATGATCAAAGGATTCGAGAAATACAAGGGGCTCTGCCCAAACACCGAGGGAATCTGACGGTGGTCAAACCGTTGAACGATATGTTTGAGGTACTGGGTCGCCTCCGGTATTACAGTTCGTGGTACGATCAAGAAGACGACTTCATTTATGGCGACGAATGGATACTGGACGCCGAAGTTAGTTACGCCATTGCCGACCACTCAAGGATAACCGTTGGTGCTCAGAATATCCTCGATATCTATCCCGACATCAATCCAGGTGCGACGAGCGGTTCGGGTCATTTGTACAGCCAGTACAGCCCATTTGGTTTTAGTGGCGCGTTCTGGTACGCCAAATACAACTTCGGCTTTTAGGTCGTTGTTCAAAGGATTGTTCATCCAATCACAAAAAAGCCGCGTTAAAAAACGCGGCTTTTTTTTCTGGCACTTTGGGCAACGTTGATTTATTTTTTAATAAGCCGGGATGTGTACAGTCCAAAACCGCATATCTCCTCCGTGTTCATCACACAAAGGAGTTTTTTATGCTACATAAATCCCCTTTTAAGTCTCTCGCTCTTGGCATGGGGGCCCTGCTTGCAATGAGTGGCACTGCCGTATCACAGGAAGCACCGCGTACCGAAGACGCGGACACGACAGCAGCCTTACCCCCACTCACAGACATACTCGAAGAAGTGGTCGTGCTCGAAGAACTGGTGGTTATCGGTACCCGCGCACAACCGCGTTCTGTCACTGAATCTGCCGTGCCCATCGATGTGGTTACCGGCGAAGATTTCGTTAAGCAAGGCGGTAGCGATGTACAGGACTTGCTGAGAAATGTTGTACCCTCTTACAATGTCAACCTCCAGCCGATCAGCGATGCGGCAACCGTCGTGCGACCGCCCAATCTGCGAGGACTGGCACCTGACCACGCGCTGGTACTCGTCAACGGCAAGCGCCGCCACCGCGCCTCCGTGATTTACTGGCTGGGCAATGGTCTCTCCAATGCCGCACAGGGGCCAGACATATCCGCTATCCCGAGTATTGCCCTCAAGCGCGTGGAAGTCCTGCGCGATGGCGCATCCGCGCAATACGGTTCTGACGCTATTGCAGGCGTGTTGAATTTTGAACTCAAAGACAATTACGAAGGCGGCTCTATTGAAATCAAACCCGGTATTTTCCGGCAAGGGGACGGAGGCACTTACGCCCTGGCTGGCAATATCGGCCTGGGTACGCCAGATACCTGGATCAACCTCAGCGTGGAATACGGCAATACGGATGAAACTGACCGAGCTGTTCAACGCGACGATGCCGCGCGTTTGATACGCGTTGGCAATACCCATGTGAAGGATCCCGCACAAAACTGGGGGCAACCCTTTGTTAGAGACGACCTGAAAATTTTTGCCAATTACGGTGCTAATATTAACGAGAATATCGAGTTTTACGGGCATGGCAACTATGCGAGCAAGGAAGTTGAGGGTGGTTTCTACTTCCGAAATCCCAATACGCGCGGTGCCGTATATCAGGGACCCGTATTGATGTGGGACGGCACGGACTATTATACTCAGGCCGAAGCGGAGAAACTGGGTATTGTCCATGGCGTAAACGGCACGCTGACAGCGACATTGCTCGTTGGCAACATGAGCGGTGGCGATGTTCCCGTGGTACCCATAAGTTGTTCAGTGCCGGATCCGGTGGCCTTAAAACAGGTTTTCGACGATCCCAATTTGTTCACATTCCAGGAACTCTTTCCCGGTGGTTTTACCCCCCGATTTGGCGGAAATACGGTAGATCGTGCCTTTTTAGCGGGTATCAGGGGAACGCGGTCGCTGCTGACATGGGATCTCAGCGCATCTTATGGCCGACACCACTCCGATTTCTTCATTTTCAATACGGTGAACGCCTCTCTCGGTCCCAATACCCCGACAGAATTTAATCCCGGAGACTATATCCAGACGGATACCAATTTCAACTTCGATATCACCTATCCGTTTAGCGAGGAATTCTTCTTTGCCTCAGGTCTTGAATATCGCACTGAAAACTTTGAAGTTGTGCCCGGACAGCGCGAGTCTTTTGAAATAGGTCCGCTGGCGAGTCAGGGATTTAGCTCGGCTTCCAACGGATTCCCCGGTTTCGGCGATATTGCCTCCGGGAGTTGGAGCCGCTCCAACTGGGCGATTTATGCAGACGCCGAATTTAATCCACAGGAGAACTGGTTGCTCGGTGCGGCTCTGCGCTTTGAAAACTTCGAGGATTTTGGTGCCACGACCAATTTTAAGCTGGCGACCAACTTCGAAGTAAATGAAAATGTGAGAGTGCGCGGCAGTTTTAGCACGGGCTTTAGAGCGCCCTCGCCGGGGCAGCAAAATGCCTTTAATGTCACGACCGAGTTTGGCGAAGATGACGCAGGCAATTTTATTCTGGTCAATAGAGGCACGATTCCCTCTATCCATCCCGCAGCGGCATTGGTAGGCGGCGAAGGGCTTAAACCGGAAAAGTCCGTCAATATCTCGGCTGGCCTTATTTTCACGAAGCACGTTTATCCCGTCGATACCAATATCGCCCCACTCAATGTAACGATAGACTATTTCAATATTTCAGTGAAAGATCGCATGACTACCTCCAGCGACAAGGCACTTACACCGCAACAAATTGACCAGTTGGAGGCTACGGGCATCAATGCGAGAAACCTCCAGGAATTCGCGTTCTTTACCAACGACTTTGAAACGAAAACCCAGGGTATTGACTTCGTTCTCACGGCACCAGTGTGGTGTTATGGCGAACTGAGTATCGCGTATAACTACACCAACACCGAAGTGACCAAACACGACCCAGCCCTTCTCGACGAACAGCGCATCACGCTATTGGAAAAGGGCCTTCCCAGACACCGAGGAAATTTGACTCTGTCAAAACCCATAACGCCTTATTGGAGTGCATTGGGGCGCGTCAATTATTACGGTTCCTGGGATGAGTGGAGCGTGGGGCATCAAGTCTTTGGAGACGCATTTTTGGTCGATATCGAGTCCAGCCTCTCGATTGGCAATGGAACGACAATAACCGCTGGCATTCAGAATATTCTCGATGTCGAGCCCAATAATATCGAAGAAGGCGTCAACCCTGGCCCCATAGTGGGCAGGCCATTCGGCGAGTACAGCCCTTATGGTTTTGGCGGCACATTCCTGTACGCAAAAGCCAGTTACAATTTCGATCTTTAAGTGTTGTAAGCCGTTACAAAGAAGCCGAGTTTTAAAAAAAAACTCGGCTTCTTTTTTTAAAATAAAGAACTTTGGAGATCAACAGTCTGCCTTTCGCGGCAGAGTTGGGCGATCTGAGCGCCTATAATAAAAATGATTACCGAGAAGTATATCCACAAGGCCACGACTACCAGCAGAACATAAGCCCCATACAGATACGATATAGATGCGAAGTGACTCAGATAATAGCCAAAGATCCATTCGGTAATTTTCCACAGTAAAGCAGCCCAAAAAGCACCTATAACGAGCATCTTTATCTGGATTTTCTGATGTGGAACCAGCCAGTATAGCCCCAGAAATACGGCAAAAATCAGGGCGAGGGAGGTGAGATCGTAGAAGTAGGTCACATAGGCGATCAGAGACGGAGCGATGTCGATGACGGCAGATAGGATGGGCAGTGAGAGGACTAATAGAAGAAAAATATACACTACCAGGAGTACCATAGTGAGATCCTTCAGTTTGCCCACTGCTATTGGCAAAACTCCGTGCAAGAATTTTACCCAGCGTCCTGGGGTACCCATATCTTTTATTCGTTCCACAGTGACCTGGTCTATCTCGCCCTCTTTCAGTTCAAAACTGTGCTCGACCTTAAAGACCGCATTGAGCAGGGTTCTCATGCTGCTGAACAGGCTACTGGCGCATACTATCAAAATCAGCAAACCCGAAACCCCATAAGCCTCCTTGAAGGTCATGACGCCTGAGACGCGCACAGATAAAATCTCCTTCAGATATCTGGCCTCTTCTGGATATGGGATGAGTACATCCACCGTTTGATTGACCAGGTGAGCTATCGCCCTCACGTCCAGTATGGCTTCAAGTACAAAGAAGACCAGAAAGACCAGAGGCACAAGGCACAAAAGAGTGGCAAAAGCCAGGCCGCCACAGAGTAAAAAGAGGTTATTATCGCTCATCCTGACAAACAAACCGCCCAGATAGTAGGCACAAAAGCCTTTTTTTGTTATTTGTTTGGCCATAGATTTAATAGTTAGTAATAGAAGCGTAAGTGCGTAGGCAGGACGATAGTGTCCGCCGTAAGGCACTCAACTTTGAAGTCGTATATCACAAATTTGTGCCAATATACCCCTTGTGTTCACCCTTTCCAACCCCAAATTCAGATGTTAATATTGATTTTCCCTACCCTCCTATGATTCGAGTCACAGACGTCGCAAAATGGTACGGTTCAATCAGGGCCGTTGAAAACATCAACTTTTCGCTCGCGCCTGGCGAAATTGTCGGATTTGTGGGGCCCAATGGTGCGGGCAAAAGTACCGTGCTCAAAATGCTGGCGACCTATCTTTTACCCACTTCGGGCAAAATCATAATTGATGGCCTCGACGTGGTGACTCACCCGTTGTCTATACGCCGCAAAATCGGCTACCTCTCCGGCGACACACCGCTTTATCAGGCCATGCGCGTAGATAAATTTTTGAGATTTTGCGGCAAAGCGCGTGGACTTTCTGGCAATATACTCGACAAAAAACTCGCCTGGGTTGTCGATATATGCGGCCTCTCCCCCCATCTTTACAAACGCATCGACCAGTGTTCCACGGGATTTCGCCAGCGTATCGGGGTAGGGGCTGCCCTCATCCACGACCCGCCTATTCTCCTGCTCGATGAACCCACACACGGTTTTGATCCCCTGCAAGTTCTGGCATTCCGAGACTTGATCCAATCCCTTAGCGAAAATCGGATTATCTTATTTAGCAGCCATATTATACATGAAGTCGCTGCCCTATCTGACCGCGTACTCATAATACATCAGGGCAATTTATTAGCCGATGGCAGCATAGATAATCTGGCGCAAAAAACGGGGCAATCCAGGGATCTCGAAGCCATTTTTGCCCATCTTGTGCGTCAGCAAAATTGTGGAGAAATCGCGCATGCCTGATCGCTTGTGCCCAAAGGACTTTGCGCGGGGCATTGGCGTGATCTTTACCCGCGAAATCAATGCCTATTTTGATACGCCAATCGCCTATATCTATGCCTCGGTTTTCCTCATTCTGTCCTGTTCGACATTTATGAACGCCTTTTTCCTCAATGGCGTACTCGAAATGGCGCCTTATTTTGACCTGCTTCCCTTTTTTCTCATACCATTTATTCCTGCTATAACCATGCGTGCATGGGCCGAAGAATATTCGCAACACACCATTGAATTATTGATGACCATGCCCTTGCAATCCATCCAGATTGTACTGGGCAAATATCTGTCCGCTCTCGTGTTTTACCTGATCGTCCTGTTGGGAACCACGCCCATCGTTCTCATGTTGCTCTTTCTTGGGTCTCCGGATCTCGGTCTGATCTTTTCATCCTATTTGGGAGCGCTCTGCCTGGGCGCATTTTTTCTTTCATTTGGCCTGTTTGCATCGGGGCTTACGCGGGACCAAATTGTCGCTTATGTCGTCGCAGTACTCCTGGGTTTTGCATTTGTCCTGAGCGGACACGAAAAAGTGGTTGAAATTCTCGATGGATTGGCTCCTGCATATCACGTCGGCAGCCTGCTCTATGAATCGCTCTCCATAGCCCCGCACTACAGGGCCTTTACCCGCGGTATTATTGCTCTGCCTGCAGTGCTCTATTTCTCCTTACTAAGTATCTTCTTTTTATGGATGAACGATCTGTCTCTCAAACGGGATCGCGGATGATGCGGATGACGCGGATGGCGCGGATGAGTTCGGAATAATAGTCCGCAGTTGGATGCAAATGAAAAGCAACTACAGCACATATAGTGGGATAAAATCTCTTCTGGTCTTTCTTTTTCTTCTTGCCCTGGTGTTTTACACAGGTCGTCTTTTAGAAAATCAGAGCACGGGGCGCTTGTATCTGGCGGCAACGCTTTCGGACGATTCACAAGCCTTTTATGCCAAACTCGAATCGCCCCTTTCCCTGACGTATATTTCAAAGCATCTGAAGGGCGTAAGACCACCCGTACAAAATCTTCTCGTGCGTATCATGGCACTGGCTCCAGATCGCATAGATTACCGCATTGTGGATCCCGACTCTGAATCTGGACGCGCTTACGCCATCAAGAAAAAAGCCGCTCCCTTTCATGTACGCGATATTCAAAGCGACGAATACAGCGAACAAGCGGTCTGGTCTTCGCTCGTCATCGCTTATGGCGATCACTCCGAAATTTTGATCCCTAAAATAGTTCCCTCAGATATACCTTACCTCGAGCACCTTATACTCGCCCATATCAAAGCACTCACACATCCCCCACGCCCCATCATTGCGGTTTTCGCGCCACAGCGATTTGGTCTCTTCACACAATTTCTCGGTCAATGGGGTGATATTGTTCCCACGGATTCCAATACAATGCCATCAGATGCCGATATCATCTTTTGGATCGACCCCGCAACCGCTAACCCTCGCGTCCTTCAAAATGCGATTGACAAAGGCCGCACGGTTGTGCTTGCCGGTAGCCCATATTCCATCGCCTACGCAGTGAATGATACTGGAGAAGTAACATACCGCGCATATTCCAACGCGATTTGGGAAAATATTCTGGCACCTCTGGGAATACGCCCACAGGCCGACCTTTTGATGGATCAGAGCCATGGACCGATTTTATTTCGCGATGAAAATGACGAAATTCATCAGATCAATGCCCCTTTTCATCTGCGCGTTATGCCGGGTTTTTACGACCTCAAAGGTTTTCTATCACCAGCCAGAGGTGCGCTGAATTTTGTATCTGCAGGTGCCCTGACAGTCGATCCGCGCACGGTATCCAAAGCGGGCTATCATATCGATATTCTGGGCACAACCACGGATAATGCGTATATACAACCCATTCCAACAGAGCCATTTACAAACAACTACTTAAAGAAAAAACTCACAATAGGTAAACAAAATGTGATGCTGCGTCTCAAGCATAGAGATCCGTGGAAAGGAGAAATTCTGGTACTCGCAACGTCTGCCCCTTTCCGCGATGGCATATTTAATCAACCCAACTACGCGCACCGCGTCTTTCTACAGACAATCATGCGCACATTCACCGACCACGATCGCATTGTGCGCGGTCGCGTTAAAAGACCATCATCGCCGCCAATACCACAGCTAAGCGCAACTTCACGTGTGGTCTGGCGGGTCTGTGTCGTATTCATCATTCCCCTAATCCTGCTAACTTTGGGCGTATGCTTGTACTATAGCAGACAGATGCGCGTATCTTTTGGTTATATGTCTCTGCGTACTGGTCTTGCGATAGTGGTGCTGATTATTGCCTCCCGCCTCTGGTCCTACCAGTGGGGCCAACTCCTCGACCTCACAGCCGAAAAAATACATACTCCCCTGCCATTTTCTCGGGAGCAGATTCAGAATCAAATTCCCAAAGCCGACTTGATCATCCCCACTCGCGCACACATTCCACCCGCATTAAAAAAAGTAGAAATGACGACCATCGCGCGACTCAACAGCCTCGGCATAAACTACACGATTCGGCGACCAAAAGACCTGTCAACAGCTTATCTCAATCGCATTGGCTTGTATCCCTATCAGGTAAAAACCGTGCGGGATGATACGGAAATTTCACGTTCTGTTATCAGCGGTCTCTTGTTGCACCGCCCAGGTAGCGCGACGATCATCCCGCGTTTAGATGACCGAACAACCGATCACCTCGAATTTTTACTTGCAACAGCCGTCCGCCGTCTATCCACGGGAAAAACACCCCATATTGCCCTCGTGGCTGAACCGCCTCGCCTCTCCCCCGCCGAGGCGCATGAGTATCGCCAGAAACACCTGTCGCCTCCCAGAGGTGCCGATGTATTCAGCGAGCTAAAAACGCTTTTGCGTACTTATGGATACCACGTAAGCCATGTCAATCCGCGCACACCCCATCTCCCGCCACAAACCGACCTCGTGATCTGGATGCAACCGCGCCGAGATGCCAGCCCCATGATCGCCCTCTTGAGCCAGCACCTCGCGCAAGGGGGGCGCGCTATTGTGGCACTACAACACTACAATATCCAACAGCGCCAGTACTCAGGTGGAGATTTTGAAACCGTGTACTGGCCTCAGCCCCAATACCAGGACCTCAATCGCTATCTGGAACCCCTGGGCATTGCACAGGCGCGCGAAGTGCTCATGGACCAAACCCGATCGCACCTCGCCCTTGAAACGCAAATTTACCGACGCGCAGTCCGCGAATACGACGCGCAAGAGGTGGCTCTGCCCTTTCTCATCCGGGCTGTTCCGCCAAATTTTGATACCTCATTGCCCATTACACGACAACTCGGCGATCAGCTCTTTATTTGGGGCAATCGCTTTGTGCCAGACCTGCATCGGTTGCAGAGGCACAATCTAACGGCAATCCCTCTAATCAGCACGTCAGACCGCACCTGGGCATACCACTGGTCGGGCGGATGGTTGCCCAAAACCGCATTTTTCCCAGATTCACTTCTTTTGGGCCATCAGCCTCTTGCACTGCTCGTGACTGGCACATTTCCCATAGCTGAATTCAATGCACCAGATCTCACACTTACACACCCTATGCCCAATCCCAAAGGCCACCTGGTGCTGATCGGCAGTTCTGAAATGTTCAAAAACGAGTATCTCTATGCGCCGGGTTTTCAACCCGAACAGTTCTTGCTCAACGCCGTGGCCTATCTCACACATGGCCCGCAATTTGCCGACCTTCAAGCCCGCCGAAAAATCGCACCGGGCTTTCCCTATTTGCTCCCCGACCAGAAAATCCTCTGGCGCATTCTGGTTGTCGGCCTCGCTCCTCTTGTCTTCATTCTTTACTGCATAAGACGCCGGAGGTGAGACAAAGGGTAACTGATGTTACGCACAGGCACAATATAATGCATAATGCGCCTGTCATTCTGAGCCGTAACGCAGTGGAGGCGAAGAATCTCCTACCAATACAGGTGGAAAAGATGCTTCGGCTCCGTTTCACTCCGCTCAGCATGACA
>JAJEDY010000013.1 GCA_022821275.1 Candidatus Latescibacterota bacterium | reverse complement strand
CAGGTTGGTCGTCCGGATGCGCCTGCGGTGCTTCTTTGGGAAGTGGAAGCAGGCCAGACAATGGATGATATCCCGGTCTATTTTATCCACGAGATTGGGCAGTATCTCTTCATAGGTGTCCATCAGTTGCGATAGGCGGTGAGGGATTCGTCGAGCGAGTACACGTCTAAGTCGCTGAGGATAGTTTCTCGAATCGCATTGGTCGGGACTTCAAGTTCGGTGGCGATTTCTTCTATGTCCTCTTCGGCTGGGACTTCAAGTTCGGCGGCGATTTCTTCTATGTCAGGCTCACTAATCCAGTCTTGACCCAGTTTGTACGAGGCTTTGGAAATTTCCCTGAGCAAGCTGGCCTTGTTAGCAGGGAGACGCACGAGACGTACATGCTCGTCGAGCGTTTTTAGAATGGACTGGCGAATCCACCAGACCGCATAGGTAATAAATTTGTTGCCCCTCGTCCCATCGAAGCGGTCAGCCGCCGTAATCAGCCCGAGATTGCCAGCGCTAATCAAATCAGAGAGGGGCAGCCCGAGGTTCTGGTATTTCTTAGCTACATTAATGACAAAGCGCAAATTCGCCTGGATCATTTCATCTCGAGCGCGCATGTCGCCATTTTTGATGCGGTCGGACAGTTCTACTTCGCGCTCCCTCGAAAGGGGTGTGGACTCCACGACATCGTCGAAGTAAAGTCGCAGATTGTTCTCTTCCCCTTCTGGGAATTTCTCCTCAGACACCGCCTGTTCAAGCCAGTCGGACGTATATCGGTAGAACTGCTGGTTGCGCTCTGTGGCGTCCAGTTTGGCAAGCCATGCAGCCAGCAACCCTTCGCAGTTGTGCGGCTTGGCATTGGAATTCATCCACGCGGTACACTCGGGTAGTGATAGCTGGGACAAGATGTCGATATCGGCGCGGCGTGGATTCTCTAAAGGAATATTCTTGCTCAACGACGTGACGCGATCCAGCACATCATAACTATCATTGCGCTTATGTGGACGGCGACCAATAACCGCGACGGTCAAGTGTGCTCCAGCGCGGAAGAAGACCACGGTTGGCAAGATTATCCGCTTATCGATCTCCCGCGTAAATTCGTCATATATCCCCGGGGCGTAGTTGTCCTCTTTCAGTTCCACGGCAACGAAAAGAACGCTTTTCTGCCGGCCCTCCTTACGGGAAGTAGCCCTAAGCCCAGGTGTCTGCTGGTTGGCTGAGAGGATTTCATCATTTGTCATCTGAAAAACGATCTGTATGGATTGGACGTGCTTGCGGAATGTCTGTTCAGTCCCGGTGTTTTCGTTTAGGGCGGGAAATTGCTGGATGAAGTCCTCTGGATCGCCTGAAAGTTCCAACATGCGTTCGCTCTGATACCCAAGAATATCGAGAAGATCTCTGGTCGCCAATAGAAAATTTTTGTTGGGCATATCGGTCAAAGCAACTCGAATGCGCTCTTTGAGGTCGCCATTGTTCATACTTTCTACTCGCAGGGCCAATTCATTTCGAGGTTTAATCGGCAATCTAAAATCACACGGATTGTGGTTAAGTTACGTGGCTCAGGGTTGAGGCCGGGCGGATGCCAGCGGTAAGCCGCTGCTTTTCGCTGGCGAGTTTACGAAAGTTGCATTCGACCTGAAGGCCGTGCCAAAATTCGTCAGACTGTCCGAAGAAGGCACCAAAGCGAATTGACATGGCTGGCGTGATCGAACGCCGGGCGTGAACGATTTCGTTGATTGTTTGTGGCGCAACACCGATGGCGCGGGCCATGGCATTTTGCGAAATTCCCATTGGTTTGAGGTACTCTTCCAGGAGAATTTCACCGGGTGTGATAGGTGTTTTCATGATTGCACCATATTAAGGTTATAAGGATTGTCAATGATAGTCAACGATAGCTACTTCCGCCGGTCCGGAATCTGTCCACCGAAAGACGATACGCCATTGGTCGTTGATCCGGATAGAGTGGAATCCCGACAGATTGCCTCTGAGAGCTTGCAAACGGTTACCCGGCGGGACAGCGAGATCGCTGAGCGTGCGAGCCTGATTCATTTGTATCAATTTTCGCAATGCAACACGAGATATAGCGGCAAAACGGCGGTTATGTTCAGAGTAGAATAGTTCTTCAGTATCCCGGTTTGCGAAGGATTGAATCATGGTGTGTGCATCCCCGAATCGAGGATGATTAACCACGTTACCAACTCAAACTCGTCGGTAGTATTTTCAGATTTTACTGGCAATCTAAAATCGCGCTGACCGCCAATGCCCATTCCCTGGATCTGTGTTGAGGTGTTTGCCCTGTTGATGTGCTTCATAACCTTGTTCAATAATTGGTCGTAGCGGGCCATGTCCTTACCGTTTTGGGTTTCATGATCAAACTGGTCGCAGAGCTTTTGTAGTGGCTCGGTTTTGCCAATGGCTGCGGATTCAAACAATTCCAGCACTCGTCTGGCATTGGCACAACCGTAGCGAATGTCGCCGCTATCGCGGATATACACGGCGTAATAAGGATGAATAGGGCTGGCTACTTTTTCGCGCTTATCCTCGAATGTGTTCTCGAATGGTTTTGAGCTTGTCATCTCGTGGCGGTGTGATAGCACCGACCTTTTCCCAGGCTGCTGTGAGGGTTTGTTTGTCTTTTAGTAAGTCTTTTTTCCAGCGAGGCAAATCCAATTCGCGCAGGTGATAGGGGGTGCGCGCGCGATTGATGAGAAACTCTTCGTCTTCGTCATCTTCGTCGGGCAGTATATCGGCCTGTTCATCCTGTATCGCTGGCATCTGCTCGTAGCGATCTATCTTGTCTAATAGATCGTCGATTTTACCGATGGTACGTCCAAGTGTTTCCGTGAGCGCATGCGCGGAACTCTCCAGACGCTTGAGAAAGTTGGTCCGCATCATGCCGATGAGAAAGCGCTCACGGTCTGCCTGATTGAACCGCAGTTGTTTTTTTTCGTCTGCCAACCGTTTCTTTGCGGCTGCACTAATGACATAGCTGGATGGGCGGTAGATGGACAGAGCGAATTGACCTATTTGGTTGGACAAATCCCGATAGGACAGTTCGCCTCTTATGTCGGTTTGTGGATAGACATTATCCGGTGCCTGCTGGGTAGGGAATTTGCCGATTCTGTCCATTTCCTTGGCGTAAAACGTCTTGATCTGTCTCTTGATCGGGCGATGGAGACACCACCCAGTAAATGAAAGAAATCAGCACCCAGCTTGCCTAATAACTCGGCCTTGTCTCTTTTTGTAGTTGAATTATTCTCCCATGCCTTGAACTCCTTTTGCGCCCGTCCCAGCAAGGTACCGATATGCCCAATGCCCAGGCTGTTGCGGAATACATCCTCGCGCTTTTCGGTCATCAGATAGATTTGATTGCGCAGGTCAATAAGCGAGGTGTTGACCGGGGTCGCTGAAAGCATCAGTACTTTGGTTTGGGTGCCCTCTTTGATCACCTCTTCCAACAGCCGCGAGTAGCGGCTATGGCGAATATTGCCGTCATCATCCAAGCGAGGTTTTGATTCATTGCGAAAGTTATGGGATTCATCGATAACCACCAGATCGAAATTGCGCCAGTTGAAATTTGCCAGATCGATATCGCCGACTGCTCCGCTATTGCGGGACAAATCGGTGTGCGATAGCAACGTGTAACTAAAGCGGTCATCGTCGAAAGGATTATTGGTATGGAAGTTATACGCCGGATACAATGCCCAGTTTTCGCGCAGTTTTTTGGGGCATAAGACCAGCACCCGCTCATTTCGCAATTCAAAGAACTTGATCACCGCCAACGCCGTGTAGGTCTTTCCCAACCCTACACTATCGGCTAAGATACAACCATTGTGTCGCAATAGACGGCCGATAACGCTTCTGGCACCGTCTTTCTGAAAATCGTACAGCGCGTTCCAAATTTGGGTATCATAAAGGTGTGTATCCTCCAGTTGGCTTTCGCCCCTTTGTCTATCTTCTATGTCTTCGCGGAATAATTCGTAGAGCGTTTTGTAATAGATAAATTCCGGTGCGTGGTCTTTGCCGATTCGCGCCAGTGCGCTCAGCACGTCCCTTTTTACATTGCTGGTCAATTCTTCGTCTGTCCACAGGTCGTCAAACCAGGTGCTGAGTTCGGCGCGTGTTTCCGCGTCGTCAGTCGCCAGGTTGATTTCCACATTTGCACTTGTTCCACAGCCCAAACCGCTGCGGGTAAAGTTGGAACTGCCGACCACTGCTGCGCCGCCGTTTTTAGATTCGGTGAGGTACATTTTACCGTGCAAAAAATTGGATTTGCTGACAGAGCGAATTTTGACCCTTCTGCTGCGTACCCATTTGTCGCATTGCTGCGCGAGATATTTTTGCTGCAATGCGTGATTCGGCGAGAGCCGACCTTCGATCAAGTCAAAGGATTTTTGCGTTTTCTCGCTGGGATCTACTTCGCCAACCGATGCTGGGTCGCCAAAGAGAAAGCGTACGTCCTTTAAACCGTGCAATTCGTTTTGCAGGGCCTCGTACCCGTAAATGGTGAAATACGCCGATACCAATCGGAATATCTCTGCGGTGGGTAGATGTCCACGCAGATAATCGACGACTGTATTGAGGCGATTGTCTAAGATATGTTTGTCTTTTTGCTTGTGGGAATTCTGTGATTTCATCCCGCTTCCTTTGTTTTTTCGAGGGTTTGGATTTTTTGTCTAAGGCTTCGCAATCGCTCGCGGGCGATGTCGGCTTCGAGGCTTGAGGGATAGTTGATGAGCAGGGCTTCATAGACTTGTTGCGCGTCGTAATATTGGCCGAGGTATTTGTCGTAGATCGCGCCCTGTGCGATATATGCGGCGGGGGAAAGCGGGCTTTCGGGTTGCGTGGCGATGAGTTTGCGGTAGGTCTGAAGGGCCTGTGGATAGCGTTTCTGGTCGGTGTAAATTTTTGCCTGATGGTCGAGCAAGCGATCCGCGAGAAAGGATTGCGGATGGGCGTGGTGGAGGGTCTCAAATGCGTCCAATGCTCCGTTCAGATCTTTTTGGCGCAGCTTGAGGCAGGCATTCGCATATGCGCTGAGCAGGGTTGCGTCTGCGCGCTGGCCTTCTTGTAATAGCGCGGATAGCGCGATGGCGTCGTTGATAATGTCGCGGTTGAGATGTGTTTTGAACAGGGCGTTGAGCAGGGGTTGCGTCTTGTCGATCTGTCCCGATAGAAAATGCAATTCGGCGAGGCGAAAACGCGCTTCGGTCGCTTCGGAGGCGGTCGCTCTTTCGGCGATGATCTGGTGGTAAATGTTCCGCGTTTTATCAATGTTGTTCGCCTGTAGATGGCCTTCTGCGAGGGCAAATAGCGCCCTGTATCGCCAGGTGCTGCGCCGATGGGTCTGGATCAGATTTTGAAATGCCTGTTGGGCACCTGCGGCGTCATTGTGGTGGTCGCGCAAGATGATGCCCACGAGAAAACGGGCTTCGTCGGCCTCTACGCGGTTGGGGTGATGGGCGATGAGGTCGCGATAGTGGTTTTGTGCCTCGGCGGGGCGGTTTGCAAGCTGATATGCTTTGCCCAGGCCCAGTTGCGCGCGCGCCAGATGGTCGGGACGGTCTGCGCGCTCACATATTGCCCGATAAGCGGTAATGGCGGTTGTGGGATTTTCATTGTCGAGGGCGTAGTGTGCAATGCGGAATAGATAATTCCAGTTATTTTCTGTGGGCGCGTTGGGGGAGAGCAAAAGGTCGAGTGTTTGCGCGATAAATCCAGCGGGCAGGGCGTATTCGATGAGCAGGCTGAGACCGGTTTGATCACTGGGCGATGAGAGCAGGTCAAAGATCTCGGCGTGTTGGTCGCCGTTTTGGGCAAAATCGCGCAGGCGCGCTTCGACGTGTACGCGATACTGTGGGTTTCTCTGAACCCAGATCAGATATTCGCGCACGGCATCGGGATAATGGGCGCGGCGCTCGGCGACTTCGGCGAGTTCGCGGGCAAAGTGCGTTGTGTCTTTGAGTGTGGTTCTCGCTCGGCGATAGATCTGTTCGGCGCGTTTGTCGAGGTTGCGCTTGCGATAGCGGTCGGCTACGATGGCAAAGGGGTGTGTGGTGGTCGCCTTCTGGAGCAGGGGTTCCCAGGATGCGGCTGCGGAATCTATTTGTCCCAGTTCAAAGAGGGCGATACCCAGGCGAAGGCGCGCGTTGTTATCGTTTGGAACAGCCGACAGACGCTGGCGAAATAGCGCGGCGACTTCGGCATGCCTGCCCGCCCGCGAGAGTGCGGATTCGAGGCGCATGAGAAGGTCGGCGCGATGGGGATGCTGGATGTACAGGCCGCGGTAGATGTGGATCGCGCTTGTGAAGTCCTTTTTGGCTTCAAGGGCTATCGCACGCTGGATCGCGGCGTTGATCTGCTCGGTAGATGCGATGGCAGTTCCCGCGAATAGGAGGAGGAGGGCGAATAGACGAAGCGGAGTATGAAGGCGAGTAATTCGAGCATGACTGCGCCAGCAGTTCATCAACGAATCGACGAATCGACGGAATGGGGTACATCTGTGTTTATCTGTGTTCATCTGTGGTTGCATTTGTCTTTTTGGCATCTTCAATCAAGTTTTCAAAATACCGCCGGATGAGAGCCTGGTATTCGGGTGAATACCCTTCTTTGAGGGCGTCGCGCATCAGATGGCGCAGGGGGTTGTCGGCTTCTCCCAGATCTGCGGGGAGCGATCCCGGTCCGCGATAGGTCAGATTTTCGCCCGTGCGCGCCTGTCGCTTTTTGCTTTTTCCTCGCGATCTCATCGCCTGTTGGGCGTCGAGCATGCGGGAGAGGATCTGTCGCTGTCGCATGAGGGTTTGGGGGGCGACCCGGCGCTGGAGCATTTCGCGTGCGGTTTCCTGCATGTCGCTGGCAATTTTGCCCAGGTCGCCGAGCATTTCGCGCTGTTGCCGCGCCAATTCGCCGCGCAGGGCATTGAGTGCTTCCCGGATGGCGCGCTGTTGGGCTGCGAGTTTTTGCCACGAGGGTTGGCCGCTTTGCCCGGGTTGCCCAAATAGATTTTCGGTTTGGGCGTTGAGTGATCCCTGTTGTTGGGCGAGTTGGGCCATTTTTGCCATCATTTCTTCAAAGCCCGTGCCCGATTCGGACGATGCGAGTTGCCCCAGTGCCCGTTGTACCATCATGGCAGCGCTATTGATTTCTCCCATGGCCTCGCGGGCGAGTTGAGCCGCCTGAGTGGCATTGCCCGCGTTGAGTTGTTCGGCAGTGCCTTCCATTTTGTTTAAGGCCTGACCGAGGGCTGCCTGTGCGTTGGGAGGCATGAAGAAGGTTTTTTGTGAGGCGTCCATCAGGCGTTGTGCCATGCGCGATGCCCCGGTTATCGCACGCGCCTGGTCCAGGGCGAGGGGGGCGGTGTCGTCGCGGTGTTGCGCCTCATCGGCGCGCTGTGCCGTGCGTTCCTGCGCCTGGGATAAGGTGAGGAGATCGTGTAATACGCGGTTGAGTTCTCTGGCGATTTCTTCTTTTTGTCGCTGGATAAATTGTTGTCGGGCCTGTGCGAGTTCCTGGCTCATGTTTTGTAAATCCCGGGCGAGAGAATCGCTATTTTGTGCCGCGCGTTGCCGTTGTCCCCGGGCGAGGTTCTGGCGCACCTGGTCCATGCGGGGGGTGAGTTGTTTGTTTTGTATTGCGTTGGCGATCTGGTCGAGTTCGCCGTCGGTGGGGCTGTCCATTTTTTCCGATGCCTGTTGCAGTTCTGTACGCAATTGTTCGGTGTCTCGGGCGATTCGCGTCTGGCGGCGGATGAGGTCTTCGGTGGGTTCGCGTTCGATATTTTGCGTGATCTGATTCTGGGCGTGAGCGAGTTCTTCGAGTTTCTGGTTGAGCGCGTCGAGGGTTTGTTGTTGTTGCACGCGCCGCAAAAGGGCGAGCGTGCGGTCGATACTTTCGCGGAATTTTTCGCGCTCCATCTGAAATTGTTCGAGGGCTTCGCGCACCATGTTTGCATCGGCATTTTTGATGGCTTCGTCCAGTTTTTTCATGACGTCATTGAGTTCTGGTGTGCGGATTTGCGAGAGCAATGTCTGTAGTTCTTCGAGTTTTTGCAAGGTGTCGTCTTCGAGCAATCCGCTTTCTTGCAGGCGGTCGAGAGCGCGTTCGAGTTGTTCGGCTGTGGATTCAATTTGTTCGGCGAGTTGTTCTTGTGTTTGGCGCACTTTTTCGAGTTCGCGTTTTTCCTGCCAATCGAGTTTGTCTTTGGAGAGCATATCGCGGGCGAGTTCTTTGAGACGCGCGTCGAGTTCGCGCCCGCGTTGTTGCACGGTTTCGATCTCGTCAATGCTTTCGCGCTGTGTTTTGTCCGCTTCTCGATGGATTTCAAACAGGCTGGGCATGCGAATTGTAAAGGTGGCTGTTTCCCCAAATGAGGGTTTGGGGTTGTTGTCATAAGCGCGGATTTTGTAGGTGACTTGATCGCCGGGTAGCAGGTCGAGGTTGGACATGTCCCAGTGATAAGATGTCTCGATTTCGCGACCGGGCGTTGTGATAATTGGAAGGATGTGGTCTGTGTCGTCGTCTTTCTGGTATCTGAGTTGCAGGCGGGAGATGCCGTAGTCGTCAAAGGCTTCGGCAACGAGGGAGACGCGCATCGATTCTGTGAGGTCGATATCTTGTCCCGGTTGCAACAGGCGCACGTCGGGTGGTTGGTCGGGTAGCGCGACAATGCGATATGTTACGGGGTCTTTGTTGGCGATCATCTGAGGATCGCGCAGGTGTACGCGATAGTGCCCGTCTTTTTTCACTGTCAGAGTCGCCTGTGCAAGCGATGAAGATACTGCGGCGGGTAATTCGGTTGCGTCGTCAAATACGAGCGAGGCTGTTTCGAGGGGTTTGTTGGCTTCGATGGTCAATGCGACTTCTGTGCCGATTGGTACAATTATGTCGCCGCCTTGTTGATCGATGTGGTCGGGCATGGCTGTGTGCGGCGGAAATCGGTCGCGGTGCGAGATGCGCGTGACAATGGGGCGCGGGTGTACGGTTGCGGTGTAGGTGGGGGTTTGCGCGTCGTGGGCAGACAGGCGGTAGTCAAAAGATCGCGTGACATTGGGAAAGTGGTGAGATGTGCTCTTTTGTTTGACGGGCAAGACAAAAGAGGCCCACGTTTGTACGTCTTTTTCGCGCACATATAGACGCGCAGTACGCGGAACAATGCCCGCAAATTGTGCGGTGAGCGTAAGAGGCTCCCCACCGATGATTTCCACATTGCCCGGTTGTAAAATTATGTACGTGTCTGCGGGGCGGGTGTATGGGGTTTGCGGGTTTGCGAGGCGTTGGGCGGCGCCGGATAAAGCTGTGGGCCATCCCGCGTGGAGCAAGAGCGCGACGAGGGCGAGTACGACAACTGCCGTGGCAGCGCGGATGGGTGGTTTGCGGTTGATGAGTGTTTCATACGGAAGATGCTGTGTGGCGCGCTCTGCCTGGATGATTGCGGCATCGACGAGTGCAGTGGCGTGTTCTTTGTGATCTCTTTGTCGCCACAATTGGAGTGCGTTGATCAGGTGTTGCTGGAGGCCGCCGAAATGTTGTTCCACGCGCAGTGCGATCTGGTCGAGACCGGGAGGGCGGATAAATGGGAGGACGCAGAAGCGGGCGAGCAGGTATAAGAGGCACAGGGCGCACAAACTCTCTAAGATAATTTTGAGGATTGGGCGCAGGTAGAATATCGATTCGAGAATGACGAGGGCTATCCCCGCACTGAGGATAAATATCAGCGCGAGGCCCACGCCTGTTAGCGCCCGATTTGCCGCCAGCAGTGTGCGTAGTCTTGTGAGGCGTTGGGTGAGTTTTTGATGTGCGGAGTGTGAGGTCATGGAATTTGAAGTGTGAAGTGTGAAGGAGTACCTGCCTTTGGGGTTGGGTCTTCTTGCTTCTCACTTCTTACTTCTTACTTTTCAATGCGTTAGCGCCCAGACGATGACGTTGGTGCCCATTTTGAGGGCTTCTTGTCTTTTTTCGGGCGGGTCGTTGTGTACGTCGGGGTCATCCCATCCATCGGCGATGTCGCTGCTCGTGTTGTAAAAGACGATCAGGCGGTCTTCGTGAAATAGACCCAGAGCTCGAGGTGGGTCGCCGTCGTGTTCGTGGATTTTTGGCAAGCCGTTTGGAAAGTGAAACGGCGTTTTGAAGAGGCCAAAAGACGGGGGCAATTGGACGAGTTTTTTGTCGGGAAATGCGCGTTTGAGTTCCCGGCGAAAGGATTCGTCCAGGCCGTAGTCGTCGTTGGCGAAGAGAAATCCGCCGCGTTCGAGATAGAGGCGCAATCGCCGCAGTTCTTCTTCGGAGAATCGGATGTTGCCGTGTCCTGTGAGAAATAGCACGGGATAGGCAAAGAGGTGTTCGTCGGTGAGGGCGACCTGGGCTTCTTGCTCGGCGGTGCGGATGGGCGTGTGTTGTCTGATAAATGCGAGCAGGTTGGGGATTTCTGTTGGCCCATTGTACCAGTCGCCACCACCATCGTATTTGAGACGCGCTATGGTGAATGCCGCGGGTGGGTCTTGCAATTGCGCCAGGCTGGGCGCAGAGATTATCAGGAGTAAGAATAAGAAATGGCGCATGGTTTTTATGACGCGAAAAGGCGGTTTTCGGTTCCGTCAAGGGAATCGACGAATCAAGGTTCAATTGTAGGCGTTTATTGACGCATAGAGGCTACGTAGATTTCAAGTTGTCAATTTGCAATATGGAAGGCTCTGTGCCAAAGGTGTAAGTGCAGTCGAAGCTAACTTCTGATAAACACCGCGTGTCAATTGGAAATGCCGCGCATTGTTTTGGGCGGTTTTCGTAGATGCTGCACAGGGTGTCTCCAGTGTCATTTTTGATGAGAAATGGACATTTGAACAGGAGTTCACAGCAGTTGCCACACTGGTTGCATTCGCCCTGTCGGTTTTTTTCTTGTTGCGCGACGTAGGCTTTGCGAAATCTCAGCAGGAAATAACGTCGTACTTTTCCTATGGCTTGTTCGCGCATTTTGCCGAATGTTCTGAGCATGGGAAAGTCCTGTTCTTACTTCATTTGTTCGATTTCGCGCTCTGCGGCCTGTACGTCGCTTTTGGTGTCGTGAACGGCGATGGTGAGGTCGCAGTGATAGGTTTCGTCCCCGTTGAGTGTGATGACGCGCCCGGCGTCGCGTTCAACGCTTTTGGCATTGGGATAGTTGGTGGCGGGTTCGAGGCCCGCGACATATCCGTCTCGCATTGCTGCGGTGTTTTTCCAGAGGGTAAAGTACGGCATTTGTTTGCGTGCGTAGTGGAGCGAAGACCCTATGTTGCCTTCGGCGTTTTTGAGCAGGACAGATGTGTTGTCTTTGCTGTTGCCAGCGAGTTCGTAAAAATAAACTTGTTCGATGTAACCCGGGGTGGGGCCGAGGAATTGATCAAAGGTGCTGAAGCCTTCCTCTGCGCGAGGGTCGCGTGGGGAGACGGTTTTGTGCGGTGTAACGATGGAGGCGCCTTCTTCGAGGATGGGGGCGCCGTAGTTGCAGTGGTAGAGCAGTTGCATTTCAGCGGGTTTGTCGTTGAGGTTGGTCACTTGATCGGCTATGGTGAAGTTGTTGCTGCCGAGTTCGGTCGATATGGCTGTGGTGAGGCGCAGCGCGGGACCGAACATCATGGTTTCATCGACGATGCCCAATACGGTGATGCGATGGGGTGGTGTCAGGTCGATTTGCACTTCGACATAGCGTGCGGGTATGTTGGCGATTTTGCCGTGCAGAGGGACAAAGACTTCGGCTTCGTTGCCGTTGTTGTCGATTACGATGTCGTTGCCGGGTGCGCCATTGCTGTCGAGGCCACAGCGCACGATCCATTCGTTAAAGCCTTTGAGCCATCCCAGGCCGCCCCGGTCATTGAGGTCGATGAATGCCGGGTTGACGAGGTCGCGCACGGGGGATTCCCAGCCGAGGGGTATGCCGCGATAAGTGCCTTTCCATATTCCCATGCCGCGCGTGGGGACGATGAATATAGAGAGTGCCCCGTTGTCGATTTCTATGAGGTCAATTCCGTCTTGTAAGCCGCCTTTGAGGGTGGTTTTTTGCACGCGCCATGTGTGTTCTGTGCCAAATGGCAGGGTGGATTCATCAATGGTCCACGATTCTGTCCAGAGTGTGCGTTCAGCATCGGTGAGAACAAAGCGATACATGCCTTCCATGGAGATTTCCTTCGGATTGTAGGGGCGGTGCGCCTATTTTTTTGTGTATGATTGTGAGAATATACGGGAAAATGCGCGAGGTGAAAAGCGCAACGTATGGGCGACGCGGCAGGATGATGCCTGGGTGGTTGCCAAAATAGCTGTAAGAACGTATAATTTTTTAATGGATATTACGTAGCTTTCAAATGCTGGCGATTGGGAAATGAAAACACAAATTTTTTTCTTTTGTGGTATTGGTGGCAGTGGCATGAGTGCTATTGCACAGGTGTTGTTGCATCAAGGCCATGCTGTGCGTGGGTCGGATCGCAGTTATGACCAGGGAGAGAATGCGGATTTGTACGCACGGTTGCAGGCACTTGGGGTGGTGCTGTTTCCGCAAGATGGGTCGGGCGTGGATGAGGATGTGGATGTGCTGGTGGTGTCGAGTGCGGTCGAGCCGACGATTTTAGATGTACAGGCAGGGCTGGATTGCGGTGTTGCTATTTGCAAGCGGGCAGAGGTGCTGGCGGACTTGTTCCATCGGGGGACGGGGATTGCCGTGGGGGGGACGAGTGGAAAATCGACAGTGACGGGGATGATTGGGTATATTTTGAGCAGGACTGGACGCGATCCCACGGTGATCAATGGGGGGATAATGCGCGATGTGGTGCAGCCACCGCGATTGGGCAATGCATTATGCGGTGATGCCGAGTTGGTCGTGATTGAGGCGGATGAGAGCGATGGGACGATTGCGCTATACGAGCCGACAGTGGCGGTGTTGACGAATATTTCGCTGGATCACAAGCCGATGGCGGAGTTGGAGTCGCTTTTTGGGGCGTTTTGCGCGCGGGCAAAAGATGTGGTGGTGAACCATCTGTGCGCGCGGTCAATGGTGTTGACACAGGGGTTGAAGCGGCGGGTGACTTTTGGGATGGATTGCGAAGGGGCAGATGTGTGCGCTACTGATGTCGCGTTGTTGCCCGATGGATCGCAGTGTGTTGTCAATGGACAGTCTTGTCGGTTGCGCGTGCCCGGGCGGCACAATGTCGCCAATGCAGTGGCGGCTATTGCCGCGTGTGGGGTGCTTGGGATAAGCGTGCGGGATGGGACAGAGGCATTGGGTGATTTTCGGGGGATTGGCAGGCGGTTGGAGGTGGTGGGCAAGGCGCAGGGGGTGACGGTGATCGATGATTTTGCACATAATCCGGATAAAATTGCCGCGAGTTTGGCAACGCTAAAGGCGCAGCCCGGGCGCGTGCTTTCGGTGTTTCAACCGCATGGGTTTGGGCCAACGCGGTTTTTGATGGATGGGCTGATTTCGGCATTTGTCAATGGGATGGATGCGGATGATCTGGTGATTATGTCTGAGATTTTTTATGCTGGGGGAACAGCGCAAAAGGATATTTCGTCGGGGGATTTGATCGATCAGATCGCGCGTGCCGGACGGCGGGCTGAGTATATTAAAAGGCGTGAGTATATTGTTGCGCGTCTGGCGGAGGAGGCTCGGGAGGGCGACCGGGTTGTGGTGATGGGCGCGCGAGATGATTCGTTGACGGTTTTTGCAAGAGATATATTGGCAAAGATTGAGAGCAGGGTGCGATGAGATTGCCTCCCGAGTTACAGCCGGGCGATACAGTGGGGGTGATCGCGCCGTCCGGATCTTTTGAGCGCGCGCAATTGGCGCCCGGGTTGGCGTTTTTGCGCGCGAAGGGGTTTAGCGTGCGCGAGGGTGCGTCGCTTTACGCCCGGGATCGGTATTTGGCGGGGTCGGATCGGGCGCGTGCAGATGATGTGAATGCGATGTTTGCCGATGGCGATGTGAAGGGTATTTTTGTCGCGCGCGGTGGGTATGGGGCAGCCCGCATTTTGGCGTTTTTGGATTGGGCGTCTATTGCCCAAAATCCAAAGGCGCTGGTGGGTCTGAGCGATACGACGGCGTTGCAGTTGGCGATTTTTGCGCGCGCGGAATTGGTGACGTTTTCCGGTTTTTTGCTGTGTTCAGATGTGACGGCAGAAGGCGTTGACCAGGAGACGGAGCAGGCGTTGTGGGCGGCGGTGTGTTCGCATCGGTTTGAGCGCGTTGGTTTAACGCCTTTGCGCGGTGGCGAGGTGAGTGGTCCGTTAATTGGGGGGTGTTTGTCGCTGGTGGCGTCGCTGGTGGGTACGCGGTTTTTGCCAGTACTGGACGGTGCTGTGCTGGTGCTGGAGGATGTGAATGAGCCGCCGTATCGCGTGGATCGGATGCTGAATCAGTTGGCGATGGCCGGGGTGTTTGATCGGGTCGCAGGTGTGGTGTTTGGCGAGTTTGTGGATTGCGAACCCGAGCGCGAGATAGAAGGCCGGATCGAAGATGTGATCGATGATTTTGTTGCGCGGGTGTCTTGCCCGGTTTTTTGTGGTTTGCCTTATGGACATGGCAAGGCGAGGCGGGTGCTGCCGATTGGTCTGGGCGTCAGGATTGTGCGGGATGTGTTGGAATTTCAAGGGGCTGAGGGTTAGGGGCTGGTTTTAGAGCACTGGGAAAGGAATATTCTGGTGCGTTTTCTCAAATGGTTTTTCCCGATTCTTGCGGTGATCCTGATCATTGTGGTCGCCGGTGCATACTGGTATGTGACGCCGCAGCGGTTGAAAGCGATAGTGCAGCCGCGTTTGTCGTCGGCTTTGGGGCGAGAGGTGGTGTTTGACCGTGTAGAGTGGGGGCTGTCTGATGGCGTGGTGATTTCGGGTTTAAGGGTGGAAGGTCGGGTTGGTGCCGATCCTTTGTTGGTCGCGGAACAGGCACAGGTGTATATGTCTCGGTGGAAGTTGTTGTCGGTTTTGGGCGCGCTGGTGCTGGAAGGTGAGATGCCTGGGATGGATGAGCAGAGCGATGCCGAAGATGCGCCAATTCTATCCATAGATCGCGTCCGGTTTCAGGATGGTACGTTGTGGTTGAGACGCATTAAAGTTGTTTTTGATCATTTGGAGGCGGCTTTGCAGCTCGAGGATGGGCGTGTGAATCTGGGGGCAATTCAGGGGCAGGTGTGCGAGGGTACGCTTACGGGCGATCTGGTGTGGGATAATGGCGCGTGGGATGGGGCTGTGTCGCTTGTGAATGCCCAGGCAGAACAGGTTGCGCGTTCGATTGGTTGGGATATTCCGCTTTACGGTGCGGTTGATATGATGGTTCAGGTTTCGGATGCGGGCGTGAGTGGTACCGCAGACATGGCCGAGGGGCGCATTGTGAAGTGGGCTTTTTTGCAGCGGTTGTTGCACCCGATGGCACAATGGGGTTTGATATCTACCGATGAAGTCCCGATCAAAGATGTGACAGTGATTTTTCAGGTGCAGGGCGATGAGGTGATTCTCGATGGGACAAAGTTCACTGCTTCAGATATAGTTTGTGCGTTGAATGGCAAGAGTACCAGGAAGGGTCAGTTGGATTATGTGCTGGATGTGGAGATGCCTCTTCAATTTGCCGGATTTCGCCTGGGCAGATCCATTCCCATACGGGTAAAAATTACCGGCACAGCAAATGCGCCAGAGGTGTCGGTGGAACTAAAATAGGCTTAAAGAGCCAGCACAATAACAATGAGTATGACGAGTATAATCAACCCGCCAAAAAAGACGATGTAAAAACCTCTGATAAAGCCGCTTATAAAACCATTATTGTCATTGTTATTCATATTTCGGTCTCTTCCATATCGCCGCGAACAAAACCGTGCGGGACATATCATCGTAGGGGCGGTGCCCCCGTGCTCGCCCTTTCATATTGCCTCAAACAAAGCCCTGAGCAGCCTTCAGCAAAACGGCCGGTAGCCGCTTAAGTTCTTCATTCCGCGGGTCAACCTCGAATCCACCGGATTCCAAAGCAGTAACGCCGAGCAATGGTTCCGCCCCTTCTTCGCCGTACACAATGGTCCCACCGACGATTTCTCCCTCAAACTCGATCTCGGCGATGGTTATATCCAAGGTCGTAGGATTTCCGTCTGCAAGTACGTAATCACGGCTACCCCTCGGTTCGAGTCCAATTTCTTCGAGACGCACCCTCGGCACGAGTGAGTCGAACGCGCCAGTATCGACCAGGAATTTGCCGGTCCAGCTACGTTGTCGGTCCGCTGGGTTGCGGATCGTTACGTCAACATAAGTTGCACCCATAGAGGTTCTCCTATCGGGTTGGTTGCGGACAGCTTCTATCTGAAGATATGGGACAATACCTTCTTCAATGCCTTCTCGCTTAAAGTATTGTGCAAACGATGATTCGCGGAGGATATCCATGATATCCTCCTTCAAAATGATATCAGAAATGATTTCAGAATCGTAAACCAACTCGCTCAAGCCTGCCCCGTAATGCTTTTATACGGGGGCCACCATCCCAGCCAGGTAATCGGCTTTGGGTGACCGACCCATTGGTTGTATCTGGGTTGAATCAGGTATTTGGATACGGTGTCAATGTCTGCCATGTGAGATGCCTCGCGTCTGATGAGATGAGCGCGTGGGACACGCGGAACACTCAGACATAAAGCAAATGGCAGGCCAAAAAATGGTAATTCTCCAGAAATTGAGCGATATTTTGCGCTTGGAAGATGTCTAAATACCGCATTGTGCTTTAAATATGCTGTATTGCGCCCTTGTTCACAACCTGAATTAAATCCTCAGATGGACGCAGATGGGCACAGATGAAAGGCGAGAGAGTACATTTTGAGCCATGAATGGGCGGTTATGTGAAAGATATGTAGCACTTACCCCTGTGGCTACCGCAGAGATTATCTGTGATTGCTTGCGTAACATCAGTGAGTAATAGGCACGGGAAAAAATGTGGTTTCAATCCTTGTTGTAGTGGAGTACCTCTGAGAATTGGTTGTGGCCTTCGCTTCCAGGCCCCGACGTTGGGTTTCAATCCTTGTTGTAGTGGAGTACCTCTGAGAATGGCCTGGCGAATCCAGCTGCTGCGATCAGGATTCGGTTTCAATCCTTGTTGTAGTGGAATACCTCTGAGAATGACAACCATTGACCTGGAATATAGGGGTTCCTGGAGGTTTCAATCCTTGTTGTAGTGGAATACCTCTGAGAATTCGCCGACGAGGAGGTGATCGAGTGGTCCAGATGTGTTTCAATCCTTGTTGTAGTGGAATACCTCTGAGAATAAAGCGTTCAACAGACCTGTACGGTCCATTTGGTGTTTCAATCCTTGTTGTAGTGGAATACCTCTGAGAATCACGCACCAGGCGGAAGCCTACGGCGAGATAATCACCCTGTTTCAATCCTTGTTGTAGTGGAATACCTCTGAGAATTGCGAAGCGGCGACAGGCGGAAAGTGCCACGCATATGTTTCAATCCTTGTTGTAGTGGAATACCTCTGAGAATAGGTGAGAGGGGTAAAGCAGGTGCCCCCCCGAACCGTTTCAATCCTTGTTGTAGTGGAATACCTCTGAGAATGCTGTCGTCGCGCGAGATGGCTGCAGAGATCCGGGCCGGTTTCAATCCTTGTTGTAGTGGAATACCTCTGAGAATAAAAACAGAAAACGAGGAAACGATGAATAATAGGAAGTTTCAATCCTTGTTGTAGTGGAATACCTCTGAGAATCGCCGTTAAATGATTGCCTCATCGTGTCGATTCCCGCAAGGTTTCAATCCTTGTTGTAGTGGAATACCTCTGAGAATTGATCAGCATGCTCGAGGTGGAAAAGGCCTCTCTCTCGGTTTCAATCCTTGTTGTAGTGGAATACCTCTGAGAATTGATATTCAAGAACGCCTGGCGGACATTTCTCAAGGTGTTTCAATCCTTGTTGTAGTG
>JAJEDY010000080.1 GCA_022821275.1 Candidatus Latescibacterota bacterium | reverse complement strand
TGGTTGCGGAAAATTTTTGGCGTAATGCCATCGCTGAGTTCAAAATGCGTGCGCGTAAAATCCCGCGCGTCCTGCTTATGGTCAATCACAAACTTTGTAAATGGCTTGCCCAACAACTCGGGCTGGTCGCCCTGAAATGGCTCAAAATAGGAAGGAACATTGAAATCTCGTATGGCATACTGCCACAACCCGTCCATCACCTGAGCATTTACAGTATTGACGTCGGGATTGGTGAAACCGGTCGCCCGTCCACCCGGAGACCTGATGGTGACAAAATAGTCGATATTGGGCCAGTTTCCCCACATCCTTCCGATCCATTGTGCGCTGGCATCGCTCAATGGCATGAGCAAAGCCGCGAACACCAGAAGTGTTGTAATTCGTCTTTGTATCACATTTCTCTCCTATCCATTAAGGCATAAGCGTGAAAGAATTTGTAAAGATGCCCTCCCAGTACCTCCCCACACAGGCGGAGCCTGAACGGGGAAGGAGGGGTAGGTCCCAAGAAATTAAAACAGCTTCTTAGAAACTAAACCTGGCGCCAAACGTAATGTCCCGCCGGTCGCTAAAGAGGAGCGAAGGCCGCCGTATATCCGGGAAATCTAAGACATCGGTACCCGGTCGCTTACCTTCTTGCAATTTGCCATTTGAATCTACGGTCCATCCTATTGATTCCATATACGCTCGGAAGCGATTGCCAGTATTCGTGCCTTGATATACAAAGGCCTGGCCACCGCCAAAGCTGCCCACGCCTCCTCTGGGCGTGTCTTCGGGCACAGTTCCAAAAAGGTCGTTGCGATTGCCACCGCCCAGGGTGTGCGTATTTTGGAAATTGAAGGGGTTGGAAATTTCAACGAATAGCATAGGCGATCCCGCTATGTCGAACATCTTGGAAATGCGCAGGTGCGCGGCGTATTCATCAACCCACTGCGCGTTGAGCACATTGATCAGCGAAGCATCTGCATTGCCCGGGTTGTAGTTAAACCACTCGCCCGCCTCGCGATCGAGGTAGAAACCGAGATTCCAGCCGCCCTTGAGCATACGCTGTTCGCCGCCGTAATCGAGGGGCGTTCGGAAATTGCCACCCAACTTTATCTGCGGCTTTGCCTTAAATGGCGGCGCGGCATTGTTCGGGCTATTCTCAATCACGGTTGTCGAAGGCGTTGAAACCGTCTTCGCATCGCGGATATCTTGCCACGCCGTGTTGCGAACCCGCGCCTGGCGAATATCATAAGACAAGAAACCGGTAAAGAACCGGCCCCGCGTCTTCTGCAACTTCAGTTCCAACCCGCGCGCATCAGTCACAAAGGCATTTTGCGTGTTGCGAGGCGCACCCGTGTTAAATGCTCCCCTGATCCGCACCGCGGGCCAGGCTTCGTTCTCGCCATCTTTGAAATAAACCGTTGTCGTCAAAAGATACTGCCTCTGGAAACTGCGTTCATATCCCATTTCATACTGAATCGTGCGCTCCATCTTCATCCACGGATTGCCAAAAAACTCCAGCGACTGCCCCAAACCGCTCTGCGTGCGATACATATCGCGCGTGTTCACAATCTGGTTGAAGTGTCCGTAGTTGATGAACATTTTGCTCAAATCCGTAATCGGATAAGACGCGCCAAAACGGGGGCTAAAAGCCCAATCGGTTGGCGGACGCACCTTGCGCACCGCGCGATAAACAGCTTCGGCATCTCTGCCAAACCACGGGAAATGGGTTTCATTCGGAAGGTCGAAGTAAAGGTCGGGACGATGCCAATCCAGACGCGCACCCGCATTGACCACGATATCGCGATACTCCATCCTGTCCTGGAAAAAGACACCGCCGAAAATTGGGGTTTTCACAAAATAGTTGTTGTGGTCACCCGTCGCGCCGCCCGAAGGCACATCCGATTCATTGAGAACGCCATCCCCATTGATATCGCCATTGTTGGGCAAATCCGAATCATTGCGCCCAGTCCACGGAAAGATCACATCACCCGATGAACTGGTGCGCGGACCTTCGTACTCATCCCTGAAAAGGGGATCGCTGTATTCGGGAACCGCGGCTGGCACATAACCCCGGTTTTCGTGCAAATTGAAATGATGCACCTGAACACCGGCTTTAATCTGGTGATGCGGGGTAATTTGGCTGGTGAAGTCAGCCGTAATATCGAGCTCATCAATGGTGGACCAGTCGCCCGCACGGCTATTGCCACCGCCGCCCTGCATTCGGTAAATATTGAGAATATCATTGCCGCCGGGATTGTAATTCCAGCCAAAGGGGGCTTCGTTCAGAACCACGGCACCCCGCGCTCTGGCTGCATCCGCACTGGCATCGTCGTTGACCTGTTCGCTCGAACCATCTGTGTGGATAGCTATTGCGGGCGCATTCGACAGCTTTAGCGGATGCCATTGCGTGGTCCAATCCACATTCCCAAACCGCGCCGTCAGGTTGTAAAACGTCTTGGCAGACAAAGTGTGTGTCCAGGCGACCAACCCGTGATTGCGCTCAATCTGCATCTTCTGGTAATCGGCAGAAGGCATAAACATGCGTGAATGGGTATAGTTCTCAAAAACCGCCTGCTGCGTGCGCTGCGGTACACCCACATTATTGCCCTGATGGCTCCCGTGCTGGAATCCCCGGATATATTGCACACTCAATTTGGTCGTGGCAGTAGGGGTAAACGTCAGCTTGAGCTGTGTGGTATTGTCCCGATAAGAAACCGTACCCACATCAAAGGGATAGGCCATGCGCTCTTTGCGGCTCGACGCCGTGAACCCCACCTTGTCCTTCAAAATCGGACCACCAACCGTAATATCCCACAAATAATCGTAATCGCGGTCTTCCGGGTTTGCGTTAAACGGACCGTCGGCATACGGGTCGTCTCCATCATAACTCCGATGCTGCCAATCCCATATCGCCCTGGCCTGATCAACAGTGGTAATGGGATCGCCACTTACGCCAGCCGCCCATTGTTTGCCACCGGCTGTGCGATTTGCGAGTTCCTGATTCCAGCCAATAAAGTCCGGCTCACCATCTCCATTGCGGTCTTCGGTAGGCGTATTGGACTGAAAACGCCCCACATCCCACCAATTTTCTTCAGAGTAGAGATTTGGTCCAAAGTGCTTCTTGCCAGCGGGATTGTACGTGCCTTCTGCCGAAGCAAAAAACTGGCTGGGCTCTTTGGTCACAAAGTTCACAACGCCACCGCGGATATTTCCGTATTCGGCATTAAAACCACCCGTGAGCACCTGCACCTGCTTGACCGCAGTCTTTGAAAAAGATGTATAAGCGCGCTGTTGGCGGTGGTCAGCCGAGGTCACGCCGTCCATATTAAAACCGATTGTCGTGGAGTTTTCACCGCGAATGGTAATACCCCATGCATCTTTATCCAAACCCACCTGCGTGGCAACCTGATCTCGGATGCGCGCACCAACGGGAATAGCCTCGAGTTGCGCCTGCGTAATCGCCTGCTGTGCATACGATACGTCCATCTGCACGGGGTCGAGGTCGGCAGTCACCACAATAGCGTCCAATTCGACCGTCGATTCTTTGAGTTGGAAGTCAACCGTTGCAGTGCGGTCTAAAAGCACTTCCACTTCGGTCTTGGAAACGCTCTGATAGCCCACGAGAGAAGCGCGCACTTCGTAAGTGCTCGGCGACACGCGCAAAATGAAATACTCGCCGTTGACATCGACCGTCGCGCCCATCGTTGTACCCACCACCACGACATTGGCCCCAGGCAACGGCTCGCCAGTATCTGCGTCTGTAACGCGCCCGGCGATTTTCCCCGTGGTCTGTGCATGCAACCCAATCGGTAAGATGAGCAACACTGTACACAATAGTGCCACCCAAAATCCCGGCAGGCGAAAAACATCTCTGTAAGCGTTCTTCATGCTCTACCTCCTTTGGGGTGAAAAAACTTACGACAAAAAACCGATATTTTATGATTCTAACTCAAATGTAAGTTTATGGACTCCAATTGCCATTGTCAAGCGGAAGTTTGCCCGTTATCTTATAAAAAAAAAAGGGTTATTCAAAAAAAAACCGCGAAATCACCCCTTAAACAGGTCCTCACAAAATGAAACTCTCCAACATCAACACCACCCACATCATCGACGCGATCCGCCTGGGCTGCCGAATGATGAGCAATGTCTTCAACGCGGACGACAACGACATTCCCTTCTTCAGTTCCGAAGTCAGACCAAATCCGCAACTGCGATTTAGCGGCGTCCATTCCGAATCGCATGTACCTGGCCGACACCTCAACGCATTGCTCAACGCCGAAGATGCGGGCGGCATATCCGTGGATCCCGATGCAATTGAAAAACACGCCAACGCCGCCTTCTTCTCCTACAGCGGACCGGTCGCGCTTCCCCTCAACCGCACGGAGATCGATGGATCGGTCAACAGCTTCACCACCCACAACGTGCGCGAGGGTTTCCACGCCCTGTACTCGCTGGTCAAATACAGAAATTCCGATCGCGCGCGCGAAATTGCCGAAAACAGCATCCGGGACATAGTCGAGCTATTCAAACCGGATTCGGGTTGGGACTTCAATCGCCTTGAAAATGAGCACGGCATAGAAGTGCGCGAAAACACCTTTATCACCGGAATCGCGCGATCAATCGGTCCCCTGGTCAAATACTACCGCGCCACGGGCTACGGACCTGCACTCGAACTCGCCGTAATCCTGAAGGAAAAAACGACCCGCGAATTCTTCCTCGAATCGGGCACTTACAACCGCGAGAGTTTCGGACCACACACCCATTCGACCACCTGCGTCATGTCTTCGCTCGCACAACTCGCAGACCTTCTCGACGACGCGCGATTGCTCAATCGGGTCAAAGCATTTTACGACAATGGACTGTGGGAAATTCGCGATGAAATTGGATGGGTAATTGAAAATAGTGGAGATGATGCGAGTCCCGACCGCGGAGAGATCAACAACACGGGCGATATTGTCGAAACAGCCCTGATACTGGGCAGAAAGGGATATACCGAATACTTTGAAGACGCCGAGCGCATCACGCGATGTCACATCCTGCCCTCGCAGTTGCGCGACAACACTTTCATCGAAGACCCGCCCAATCCGCACAACATAGACGGACTTCGCCAGGTCGCAGACCGGCATCTCGGCGGCTTTGGCTTCCCCGCACCTTATGGTCATGCGCCCCTCGACTTCGAGCGAATCAGCTTTAACACGGACATCGTGGGCGGGGGCGTCGGCTCACTCTGCGAAGTCCTGCGCGAAGCCGCACGCACCGAATCCTCGATCCACCGGGTGAATCTCCACTTCGATCACGAAACCGATCATCTCAAAGTCGAATCACCCTACACAAATAACTGCCTGAGAATCACCGTCAAATCCCCCGGTCCCCTGTATGTCCGCATCCCGACCTGGGTCGATCCGTCCGATATCGCCATCGCCGACCGCTTCACCTGCTCCAATGGCTATCTCTTAATCCCCGAGCCTCAGATCAACACCCCCATCGAAATGCGCTTTCCCCTCGCCGAGCGCGAAATCGTATTGAAACACCGCACGCGGGACATCAAAGTGCGCCTGAAAGGCGACTCAGTGCTCGCAATGGAAAATCACGGCGCCGATCTGACCTATTTCGAGCCTTTATAGTTGATGTGTCGATCCTCTACGTAGCGTCAACCGCAGATAATCTTCGGTCGCCTCAAACTCCGGGTCAACGCCGTTTTGCGCCCGCATCAGCGGAATGATCTTGTTCCGTACCCCCATGCCGCGCGCATCGGAATAGCTATAGTCTCGCAATGTCTCGGAGATGAGCAAATTGCGGGGGATGCGCTGGCCAGCGACCATTTTTTCAATTGTCATGCCATTTTGCAACGCACCGGGGCTTGTAATCTCAATGCGATCTGCGTAACGGGCCACTTCGATTTGCTCGTACCGCGTCCAGTCCCGATGCGTGAGCGCGTTGACAATACCTTCGCGCAGAGCATCCAGCGGATAGTGCCAACGCCGTTCCCGACGCATAGACTCATCTACTTGCCCCGCCTCCTCGGACACGAATGGCCGCATCGCATCGGCAAGGCGTTCAATGAGACCCTTTTCCACAAGTTCACGCCCCCCCGACAGCACCCGCCAGAGATCGACAAGCGGCCCTTCAATCACCTGATCGTCAAGAGCCTCATAAGTCTTTTCCTCCCCATCGAAACACATCCAGCGAATACCGGCATGGCGCAACAGGCGGCGCGGTCGATAGCCGAACAAAATCAACCCGGCGATCGTACAAACAGGCGGACCATCCTCCCGTTCGACCATAAATCCCAACGCACAAAGTCGCTCATTCCACGCATCATCGGTCTCCGGTACATCTCGATCTCCGACAATAGCTGTGAGATAATCCACCAGCCTTTCCCTGCTCAACTCGCGAAGGTCGCTACCAGAAACGGGCAATAATTCCGTGAATTTTTTATACATACCCACATTCCATTCAGTAACGCCAGTCTTCATGCGCGAGCGGCGCGCGATTGAGCGCGTCTCGATGCAAACGCCACTGAGGCATAAACGTATCCATCAGATCCCGAAACCTATCGCTGTGATTGCGCTCGAGTAAATGCACCATCTCGTGTACAAGAATGTACTCCAGACACATAGTCGGCTTTTTTGCCAGTTCCAGATTTACCCAGATGCGTCTATCCTCCACATTGCATGAACCCCAGCGGGTCTTCATTTTCTTAATGCGAACCTCGGCAACCTTCACACCGATCTTTCGTTCCCATTTGGCGAGAAGTGGAGGCAATTGGTCGCGGAGTTGGCGGCGATACCAGCGGTGAAGGATCGCTTCCCGAGCATCTCGACTATCCCCCGGACGAATGCTTAACCCCAGTGTCGCATTATTAAGCACCTGCACACCCGGACGACCATCGTACTCAATCATCTTGAGCCTGTAGCGTCTCCCTCTAAAGTAATGGCTCTCTCCCGTCACAAACTCCCGCTGGGACTGGCGATCCTGCTGCTCAAATTCCGCCCGTTTCCGCCTAATCCATCCTATACGCGAAATAACAGCCAGCCGCACAGCGTCATCATCGAGACGCAGTGGAGCGGCCACCCGCACCCGACCACCGGGTGGGTACACGCCCACATGGAGATTCTTGATATCCTTGCGGACGACCTCTACGGGTATCCCACCTATGTCGATGCGATGACCTTCCACCTCAGTAGTCCCGTTGTTTTTTTACAATCGCAAATATCTGTTCCGCGAGATTTTCGTCGTCGAGTTCTGACTTGATCGCGTTGAGGACCTCGCGTTCCTTGAATTTGTTCCCCCGCCAATCTGCCTTCTTCACATTGCGAATGGCACTATCTATGGCAAGAGCCTTCGACGCTTTAACATCCACAAGTGGCTCGGCGTCGTAGGATACCGTAGGATCTTGCACCTGCAAGTTGTCGAAAAGTGCCCGCAATGCGGCGCTATCAATGCTGGAAGGATAAGACTGCGTCTGTGGATTGCTGATCCTTTTCGTCAGCACGACGATCCGGGACAAGTAATCCTTGTAATCTATTGCCTCTTGCTTGCGCTGGTAAATCAGAGCATCCAGCAACTCCGACATCTTCTCGTAGTACCTGGGATTGACCGCCATCTCGTCGATAATGAGCCGCCGCACATTGTTCTCAATCGCCTCGGCTACCGCTTCGGAATTCTTTCGGATGCCCTCGGGCAACATATCAACTGCTGCCTCACCGCGCTCGACAATCAGTTCCACAAGTGTCAAATCGTCAAATGTCGAAAGCTCCTCGCTCTCCTCTGCGCGGATGTACGTATCGAGCAAATGCCGCATCGCTGGCTCGTACATCTTCAGATTGATGTAGTCACCGCTGGCCAGCTTGACCTCCTCGCGCACCTTCTCGTAATGCCCCACTTCGGCCTTGATCTCTCTCACCTCATCTTCGGAGTACCCGGCCTCGCGCATCTCATTCGCTATATTGGCATAAGCCCGCAGAAACGACGCGGTCATCTTGTAGAGGGCTATGCGCCTGGGTTCTTTATCGTTGAGTTGCCCATCGTCGTCAGCAGCACAAAAGAAACGCAAATAATCCGCAGTATCGCGCGGTGGTTCCACCGGCTCGCACAGTGCCTTGACCGCCTCGCGCGTCTCCTCCAGCCGCGCTCGCCCCTGCTGTAACCGATCTTTCAATAACCCCCTCACGTCATCGTCGTCATACCCCTCAAAAGCCTCGCCAGTGTAGTCGCGGATTGACCGCTCCAGCGAACGAAACAGATCCTTATAGTCAATGATGTACCCGTATTCCTTGTCCTCACCATCGAGACGATTGACGCGGCAGATTGCCTGAAACAGACCGTGATCCTGCATCTGCTTGTCGATGTAAAGATAAGTCGCTGATGGTGCATCAAAACCAGTTAGTAACTTATCGACCACGATCAAGAGCTTCATCCGTCCCGGCTCATCGACAAAACGCTTCTTCACTTCCCGCTCGAACTGCCCAACCTTATTCATCGCCGTGTCTTCCGGCTCATTAAAGTGCGCCGCGAGCATCTTTCGATAGATGTCGAACTGGCGCAACTTCTCGGTAAGACCCTCGCCAGACTCTTCGCCTTTGATGTCCGCCGGAGCCGGCCTATAGGAAGTCACAATGGCGCATTTATCCGCCAAATCACTCTGCTGAAACATCTCAAAAAAGCGGCAGGCCGAATAAATACTACCGGAAACGAGCATCGCATTCCCGTGACCGCTCTGCAACCTATCGCGCGTTTCCATATCGAGCAGAATATCTGCGACGATCTTCTGCAGACGGTCTTGCGAACTCTGCACCTTCTGCATCGTACCCCACCGTCTTTTGAGCTGCGCCTTCGCCGCGTTGGTCAGCCCTCTGGTTTTAAGCTCAAACCACTGATCAATCCTGTCCTGCGAGGTAATATTCTGGTCAATATCGCGCGCCTCGTAACGCAGATCCAACACCACATTGTCGCTCACAGCCTCGTCATACTTGTAGGTGTGGATGTACGGCCCAAAGGTCTCGATACTCCGCCGCTTATCGGCTTTGAGTAGCGGCGTCCCTGTAAAGCCAATCAGCATCGCGCTCGGTAACACAGTCTTCATTGCCTCGTGGAGTTTTCCCGACTGGGTGCGGTGGCACTCATCCACAAAAACGAATATCTCGCCCTTTGCGTGAAAACCTTTGGGCAGATGCCTGCGAATATCCTCGATAAACGCGTCGATATCGCCTTCCTCCGACGTACCGAACTTTTGGATCAACGAACAAATCAACCACTCGCCGCCAGCATTGAGCACACGCACCAGATCAGCACCGCTACTCGTGCGGTAAATGTCTTCGCTGACTCCCTTGAACACCTTTTCAATCTGTTCGTCCAGTTCCGTGCGATCGGTGATGATCAGCACCCGGGGATCAGTGACATTTTCGCGAATCCACTTCGCCAGCCAGACCATGACCAGGCTCTTACCACTACCCTGGGTATGCCAGATAATGCCACCCTCGCGTCGTTTCACCTGTTCCTGAGCCGCTCGCACGCCAAAATACTGATTGTGCCGACAAGTCTTCTTAATCCCCGCGTCAAACACAATGAAATCGTGGATGATCTCGAGCAACCGCTCCTTCCCACAAAGTTGGTCCAGTTCCCGCAACAGCGGATTATCCCCAGCATCCGAATGCGCCTCAGCCTCCTTCCAGCGCAACCAGTACTTCTCCGGTGTCTCGATCATGCCATAGCGCAATCCCTCGGTTTCATTGCCCGCCATCACGAGTTGCATCGTCGTATAAAACGGACGAATGAACGCCTTTTTCTGGCTATCGAGATTCTGGCGGATACCCTCAGTCACCGAGACGGTAGAACGCTTCAACTCCAACACGCCCAGCGCAATACCATTGACATAGAGCACGATATCCGGACGCCTGGTATTCTCTGCTGTAACTGTCACTTCCTCGGCGATGGCGAAGTAGTTGTTGCCTGGGTTCTTCCAGTCAATCAACCAGACCGTATCCGTATGCTCGCCCACATCCCGCTGCACCTTCACGCCATAGCGCAGCAAACTATAGACATCGCGATTGACATCGTAAAGCGTCTTACTCCCTCCAAGCGCAGCTGCCTTACCCAGATCAAACAGCACCTTATCAATGATCTTCCTGCTATGCCCCTGACCTTCGAGCCAGTCAATAACCACTTCCGTCTCAATATTGCGGTTATTGTCGCGATCCTGCCAGTTGCCGAGATAGGCATAGCCCAGCGCATCCCTGAAAAACGCAATCACGCGCTTCTGCGTGAGAATCTCTCGTTGTCCTACAGTGCTCATACCTCTATTCCTCTTGCTTTGAAGAGACTCACTTCAGCACCTCCCATCGCCCTGCCCTGGCCGATCCGACATGACGGATGGCACCAGCCGCTCGCAGCTTAGTCAAATGGTACTTGACCCCACCCAGCGTAAGGCCAATACGTTCGGCCAGCATGCGCTGAGTTAGCTTAGGCTCGGCTTTGAGTAAGGTCAAAATTTGTTCTTGGGTAGTTTTTGGGGTAGTTTTTGGGGTAGTTTTTGGGGTAGTTTTTTTCAGCACCTCCCATCGCCCTGCCCTGGCCGATCCGACATGACGGATGGCGCCAGCGGCGCGCAGCTTAGTCAAGTGGTACTTAACCCCATCCAGTGTAATTCCAATATGTTCGGCCAATATACGCTGAGTTAGCCCAGGCTCAGATTCGAGTAAGGCCAAAATTTGTTCTTGAGTAGTTTCTTGGGTAGTTTCTTGGGTAGTTTTTGGGGTAGTGGCACTATCGACAGGGGAATCGAGTACTTGATACGCGGCGGAGAACGGAAACCTCAACCACAGACCGTCGCCGCCCGGTTCCAACTCCCACTTTGGCGTGGGATTGCCAGCTTCCTTGCAGATATCCACGATCCGCCGAATACCCCGTCCCCAGGCTTCGATCATTCCAGCTCGGAAGAATGCGTAGGCAATCCGCGGATTATACGGTTTTGACGAAAGTTCCCCAGTAAGTTGATCGACATCCCATTCAGGCGGCAACTGCACCGCATTCCAGATTGAGATCCGGTCATCGTACACGCGAATCTGAATTGTGGTAGGGCTGGCGTAGTCACGGTGAATGATGGCATTGATTACCGCTTCACGCATAGCTTCACGCGGTACTGGAAAGGTCTCCACGCGGTAAACGCCGTCATAGGAAATCAATGCCTTCGTATATTTCGTGTACAGCAAGTCCATTGTTCGATTGACCTGAGTAAACAAATCGCCTTCGACAATATCCTGATACAGCAGTTCCGAACCGCGAAAATAGCCGATCTTCACATAGGCTTCCATCACGAACCTGTCCGGTGCTGGATGAAAGAGCATTACCGCGGCGCGTTTTAGGAAATCCGCCTCTCGCAACTGAAGTCTTTCAATTACTTCCTCATCGGATTCCTCCAGGATATCCAGTGGCAAGCGTTCGCTGTCAGCACCCCGCTGGCGAAACTCATCAAAGACACGACCATCCAGATCCTTGAGACCGACGCCCGGCAGAGGTACATCGTCCCATGTTCGTCCATATTTCTGCAACAGGAAGCGGCTAAGCGCCGCGCCTCTGAGCACCTGCTTGGTGCTGCCGCTTCGATAGTGGAATTCGCCCTTATAGCTAATTGGATTCGGGTAGGGATCAACCGCGATTTCCAGATACTCTCCGCCATCTTCCGACTTCAGGTTCACGTCAACCACGATGCCGAGCAATGACTGAGCCTTATTGGGGATATCTTCAAGTAGCCGGAGAATATTCTTCACCCCGACTACCTCACCCCGGTCATTCTTGCCGATTTCCAGTACGCCGCCCTGAGCATTGGCGAATCCGCAGACCCATTTCAGGTATTCGTCTCGCCACGACTCTTTCCATTCAATGTTCTGGCTCTCGCTCATGCCTCTGTATCCCTTGTCTTCAGACCTGAAAGAGCAGCCCGGCCCTTGTCCGTTAACCTGTACTTCTGCAATGGGCTACGCGGTTTATCTGGGACAGTCCTTTCCAGCAACTCGCCAGCCAATAGCCGTCCAAGCTGCTTCTCGAAGCTCCTCGTTCGGGTCGAATATCCCGCGACTATCCACAACTCTCTACTCGTTGCCGCTTCTCGAACACACGCTTGTAGCATGGCAATATCCTTGACTGACAATTCAGCTTGCACCCCAGCTTGCACCCCAGCTTGCACCCTATATTGCTCTGCAAGTGCCGCTCGCCAAACCGTCGTTACAAATCCCTGAGGGACAGCGAACTTCGGTTCTGGCAAACCCGCCTTCACACAGCGACGGATCATATCCAGCGTTCCGGTCCCCATCCGTTCAATATATTCGGCAAGGTACATAGATTCCGCCAGCAGAGGGTTGCCGGGTACCGACGTGTGCGCGACCCGCAACTTCTCTAATGTCAACGGCGGCGGTAACCTACCGGGATTCCAGACCTCCAACCGGTCCGCAAAAAGCATGACCTGCACGCTTCCATTATCCGTATAGTCGCGGTGCGCCACCGCGTTGACAATAGCTTCTGTCACAACTTCTTCCGGAATTTCATAGGTACGGGGAGCGCGGGCACTCTCGACCCGTGTGCCTATTGACCGATTGATCTTACTCAACACGAAATCTACCGCTTGGTCAACCAGATCGAATACCGTACCCTTATAGACCTGATAGGACGGAATTGGTTTGGCGACCTCTGTCCCGTGGAAGTGGGCACATCTAACTTCGGAAGAAATGAGATGCCGCTGAGGTGCCTTCCCGAATAGCAACACCGCCGCATTAGTCAACCGCCCGTCGTTCAACAGTTTCAGATGCTCCAGCAACTCCTCGGGAGATGTATCTTCCGCCAGCGGAAACTGCCTGGCCCTGCGTGCGGTACGGATGAATCGAATAATTCGCTCGAAATCGAGATCGTCCAGCACCGCCTTTTCGCATGGTGCCGCATCAAATGGTCCCCAGCGGATCAGTTCTTTGACTTCCAAATACTCTACCAACGCCGCATATAGCCCGGTTACCAGTTCTGCCTGAGTATTGAATCGTTTCCGAATTAGCCCCGCCTGCGCCTTACCGATCAACGCCACCATCTTCGGATGCCGGACGTGGTTCTCTGTTCCCTTCACGAAGATCAGACGATGCACTCCCAGAGTGGTCGCACGGTCGAACTCCCGTTCCGTGGGCGACAACCCTTCCGTGTCTTCTGTCCCGTAGTCTCCACCAAATAATCCCACATAGAGATCGCACCGTTCAACTTCATCCAAATAGAGCGCATCGGGCCGCCGATCCGAAGCTGGAACCTCCTCGAACAAGAACACCTCAAAGAACCGCCGCATCAGCGGATCTCCGCGCAGATAATCGCGCAACGCTGCTCGCTCTTGTGCGAACTCCGTTTGTACGCTGCTGATAAAAATGCGAAGTGGGGTCATGTTAAAACCTGTTACCGCATATTTTCTACTTCGGCAAATACTGTTTCCATCGGTCTTTTACATACTCCCAAAAACCATCTACGGATTTGCTTCCGCATATCGGCGCAAGCTCTCTTCCGATTTTTGTGAGAAGCACTTTACCAGTATCTAATTCGTTATCCGTTTCCTTGGACATTTCCAAGACCAGTGGCCTTCCATAATAAGACAAGGTAAATCGCTTTGGTAATTGAAGATGCGTGAAACCTGCAAGAGGATTAAATTGAATCAGTCCAATACTATCCAAATCAGTTAAGGTACGAAAATCGACACCCTCTCTATTGTAAATTTCTCCCTTCTCATCGAAAATAAATAGGCCAATGTTCCAAGCAAATCCGCTGTACCAAGCAAATCCGCATAACTTGGAGAATAATTTGGCATCGCTCTTGTCGAGATCAGACAAGAAATTGACCGTTCTCTTTGAGTACGTGCCCGGTCTATTCGCTTCCCCCGCCAGAACACACGCCCACAGCATTTGCATCTCATCGTCGGATACTATTCGCGCCTTATCAAAGAAATTGGTGATCCAGTCGTCTTCCATGGAATCGGGGTTTCCGTCTTCGTTCAATTGGGGTATTGCCTTGGACGTAATCTGTTCGATGTTATTTTGATATTGCGCTTCCTCTTCTATCCACCGGCGGACGGCTCTTCTATGCAAATCGGTAATTTGAATCTCCGATTCAGCTTCTGTGAGCGCTGCATCTGCTTTTGCCTTGGCTATCCTTCGAATTTGACGCGGTTCAAATAATATGCCTGTCGCATTTGAAATTTTTTTGATCAGGGTATCGACCGACTTCGATAGGTTGGACAGATCGATTAGGGACATTAAAATCCTCCGCGTTACCGTTATATTGCGTATGCTACTGCCTTCGTCTGGTAAACCAATCGCCCCTGCCCCGTAAGCAGTTCCTGCATCATCCTTTACTTGATGGCTTCGAGTAAGGCCAAGATTCGTTCTTGGGTAATTTTCAGGGTAGTTTTTAGGATAGTTTTTAGGATAGTTTTTGGGACAGTAGCACTACCGCCAGGGGAATCGGGAGCTTGATACGCGGCGGAGAACGGGAACCTCAACCAAAGATAGTCGCCACCCGGTTCAAATTCCCACTTGATGTTCTGGCTCTCGCTCATGTCGCCTTCTTCTTTTTAGGACCTCGGTCTGCCTAACAACTTGCCCTATGAGGTTGTCACCTTCCGATCTCCAGCCCCTATCTTGGACCCAAATTAGACCCCAGCTTGCACCTCTATGGCGGAAAAAGAAAAGAACCAACAAATTTAACCGAGGATGCAATGGCTACTCATCTATTACACCTCATTGGCATCGCTGTCGTCGTGATTAAAAGGGCAGGTCAATTGAATCATCCTGAAAAGACAATTCTGTCTTTTCAGGGTTCAAGAAAGTCGAAAGTTCCTTCAACTTATTCAAAAGTTCGTCAAATGTAACGATTTCGACATCCTTAGAATTTCCGCGATAAAGCTCAAATGATTTTTGCTGATCTTCGTCAGATGGCATTTTTCCGATGATCAGGCAGCAATGAATGGCATAGGATTCGATGTCATATATTTTACTATTTACCTTGATCTGTGCAATTTCGCTCTCAAATCGATACTTCTGATCAAGCACCTGGTTAATCGATCCCGAAAGCTCGGATGACGGCGTATAAACGCCAAGGCGAATAGGCGCCTTATTGAGGAGTTTCGTCTGAGGCCTCTTAATTTCGATAATCGCAGTATTATTGGTCATGCTATTCTTCACTAAAAAATCGGTAATCTTTCCATCCGATCCCGAAATTTTCCGTCCACCAATCGAAGCCTGATCCTGGACTTTGATAATTGGATAACCAAAAGCCAAACTCAGGATGAATGGATTTTCGGTCAAAAACCTTTGCCAATCGTTTTCGAGAAGATTTTGATTGATCATTTCCTCATAGCGTACGATCAAATTATCGAGAGTAGCGAGTTCGATATCGCTTTGAAGCTTCACGAGCTTTTCGGGCTGAGTCTCGGCAATGACTTTGACGTTTTTCCCCATGACGTCAAGCACTGCCACTTGTTCATCATCCGACAGATGCTCTTCGTCCTGAGCCACAGACGTAAGTAGTTTTCGCAACGGATGTCGCCCAACCGTTATGGGAATTTCTGGTTGTCCAATCTTTTCTGCAAAAAAATTATAAACTTCTCCATCCTTGACGGACTCTGCAGCTTTGCGACTCAAATTGGTGATATTGTTTAGAGACTTACGAACTATCTCGAAGTCATCAAACGAAATATGGAAAATTTTTTCCTTTTGATTGATCCCGGTTTCGGGTGCTGTTGAGATTATGATCTCGGTGCAATCAGAGAGTTTTTCCACCGCGTTGACAATAAATCTATAGGGGTTTGCCAGTCCCAAGCCGTAATCGTAGTCCTTAGTAAAGGCAGGTGGCAGTTTCTCCAGCACCCTCATGACTTCTGTCTGTGTTGAAGGGACAACCTTAAGAGAGTCGATATCTTCCAAGTCTTTCTCCATCAGTTTGGTAGAATCGAAGCCGGGACACATAAAAACTCCATCCGACTCTGAAAACGTATCACCATCGCAGGTGGGGCAAAAGATTAAATTGTCGTTTATAAGCGTGATGCTTCTGATTTGCTTATACTTTGCTTGTAAGAAGTCATCTCGACCACCGCGTGTTTTGATTGGAAAAATCGTTATACCTTGATTCCAACCATCAATCTCGAGTAATTTGACGCGATGCTCAGCTCCCGTGTCCGGGTTCAACCCAGGTTGTTCAAGTTTCTCCTTAGACGGAATGTAGAAGACCTCAATGCAATGCGCAGAAAGCTCTTCCACGACCAGACTCCCGTGGCGATATTCGTCAAAAGGCTGTGATATACGGGCCATAGATGATCATCTCTCGTTAATAATCGAACAACTTCTGACAATCCTCAATTGCTCGGGCGAGATTGGCGTCCGAGAAGATGGAACGGTCGAGCTTTGGCTTCCATTCCGGGTTACTGCGAATTACGTCCTTCACACTCTCAACAGAAACTTCCTCCCCAGCTTCACATAATTCTTCAACCGCCATATCTACAGTCGTCAACAATTCCAAGTCGTTGTTCTTCTTGTATCGAAACTGTTCTAACCATTGGAGTACTTCACCCCCATACCATCTATCGAAGTAGTGCTCCGCTTCCTCAACATTAGCACTCGCGATAAATCCTTGCCCTCTGTCACTCCTATGTCGGCGCATATAGTCTTTTTGAAGAGCGATTTTCTCCGGCCCACCGTATCTCGTCTGCGGATTGTACGGACCAGCCGCCTTTTTCAAATACCCCTCAACCTGTCCCTCTTCGCGCCGGTGAAGCAAGTATAAGAGTTTGGTATAACGCATTCGGCCCAGAGGGTACTGCTCGTTACCAAAATGCTTGGCTAACACTGAAATCACGACTGCTTCGTTGAACTGCCAATTATGCTTCCTTCCAACGGGCCTTTCCACTGCCAACTCCTCTTTGGTCGTCTCAGGCTGAGCCAGCCGTATCCTACCAGTAAGAAGTTGCTGCATCATACCTTGCTTGATAGCATGAGCCTTACCCCTCTGTTGTTCCAGCGCGGCGATCTCAGCATCCATGTCGGAGAGGATGGCGGCGATAGCTTGTTGTTCATTCTCGCCAGTTGGGATGCGAAGTCTAAATTGTCCTATTTGTTCCGAGTTCGCCGAAGTAAAAGTGCTGCCTTGTTCGAGAATCTGCCAACTCCTCTCTGATTGAACTAAAGCGTGGAATAAAAATGCAGAGTCACCGATAGGTTTTAGCCCGCACACCCCGCGTCCGAGACATGCTTTTTTTTTCGCTACTGCAACGGCTCCAACGGGTGCCCGTACAGTAAGTAGCAAATCGCCTGCGTCACAGCGCTTGCTTCCATGTGTAGTCCATACACGGTCAATCGTTTGACGGTCTTCGATATCTGCATTCCCTTGAATCAAGGGTAAACCTTCTCCGCGCAAGTTGTAGAACATTGAAGGTGGCGATTGTCCCATCGTGATAGTCGCAAGCTTAATAAGCGGTTTTTCTGCCCACTCCCCACTGAAACCCGGCAGCCGGGTCTTCCCGGTGAGAAGTTGCTGCATGGTTGCTTGTTTGATAGCTCGTTTTTTCGCGATCAGTTCCTCCAACACTGAGAGCAATCCATCCACATCCGACAACGCCTCGGCGATGGCGCATTGTTCCTTGAGAGGAGGGAGCAGTATAAATATTGCAGCTAATGTATCTCGCGTAATCCCTTTGATAGATGTTCCCTGGTTTTGCTTGATCAAGACCTGCTGACAAAAGTCAAAATGTCTAAAAAGGTATTGGGCCAAAATTTTTTCTTTATTATGGATTAAACCCGTAAAATCTTGGCTAATGGCAATGTCGCAGGGCGCAATAGCTAATTTTCCCACTCCTGTTCTTGATACAATCAACAGGTTGCCTTTTGCAATAACATTTGTAGAACTATTATGGACTGCTTCTTCCGTAATATATCTTCTAATAATAGCAACCGTCTGATTTAAGATATCAGCACCAGTTATCCATGGAATATCTCCCGACCAAAAATCTGTATTGCTTGTCGATGGAGTTCCGCCATTTACAAATTTATCTATAACATCAGGAAGGGTACAAATATCCCAATCCTCTGGAATCACGCCCACCTCAGTGCGCTTGTAACCCTCTGGCACCTCTTTCGATGGGGTGTGTCCAGCTTTAAGGGCGTTGCCCATTGTATCTTCTCTCTTTTTTATCACATTTCCTGTTTCCATATTCCTGCGAAACCCTCATCTGCTTCAAGCACCTCTTGACTTTCGGGCAGGGCCTCGGCGCAACGTCAACCGCAGGTAATCCTCTGTCGCCTCGAACTCCGGATCAATGCCGTTTTGCGCCCGCATCAGTGGAATGATCTTATTCCTCACCCCCATGCCACGCGCATCGGAATAATTGTAGTCCCGCAACGTCTCGGAGATGAGCAAATTGCGGGGAATACGCTGTCCTGCAACCATTTTTTCGATCGTCATGCCATTTTGTAACGCACCTGGACTTGTAATCTCTATGCGGTCCGCGTAACGGGCCACCTCGATTTGCTCGTACCGTGTCCAGTCCCTATGCGTGAGCGCGTTGACGATGCCTTCGCGTAGAGCATCCAGCGGATAGTGCCAACGTCGTTCCCGTCGCATGGACTCATCTACTTGCCCTGCCTCCTCGGACACAAACGGCCGCATCGCATCGGCCAAACGTTCGATGAGACCCTTTTCCGCAAGTTCACGCCCCCCAGACAACACCTGCCAAAGATCGACGAGCGGTCCTTCAATCACCTGATCGTCAAGAGCCTCATAAGTCTTTTCCTCCCCATCAAAGCACATCCAGCGAATGCCGGCATGGCGCAATAAGCGTCGCGGTCGATAACCGAACAAAATCAACCCGGCAATCGTACAGACAGGTGGACCATCCTCCCGCTCAACCATGAACCCCAACGCACAAAGCCGTTCGTTCCACGCCTCATCGGTCTGTGGAACATCTCGATCTCCGACAATAGTTGTGAGGTAATCCGCCAGCCTTTCCCTGCTCAGATCGTTAAGACCGCTACCGGAAACCGGCAATAACTCTGTGTGAATCAAACCCCCAGCAGCGAAAAGTCGTGCTTGCTGCTCCCGCGAAGCCAGTTGGGACGTACTGCCAACCCGTATGTAAATATCTTCCCTGCCGCGATACCGCACGACATAAGGTTTGGTCGCCCCTTGCATAATCGTAATAACTGCGACTCGGCGCACATCGTCTATTGGGACTTCCTCGTAGAACGGGAGTATCATTGGATGCACCACGCGACCAAAAACGGAATCCATCACCCAATGCTCGAGATCATCTCTCTGTATGCCAGTGATGGAACCGTCGTCTTCCACACCGAGAAGGATACGCCCACCCTGAAAGTTGGCAAGCGCCACCACTTCCCTCGCCAGTTGCTCCGGGCGCAAATCATCTCGCTTGAACTCTACACCAGAGTTCTCGCCCCCAGCTATTAGTTCGAGAAGTTCCGAACGTTTCATTGATCTAATCCCCAGTCTTCCGTTGCCTCAAACTGAATTATCCTTGACACAACTCAGCTATCATCGCCGCATTTTCGCCGAGTTGGTCGTTGAACTTTTGATACATTCCCACCAGAAGAACATCGGTGGATTTGATATTTTTAAGCGTAAAATCAAATTCTTCACGGATCTGATTTTTCGAGTTAATAGCACGCCCAGCAGCGAGAACTTTGAAGGTAATGCACGGTTTGTCGGTACTGCGAATAATACCACACATGCGGTCGCGGTGTTCGCGGAGATAGATTTCACTCAAGGGTTGATGACCAAATTTTTGTTCAAATTCTTCGCGAGCGCCCTGCAAATAATACAACGCGGTCATGTAATAGTCGATATCCCAATCTTCTTCTTCGGCAATCTCAATAATGCGAGGATTGTGTACCGACAACCCGACCATAACACCCGTGTCGCGAATGCGCTTGAGAATATCTCGAAGATAGTCGAGGCGATTCTCCTGAAAGCACCGGCCGGCAACGCCGCTTCCGTGAGGAGCCATACCAATGGGATTGTGTTTGGCGGCTTTTTCGATCAGTGAGGGATCGTCATACCAGTGTCCACCTCGACTGAGACAAAAGTAATGGATCGCACCTCCCTCATCCCGGTAACGCTGAAGATCGGCTGCCGAGCGTTCGGTCAGGGTATTTTGCCAGGCATTAACACCCACCTCTTCTGCGCGGCGCAAAGTCGCCATAACCTGATCAGATGTATTGGCTTCTTGCTGATGTTGCGAAAGCAACTGATTGAAATGTGCATACCCGTAGATCGGATTGTCACCCATGATAAGACGGCTGATCTGATATTGCCCAAATTGAACCTTTGGGAGATTTATCGCATTTGATACAGACATGTTATTCTCCTTCGTTTTACTTAGAAGCTGTTTTTAATTTAATGAAAGGGTGCCGTCTGTCGTCATGGCTCGTAGCGCGAGAGATTCTGGATTCGGAGTTGTGAATTTGGCAGACGATGTCTGCCAAATCTCGGAGCCATCGGTGGAACAGGGAATTTCCGAGACACTATCTTGGAAATCTCAGGCTACCCAAAATCTGAGAAGATGTCTCAAAATCGAATTTTCGCCTCATAGCAAAATCCCCATCTTCTTCAAATGCCCCTCGACCTTCGCGCTGAAAACATCCACCTCCCGCTCCAACTCCGGAAGTGGTCGAGCGTAGCGCTCATCCAATTCTTTGATACGCCCGGTGAGCTTCTGTGTAAGCCGCTGCACCTCTTCCTGAATATCGGCATAGATACTTGCGAACCACTTGTCCTCAACCACCAGCGTCTTGATCTCAGCCTCGGTGAGCTTTGCGTAATGAATTAGCACCTTTTGGTCCAGCGCGGACTGACTATTCCTCACAGCCTTACTCGCCCTGGACTCCGCCCCAATCAGTTCCACGCAGCGCGTGAGCGCATCCCGTTCCTCATCACTATCCGGCTCGTCCCGGATAATTTTAAGCCGCGTCGTCACTCCAGTCTTAGTGACCTTGCCTTTGTCGTTGGTAGCGTCCTGCAGCAAACCCTCCTCACCCGTGTGCTCTTCGACAAATTCCTCCAACTCGCGGGACGCAGTCTCTTGATCAGCTTGTAAAGCCTCAATGGTCGCCTGATCTGTGGCAAAGTAGCGCGCGACAATCAACCCCGGAGGAATCAGATCCATTTTATACTTATTTCGCTTAATAGTCAAATCCGGCGTCTCTTTGATCTTCTTTTCCTTATCCTCAATAATCCCGCGCGGTTTGGCGGCCTCGGACCAACCTTCGTCGGCAATGAGATAAACATCGTCCTGCATAACCTCGTCCCAATAGTCCATTAGCCGCTGGTAAATATCATAAGAATCGAGCAGTGGCAGATCGGAAAAACGCGCGAGCAGGTCTTCCGACAAGATGTGAATACGCGAATCAAGAGTAAAAAGCGATTAAGAAGCAAGCAGCGGCTATTCGTCCAAAGATATGGACGAGTAACCCGTTATAGGATCGCACCTTACAGGCTTTTTGTATGCCAGTTTTATCATCAATCCACTGAAACAAGGATTCAATCGGCTGTCGTCTGCGACTGACTGTGCGAGACAAGACCTGATCGGCTGCTGGCAGGATGTCTTGTCCTTTCTTTTTCTTAACGGGTGTATAAAATGTGAGATTTTGTCTCTCATAAAGTGTATCTTTCAAGGTCTGATTGGCGTATATTTTATCGCCATAGACTGTGCCATTGTGTAAATAGGGTAAGAGGGGACGCAAGGCACTCAAATCATGGTTAGCGGCACCTGTCAGACTGATATACTCGGGTTTAGGCAGTCCTTTATGTGCCTGTTTAGCCACGATATGAACCTTGACGCCATAATACCACATCCCTTTGGAAGCACACCATCCCTTAGAGGCGATTTGGTCAGCCACACACGCCTTGCCACTGCGCTTGGCATGGGCGATGACACAAGGGAAGGAATCAACAAGGTAAGTGTCTAAAAAACAATCCAATATGGGACAGTCAGCCACAATTTGTTCTACCAGTGGCGAAAAGGTGGCCGCCAGAAAGTTCAAACGTTGCACATAGCCCTGGTAGCTCGGTAAGTCTGGAAACCAGTCGGACAGATGGTCTTGGGTATAGGTATAAATGGCTTTAACCGTCGTCTGCTTTTGCCAGATGCCAAACAAATAGAGGGTCAGGACTTCTTCATCGCTAAATTTGGGATGATGGTTATTGCTCAAGCGTTGGGCATGCACCCACAGATGCGTCTTGTAATGCTGGCATATATACAGATACAAACCGATGAGTCTATCTTGCCAATCCATCGCGTTCTTGCTCCTTTTTAAGGGTTGATGATTGCTTTGACTACTCAATCATCTGGCAAGAACGCGATCTTTTCAACTCTTTATTCGCATCGATAATATATGACCAGGCAAGTTCTAGCGCACCTTCTCGGATATTTTCTTGAATGCACAACTTTGCTTCTGCTTCGAGCCTGACTCTTGTTTGTCCCTGATCATCAAAAGGGCGGTTGAAACAACAGTTATCGAGGTAGATCCTCATTTTCGCTCTCGCGTTTGTTGTTTGTTATACAATCCATCATATTTAGAATACAAACTTAATGTGCATTTGTCAAAAAAACTGCTCAAATGCCCTGATAGCGCAGTTATGCTCGAATTACGACCAGAACTCATGAGCTAAAGTTTCCACACCTATACATCGTAGGTTAGCCAACCTCGTTAAATTATCAGTAGTCAGCCCACTATACCCACCCTAGCTCCTTACTTTCCGTCTCTCGCTTTTTTCCCCTTTACTCATGTTATTCTCTGCTGTATCATTTGGAACCACTTCTGTTTTATCCTGTAATATCCAATTCAGACATTCGAGGAGGCGTTCATGGCAGAAAGAGTAAAAGTGGCCGCATTGGGGCTGGCGCATGATCACGTATGGTCAAATTTGCGGGCACTCAAAGCGTTGGATAATGCCACTCTGGTGGCCGGTGCAGATGGCAATGCGGAGTTGCGAGAACAGTTTGTCGAGGCAACGGGTTGTGAGTTGGTATATGACGATTTTGAAGCGGTGTTGGACAATGAGGAGCCGGATGCGGTGTTTGTATTTACTCCGACAGCACATCATGCCGATGTGGTGGAATTGTGTGCGCCGCGCGGGATTCATGTGATGGTTGAGAAACCGATGGCAGCGACCTTAGAGCAAGCAGATCGCATGTTGACGGCTGCGCGAAAGGCGGGGACGGTTTTGATGGTCAATTGGCCGACGGCGTGGAATCGCGGTATCCGCACGGCTTATCGCCTGGTGCGAGAAGGCGCGATCGGACAGGTCTGGCAACTGCTGTGGCGTGGTGGGCATTGTGGGCCGGATGAGTTGGGGTGTTCCGAGCATTTTTGCGATTTCCTATTTGATAGCCATCTCAATGGCGCAGGTGCTTTTAACGATTACGGGGGATATGGTGCGAGTTTGTGCGTGTTGTTTTTGGGGCGGCCAAACCGCGTGGTGGGAATGGCGGGGCGGCTGTTGAAAACGCATTTGCCCGTGGATGACAATGGGATGATGATTTTGCGCTATCCAAATGCGATGTGCCGGCTGGAGATGACCTGGACGGAAGCTGTGCCGAACAAGCCGCCGCACGATTTGATGTTGCACGGGACGGAGGGAACGATTATTGCGGGAAACGATGTTGTTTTGTACACCCGCGATTGTAAAGACGGCAAGACAATTGCGCCAGATGCATTGCCCGAAGGGGAAAATAATGCCTCCGAACATTTTATTCATTGTATTCAATCTGATGCATCGCCCGGTTTTGTGACTTGTGCAGATTTGTCGCGCAATGCACAGGAAATTATGGAGGCGGGACTTATTTCTGCGACCAATGGCATTGCCATGGCATTGCCCATTGAAGATCATTTGTTCAGGGAGTAGGGGATGCGGTGGTTTATTCTCGTCGTATTTACCATTATTTTCGCCGCTCAAAGCGCGGCGCAAGAGGGTGCGATTAATCGGGACAGTCTCGCAGTTTTACTGGCCGAAGTGCCGGTTGATACACTGGCCGCAAAACTGGGGGATTCTCTGTTTTCACCCCCAGAGGGTAGGGCACGTATTTTGCGCGATGCCTATGGCGTACCACATATTTATGGACGCACAGATGTGGATGTCGCGTTTGGCTTTGGCTATGCACAGGCAGAAGATCATCTTCTGCAGATGTTGAAGAATTTTCGCCAGGCCAGAGGGCGTTTGGCCGAGGTCGAAGGTGCTTCGGCCTTAAAATTAGATGAAATGGCTTTGCGATGGCGCATTCACAGTGTTGCCGGTGAACGGTATGGAGATATTTCTGAGGAGACGCAGCAATATATTGCGGCTTTTGTTGGGGGCATCAACCACTATATTGAGATTCATCGGCAGGTATTACCGCAGTGGGTTCAGGATGTGCGAGCAGTAGATGTAGTGGCTCTTGCGCGGTGGATTTTGTTTTTGTTTGCCGAACAAACCGGTAAATCCGAATTGGCCCATGTGGGATTGGCGACAACGGTTCCCAAATTGCCGGGATCCAATCTGTGGGTTGTGGGGGCGTCTCGGTCTGACAGTGGCGCGCCCGTGCTGACGATGGATGTGCAGTTGCCGTACACAACGCCCTTTCAGCTTTGCGAGGCGCATCTGATTAGCAATGCGGGTTTGGATGTGATGGGAGCGACATTTTTTGGGTTGCCAATTATTTTTGTCGGTCACAATAATAACATTGCCTGGTCAATAACCACCAATGATATCGATGTTTTTGATTTGTACGAGGAGCGTCTGGATCCCATCAATCCCAGACGCTATTTTTATGGGAACGAGAAAAGGCGTGTGGTGTCGCGACATGTGAAAATTGGCGTACATAGCAAGCAGGGGATTCGGGAAGTTGAGCGCGAGTTGCGCTATACCGATCACGGCCCGGTTTATAAGACGATTGGCAACTGGGCTTATGCGGCGCGTACGAGTGTGGAAAATCGCGTGGATGCAATAGGGCAATTGCTGAGGATGAATCGCGCGGTGACACTGAACGATTTTCAGCAGGCGCTTTCGCATTTGGAGTTGCCGGTTTTTAATGTGATATACGGCGATGTGACAGGAGAAATTTTTTATGTGTTTAATGGCCGCTGTCCCGTGCGATCAGAAGATTTCGATTGGCGCGCCCGTGCCGGGTTGGACGTCTGAAACAGAGTGGCGAGGTGTGATCGCATTTTCCGAATTGCCACAAGTGCATAATCCCGCTTCTGGCTCTTTGCAGAATTGCAATGTCTCGCCAGATGTGGTTGCGATTGATAGTGGTCTCAAAATGGACGATTTCCCATTGTTTTTGGGGTGGGGAACGCCCAATTATCGCGCGCAGCGGATAATGAGCTACTTGCTCACGCATCAAAATATTGCGGTTGGTGATATGCAGATTTTGCTGCGGGATGATTATCTCGTTGATGTAGAAGAATATAAGGGGCTGCTTTTTCGCGCGTATAACCGCGCCTGGCCTGTGCTATACGACCCCAACTGGGAGGTAGGCAAGGCTGTTCAAATTCTCAGGTCATGGGATAATCGGGCGAGTTTAGAGAGCGTTGGCACACTTTTGTTTTCGATTTGGAAGACGCGATTCGATTCGTCGTTCGCACAGGTTCCGCAAAAGCGAGATATTTTTGTTCGAGAAAAGGTCGCATTGGAGGCATTGCAGCAGACGGTCGCATATATGACCGCGACTTATGGGCGATTGGATGTGCGGTGGGGACAGGTGCATTATTTGAAGCGGGGAGATCGCACTTTTCCGATAAGCGGTGCGCCTTCTGGCACAGAGGCTTTGCGTCAAACACTGACCCGAATAGAAGCAGATGGGACAATGCTTATCGAAGGCGGATCAGCTTTCGGGATGGTGGTTTCGCTGGTGCAGCCGGTGCAGTCGTGGAGCGCGCTTGCTTATGGCAATAGCGAATATCCCGAGTCTCCTCATTATGACGATCAGGCCGAGTTGCAACATCGCAATACATTTAAGAAAACGATTTTTACAACTGGCGATTTGCAACCTGTTCTGACGGATCTTACAACAGTTCCTTATGATCCCGAAGAAGCCGAGCGTCAATCGATGAAGGCTCTCTGGCGCAAGCAGTTGCAAACAGGTGTAGTCGCACCCGATTCTACGAATGCTGAGCCAGAGTCCTCACAAGACGATTAAAAAGCCAGGAGTTTGTTTTTTATCGTATCAGGAGGTGTTCATGCGTTTTTGGGTATTATTTTGGGCGTTGATAGTAGTTGCTATTCCCAACCATATATATGCACAGGGCACGGTGCAACAGGTGGTAGGTGATCTCGTCTATCTGGAAGGGCGTTCGGCTAATCTGGACGACAAATTGCGGGTCTCGGGCGATGACGGTGCGGTTTTGCAGGTGATCAAGGTGTTGCCCAATGTGGTGGTTGCGCGCGTGGTTGAGGAGAATGGTTTGCCAATAAAATCTGGCGATCGAATTCAGGTGGATGACGGGACGCTTTCGGGTTCCCCGCGCAGGGTGGTGCATGCGACGCGGGTTGCCGAAGCACCGCGCATTGACGGACGGTTGGACGACGCGGTCTGGCAGCAGGCGCAAGCTGCGGAGGGTTTTGTTCAGCGCGATCCGAAATACTGGATGCCAGTGACCGAGCGAACAGTCGTGAAAATTATTTACGACAATAAAAAAATTTATTTTGGTTTTGAATGTTACGACAAAAATCCCGGTCTCATTGTGACCAATAACATGCGTCGGGACTCTCAGCTTTCTGGCGATGACAATATCCAGTTGTTGCTCGATCCGTTTAATGACAACCAGAATGGGGTTTTCTTTTTTGTAAACGCGCTCGGCGCACGGGCAGATATGCTTTTGTCAAATGAAGGTCGGACGACGAATGATGATTGGGATTGTATCTGGGAGGCTCGGTGTGTGCGCCACGAGAGCGGCTGGACTGCTGAAATAGCGATTCCGTTTAATCAACTCCGTTTCAACCCGTCTGATGAGATGGAATGGGGCATTAACATAGGCCGTTATATCGGTCACAAGAACGAAGAAACCGCGTTTATTGTCGGGCGACACACGCCGTCGCCCCGGCGGCGGTATCAGATGACAGATATGGGTGTGTTGCGTGGTTTAAAAGCTGTTGAAAGAAAGCGACTTTTTCAGATCAAACCGTATGTGTTGCCGGGAACTTCGCGCAATTTTGCAGGCGATGAGGATGAGAATCGCACGTTTGAAGCGGGTGCAGATGTGCGCTATGGCCTGACGCCCAATCTCGCGCTGGATGTGTCTTATAATACGGATTTTGCCCAGGTCGAAGCCGATCAAGAACAGGTGAATTTGACGCAGTTTTCTCAGTTTTTTCCCGAAAAACGCGAGTTTTTCTTAGAAGGGGCGCAGTTATTCGATTTTGGCGAGGCTGCGTCAACTCGCGGTGGGGATGTACGACCGCCAACGCTGCTGTTTTACAGCAGAAGAATCGGTCTGGATGGGGGACAGCCCGTGCCGATTCTCGCAGGGGGCAAATTGGCTGGCAAAGCCGGTCGTACGAGCATTGGTGCGTTAAATGTTCTGACGGATTCAGAGATGTTGGATACGCAGACGCTGCCGCGCAGAAATTTTTCCGTTCTACGGATGAAACGCGATGTGCTCGCGCGCTCCAATGTGGGATTTATTTGGGTAAATAAACAAAGCGAAGTGCCTGAAGGCGGATGGGGCGACTACAATCGCGCAGGGGGACTGGATTTCAGTTTTTCGCCTTCAACCGCGGTCAATGTGCAGGCGTTTTACGCGCGTACCTGGGATAAGGACTCAGAAGAAGTGGATGATGCGCGATATCTTCGCCTTTCGTATAACGGAACCAAATACTCGGGTTCGGCAACTGTTCTGGATGTGGAGGCCAATTTTGAGCCGGAGGCGGGATTTGTCAACCGTCGGCGCGGCATTCGGGGATTTCGGCGCTACAATGTCAATCTATCCTATTTGCCACGTCCGAGGGTAGCCAATATCCGAAATTTGCGGTTCACGCCCGATATTCAGGTGATTAAAGACGACACAGGCGAAGTGCCGTTTCAGCGATTCAGGCTTGATGGCGTTCTCGCCCTTCAGACAGCTGACCGCTTTTTGGTGCGTATGGAGAGGACCCGCGATGTCGTTACGCGGCCTTTTAGACCGTCAAACAAGCGCCCCGATGTCGCCATTCAGCCGCGCGAATATACTTTTACATCGATCAGGCTGGGACCAGATACGGCAAATTACCGCAAATTGCAGTTGGATTTCGATTTTCTGGTCGGGACCTATTATACGGGACACCTGTATCGGGTGACGGCAGAGAATGCCTATCGTCCCAATGGCAGATTGGGTATTGAGCTGATTTACGATGGCAATTGGATTCGCTTGCCAGAGGGGAATCTCAATATTCAGGCGTTGAGCACGCGATTGATTTATTCGTTTACAACGGATTTCTTTTTTAAAATTTTTGCACAGTGGAATAGTGACAGCGAATCCGTGGGCGCAAACTTTTTGCTCAATTACCGTTTCCGCCCGGGCAGCGATATTTTCTTTGTCTATGATCACGGGTTTGGAACCGCTGGCGACTTGCACCAGACCGGCCGCGCGTTGCTGCTCAAGGTGTCGTATTTGATAGGGTTGTGAGATGGGCTTTTTAACTATTACTCTGACGTCATGTGTGACTTTTTGAATGATGGTCAAGAAAACAAGCAATCAGTTTTCAGCAGTCAGCGAAACAAGCAATTTTGTTTTCAATAGAAATGTGTCGTGTCCCGTCGGTTAGAAAGATGTCTATACGACCACCAGTTGATTTCTCTCCGTCTATATGCTTTAGGTCAATGTAGTATTCCTGATGTACCTTTGTCTTACTTTCTTCGGGAAGACTGTCTGGTGTCAGGGGTTTCACAACCTGTTCCAAAAACATCTTCAAAAACTCTGTCTTCTGGTCGTGACTCCCTTTGGGATCAAGTAACTTGGCTATAAAACGCGAATGCAGTTTAACTTCTTTGTCTTCAATCCCCAACACGCAAAATATATTAAAGTTTTCGCCCTTGAGCCGGGCAATTTCCTCATGTTTCTCAATAATTGATCCTGTTGATTGCAGCAGTTGTTTCACTTGCCCTATGAGTGCTTGTTCCACAAAAATAATCCTCTATTCAATCCTCGCGTATCCAACCCCACAAGAGATAATGTAGCACCTGTCCATTGCAGTTCATCAATTTATAAAAAAACAGTCAAGGGGAGACCTCGCTCCCGCGGTCCAATAGGTCAGACCTCCCGACTGTGCTGATAATTTTACGCAAAATCTATGTGCAATTCTCTTTTTGCAACGGGATGGGCGTTCACAAGAATCGCTTACCCTTTGAAATAGGTCAGTAAACTGATAATAATAACCGCAACTGCAATGAGCAAAGACAACCATTTTATGGTTTGCCCTTCCACGCGGTTAATATCGCTTTTTAAGTTGGTCTCCACGCGATTGATATCGCTTTTTAAGGAGTTTTCCAGGCCATTGAAACCCGCGTTCATCTGGTTGATCAGTTGCTCAAAGCGGTTAATCGTTTGATCTTCTATACGGTTAATATCTTTTGTGTTCTGTTTGGTCTGGTCGTCAAGCCCAACCCCATTTTTTTCAATATTAATTAACCGCTGATCTTGTTCGGCTACTTTCTTTTCAAGCCGTACTATCTTCTCGGAATCTGTCATGACGATTCATCTTCCCTTTTTATTTTCATGCCCCTGATTTGACCACCGATACAGGTCAGTCCTCTTGACTATGTGATAATTTTACTCAAAATCTATCTGCAAATCAAGGGCGATTGCGATAAATATTTGAAATAAAAAAAGCACCCAGGTTTCGTTCGGGTGCTTTCAGTTTGTTGAAAAAGGGTATTATCTGTGTTCACCTGACGGGCAGGCACAAGGTGCGGCCCCTACATTATCTGCGTCTATCTGCGTTCATCTGCGGATGCTTCTTCTCACAATGCGAGGGCAACACCTATCCCTACGATGGGAATGAGCAGATATTTGAGAATCCCACTGCGTTTGCCCTGGATGTTGCCGAGGATGGATGTTTCCAATTTTTGGTTTCCTGTTTTGTAATACATGCATTCTGCACCAGGAGTCGCGGCAATGGCAGTGACCCCGGGCCAGACGGGTTTGATGCTGCCCGTGGGATAGAGAATGATATTTTCGCGATGGCGTTTGTAATCGCCCATTTTGACCAGAAGCGCGTATTCGCGTCCAAAAGTAACTTGATCGGGTTGAACAATAGGGCCGAGTTCGTCCCCGATTACCGCTTGCAAGAGAACCGTATCCGACCTGGTTTTAGCGGTGGGCAACCACAGGCTGACACGCGGTGCGATAGGTAGAAAAGCGGGCGTATCTGAAACGCGGAATGAAATGGGAATGGCCATATTTTGCGTATCCTTGAGCCTGTAATGGCCTTTGGGTAGGGTGAGGGAAAACTCTTGCTGCCGATTGGCGATGTTGTCATTCAGGGCGTGTTGGGCAAGGGCTACGAGGCTGTCGTGCATGGCCTGTTCGTGCGGTGATGTGGCCGGTGGCACGGGTGCTTCTCGCGTGAAGCGCACCTGTTCAAAGCGCAGGGTGTTGGGATGCACGTTGCGAATGGCGAGATAGGCCGCATTCACGTTGACATCTAAGCGACCGAGACGCGTGTGCCATTGTTTGGCGAAGCGCGTGAGATCGCCCAGACGGGACTCGCTTTCCCCTGGCAGGGGATTGGGTTCTTGTTCGAGGGGAAAGGGAGAACGTTCACGGGCTTCTTCAAAGAGTGCGTGCGCTTCTGAGAAGCGGCGGTATTTGCCGAGTACAATGCCGCGGTACACGTCAATTTGCGACAGCGCACGGAGCAGACTGCGTTCGCTTTTTCCCATAAGACGCATCGTGCGTTCTAATTCGCGCGTCTGGTGGCTATAGTATTTCAGATCTTCGATAAAAGGCGTCAAGCGCGGATCGCTGAGGCGGATAGACGCATTGGTTTCAACCTCGGGTGCTGTTTCGCCAATGGCCAGAGCAGCGGCGAGGAGTTGCGCGCTTTCGGCGAGGTATTGGTCTGCGATATCCACGAGACCGGGTATAGACAATCCCGTGAGCGGTATCGGATTGCGGGTAAGCCTAATTTCCATGAGTTTGCCGCGCGGTGGCAGGAATAACTCTTGTTCTATGAGGTTAAAGCCGGGTTTGCTGATTTCGATATGGTATTTGCCCACAAAGAGGTCCGACTGATATGCCACATTGCCGCGTCCGATGTTGATAAACCCGGTGATGGTCGTGTCTTGATCTGCAAATCGAAGGTGGATTTCTGCACCTAAGGCCGCGAGTTGATCTGATCGAATCTCCAGATGTGCTTTCTGGCGTATGAGCGCAATATGCACCGTATCTGCCAAAACGGTTGTCGTAAATGTGCGCGTGTAGGGCTGGTAGCCGTGTGCATACGCTTGAATTTTATCGCCAATGTCCAGTAACTTTTCTGTGGCAAATGGCGTATGACCCGCTTCCTGTCCATTGATGAAGACCTGGGCACCTGTGGGTTCTGAGCGGATGTGAATTTTTGTCTTGAGAAGCGTCCTCGGCACAGGCTCTGTTTCTTGAGCCTGGATATGGAGCGGTGTGGTCAGCAGGATGCAAAATAAAATGAATCGCAGTGTGTTCATGGGGAGGTATCCTGTTTTTTGCTGAGTAGCGCGCTGCTGTGCTTTTCTTCGAGTTGACGCGCTTGCACATAGTTGCCCTGACTTTTGGCAATCCGATGAAATTCTTCCCAGTAGCGTTCCGGCGCGATGCGATAGGCCATTTCCGCGGCCTGGTATGCTTTTGCACCCACATTTTGCAGGTCGGAGTTGAAATAGGCAATCGCCAGGGTGATCAGGGCTTCGCCGCGGTCTTGCCAGCCAAAGGAGGTTACTGGATAAATGGTTGAGATCGCCTCTCGGTACGCGCCTTCTTTGAGTTTTACGCTCGCCAAACTGAGCGAAAGCCCGCCATAGGTATCACACACTCTCGGTTCGTATTGGTTGTGCGCGTATGCGTATTTGGCATATTCAACGGCCCTGGACAAGTCATCCCGGTACGCGGTGAAGGCCATGTCGAGATAGAGGGCGGCGCGAGAGGTATCGGATCTCGCATAGACCAGAGCGCGTTGCATGGCGTGGATTGCGCGGTTGGTTTCTTCTTCCTTGCTGTGGCGCAATCCCTTGAGGCGGTAGATGGCACAGCGCATGTTATAGCCGCCGTCAAAGCGCGCGGCAGCGAGCACTTGATTGAACCAGTCGGGGTTGTCGCCCAAAACGCCGCGGGAAGATGCGGCGGCAATTTTTGGGATGTAAAAATCGGGTTCTATGCCTTCAAAATTCGCCTGCCCTGCGGTTTCGATCAGGTTCAGACTGTTTTCGATATAGACGCTTAAATAAGCCTGGAGGGTATCGCTCAAGCTGCTGCGTTGCGGCGCGGCATAGACAATTTCCTTTTGCGTTCTGCCAAGAATCGCCATCCAAATGTCTCGCAGACCACCCCCTGCGAGATGCCATATCCGGTGCAGGGAGTCAATCGTTGCGGGTTGAAAGCGCGTGGGTATCCAGGTGCTGTCTCGCAATACTGGCGGGGGCAAATCCAGCGGCAGGGGTTGGCGGTTGTTTTCGCGTTCGAGCACAAAGTTGGCACGCGCCATCGCGTATTTGACGGTGAGCCGTCCCAATTCGTAGCGAATATCGGGGTCTTGCTCACGGTCGAGCGCCTTGCGGTAGGCATTGGCACCTTTTCTGAGCAGGTCCAATCGGTCGGGCACCTCCTGGACTGTGTCATAGGCACGCTCGCATGCTGTACCTAACCAGATATAATAGGCACTGGTAAATATGAGGGCATGGTCGCACGCACGCTCGAAATGTGCGACGGCTTCGAGATATCGTCCAAGCGTGTAAGCGCTGCGGCCCTGCTCAAAAGATTGATAGGCGAGGTCGTCATCCTTTCCCTGTGCAAAGGAAAGGGTTGGTAAAATCAAAAAAGCGAGGATAAAGGATATTTTTTTCATAAGTGATCTCACGTATTGCTCAGAGCGCGGTTGAGAAATAGGATCCCCCGGCGCGCTTCGGTTTCTATGTGAAGGGCTTTATCTATGCCCGATCGTGTAAAAATCTGAATGCCGTCGAGTTGGCCCAGCCGAAATGTGAGGATAAATGCAACGCCATCGGCAAATTGTATTCTGGCTTTGTCTGGAGCCAATGTGAGTTGGGCATCTTCATATATTCTATTTTGAGGCGTTTTTAGTCGAGAAAGTGCGCGCTGGATGCGGGTCAGGCGCACGAGTTCTGCTGAGAGACCTGCTGATGTATGAAAGGTGGAAAAACCAATGCGTCCTGCAGGTCGATAGCCTTTGAGGCCAGCGGATTCAGCTTGTTGCTCGGGCTGATCTTTGCCCGTACTCGCGCCAGTTGATGGCAACGTGGTAGGGGCAGGCGCTGGCATACTCATAGTGGCGCGGGCGACATGGACTTCTGGTCGAGAACCAAAAAACGACGAGGGGTTTGCACCTCTGTCCAGGTCAGGTGCCAAAACGCGGGGTGGTGTTTTCAATCCACCGAGTGATCTGCCGAGCGGCTTGTCGAGTTGGCGCGGAATATCAGGCAAAGATGCGAGTGCCAATTTCGGTTTGTCCGGCAGCGCAATTTTTGGACGAGGCGCAGGCTCTGGGGCTGCCTGCGCCGGGGGTTCTGCTTTTGTTATGCTGGCTTCCTCGAGTGTACTTTTGCTCATGTCAAAGACGCCCTGCGCGCTTACGAGCATTTCTTCAAAATTTGTGACAATAGCTTTGAATGCCCGTCCCCCTTGAGGAGGACTGAGTGCCAATAGCAAAACGATACCCAGTGCAAACGCACCTGCCAATGCGGGCAAAAAGCGTTGTTGGGTGCGTTGAAGTGATGAATAGGACAAGCGGATGGGCTGCGGTTGGGAAGCCAGCGCATGGACAGGAACAAGAGCGATGGCGATTTCTATTTCATACCGGCGATTGGGGAAATGCGCCCAGAGTTTGGAAAGCCCCAGGTGATTCTGTCTGGCCGCAAGTGCACATGCTTCGTGGAAAATATGGCCTTTGTAGAAGCGGTTGATGATTTCGCGTGAGGGCAATTTGAAATGGCTCAATGGCGCAATCTGCCCTATGTCCTCCTCAAAGCTATCGGTTTCCGATGGGGGGACATACCCCAGGTCTCGCAATTGTTTGAAGAGGTGCCCAATGGCCTGGTGATAGTCACTTGCAAAGTCTTCGGGCGAGGGAGAATTACATGCGCGACGCGCCTCAGACAAATTGCGAGCGTGCAGTATGGCAGATAACACGCCAAAGAATTTGGGATGATCCCGTCGCAGGCTTTCAGCAGCGCTCTGGATCAAGTTTTTTTTCGGGGGAGACATATTCTATTTTACAATTTCCTTTTTTGACTTTCAAGCCCCCATTGCACAGTCTTAAATCCACTGTTGTTGAGGGCGTCGTACACACCAACGGTATAAGTCACGGTTGCATCGCGTTCAAAATAGAGGCGCACCAAAATGTCTTTGGGCGCAAATCCATGTTGCGTCTGTAGTGCGAGTAAAGCTTTTTTTACAGACAAAAATACAGCGCGTTCAATGCCGATCTGGTCGTTATCTGCGCCGTCTTGAAAGACCATGTGTTCTTCGGTGGCAACGCCGCCTTTGTCAAATTGCACATAGGATTTCCCGATGATGATCTGTAAAAAACGTTCATCTGTAGGGTGGGGGGCAGAACCTTTCTCATCGGGTGCTTTGATAAAATTGAGTTTTTGTGCGTGAACAAAGCGGTTGTGTAAATTGGCGAGATGGGTTTGCCACACATTTTGAATAATAAAAAATGTAAGCAGCAAAAACAAGACATCAATAAACCCTTCGCCCGTGTCTAATAGTGCTGCCAAAGGTCGTCTGTTGCGATGTCTCACGTCAATCTCCTATGCCTTCCCTCTGACCTGTATCTATCTGATAAAAATACTGAATCAGGCTGAGCATGCGCGCCCGATGTTGCAAACTGCGCGCTTTGGTTTTGCGTATGAGGATCATGGATAGAATGCGTCCGAGAAATCCAATGGCTGTGGTTACAAGGGCAAAGTTGATATAATGTGCCATTTTGAGCTGGGTTTGAGCGGGGCCTTCGCCGACTTTCATGGTGTCTTCTAAAATTTTGAAGGCGTCTATCATGCCAATCACGGTGCCCAAAAGACCCATGGAGAGCGATAGAAGGCCCAACATGCCAAAGCCTTCGGATAGGCGATCCTCAATTTCATCGAAGAGAAGGTAGATTTTGTCTGTGCATCGCTCGACCAATCGCGCCTGATCAGATGCGATTTCAGATTCGACAGATGTAAGGATAGCATAGAGTTCTGTGTTTTCAGATAGGGCGTAATCTGCGTTGTATTGCCCACCCCATAGCAGGTTAATGCCCTGCTTCTGAACGATTTGTGCGTCGGAATTGGTGAAGAAGCGGTCGGGTGACAGGTCGTGAGACAAAACCTGAGCATAGCGCACAACCATATAGAAGGGCAGGGCAATCAAGAGCAGGATCAAAACCGTAGAAAGTGGGCCGCTGATGTTGGAGATATAGCGTCCGATGGATTCGGCCAGATCACCGCCGCGAACAACCGTGGGTACGGCATTGTCGGCTGCAAACGCGATTTGGATGTCCTCAAACTTGTGTTCGACCATCTGCGTATTGGGCGCAATGGGACCATCGGCTGTCTGGTCAAAGTCCATTGCATAGGTTCGGTTGTTGTACTGAAAGCTCAAATCGTCGATCACCGCACTGTGGCTGGCATTGCGCGTGCGAATGACGAGGCTATCGACGGGCACGTCGGGTATTTCGATCCATTCTCGCTGCGTACCGATGTGATAGGTTACGTCACTTCCCTCTGTGTGTATAATCACGGCGATGGGTAAAAAGCGATCTACATTCTTGAAACGGATATCCGTGACTGCAATTTTTTGTTTTGGATTGTCGGGTTGTTGGAATGTGACGGTAAGTGCTTTCCAAAAAGTTCCCCCCTGAAGAACTTGCCCACCTTGCAGCCCGGTGATAGCACCATCGAGCCAGATTGCCGCTTTTGTGCAGATATAGAGGCCGACAAAGAGGGTAGCGAGATAGAGTGCTACCTGGGCAATGGGACTTTTTTTTAGAATGGGATAATTTAGAATCTGTACCCTGTATTCTCGGTATTTGGACATGTAATAAGGAATCTCCACGTATATCGGAATTAGAACTGATTTGCAAAATTTAAGGCTTTATTTTAATTCTGACAACTAAAAGAAGCCCCATCTGAAATCGCTTGCACGATCTCGGATAGGGCTTTTTTTATACGCATCATTTTTTTATCCTGCGATGATCATATAGCTAAACCATTCGCTGTGGGGATTTTCTATGTGATAGGATGTGCCGGAGGGTATGTGGACCACATCGCCTTCTGTGATGTGCTGTTCGCCGTCGGATGTGACGAGGATACCCCGGTTCTCGAGAATCCAGAATCCGAGTTCAATGTCGTCATAACACCGTTCAATACTTTGCTGACCGGGTTGTACGGCTTCGCGGTCGATGAAGGCGATGGATTTTAAGCATCCCGTGTTTTCTTCGCCGACAGGGCCGAGCTGATGCCAACGAATTGCGCCCGCGCCATCGCTTACGGGTAAAACGTCTTCCCAGTTGCGGATCACACATTCACCTCCGGGTTCGGTGTCGATGTTTTTGCTGAGGACGAGGTGTTCGAGCCATTCGTCATTCATGTCGTTGAACATCTGATGGTAAATATCGGCGGGCAGATACACGGCGTCGCCGGGGCGCACGGTAAAACGGTCGTCTCCAACGAGGACTTCGCCGCTGCCGCTGATGATATAATACGCCTGTTCGGTTTGCGCGTGTTTGTGGTGGTCGGAGGTTTTGCGCCCTTGAAGTCCGTGTTTGACAATGCCCTGCATGTTGTGTAACTGCGGTGAGTCATCTTCTTCGTGTTTGGGTGTCGCATTTCTCTGCCTTAATCCCGGCCAGCGAATCGCACTCAGGTGCGCCACTTCGGGTTGTTGGTCTCGCCAGTTTTTGATGAATGCCATATTTGCCTCCTGATGGTGTGAAAAAAATCAATCCGCAGATGTACGCAGATGTACACAGATGAAATGAATGTAGGAGCAGTGCCTTGTGCCTGCCCGTCAGATATGGACAAATTTTCTGTCACAATTTATCATGACTTTCCAGTTGATGCAATTTGGAAGTCATAAGGTAAGCGCGAGGAGATTGACGATGCATGATCCCTATTCACTGATTGGCGTGCGTTCATTTATCAATTGCTGTGGTACGCGAACGATTCACGGGGGGACGCTGATGTTGCCGCAAGTCCGCGAAGCGATGATGGATGCTTCGCGCTTTTTTGTCAATATGGATGAGCTCATGGCAGGGGCGGGTAAGCGTTTGGCCATGCTCACGGGAGCAGAATGGGGAATGGTTGCCTCTGGCGCAGCAGCATGCCTGTGTCACGCAACAGCAGCCTGTGTGACAGGTGGCGATCCCGAGTTGATGTTTCGGTTGCCCGATACGAGTGGGATGAAATGCGAGGTCGTCATGCCCAGAGAAAGCCGATTTACCTATGATCACGCCATTCGTACGGTGGGCGTGACAGTCGTGGAGGTGGATAATCTCAGGGAAATGGATGCGGTGCTCGATCGAGAACAGGTGGCTATGGTTGCCCTGTTGGGGACCTGGGAGGCGGATATGGCGCTTGAAGCGATTGTTGATATGGCGCGTCCGAGAGGGGTTCCCATATTGGTCGATGCTGCGTCGGAGCATCTCCAATCTCCTGAACCATATACCAGTCGCGGGGCAAATTTGGTCGCTTATAGCGGGGGCAAATACCTGCGCGGACCTCAGCCTACGGGATTGTTATTAGGCGATCGCGATCTCGTCGAGGCCGCCTGGGTACACGCAGCACCACATCACACGCTTGGACGTGCGATGAAGATTGGCAAAGAGGAGGTTATGGGCATTTTGGCGGCTGTAGAATATCTGCTGGCGGAACGCGACCCCGAGCGGGAATACGAGGGCTGGATTGCCGATCTCGAGACGATTGTGCGGCATGTGATGCATATATCGGGTGTAGAAGCTGAAATTCTCACATCTAATCAATCAGATGTTCCCAGATTGGAAATCCGTTGGAATGGGAATCGCATTGGCCTGACCGGTCTTGAATTGCGCGAACAACTTTTATGCGGTGATCCGCGCATTATGCTGGATGATCGGGGGGCAACGGATACGTCTATCTTTATTTTGCCGTTTTCGCTACAACCTGGGGAAGCAGATATTGTTGGCAGTCATATTCGCGACGCATTATCCCACGCGCCTTTGCCCTCAAAAGAAAAGGCGCGAGAACCCGTTGATATATCGGGTACCTGGGAAATTGAAATCGCGCTGGTGAGAAAAACAGCGCGTCATCGCGTGGATATCGAGCAAATTGCCGGCGTTTTAACAGGTACTCACCAGACGCGCTGGCTAAAAAATTCGTTGGAAGGCTCGGTGAATGGAGATGATATCGCATTTACGAGCCAGCATCGGTTTGAGGGTACCCATCTATCTTATCGGTTTGTGGGCACAGTGTCGGGTGGTGAAATACGCGGCGAGGTTGAAATGGGCAGTTCGGGACAGTCGGCACCCGGGCCGTTGAATCAGCGAGAATATGGCACCGCGAGATGGCGGGCGGTGAGAGGCAAAAGCAACCACAGATAAACACAGATGGACACAGATGAAAGGCATGAAGTGAGAGGCTGGAGACTGGGGGCTGGTAAAGTGGTCGTCTCACGTCTCACCTGGATGGTCTAGGGACTGGTTGAAACGGATACAGTTTTCCCCGTTTTACCCGATTCCATTGCCGCAAAGATCAGGGCCATTGTTTTGCGTACATCACGAGCTGATGCTTGTGCGAGTGGGCGATTATTGTGGATGGCGGTGAGAAATTCGAGGTGAATGGTGGGTTCGCCAGCGAGGTGAACGGTTTCAGGGATGTTCTGTTCTTTCCCATTGAGCAATAAAGGTCCGCTGGTGCCGTTGAGGTGAATGACGCCTTCATCTCCCATTACAGTCCATTCCGTGCCTGCACGATGGTGAAAGGAGAGGGCGCAATTGAGGATGGCATTGCTTTCTGTTGTGGCGATGAGAGAGACTTCATCTTCAATGTCGATATCGGGGTGTGGATCGATGTTTTGCACGATTGCAGAGACGGATACGGCTTTTTCGTCCATCCACCACAAGAGAACATCGAGCGAGTGAACGCCAATGCCGGGGAGAATGCCGCCCGACAATTCCTGGCGCGCAAACCAGCTATTTTCGTCTCCGCCGCGACCCGATCCAAGTCTGCGGTGGATGACGTGACGAATTTTTCCCACCACTTTTTCTTCGAGGAGCTTTTTGACCTGTCGAATCGCTGTTGAAAAACGCTGGCTCTGTCCAGACATGAGCAATTTCCCTTTGGCTTCGGCTGTAGCGATCATGTCATCGACATCGGTGAGCGTGAGGGCCATGGGCTTTTCGATGAGGGTATGCAACCCCTTTTCCAGACAAGCAATGGTGTAATCGCGGTGCAGGAAGTTGGGCACGGCAATGATTGCAGCATCTGCTTCCACGTTTGCAAGCGCGTGGTCGAGGTCGTCAAAGGTAGTTGACACACCATATTGAGTTTTTAGATTATTGCGTGCGTCTTCCGATGGATCAACACCGGCGACAATGATGCCGAGTTCGGACAAGGACTTCAAACTATTGGCATGGCCCAAAGCCATGCGCCCGCAACCGACGAGCAGAATGCGAATAGGGGGTTTCATTGCGTTCTCCGTTTACTGGATGGGTTGATTTGGGGTGATGCGAAAACCCAGGCGTTTGTAGAGGCGAACGGCGGGTTCACGCCAGAGTGCTGTGTTGAGATAGGCGTCGGTATATCCGCGGGCAACGAGTTCTTTGAGGGCGCGGAGTGAGATGGCATAACCGAGTCCATTTCCCCTGTATTTGGGATCGGTGCCAACCCAGTGGATGAGGCCAACGGCTTTTCCTCCGTAATAGGCTTCCCAGGCGCTGGCGGTTGCGACCATATAATCGCCTTTGAGGGCGACAAAAATGCGCTTGTAGTCGCAACACGGCTCACGGGTAAATGTGGCGTGAAAATTGTCGATGGTCCAGGGTTTTCCGCCTTCTTCGCCAAAAGCCTCATTTTTCATGCGAACCCATTCTTCTTCTTCGCCGGGCTGAAGCGTGCGAATTGTGAAGCCTTCAAGGGCTTTGTATTCGGGAAGGGGATCGCTGAGAGGGCGGTGCATGCGGATGCTGCTTGTGCGATCAGAAGCAGTGCTCATAGTCTAAAAATCCCTAAAGACAGTTGCCGGACGATTGTTTTCAATGGATTCAATTATGGCACAGCATACGGCGACGGACCGCGCACCGTCAACTGCGTCAATCAGTGGTTTTTCGCCGCGGTCAATGCAGGTCAAAAAGTGGTCGAGTTCCTCGATGCATGTATGGTCTTCTGCGCGAATTTCAATTGGGAGTTCAGACCATTCTTCGACGTGAGGCATACCGCCGATGAAGAGTTTGTTGTTGTGAATGGAGCCTCTGGTGCCGTGGTAGCTGAAGTTGAGGTTATAGGGGATTTCTGCACCGCATGAGACCAGGCATTTACCCAGAGCACCGGATTCAAATTTTAAGTTCGCAATAACTGTGTCATACCAGGGCGCATCGGGAATATTTTTGTTTGTGCCATACGCGCTGACTTCAACTATTTCCCCGGCGAGCCACCGCATGAGATCCAGGGGATGGCATGCCCCGCCAATAATGGGCAGTTGGCCTTCTTTTTCCGTGTCCATCCACCAGTCGTGACCGGGCAGTGGGAGGAAGGGTTTGAGATCGTGGATATAGTCGCCTTCCACAAAACAGGCTTCTCCCAGCGTGCCGTTGCGAACGAGATGGTAAATGGTTTCAAATATGTTGCTAAATCGCGCGCCGTGGCCGACCATGACTTGTCGCCCGGACCGTTTGGCTGCATCGACGATTTTTTGACAGTCTTCAACTGTAACCGCGAGGGGTTTTTCCACAAAGACATGCTTGCCCGCATCGAGCGCATCGACGGCTTGATCTACGTGTTGTGAATTGGGCGTGCAGAGATAAATGATGTCTATTTCGGGATCGGATAAGACGCTATGGTACTCTGTCGATATTTTATCTGCGCCATATGTCATTTGTAGATCTCTTGCTATATGTTCGCTGCGCGGCGTTGTACATATTGTTCGCAGATGTGCATGGGGATGCGCTGAGATGGCTTTGATGTGTTCGCCACCAATATAGCCCGTTCCTATCACGGCAATCGCGTTCATCGGAGAACCTCCTGTGAGTTGTCCAGCAAGGCGCAAAATGTAAAATGTAAAATGTAAAATTAAAAATTAAAAATCAGGTGGTATGTTAAACCAATATGCGAGAGGTGAGGATATGGCGCAAAGAGATCGACAAAATGTGTTGTTTATTTCGTTTGATGATTTAAATCATTATGTGGGATTTCTAGACCGCGCACCGAATGCTGTGACCCCTCATTTTAACCGGCTGGCCGAGCGGTGTACAGTATTTGAACGCGCGTATTGCCAGGCGCCGATTTGCAATCCGTCGCGGGCGAGTTTGATGAGTGGGTTGCGACCATCTACTACGGGTGTTTATAACAATCGACAGCCGCTCAGATTTTCGGAAGCGGGAAAAAACTGCGTGACATTGCCGCAGCATTTTCGGCAAAATGGCTATTTTACAACGGGCAGTGGCAAGGTATATCACGGCAAATTTCCCGATCCAATATCGTGGGATTCTTATGTGCCGAGTTTGTTTAATCAATCGCATTCCGGCGCGGGGCCCGATCACCATCCCGTAAATGGCATGGCGGGTATGGGCAATCTGGACTGGGGGCCGATGGATGTTGCCGATGAAGATATGCAGGATTACAAAGCTGTGAGTTATTGTGTTGAGCAATTGCAGACAAGGCATGAAAAACCCTTCTTCTTGACGTGTGGATTTAAGCTGCCGCATCTGATGTGGCATGTGCCGAGGAAATATGTCGAAGCTTATGATCTGAATGATCTCCATCTACCCGAGACATTGGCGAATGATCTGGACGATGTTCCCGAGGTCGCACAGCGATGGGCGAATCAAAAACCGCACGCGCGTATCGTAGAAGCAGGGCAATGGAAAGAAGCGATTCGGTGTTATCTGGCGTGTATCAGTTTTGTGGATACGCAAATTGGTCGGTTGATAGATGCACTGGATGCAAGTGCTTATGCAGAGGATACAGCAATTGTTTTGTGGGCAGATCACGGGTGGCATTTGGGAGAAAAAAGTCACTGGAAAAAAAGCACGTTATGGGAAGAAGCGACGCGCGTACCCTTGCTTATTTCAGCTCCGGGTTATTCGCCCGGCACCTGTTCAAAACCCGTGGGATTGATCGATATTTATCCCACGCTAATTGCGTTGTGCGGCTTGTCTGATCGCAAGGGATTGGAAGGACGAAGCCTGGTGCCTTTGATGGAAAATCCCAATCGCAACTGGCCCTTTTCCACAATCACCACACACGGACGAGGCAATCATGCAGTGCGGTCTGAGCGATGGCGATATATCCGTTATGCAGATGGATCGGAAGAGCTTTACGATCACAGACATGACGAGATGGAATGGGACAATCTGGCGCATAGTCCAGAACAGCGCGAGGTCAAAGAACTTCTGGCACAGTGGTTGCCCGAAAACAATGCGCCGGATGCCGAGATTGTCGAATGGCCTGAAGAGAATGAGCGCTATCGGGCGAGGATAGAGGCGATGATGGAATTGTGAAGTGTGAAGTGTGAAGTGTGAAGTGTGAAGTGTGATATGAAGCAACAGATTTGGGGCAGGGTTGGGCGGGGCCTTCTAACTTCTAACTTCACACTTCTAACTTCTTTTACCATCCATGCACAATATGGCCTGCGTCGGGAAACCAGATGGCATCAACGCCTGTAGAGATGCCAACCCCCAATAAGTAACCTATCATGAGACCGTACCAGAAGGGCAGAGATTTGCGGTAGAGCGCGACGCCGCCAAAACGCATGATGAGTGCTTTGGTCGCCCATACAACGAGCAGGCTAAAACCATAGCGGCGGGTGGGAAAGGCGATGGCTACGGGATTAAAGGGCCACCATGAAAAGCGCGTGCGTATGTAAGTCAAAAAACCGGCTATTGCAAATCCCCAGAGCCACACGCCCAATTTTTCGATGTCGAAGTAGAGTATTGTCGAGCCTTCTACATAAGGGACCAGGCGCACGAGATGGTTCCAGTCGCCCAAATAGAGCGGGCCGTTCATTCCGCCATCCATGTAGCTGCGATACAGCGAATCGGTGGCGGTAGTGATACACCCCGTGATGTAGGCGATGGGAATGATGGCCCAGACCATGGGATGTCGCTTGAAGTGGTTGCCCAGCATGCGAAAGTAGTGGGGGACAGACATGGTGCCGGTGAGGCGAATGGGCATGCCGGCAAATCCATTACGGTTGATCATCCAGATTGTCGTGAGTGTTCCGGGCGACATGTTGGCCGTGCCGCCCATCTGCATCCACACATTGCCTCCCTTATCGGCTCCCAGTCCGCCGGTACCTCCTGGGGATAAAAAGGTGAACCCGGTTGCTGCGGCGTATTTGGCAACGCCGAATAGCGCGATGAACATCAAGATGAGTTGCACTATGGTTGCCCAGAGTTCCATGCCTGCGGCCAGACACCAGCCCGCGAGGAATATGACCGAAGCTGCGAGGCCAAGCCAGGCTGTTCGATAGGTAACCGGTGTTCCATCATCTGCGGCGCGGTTGCTCATCAGCGCACACTCGAGGGTGTTTTTGAGGTGTTTGCGCGATACCCATAATGACCAGGCGACGAGAAAAACGAGTGCGCCGTGGGATTCGAAGCCGAGTATTTCTGCTGGTGTCGCTTGCTGTCCCTGCAACCCCACCGTGATGCCAGTTTGGTTCATCAGTCCCTCTTTGAGAATGTTGAGGGCATTGTAAAACCAGAAACTGAAGAGCAAGTCGAGCGGACACAAATAGGCCAGGCCCATGATCAGGGGTTGCATGCGCAGGAAATATCTCGGATAGTGATAGCCGATGTTTATCGCCATTTGTCCAGCGAGGTCGTAGATGGGAATATGCGGCAGGGTGTGGACAAAATAACCCGCGATATTCCAGCAGATTACAAAGGTGGAAATGCCAAATCCCACCCAGAATAGGGGCGCGTGAAAGACGACGGGCAGGCGATAGCCGGGTTCTTCGCGCAACATTTCGGTGGGGAAGGTCGCCATAGGAAAGGTGAGACGCTCTTTTTCGTGCCACTGTTTGAAGAATAAGACGCTACAAAAAAAACCTGCCATGACTACGGATAAGCAGGCGGCGGTCCACCAGAAGAGCGGACGGATCCACGGTTGCCAGGGAATAGCTGTGTTGGGCTCTAACCCTCCGTAGAGTTGTCCGATGACCACGGGTGATTTTTGCATAAAGAGCCAGTCGGGCAGCAGAGGGGCAATGACATCGCCCACGCGGTTTTCCGGCGATGCGAGGTGTACCGGGGCAGAGATGTTGCCCAGGAGATAGCCCGCCCAGCCCGTGGTGGGCAGGTTGCCCACGAGCCAGACCATGAAGAAGATGGTCAACATTTCCGTGCGCGACAGGGCGCGTTTTGGCGCGACGAGTTTAAGAATAGCGTTGATGCCAACCCAGGCGACAAAGGGGATCAGGGCCGATACGGGCATGTAGTTTTTGATCATGTTCCACGCAAAATGCGTGATGTAGATCGTCATGAGGGCAATGGTCAAGATGCCGAGCATGACCGCGCGTACCGTAATCCCTCGATCCTGCACATCGGGATGGGTTTCCTGGGATATGTCTGTTTGTATGGCCATTTGTAAAATCAGAATGAGTTTGTCAGTCCCGAACTTCGTAACCCAGTGCTCTGAGTTTGTCTTCCTGTCCTACGGGTGTGTGCAAGGTGGTGCAGACCAAACATGAGTCCTCCAGTGAAAAGCATTTTTATGACGGGGCAAAATAGGGCGAAGGTGTGAAAATTTCAACTTAAAATTTATATATTTTCTGGTGAATCCAGGAAGGAGGCTGTTATGGACGTTTATGAGAAGTATTTTTTTGATGTAAATGGGTATTTGGTTGTCGAGGATATTTTGTCCTCCGATCAGGTTGCTGCGCTCAATGAGGCGATTGATCACAATCGGGACAGAATACGGGTGCGCGAGGGGGCACAGAGGTTGTCGGGCGGCGCGGGTCAACACGGTGGTGAGGTTTCTATCGCGCTGGAAGGCAGGCATGGGCGAGGGGATATCGGGAGTATTTTGAGATGGCCAAATCCGTGGTGTCAGCCTTTCCGCGATTTGCTATCCCATTTGCCAACGATGCACTATATGCTCGATATGATCGGCAATGGGTTCCGCTATGGCAATGCCAATGGGATTAGCATGACCAGAGGTGCAGAAGGGCATTTGCTTCACGGTGGCGGTGGGTTTTTGGGCGGACATATGTATTTTTGCAAAGATGGAAAGATGTGGAATAATCTAATTGCCGTGTGTTATCAACTCGCCGATGTCAATCCCGGCGACGGTGGGTTTGTGTGTATTCCCGGCAGTCATAAGGCAAATTTTGAATGCCCGACGGATGTGCGCCGAATGGAGCGGGATTTGGGGTGTTTTAAGCATATTCCCATGAAGGCGGGATCAGCGGTGATATTTACCGAGGCACTGACACATGGCGCGATGCCGTGGACTGCGGATCACGAGCGACGAACTCTGTTATATCGCTATGCCGCAGGTGGATATGTCAACCCACCCAGTGGCAATGATCCCGCGAAATACGCGCCATTTATGGATGAGTTGACACCGCTCCAGCAGGCTATTATGCAACCCCCGCACAATTCGGGGCGCCTGGATATCGCCGCGCTAATCGAGGCAGAGGAAAAGGGGGATTATATACAATAGTGCCAGCCAAGAAATTGCTCTGGAACTAATGCGTTGGAGGCCAGCCTATTTAGGTTTTATATCTCCTTGGTTTAACCATTCATACGGCCTTTTTTAATCTCGACGTTTCAAGACAAGATCGAGATCACTTCACCTTGCGGACTACCGAGAAGTGTTCCCTCATCATATATGGGAATATTCCAGAAATTTCGCCGTATTATGACAGAAACAAGACTGTCTATACACACTTGCTTATCCTCAAAAGAATCTGATTTATGCCATTGGTGGTCTTGTGGATCTCGGAGCTTCCAGAAATAGAAAGCACCATCATCTGTCTGAATATCAAAACGGTATCTTTCCGCGTTTTCAAGCATCTTTTTTATATCCCTCCTGTTGTTGTGGTGTTTAAGTTACTTTCTGCCATATCTTTGCAAGAGAGTCCAGATTTCTTGGTTAGCTCATCAGGGCTCATTTGATACAGGTGTCTGGTGGGTGCGTTCTTCCGCTGGTCTGTGTCCATCATCATTCGTACGCCATCTCTTATCGTCATTTACTATGGTATTGTAAAATCGATCTGATGGCTTTGGGCGTGTTCTTCGATGTTGTAAAAGCGTTTCCCTACCATTTTTTTCTTTTTTGCAAAAGTTGAACGAATCAACGTTAAACAATTCTCTCCGTGCTATCAATATAACATGATCCTTTCTGTGCAATAAAAATCCATATTTCTATCATCTCTTTAGCCCACGGTTGAGTTCATTAAGCTCATCACATGCTGCGGCCACCGCCGCCACATCCAATTCTTCGCTTGATCTCACAGTCTCCAACGGCTCAAGGTGCTTCAACCATTCACCATTCTCGACCTTAGCTGCTTCAACTTTTTACGGTTGTTGATCCCTACGTTTAGAGGCCATGATCCCGCCAAGGACTGCGCCTATCGCCGTTCCAATTCCGGGCAAAAGGATGCTGCCAATTGCTACAGCGGATAGGGTGCTGGCTGCAGCCCCCGTAGCTAACGCTGCAGCGGTTCCCATCTTGATCGCCTTGTTTCTATTGCGCGAAATGCCCGAGTGCAGAAGCTGTCGCATCATCTTGATGTCCTGCTCTGAAAGCTCATCCGACACTATAGGTAGTTCTTCAGAGTTTCGCAGGTCGGAGAGTGCTTCAAGGTCTTCACGTCCAAGAAGCAAGAACATCGGTGAAACACCAAGCGCATCAGCCAGGCTCACCAATGTGGAAAGCCTGGGGTCGCCTTCACCTCCTTCAATCTGAATCACCGTCGCTCGGGAGACTGAAGCGTAGGTAGCCAAAGTGTCCTGGGATATTTCCAGCGCAGTTCGGGCGGCCACCAAGTTTCGGGCGAGGTTCATCCTCACCCGATCCACGTCGAGAATTTTGCCGAAAGGAGGGGCATATACGCTTCGTCGTTCACTCATGGCTATCTCCATTGGAAAGCATGTAGATCTTCGTGTCACCGGCCTCGTCCTTCCAAAACACGTATCTATCCATGGTCGAGCTCTCGTCAGCCTGAATCGGGACTTCGACGTCGCTAAGCTCGATAGATGCGAGTTTGGCGGTTTCCTTTCTTACACCGCGAGCAGAGACATTCCGTTCCCACAAGCTCATTTCTGTCACACATTTTTGTGCATGGGACTCGAGACCTTCGACGGATGGTAAATTCTTCAAAAGCTCTCGGTGTTCATCGACCTTCGCCTTCGCCCCATCAAGACGTCGTTGGATATCCGCCGGATTGCGCTCCATCGCGTGGTACATCCGTGTCTCTCCAATCCGTAGGTCTGCCATCACCAGAGCAACAAGCATTTCCATGTCGTGCGTCGCTTGACCACCTTCTTCCTTGAGGAGATTTGTTGTCCGAGAGGCACCGGTTTTGCCGCTAAGGCGGTAAACCTCGGACGCCTTGCTATGAAATAGATCCACGAGGCTGCGGTTGCGCTCAAGGATTGAACCGATGGCCTGTTCGGCCAATGCGAGCCGGGTCTCCATGTCACGAGTGAATGTGCCAGTATTCGCGCGCTCCGCCAAGATGTCATTCAATGTGTGTATGGCGTTGAGAACCTCGCCGAGAACACTGACTTCGCTTCTTGCCACAATAGTCTCGATCGTCCGCTGCAGGCTATCGAGCCGACGATTGATCTTACGGAGCTGCGACGTGCCTGCAATTCCGTGAAGGACCTGCCATGCGATACAGGCACGAGAAATGGGGCCATGGACGCGGGAGCGAAGCGGAGTTGACCAGCGATCTTTCCGCTAGAGGACGAGACTACGGTTCCCAGCGTCCCCTCGGCTGTTTGCATTAGCACATGAGTACCCGTTTTGAGTCCTTCAACTAGCTGGGGAGTACCGATTACCTCGAACACCTGCCCGGCCTGAAGACCCGACATCACCAAGCTCGATTTACTCGCTAACTGGTCGGCAATCGCGGGCCCTAAGTTTCCTCCGTGCCAAATAATTTATATCCATTGATTTATTGGTCTGTCAAAAAAAATATTTGCCAATTGTGTTGGGATATCATAGACTACCTAAAAAGCCAAACAGGAGGTTTGTCTATGCGTCGCAAGTTCCTACCCCCCGTTGTGCTGAGCAGACAAGAACGCGAAGCCCTTGAAGCCTTTGTAAGTTGCGGGAATAAGAACGCACGAGAAATCAACCGCGCACGCATCTTACTCCTATCCGATGCTGGCAAAAAAATTCAAGAGATTGTGGACTTACTCCACACGTCGCGTCCAACCGTCTCCACCATGCGCAAGAAATACCATGAAACCGATTATGCGCATATTCTTGATATTCTCAAAGATGCCCCCCGTTCTGGTCGTCCTGTCGAAATTGATGCGCGTGTGGAAGCCAACATTACTATGATCGCTTGTTCAGACCCGCCTGAAGGGGCAGGCAGTTGGACCTTGCGTATGATTGCGGATAAAGTCGTTGAGATGAACCTGGTGGATGGTCTCTCTCATGAAAGCGTGCGAAGTGTCTTAAAAAAAACAAACTGAAGCCTTGGTTATCCGAGTCGTGGTGTATCGGCAAGATCACGGGGTCTTATCTTTTCTGCATGGAAGATGTGTTGAGCCAGTATGCCTTGCCTTATGATCCCCTTTGTCCTTTAATCTGTTTTGATGAACGTCCCTGTTTTTTGATTGAAGACATCGGCGGTATCCTGCCCATGTCCCCAGGTAAGGCCAAACGCTATCATTATGAATATGGCAAAAATGGGTCTTGTTGTGTGTTCCTCGCCTTTGATCCCCATCGTAAGTTCCGCTATGTGGAAGTGCGAAAGAGAAGAACCGCGCTAGATTATGCACAGTTTATGCACCATCTCGTAAAACGCTATTATCCTCAGGTCGAAAAGATACGCCTTGTTCAGGACAATCTCAACACCCATACGCCGGGGGCCTTTTATGAGGTCTTCCCTGCTGATGAGGCCTTTGAGTTAGGCAACCGTTTCTCTTGGCATTATACGCCGAAGAAGGGCAGTTGGCTCAATATGGCCGAGAGTGAGTTATCGGCTTTGGCCAGACAATGTTTATCCCGTCGCATACCCAATGTAGAGGTGATGCGAAGCGAGGTGTTGGCCTGGGCTGCTCGTCGGAATCAGCAGCGACGGGGTGTTATATGGACCTTTGCGAAAGCTGATGCGCGTGACAAGATGAAACGCCACTATAATAATGTAAATAAACTTATTTGACAGACCATTTAGGTAGTGTCTGAAAAGTAAGTTTTGAAGAGTTGTCTGATACAGGCCAGCTTGACCATAGTGAGAAAATGCGTCGCCTTTTTTTCAAACCGGGTCACAATGCGTCGGCAGTGTTTGAGCCAGCCAAAGAGACGCTCCACGATATTGCGTTTTGCATATAAGCTTTTATCACACTTCGGCCTTGGTCCTCTCTTACGTCGTTTTCTGCCTTTAGGAATCGCCTTGTTTGGGATAGCAGCCTTGATACCCCGTTTGCGTAGATAGACTCTGATGCGTGAGACATCATAAGATTTATCAGCCACCAGATACTGGGGTCGATTTCTTGGACGCCCTCGTTTGGTGGGTATGCGTACCTTTGAAAGCAACCTTTCTGCCTGTGTGGATTCTGACTGGTTGCCAGGAAGAAGATCCACTGCTAAAGGATGCCCGACTGCATCGCAAAGAAGATGGATTTTCGTGGTCAAACCGCCACGAGAACGGCCTAAAGCGTGATCTGGGGGCTCTTCTTCACCCTCTTTGCTCTTTTTTTTTCGCCCCTGCCGCGGCTTGTGTGGCTCGAATATGGGTTGCATCCATCATCCAGGTCGCATAATCTAAAAGGCCATCTTCATCCAATTTGAGATGCAGCTTTTCTACAATGCGATCGAAGGTGCCATCCTGTTTCCATTTGCAGAATCGGTCAAAGGCTGTCTGCCAAGGACCATATCGTTCTGGTAAGTCGCGCCAAGCTGCACCTGAACACAATATCCAGAAGATCCCGTTGAATAATGTACGATCATCTCGACGGGGACGACCCATCTTCTTCGGCGGTGGAAACAAGTCTTGGATCAGATGCCATGCGTCGTCGCTTAGTTCATATCTCCGTTGCATATCATACTCCTTCCTTTTGGGCGTATGCTGCAACTAAAATATATACTTTACGACTTTTCAGACACTACCTAGTAAACAATTTCGCGCCGAAGCTGATTGGGGACGGGCTTCTGGCCCAGTCACTGGCAGCCCTCGTCCTTGCCACATGCTCCTTCGATCTTCAGCCCCTGCCTCCCGATTCCTCCCCGGCTGAGCTTGGCGACAAACACCCGGGCTTTTCTATTGACAGGCTGTTTTTTTCTATCTATATGTTTAATGCAGATTTGACAATGGTCTATCAATGAAAGAAAAGAATGCAAAAAGAGAATCAGCCATTGGCAGAGGTGTTCGGCCATTTGCCAACAGATTTTAGCCCGAAAGCGATACGCTATCGGAGAAACAAACTTTGCCCTTTCAACAATCAAATTCCCAATTGTACTAAGGATAAGGCAAAAGATCCACTTGGGGTCTGTAGTATTCACTATCGAGAAGATGCAGTTATCACCTGTCCCGTTCGATTTCGAGAAGATTGGATTGTTGCTGACGATGCCGCGAATTTCTTCTTTCCTGAAGGAGCCACCTGGACTTCATTGACCGAGGTAAGATTGGCCGATTTTGATGGTAGATCTGCGGGGAATATTGATGTGGTATTGGTTGCTTATGACCGCGATGGAAGAGTGTACGACTTTGGCTCTTTAGAAATTCAGGCTGTTTACATTTCTGGAAACGTGAGAAATCCATTTGTCCATTATATGTCGGATTGTAAGGCGAATGCCGCAATGAACTGGACGCGCCAACCTAACTACCCTCGTCCCGATTTTCTCTCATCGTCTCGAAAGCGTTTAGCTCCGCAACTTATGTTTAAGGGAGGTATTCTCCAGGCGTGGAATAAGAAAATGGCGGTGGCTTTGGACAGTGCTTTCTACAACACGCTTCCCGATCTCACAGAGGTGCCAAAATCTGAGGCAGAAGTAGCCTGGCTTGTGTACGACCTTGTTCTCGATGCTACTCGATACCAGTTAACAAGGACCAAAGTCGTTTATACAAAATTTTCAGAGGCGTTGAACGCGATAACCCGCCCAAAAGTTGGGAGAATTGAAGATTTCATGAACTTACTTCAGTCAAAGGTAGATGAGAAACAGGAATTGCCACCAACGAATAAAATTGTTGAAAATCCATTTGAAGGCTAATCACATGCAAAAATTGCTGTTTAGTGACAAAGAAGAACCCTTAAAGGCCGTTAACGTCGCCTCGGTTCCTCAGCGTAGTCCATTTCGGTACCCCGGTGGTAAGACATGGTTTGTGCCTCGTCTTCGAGAATGGCTCATCTCGCAACCAAAACGCCCCAGGATCATGGTTGAGCCTTTTGCTGGAGGCGGTATTGTTTCTTTAACAGCAATATTTGAAAACCTGGCTGAAACTGCGTTGATGGTTGAACTCGATGAGGATGTCGCAGTTGTATGGCAGACGATTATTGATGGTGATGCAGAATGGCTTGCTAAGAGAATACTAAACTTTGAAATGTCGAGGGAAAACGCTATTGCCGAAATCAATATCCATAGAAAATTAACCAAGGAAAAAGCATTTCAAACTATCATAAAAAACCGTACATTTCACAGTGGAATTTTGGCGGCGGGAGCCGGATTTCTGAAGAATGGCAAATCGGGCAAAGGTGTTCTCTCTCGCTGGTATCCCACCACGCTTGCCAAGCGTCTGCGGGCTATTAACCTGATGCGAGACAAAATGCGTTTCGAGCATGGTGATGCGTTTGATGTATTGGAGCGATATAAAAATGATGAAGAGGTGGTGTTTTTTATTGATCCCCCTTATACTGCTGGTGGCAAGAAAGCAGGTAGTCGCCTTTATACGCACTTTGAATTAGACCACGAAGCTCTTTTTGCGGCCTGTGAAAAGTTAAAAGGCGACTTCATAATGACTTATGACAATGCAGAAGAAGTTAAAAAACTTGCGCGAAAGCATCAGTTTATGGCTAAGCCTATACCTATGAAGAATACACACCATGCGGCGATGACAGAACTTGTTATTGGAAGAGACTTGACGTGGATGCGTGGTATTGATAGGGTATTGGAGAATCGAACGGAATACAAAACGAGTAATTGATCATCAGGAGGTTATATGAATACAAATTTATCTCACGAGGTCGTTTTTTCAGATGATGCGGCAATGGGGCGGGCGGGTATGTCCAGGCGCGATTTTATCAAAGGGATTATTGCCACTGGTGCTTCTATTTCTGCGATGGGATATGTGTTTGGGGGCTGTGCGGGCGATATGGGGAGTGCGCCGGGCGCGGTTGAGCGGCTCATTTCTCTCAACGTAAATGGTCGCGTGCGCCGCGTTGATGTTTTGCCGCAGGAAACGCTGGCGATGACGTTGCGATACAAGCTGGGGCTTACGGGGACAAAGCTGGGGTGCGACAGGGGGGAATGCGGTGCGTGTACAGTGCTGGTCGATGATGTGGCGATGTATTCGTGTTCGACTTTGACCCATCGCGTGCGGGGCCGTTCGGTTGTGACTGTTGAGGGTCTTGAAGGTGAAGACGGCGCATTGCATCCGGTTCAGCGGGCATTTATTGAAGAACTGGGACCTCAGTGCGGATTTTGCACGCCTGGCCAGGTGATGTCTGCGGTGGCACTGCTCGAGATCAATCCGAATCCAACCCGCGAAGAAGCGAGGGTTGCCATGTCTGGAAATCTTTGTCGCTGTGGTGCTTATGACAATTATCTAAACTCGGTAATGCACGCAGCAAAGGAGGCTTCTTAAATGGCATATCAATTAATTGGCAAGAATTTTACGCCGCCAGATGTGACGGCAAAGGTTACGGGTAAGGCAAAATACGCCGAGGATTTCCGCGCTGAAGGCATGGTGTTTTGTCGCTTGCTTTTGAGTACAATGCCCCGAGCGCGCGTTCGCAATATCGATGTGTCTGAAGCGGTGAAGATGGAAGGCGTTTTGGGTATTTTAACGGCTGATGAGGTGCCCGAGCAAAACGCGCCGAACAATCCCATTTTGACAAATAATCCCCATTATGTGGGAGACCCAATTCTGGCGGTTGCCGCGCTCGACGAACAGACGGCACAGGATGCGATTGACAAAATTGCGATTGATTATGAACCCCTGCCTTTTACACTCGATCCCCTGGAGAGTCTTTATCCCGGTGGCACAAATGCCCGAGAAGAAGGCAATATTCGCAATCGCCGTTCGGGAAGCGAGACAATCAAATGGACTGCTGGAGATTTTGTCGATAAGGATGTGTGTCCTACGGGCAAACCCGCAACTGAGTGGTCTTATGGCGAGGTTGATCAGGGGTTTGAAAATGCGAAACTGATCGTGGATGAAAGCTTTGTTACAGCAAATAATCCGCATCATTCGATGGAACCGAGATCGTGCATGGCTTTATGGCAAAACGGTAAGTGCTTTGTGTATGGCGCAACGCAAAGCCAGAGCCGTCCCACGCGCGACCTCGCTCGTCTCCTGGAGATGGATTCTGAAGATCTGGTTTATATCGCGGAATACTGCGGAGGAGGTTTTGGGTCCAAAGGCACGGCGTATCCCGTGATGGCTATTCCGCCGCTTATGTCCAAAAAAGTTGGGCGCCCCGTGATGATGCGTATCAGTCGCGCAGAAGAGTATTTTATCGGGTCTGCACGTCACGGCTTTCAGGGGCGAATTAGAATTGGTTTTCGTGACAATGGGCGGATCAGTGCGCTGGATATGTACGTGATTCAGGAAAATGGTGCCTATCGCGGCGGCGGTGATTGGACTGCTGCTGGCGATGCGGTTTCACTGGTTTATACGCCCGAGGCCATGCGTTTTCGGGGGATTCCCGTATATACCAATACGCCTATCAGGGGAGCACAGCGAGGGCCTGGACAAAATCAGATCGCCTGTGTCGTTGAACCTTTGCTCGACAAGGCAGCCGAGGAATTGGGCCTCGATCAGCTGGCGCTTCGGCGCATCAATGCACCTGATAACGATTCGAAATACGGGCGCAGGCAGGGACCTGTTACGAGTGTTTATATGCGCGAGGCACTGGACAAAGGCGGCGAGGCTTTTGATTGGGCAGGGAAAAAACAAAAAAGCCGTCAGAAGAGTGGCTCAAAGGTTATTGGTGTGGGGATTGGGCAGGCTTATCACGCGGCGGGGTCAAATGGTTATGATGGTCTGGTGCGCCTGACGCCAGAGGGCAAGTTGCACATTCATTCTGGCGTTGGCAACCTCGGTACATTTTCACACACGGCAACCTCTCGCGTAGCCGCTGAAGTGCTGACGTGTAAATGGGAAAACTGCGTGATAGAGCGGGGCGATTCTCGTCGCCATTTGCCGTGGAACCACGCGCAGTGGGGGAGCAATACCTCGTTTACGATGACGCGCACAAATTATGTTGCGGCGATGGATGCAAAAAACAAATTGCTGGAGATTGCGGCAATGGATTTGGGCGGCTCTCCCGACGATTACGATTTGGCCGATGAGCGCGTTGTGCACAAGACGGACAAATCCAAAAGCATGGGATTTGCAGATGCGGCAAAACGCGCAATTGAACTGGGGGACAAGTACGACGGCCATGAAGCTCCTGAAGATATCCACGACATGACAAAAACCTCAGTGGCTGGGCTTGCTGGCACGGGTTTGATCGGTGTTGCCAAAGACAATCTGAAACGCGAGGGCGTTGTGCCGGCCATGGCTGTTGGATTTATCGAGATTGAATTGGATCTGGAGACTGGCAAGTACGAAATTCTGGATTATGTGGGAGTAGCAGAATGCGGTACGGTACTGCATCCGCAGGGGCTGGAGACGCAGATCAAAGGCGGCGCAGTTATGGGATTTGGTCTGGCTGCGCTGGAGCGGTACGTGTACGATCCGCAAAACGGACTTCCCGCAAATATGGGACTTTATCAGTGCAAGCCGCCGTCTTATCTCGATGTTCCTTCTGAGATGAAGACCGAGGTGGTCGATATCGCGGATCCCCAAAATCCAGTTGGTGCTAAGGGAATTGGCGAGCCTGTACAGGGTTGTGCCGCTGCCGCGCTTTTGTGCGCGATTTCAGATGCGCTGGGCGGGCATTATTTTAATCGCATGCCAGTGACGACCGATCATATTGTCAATGCAGCCGCAGGACGCGAACAGTCTTATAAGGTGCTGCAAGTGAATACGGTATGAGTAGGGTGATCCGCAGATGAACGCAGATAAAAAAGAGGGGCTGTAGAGTGTGAAGTGTGATGATAATTTTGACGATGGAGAGATGAGATGCTCAGAGATATGATGGCTAATTTTGAATTGTATCAGCCCACGGCGATAGATCACGCGCTGAATTTAATGAATCGCTATGGCGATGACGGTTGGGTTCTGGCAGGTGGTCAGGATAGTTTTGACTGGTTTAAGGACCGCGCCAAGAAGCCCAGAGCAGTTATCGATATTAACGGTATTGATGATTTGCATGGAATACGAGAAACAGCCAACGGGATTGAGATTGGCGCGCTGACCACGCTGACAGAGATCGAAACAAGTGCGCTGATTAAAGGGAAATACGGCGTGTTGGCCGATGCTGCGCGGCATGTTGCAAGCCCACAAATTCGCAATGCGGGAACGATTGGGGGCAATGTCTGTCAGGATACGCGGTGCTGGTATTATCGGTACGGTCTGGATTGTTATCGCGCGGGCGGGAATACCTGCTATGCCGATACGCCCGAGGGAATTGACCGCGAACATTGTCTTTTTGGGGCGGATCGGTGTATCGCCGTGTCGCCTTCAGATACCGCACCCGCACTTGTTGCCCTCGATGCGCGTATGGTGGTTGTAAATGGCGATGGGGAAAAAGAGGTGCAGGCAGAGGACTTTTTCATTGGTCCAGATGTAGATATTATGCGCATGACGATTTTGCAACCGGGTGATTTGCTCAAGTCAATTGTGATTCCCAACACCTGGGCAGGTGCGCGTTTTTATTTTGAAAAGGTGGCCGAAAGGAACACCTGGGATTTCGCGCTGGTCAATATTGCCGCTGCAATGAAGGTAGATAACAATGCGATTTCCGATATCCGAATAGCATGCGGCGGTGTTGCCTGTGTGCCGCTGCGCTTGACGGTTGTGGAAGAGGTGGTCAAGGGCAGTCCCCCAAATGGCGCGTCTGCCGACCTCGCTGCGAGTGCGGCAACCCGGGGCGCCACGCCGCTGAATTACAATGGGTTTAAAATTCCCCTTATGGAAAGTCTGGTCAAACGGGCAATACGAGAGAGCTGATGGATATTTTTCGATATACCAGCGATGCCTGGGGACAGCGGGTTTTAGAAGGTCTTTCGTGGGATCTGATCGGGTATTTTGCAGTCGCAGGCATTGTGTTTATTGTTTTGCATGCGGGTTATATGCACTTTTTTGTGAAAAAAAACGATCCATGAATACTCGGCTGAGACATACGCTCGCTACCCGAATCAATCACTGGTTGATGGCGGCGTGTATGATTGCCCTATTGTTGACTGGTTTTTTGCCGATTCTGGGGATCAAGTTTGCGTGGGTAACGCTGCACTGGGTTTCTGGGGTGATTTTTACTGCTTCTGTTTTGTTTCACATTATTTACGCCCTGACCCGACAAGACTGGCGGTCTATGTGGATTGCACGGGGAGAATTTGCAGATGTTCTTTCCTCGCTGTCGGGGTCTATCAAGACTTTGAAAGTGTCGCCTGGCAAATACTGGCTGATGCAAAAGGTTTATCACCATATCGTGGCGATTATGAGTCTGGTTGCAATAGTGACGGGTATTTTGATGTTGCTTAAAATTGATTCGCCTTTCTGGACGCGCGATCCTTATGTTTTTTCAGGCGAGAGCTGGGGGATTATTTATGTTTTGCACGATTTTTCAGGTCTGTGTTTTATTCCACTGATTATGATGCATGTTTATTTTGCAATACGGCCGGAGAAACTTTTTTATACGCGCTCGATGATTAAAGGATGGATTACAGACGAGGAATATCGCGCACATCACGATCCAGAGAAGTGGGATACAAAAAGAAAAGGCGCATAACGCATGGCAGATATTTTCTCAGAGTGGGCGCAACATATTGAGGCGATAGAGTCGGGCTATGAATTGATGCTGGCTTATGCCGCACAGGGAATAGAAGGAGGCGGTGATTCAGACTCTCAGATACGACACGCGCTAAAAGAGATGAATAACGCGCTCGATAATCTGGGAGAATCCGCAGCGCTTATCGCAGGAGAAAGGGGTCTTGCGGATTATCGAGATTTTTTGGACGAGATGAATGCCGATGCGAAAAGAGCACGGGCGGGTATTAACCTCGTGCTGGGCAAGCCCGCCATCAGTTCCCAGTTGATCGACAACTTAAATGCCTCTATCCATTTGCGCGCACTGCTGACCGATCTGTTTTTGATTGATGAGGCTTTGAAATAATTATGATTCAGATTCTGCGTAAGGATCATCCCCGGCTGTATCATCCCGTCGATGATCCGGATTACAGGTTCGACCTGCCGGAGGATGCGGCGCGAAAACGAATCCTTAAGAATATTCTCGCAGATTGCGAGATTTTTTATTTTCAGCAGCCCTGGAAACGGATTCCCGAACGGCCTCACAGCCCGCACCCGTACCACCAGCTATACCTGACGTTCTACACGGGGATGCACGCAACCGCGCTGATAGAGCATTATGCGTTCGCCTATCGGCTGACGGGGGATCCGCGCTGGTTGAAACGGGCGAGAGATTGGTTGCGCGCGGCGGGGGAATGGGAGCATAGTGACCGGGTAGAGGAGCATTTTTATACGGCGAACCGGTATATGCAGGCGTTTGCGCTGGCGCTGGATCTCCTCGACAATGCGTTGCCCGATGAAGAAAAAAAACAGGCGACCGCGTGTCTGGTTAAGATGATGAACCGCTGGTGGCCGGATGTGGAGCGAGACAGATACTCATCGGATGGACGACACCACGCCGTGGTTGACAACGGACATTTTGGTGTGGCGGCTTTGTATTTGTTGGGAAAACATCCCGATGCGGAAGCCTGGGTATCAGCCGTGATCGATCGGTTTCGCAGCGGAGTGATGCCCTATGGCTGTGGACGAGACGGCGCGCCGGGCGACGGACCTTCGTTTTGGCCGTGGGAAAATTTGTGGTTGCTTCACTTCGCCGATGCGCTGCGCAACGTGACGGGGGAAGATCTGTATAAGACTTTTCCAGAGCGACTGGAGCGGCCCTTAACGTGGTTTCGGTATCATCTGACACCGCCACAGGTGATCGAAGACAGGCTGTATTATCCAGAAAATTCAAATGTTATTTCGGGCAGTCAATTGGATGCGTGTTCGGTGCCCCTGCTTCGGTTGGCGCAGGAAGCTGGAGATGCCGAGATGCGGGACGTCGCACTCGGCGATCCGAGGCTGGGCAGGCTCTATCGGTTCGGGATGGGCGTGAAAGGTACGGCGGCGGAGTGCATGATCGCATACGCTCCTTACGCTTATTGTTATTATGATCCTGAATTTCGGGCGTCCAATCGCAAGGTTGTATTGCCGCTTTCAAAAAAATTTACCCGGATGCACTACGGAGAGACCGGATTGCTGCGCAGCGGATGGGACAGGGGCGCTGTGGTCTGTTGCGTGTCGGGATACAAAGGCCGGAGCGCGCATGGGTTTATGAACTTACATGTGCAATGGGCCGGATATCCGATTTTGAAGACGATTTCCGCGGAGGAGACTCAACCGGTAGCCTGTGGGAGTCTCCCTTTTTCTGGCGGGCAAAACGAGATCGTGGCGTTTCTGAAACGGCTGGATACCACAACATTGTTCGAACGGTTGCGCGTGCGGTCTATTCGTACAGATCATGAATACTGGCTGTTGAAAGGGACTTCTCCGATCCTGGTGACGGCACTGAGACGCCGGAGGCGCGGTGTAAGCGTGATGCAAGATGGGGGGGAGAGGTTCGTGCGATTGAACGGCCGTGATTATCTGCAGTATGAAAGAGCACCTTATTTTAATCCCAGAGCAGGTGAATTGCGGATGCGTTTCCGGTTGAACGGAGAGGATGCCTGTTTTGAGAAGGAGGAGGTGCCTTTTGCGCCTTCTGGGCTGGCGGCGGGAAGTTTGACGAGTTTTGTCCCGGGGGCGCAGGATGCGAATACGCGGGTGATGTTATCGACGCTCGAAGATATTCTAATTTTTGCTTTTGTGGAGCACCAGGCAAATGCGCGTGTGGTACAGAATGGGAACGGATTCGAGATTGGTGTTGAAAATGAGCGGTACGGGTTCGATGTGAATACCAGGGGAGAAGAAATCCTCACCCTGCGTTCAGCCGTAACAGAGTAACGGATATCTCTTAAAGGTCGTGAATATGACTCACGACCTTTTTTGAGTATTACGTATCAGGGACACTCGCCGCGTGTGAGTCTGCTCTGGATGTCGTCTAATACAGCCGGCACATCCCAGATGCCATCGACGACATAGTGTGCGCCAGACTGATGCATGCGCTGATATACAGCCTCGAGTTGTGTTTGCAACATGTCGGGATCAAGGCGGTTGATTTCTTCTTCGTTTAGGCCGATTTCATTTCCCGTTTTTGCAAGTCCAATAGTCCACATGCCTGCATTGAGACCCTCTTCAATGCCGGGGATCGTGTCATCGACTTTGACACAGGCTGCAAAGGGGTACACGCCCAGTTGCATGGCATTTTGCACACACATCCACGGTGCTGGGCGGCCTTCGGGAACGTCGGTTGCACATACAGTTGCATCGAGTTCGTAACCGCGCTTTTTGGCTTCTTCCTGCAAGAGTGCCATCATTTCGCCTGTATATCCGGTGGTTGATCCTATTTTTAATCCGCGCTTGCGAAACTCGGCAACTGCTTCCAGTGTACCGGGAATCAAGTCGGCGTATTCAGCCAGACAACTCAGTTGCAGGGGCACAAATGCTTCAAACATCTCATCGATATCCGATTCCTGCGGCGGTCGATTGTAGGTCTCTTCCCAGCGCTGGTGTACAGATTCGATTTGAGATATCTTTCGGATGTGGACTTTTTTGTGCGCCCCCATTGGCGCACGCGCCTCGGACATGCTGATGGGTACTCGCATGCGTTCGTACACCTGGCGAAAGACCACAGCAGGCGCGTAACATCCGTAATCCATTGTGGTTCCCGCCCAATCTAACAAAATGGCTTTTAGTTCACCGCGGTATGTACGTCGAAAATTAAAATCCATTTTCTGTCCTTTCTGATTTAATAAAAAAATGAAGTGTCTTATGAAACAAATTACCTACATGGCACCCGGGGCCATTGAGACTGTCCAGTCTTTGTTAGAGGACAGATCCGTGCGGTCTATTTTTATTGTGGCTGATCGCACAGCCTACGATAAATCCGGTGCAAAAATGTATATAGAATCCGCATTACAGGGGTGGGTCCAAGCCATCTTTGATGATTTTGCACCCAATCCCAAATACACTGATGTGATGCGTGGTGTCAAGTTCTGGCACGCACATCCATGTGATATGATGATTGCCATAGGCGGCGGGTCTGCAATTGATATGGCTAAGCTCATTGGCATTAGCGGTACACATCGCGGGCAATACCGCGATCTTCTTACAGGAAATATACCGATTCGAGATAAAGTCGCACCGTTAATCGCCATACCCACCACAGCGGGTACGGGGAGTGAAGCGACGCATTTTGCTGTGGTTTATGTCGGGGAACAAAAATATTCCGTTGCGCACGCCAATGTGTTGCCCGATTACGCAGTTATCGATCCCAATCTGACAGACAATTTGCCACCTTCTATTACCGCACATACTGGCCTGGACGCGCTGTCACAGGCTGTTGAATCTTTGTGGAGTGTGAATGCAACCGCGCAATCGCGCGTTTTTGCAAGCGAGGCTCTGAAGCTGGTGCTCGATAATCTCGAGGCCGCTGTTCACCGTCCCACACCCGATGTTCGTGCCAATATGTGTCGCGCTGCCCATCTATCTGGTAAGGCGATCAATATCAGCAAGACCACCGCACCTCACGCGATTTCCTATACGCTCACATCTCAATTTGGTGTGCCTCACGGTTTGGCTGTGGCTCTGACATTGGGTGCCGTTTTAATATACAACAATGGCGTAACCAGTGGTGATTGTTGGCATCCCACAGGTGTTGCTCAAGTTCAGAAAGATATAAGAGACATCAACAGGCTGATAGGGGTTGCGGGTTCTGAAGAGGCTCGAAAACACATTGATGATCTTATCAGTAACATTGGTTGCCCCACCCGCCTGCGACAGGTTGGCGTGGATACCGACGCAGATCTGGAAACACTTGTGCAGAATGTCAATACAGAACGTCTAAAAAACAATCCGCGCGCCCTGTCGCAGTTTGAGTTAAGACGAATACTCAAAGAAATCCATTAGAGGTATTATGGCGGAGGCTTTAAGAGAGGTTGAGACAACACGCGATCGTCAGATCTGGTCGCCGATTTCGGTGTGGTCGCTGTCGATTGGTATCGTGTTGACGGTCCTGGCGACGAATGCAGGGTCTTACGCACGATTTATTTTGCACGCGACCCGTCTGGATCAAAATCACCTGTCGATGGCGGCGGTCGTGCCTTTGATGGTGCTGGTGTTGTTTGCAAACCGATTCTTAAAGTTGAGCCGGGGTGAATTGATTGTCATTTTTGTGATGCCATTGATCGGGGCCACGATGCCGACGTATTTTATCGGTAAAATGGTCGCAAATTTTACGGTGCCCCATTATCTGTCATCCCCGGAAAACCAGTGGACGGTGTATTACGAGACGCTTTTGCCAACGTGGACCGTGGTACCAGGTGGTGAGGGTCTAAGGTGGTTTTTTGAAGGGCTACCGCGCGGTGCGTCCATTCCCTGGACGATATGGCTGGTGCCTGTTTTCTGGTGGATGACGGTGATTGTCGCCTATTATGGATGTGCTTTGTGCTTGATGGTGATCTTGCGGAAGCAATGGGTGGAGAACGAGCGCATTGAATACCCGTTGATGGAAGTTCCACTGGCGGTATTGGAAGAACCAAAAGAGAAGGGCTTTTTTAGAATTCCAATTCTAAATCTGCCGCTTTTCTGGATTGGATTTGGATTGACGTTTTTCTGGGTGCTGTGGAATGTGATCAATCATTTTAATCCTTCGTTTCCCCAGATCCCCTGGCGTTATCCCAATGTGGTGTTCGACCGGGCTTTTCCACCTATGCGGTGTGGCATTACAAGACGGGGATGGAATTAAAGTTTATTCCGCTGTTTCTCTTTGGCGTGCTGGTGATGTATTTGGGACAAACCCGTCTGATTTCAGAGGCAGGGCTGATTTCTCTGCGTGCGGCGATGTGTCCGCAAATTTTTTCATCGGTCATTCTGGGTATTGATTCTTTGGCATCGCGCACACTCGTTTCTGTTGCTATCTCTCATTCGTGGTGTAGCGATATCAAGACGACGATTATGCCCGCGCTGGGGCATTCGACCAAGTTATTCGATACCATCCAGACGAATAGACGGTGCTTGCTCTGGGTGCTAATTCTGGCGATGGGCGTAGGCGTGTTTGCCACATTTTTGTACACGATTTATATGGGCTATGTAAATGGTGCCGCCAATTACGGTGGGATTTTTAGGGGTATGCGATGACCTTTGTAATTCCTTTCTCTATAATATTGGCTAACGGTAACGCCCTCTATCCGGGCTAAAAAGTGAACGTTTCCTTGTGCGTCTTGGCAGGCATCCCGACAACTATCTTTATTAGAACAACGGAAGACCGCAAATATGGCGTTGAGGTTGCCAGGCGTAACAGGTATATTAGTAATAGGTGCAATACCAACGTCCTCGTAATACTGATTGAGTTTTCTTTGTATTTTATTCATAGCCGAAATTGCTCCTTTTTAAAAATTGAGAAATTTTAAGCATCTTGAAATACTTACCTCCGAAAGATACTCTTTCATTGGCGATCAAAACAAATCCAGGGCAAATATCAATCTCGTATTATGATAATTTTTGGGACATGCGTTACCAAGTAAATCCCGATCTTCCTAAACGAGATTCAGGACTTGCCTAACCCAGGATTTTGCTTATTTTGGTAAGTCAAAGTGCTGGCTTGTTGATCAATCCCAAAACGATTCTCCAGAACGAATTTCGTAAATAATCACTAAGACCTCAAGCTGAAAATGGATTTGACCCGTTTTGGTAGTTAGGAAGGAAAGATATCCATGCTCCAGATTGAAATTCACTCACGCGACCTCGAAAAAGAGGTGAACGCTCTGATTGACGCGGGGCTTTATGCCGACTCGCATGCGTTGATGACCGATGCTCTTGAAAAATTGGTCACCACCAAGAAGGAATCTCGTCTTGATGCCGCAATTTTGCTCTATCAACAACAGGAAGTGACGCTCGCCAGAGCTGCGGAATTGGCCGGAATCCACCGTTTTGAGTTTGAAGCTGTGTTAGGAGCGAAAGGTATCTCGAAAATCGTAGAAGTCGATTAAACCGAAGCATTACAATCGGGGGTTTCACTCATCAAACGACAGTAGAAATCAAACGACAGTGCCAAAGGGGCTTAGTCGTGGTTTTTATTGATACAGATGTGCTCTCCATATTCGCTAAAATTCAACGGCTTCCCTTGCTGTTTACCGTCTTTAATGAGGACCATCTCAATATTTCCACCGCTGTAGAGAACGAACTTCAAACGGGCATCACTAAGGGGTTTGACTTTGCACAAGACATCATAGCGTTGCATTCTCAAGGGCAAATCGTAACATATCATCCGACAACTATTGATCAACAGTTTACAGCGACCTTACCCAGGACGCTTGGTTCAGGAGAGCGCGAGTCAATGGCGATTTGTAAACGGTTGGATGCCATCTTTGTTAGCAACGAGCGACGAGTTAAACATCACTGTCGAGAAAATGGGATAGATTGTGTCAATCTATCCGAAATTTTGCGTGCACTATGGGAACGTGGGATTTTGATGCAAGTTGATGTTAGGAAGGTCATCACTGAAATCGAGACAAAAGACAATCTTAAATTTCGAACAACAGACCCAATTTTCAAATGAACTCCATATAACGGAGTCCACCTCATCGAACAACCTGTCTTTGCCATCGTTTTTCTCTATGAGATGTAGATGATGAGCGACACGTATTAGACAGTAAATTCCGGTCTGCCGAGGGCGTCGGTGGATCTTTGGCGCTGGTAGATGGGAATTTCGCCAGCAGCATCTTCGAGAATGCGGTGTTTTGCCCGGTCAATTCTATCTGTAGCCCTTTCTGCGATGTTCTGGGTGCAATCCGGATCTGATTCTAAATCGAAGACGCGCGGGCTGGAAAAGTCCGCTTGAGAAAAGAACCAGGTGGTCTGGTCTTTGTACCAGACGGAATTGCCGTAGCGGCATGTCAGATAGTCTCGCTCGCTGAACGTGTCTGAGGATTCAACGATGGGTAGTAGGCTCTGGCCATCGATTTGTCCAATTGGTGAGACGCCGGAAACGTCGAGCACTGTTGCGGGTATATCGAGGGTATAGACAAAGGCGTCGGAGATGGTTCCGGCGCCTTTGTTTTGTGGGTGTCGCAAAATCATCGGGATGCACATGGTGCCCGGATACATGTAGTCTGCGGGTTTGCCGATTATGCCCTCGGTATTGTCGGCGAAATTTGTGCCGTGGTCGCTCAAGAAAATAACCAGGGTATTGTCGCGCAAGCCCACTCTGTCGATTGTATCGACCAGTCGTCCGAACCAGGTATCCACCATTGTGACGAGTCCGGCATAATTTGCGCGAATAGAAGCGAGCCGATCTTCGTAGTCGGGATTGGCGCTCAAGGGACCATAAGGCACACTGAGACAGATGGGTTCTCTGTCCTCGCGGCTACCATACAGGTCGTAGTAGTGGAGCGGTGCTTCCCATGTTTCGTGGGGGGTAAAGCTATCGACATAGAGGTAAAAAGGCGTGTTTGAAGCGTTTTGCTCGAGGAATTCAATGGCGGCGCGAAACGTCCGCGCTGCGGGCCAGGTCTCTTCGGGGCGATGGGGTTGTACATTGACCAGATGGGCACGAATCAGATTCGGAGGCTGTCCTTCTCTGAGTTTATAGCATTCGATCAATGCCGGGTCTGCTGCAGCTGTGGCGCGATAGCGATCCTCTGCCTGGCCGCGAATGAATTCCCATTGGCGGAAACCCCGGGTAAAATTCATTCCAGGGACAAAGTAATGGGGAACATCGGCAAAGAAACCGGTGTGATAACCTCCCTGCGCAAGTGCTTCGGCGATCGTGCCCTCTTCAGATGACATAGGTTGCCATCCAGCGAGATAGACATTGTCCCAGGGAACGGGACGATAGTCTTTGAAAGGGAAGGCTCGGCGCCCGGTATGAAGGGTTCGCCGCGTCGGGATGGTGGGCAAACACTCGGGGTGGGCATTGGTGAAGCGCACACCCTCTTCGGCAAATTGGTCGAGATTTGGCGTGTGGATCCAGTCGTTTCCATAAACCCCCAGGAATGATGTGCGAAATGTATCGGCCACGACAACAACGATGTTCATAGGGTCTGGCATTGAGGATCTCCTTTAGAAAGAGCAGTATCGAAGGTTGGGATATCGCCCCAAACGTCCCGCCAGCAGGTGACAAATTCCGCTCGCGTTTCCGCGCCGTAATCGAATACCCCCACGATCTCCGTTTCCGGAATGGCTCGAAAAGCCGCGGCAAAATTGTGATGGGTCAAATCGCGCAGTAGCATGCGATGGCAGCCCGCAATGGCGACCCTCTGTGTGTTTTCTTTCTCCATCTCGTATCCTCCTGTAAACTATTTTGCGTATTGAAACCCAAAGTAATATATCCAGCAATAAGAGTAAAGAACTGAAACACTGCGAATGCCCAAATGAGATTCAGGACTTGCCCCACCCATGATTTTGCTTATTTTTGTAAGCAATATATTCCAGAAGTAATCACCTCAATATTGGAGTGTTAATATGGCAGTTAAACAGCTTGAACCCGGAGAAGCAAAGGCCGCAATGGATGAGGCGAAAAACTCGGTTTATCTCGATGTGCGCACGGAAATGGAGTTTGCCCAGGGGCATCCCGAAGGTGCTATCAATATCCCCATTGCAGTTCCCGGCCCGGGGGGCATGGTGCCAAATCCCGATTTTTTGAATATTGTGCAAAAAACACTATCCGATAAAGAACAGCCCATTTTTTGTGGCTGTCAGAGTGGGATGCGTTCACAGATGGCCGCGGATTTGATGGCGCGGTTGGGTTATTCGAATCTCGCCAATGTTCAGGGCGGCTTTGGTGGCAAAGTCGAAAATGGCGTTCTCGTAGTGGTGGGATGGCGCGATTCCAATTTGCCTGTTGAAACCGAGGTCAATGATTCCAATTCTTATGCGAGTATTAAGGCGCGGGCAGAGTCGTAGAAAAGAGGTATGTAGCTCAATTATTTTTATTTGAAGGAGAATGGAATATAATTCTCCTTTTATTTTGTGGCAGAGTGAGTTACAAGTGATTAATGCGAAAAACACACAAGCGCGTGAAGCATTTGTTGACGTGGCAGATGTACAGGTCGGAAGTCCGGTGCTGGATCTCGGCTGGGAGGGAGACTGTCTCGAATGTTTGCAGAAAACAGGTGCTCAGGCGACTTTTGTGGGGGAGGATATTCGCGCTGTGCAAAAGGCAGAAGCACTTCGAATAAACGGCGTACTCAGTACAATGCCGGCACAGGTAATTTCCGACGTACAGGTCGTATTTTACAAACCCGCACAAAGATCTGCTAAGGGACAGGTGTTTGAATGGATTGATCAGGGCTTTCAGGCACTTGAAATGGGGGGTGTTCTTTATCTGGCGGGGCAGCGAAATCGCGGCATTAGAAGTTATGCCGCGTATTTGCATGCGGTTTTTGGCAATAACAAACGCGCAGGGCGCGTAGATAGAGTGGAAATTTACAGCGCGAAAAAGGAGCGGGATGATCCTGGTCAAGCACCGATTGACAATCGAATGACATTTGAATTGTACGACTTACCGGGCAGTCCATACACAGTAGAAACCCGTGCGGGTGTTTTTTCACGGGATGACCTCGATAGTGGGACGAGATTGCTGATCGATTGCATGGAAGTTCGCCCCGCCGACCATATACTGGACTGGGGATGTGGCTGGGGCGCACTCGGCATGGTTGCTGCGCGTCTATCTGTAAAAGGTAGCGCAACGCTCGTCGATTCGAATATTCGCGCGGTTTCCTGCGCGGAGGAAAATTTGAAGCGAAATCGGATTTGCAATGCAGTGGTGCATGTGGGAGATGCGCGTGTTTTTGACCGGCGCGAGAAATTCGATCTTATCGTTTCCAACCCGCCCTTTCACGATGGTAATGCTGCGGCCCATCCCCTTATAGAAGGTGCTTTTCGGGCACTGAGACCGGGAGGTCGTTTAATGCTTGTTGTGATGCGTCCAGAATCGTATCTGAGACACATTCGCAGAGTTTTTAGACAGGGGAGAATCATGGCTCAAAAAGACGGATATACCGTTCTTGAGGCTCATATTGGGAACTAATGTATCACACAGGCGTTTATCGCCATGAAGTATAAGGTCTGATAGTTGGTCACGGGCTTCCGCAAGTGTTTGGTCTGGTTCCCTCCCACCAGATCAGGACGTCTCGCGGAAGCCCGCTTTTTTGTGGTTGACACATCCATTTTCAGAGCGTTAATTCTCACCCGGCAAAAGGCTTGACAGTCTGGAACTCCGATTGTATCCTTAACATCTTAGCAAAATTCAAAAGCATCCGCAGATAATTCCTGTGAAAATGGGTCATGAACGCAGATAAAATCTGTGGTTTTAATAAAGAGGAGGATAATTTTGAACGCATTTGATTATGAAGCACCCCAGTCTGTAGATGAGGCTATTTCTCTGCTGAGCGCGGGAAATGGCAATATCGGCATTCTGGCGGGTGGCACGGATTTGATCGCGCAGTTGAAGGAGGGGCGCAAGATCGATTTGATGATCGATCTCAAGCGGATTCCCGAAGCAACGGCGTTGAGTTTTGATGAGGACAGCGGTTTGAGTATTGGCGCGGCAACACCGTGTTCCCAAATTTACGGTTACGATGTTGTCCAAAGTCGTTATCCCGCGCTTGTAGATTGCACTTCGCTCATCGGTTCTATTCAGATTCAAAACCGCGGATCTATTGGAGGCAATTTCTGTAATGCCTCGCCCGCAGCGGACACCCCACCTGCCGTCATTGTTCTGGCCGGCACATGTCGTATTGCGGGACCAAATGGCACGCGAGAAGTTGCAGCAGAGGATTTCTTTACCGGTCCAGGACAAAGTGTTCTTCAATCCGGCGAGTTTCTCATTTCTATTCAGGTGCCAACTCCGGCTGCCAATTCAGGGGCATTTTTCCTGCGATTTATTCCGCGCAATGAAATGGATATTGCCGTCGCCAATGCTGCGGCATCTGTGGTTTTGAATAGCGATAAAACGACGATTCAAGAGGCGCGGGTGGCAATAGGAGCCGTCGCACCCACACCCTTGCTCGTTGCCGATGCAGGCGCAGCACTTGAAGGGAAAGCGGTAGATGATGAAGAAGCTATCGAAGCGGCGTGTGCAGCATCGCGCGCGGCAGCCAGACCAATTAGCGATATGCGGGGAACTATTGAACAGCGGATTCACCTGTCCGGCGTTTTGACGCGACGCGCCATTCAGGGAGCCATTCAGAGAGCAAAGGAGTCTTAATCGCATGCCAGGAAAAGTTCACGTTACAACGACAATCAATGGAGAATCGGTCGAGTTTTTGTGCGAACCTCGGCAGACAATTCTCGAAGTTTTGCGGGATCAACTCGACCTGACGGGCACGAAAGAGGGTTGCAGCAATGGCAACTGCGGCGCGTGTAGCATCCTGGTCAATGGAGAGGTTATCGATTCCTGCCTGATGATGGGTGTCGAAGCCGAGGGGCAGGAACTCACGACGATCGAAGGCGTTGCAAGTGCCGATGGCTTACATCCTCTTCAGCAGCAATTTCTCGAACACGCAGCCCTTCAGTGCGGCATTTGCACACCGGGCTTTATCGTAGCCGCCAAGGCATTGCTCGATCAAGAGTCCAATCCGTCGGAAGAACGCATTCGGTTATACTTAGCGGGAAATCTGTGCCGTTGCACGGGGTATGACAAAATCGTTCGCGCGGTGCAAGACGCCGCGTCTGAAATGGCCGAATAGGGAGGTGATCCCAGAATGGCGACAAAAACAGAAGATTATCTGGGCATTACGGATTACAAAGTTATTGGCACCCGTCCGATACGACACGATGGCGTCGATAAAGTCGTCGGTCGGGCAAAATACGGTGCAGATATCGATATGGCGGGCATGTTGCACGGTGCAGTTGTGCGCAGCCCGCACGCGCATGCGCGGATCAAATCAATAGATACGAGCAAGGCAGAAGCGCTTGCAGGTGTAAAAGCCGTGATTACAGTTGACGACCTGCCATTGCAAGAAGACAAAATTGAAGACCTGGGGGAAGGTGCTGCAAATCTCCAGCATCTGCGCGCAAATGTGCTGGCCGACGGCAAGGTATTGTACCACGGCCATGCTGTTGCAGCGGTTGCAGCAACAGATATTCACACAGCGCAAGAAGCCGTTGATTTGATCGATGTCGAATACGAGGTGTTGGAACCCGTTTTGACTGTCCACGAAGCCATGCAAGAGGACGCGCCTTTGCTTCTGGAAGATCAGACCACGCAGTCGCTGGGCGAAGATACGGGACAAAAAAGCAATGTTTGTACCCATTTTCGCCACGAATTGGGCGATGTGGAGAAGGGATTTGCAGAGGCGGAACTCGTCATTGAACGAGAATTTGACACGGCGACGGTTCACCAGGGGTATATTGAACCCCAAAATGCGACGGCCTTGTGGGGAGCTGACGATCAGATTACGGTGTGGTGCAGCACACAGGGCGCATTTACCGTGCGCGAACAGACTGCGCAGATTTTAGATGTACCGGTTTCGCAAGTCAAAGTCGTTCCCATGGAAATCGGCGGTGGCTTTGGGGGCAAAATTCGGATTTATCTCGAACCTCTGGCCGCTATTATGTCGAGAAAGACGGGACGCCCCGTCAAGATGGTCATGAGTCGCACGGAAGTTTTGCAGGCAACTGGCCCGACCGCTGGCTCTTTTATCAAGTGCAAAATGGGCGTTGATAAAGCGGGTAAGATTGTCGCCGCATATGCGTATATGGCGTATGAGTCGGGCGGTTTTCCCGGCAGTTGGGCTGCACCAGGTGCGATGTGCATTTTCGCGCCCTACAATATTCCCAATGTGCTGATTGACGGGTACGAGGTGCTGGTCAATAAACCGCAGACCATGGCCTACAGGGCACCCGGCGCGACCAATGCCGCTTTTGCTTCAGAAACGATTATCGACGAGATATGCGAGCAGTTGGATGTTGATCCTCTCGAGTTTAGACTCCAAAATTCTGCCAGAGAAGGCACGCGACGCGCAGATGGTCCGGTTTATCCGCGAATCGGGAATGAGGAATGTGTCAAAACAGCCCTCTCTTCAGAACACTATGCGGCCCAACTCAGTGGCAAAAACCGCGGGCGTGGGATAGCTTCGGGTTTCTGGTTTAACGTGGGTTTGAAGTCGAGTGCGGCTGCCAGTGTAAATTCCGATGGCACGGTCAGTCTGGTCGAGGGTTCTACGGATATTGGCGGAACCCGTACGTCTATTGCGATGCAATTGGCTGAAGTGCTCGGTATCCGGGCAGAAGACGTCAAGCCACAGGTCGTCGATACGGATTCTATCGGCGATACAGATGTAACCGGGGGAAGCCGCACGACATTTGCAACCGGGTGGGCGGCTTATCAGTGCGCCCTGGATATCAAGGAGCAGCTGATTGAACGCGCGGCAAAATTGTGGGAGATCTCGACTGATGATGTGGTTTTTGACGATGGCACATTTTCTTCATCTGACTCTTCTAAGACACTTTCGTTCAAAGAATTGTCTGGAATGCTTGACGAAACCGGTGGTCCCGTTATGGGCAGGGCAACCGTAAATCCGTCCGGCGTGGGCGGAGCTTTTGCGGTAATGATTGTCGATATTGAGGTCGATACCGAAACGGGCAAAGTAGAGATCTTGCGCGTCTCTATGATTCAAGATGCTGGCAAAGCCGTTTATCCCAGTTATGTCGAAGGGCAAATGCAGGGAGGCACAGCACAGGGTATTGGCTGGGCACTCAACGAAGAATACGCCTATAATGGGGATGGGCTTTTGACCAATGCGAGTTTGCTCGATTATCGAATGCCCACATGTCTCGATTTGCCCATGATTGAAACCCATATCGTCGAAGTGCCAAATCCCGGCCACCCCTATGGTGTGCGAGGGGTGGGAGAAGTGCCGATTGTTCCACCTGCTGCGGCAGTTGCAAATGCGATTTACGATGCCGTGGGTGTGAGAATGACAAATTTGCCCATGTCGCCTGGCGAAGTTCTCAAGGCATTGTGGGCAAAAAATGGGGGAAATGGAACAGCCTGATTTGTCTGTGTACCTGAATAGACCGCGATGAATCCAATCCAAAGGGGGTAACATGAATCGAGTGATTTCAATAGTCGCTGCCTGGGGACTGGCAGCCCTGACGGTGCTGTGTGTTCCTCAGATGACCAATGCCCTGGGGTTGGGGGTCAAAGCGGGTGTGAGCCTGACGCGCGAACCTCAGATTGATACCTTTTATGGCATGGGGGGACAATTTGACTCTCACCGATGGATGCTCGGAGGCAATCTCGATCTGGGATCAGTTATGTTGCCCAAATTGCATCTGCTGCCGGGCATGGATATCGCGGTACAGGAGAATTTGCGCGTTTATGTCGTCAATCTGGATGTCGTTTACTTTTTTCATCAGACTCCGGTTGGCCGGGCCTATGTCGGTGGCGGTTTTGGAACCCACTTCTTTCGTCCCAAAGCAGCATCTAACGCTATAGAATCCGATTCAGAGGTAGAAGATCCGGTAGATAGCCTCCAAAACGATACCAAAATCAGCGTAAATATACCATTGGGGTATCGGCGCAAATTGGGGCCGGGGTTATCCTGGTTTGGCGAGATGAAACTCATCATTGCCGACGATGAAAGAGATAGCGCATTGCAATTCACAATTGGTTTTCACTTTGGTAACGAATAGGAAGGATTTATGGCGAGTAGTGAACGCAGAAAAGAGCTTCGCCGAAGGCGACAGAGGCGAAAAAAACGCCTTAAAGCGCGTCGTCGGGAAGGGAGAAGTGGGAAGTAAGAAGCTATAATAGGCAGGGCGATTAAAACGAATAGATAATAAGAACCCTTGCCATATATGCGATTTTGTGTACATTAGTAGAGAATTAGATCAGACCCACAGTGTCATTATTCAGGAGGTTTTCCAATGGCTAATCCCGAAGTCATCGCCTATTTGAAGCCAGTTTGCGGTTGGAGCGGTGGTGTGCGCGCTGTTCTGGCAAAATATGGGCTGGAGTACGAAGATCGCGATATCATTAACAATCCCGACAACTATCGCGAGATGGTTATGAAGAGTGGACAACCCTTACAGCCCTGTGTGCAAATTGGGGATACGATGCTGGCCGATATCAGCGGTGATGAGTTAGAAGGTTGGTTAATCCAAAATGGGTACCAGCCCGGAGGCCCAGATCCCTCGGTTCCAACGGATCGTTCCTGTACGGATGAAGAGCATGAAGCAATGGCGCGTGCAGCACAGCAACCGACCATTGCCAACCCTCACTTTGGTCGATAAAAACAAAGTGGTGGGTTTTTAAAGCGAGGCGGTCCTTGACGGATCGCCTTTTTTTTGGTGTGAACAAAAGCCATTTGCACATACTTTTATATTTACTATGCAGACGCGCGTTCTAAAAAAAGAGATTGCAGAATGTACCTTGTGCAAACGTCTGGTCAATTACTGCCGTACCTTTGAACTGGCGGAAAATCGCAAAATTGGCGATTGCGATTACTGGGCAAAACCCGTTCCAGGGTTTGGAGATATCAACGCACAATTGCTCATTATTGGATTAGCTCCCGGCGCACACGGAGCCAACCGCACGGGCAGACCATTTACAGGCGATGGCGCTGGCGATGTGCTGTACCGCGCGCTCTTCCGGCACGGTTTCGCCAACCGGGAAACAGCGGTTGATCTCCATGACGGCATGCGCCTGGATAATGTGTATATCACGAATGCCGTCAAGTGCGTTCCGCCTCAAAATCGCCCCAGATCCGAAGAAAAGCGCGCGTGTCTCGACTGGCTGGCACAGGAGATGACGTTCTTGCGTCGCGTAAAAATCGTTCTGGCGATGGGCAGGGATGCGTTTGACAGTTATATAAGGCTGGAGAGGGCAGCTGGGCGTGTGGCGAGGCTGAATGCCCATCGTTTCCAGCACGGTAGCGTGTACCGATTGGACGATAAAATTCTCGTGGCCACCTACCATTTTAGTCGCTACAATATGAATACAGGCGTGCTGACAGAAGATATGATCGATGTGTTGTTCCAGCGCGTGCGTGCATTGCTGTGTGAAGGAGGAAGTGTGAAGGAGGAAGTGTGAAGGAGGAAGTGTGAAGGAGGAAGTGTGAAGGAGTATAAAGCACCCGCCCTGGGGCAGCGGGGGGACTTCTAACTTCTCTCTTCTTACTTCTCACTTGGGTTCATTCAGCACAGCTATGTAGGGGAGGTTGCGGTAGGCTTGATTATAGTCGAGACCATAGCCCACCACAAATTGGTCCGGAATGGTGAAACCGCAGTAATGGATGGGAACGGGTACGATTCTGCGTTCGGGTTTGTCCAGGAGGGTGCAAATACCGAGGCTACGCGGGTTTCTGTCCTTTAATAATGTGAGAAGTGCAGAGATCGTGCGTCCGGTATCGACAATATCTTCGACAACGAGCACATGACGGTCGTCAATTTCACGACTGAGGTCTTTAGTGAATGTCACTGTACCCGAGCTACTTGTACCGACATAACTCGAAATTCCGATAAAATCGATTTCAATGGGGCTGCTTATCGCACGCGAAAGATCGACTAAAAAGTAGAGGGCACCTGTTAAAATGCCCACGAGAGTGACACCGTCCGGGTACTGTTCAGAAATTTCGGCTCCGAGTTCACGAACGCGGTTCTGGATCGTTTTTTCGTCAAATAATATAGAATGGGGATGAAGGACAAAATCCTGCACTGGAAAAACCTCCTTGTGGAAGATAGTATAAATTAAAGAAATTATTTTTTATGTCAAAGAGAACCCCAGTGCGCGTTATTTGAAGGAAGCCCTTGATTCAGATTTGCAAAAATGCTATATTTGCACCTGAAGCTTACGCTTCACAAAAAAACGCCTTGAATCTGCATGAGGGTAGCCCCGCAGGAAGTTTTCCGCTGTTTTAACACCGGGACTTCGACAACCATTTCGGCACCCGGCGGGTTAGGCGTTTTTTGTTTTTTTTTACATCTATTCTCATCTCAATATGCCCAATAAAATTCGCATACTCCCGGACGAAATTGCCAACCACATTGCTGCTGGAGAAGTGGTTGAGCGGCCAGCGTCTGTCGTAAAAGAACTGATGGAGAACTCAGTCGATGCGGGATCTGACCGCGTTGTCGTTGAAGTTGCTGCCGGTGGTAAGGAAAGTTTGCGGGTCAGCGATAACGGATGCGGGATGTCCCGCGATGACGCGCTTTTGGCACTTGAACGACACGCGACGAGCAAAATTCAAAGTCTGGACGATCTCAAGGGATTACTCACACATGGATTCAGGGGCGAGGCATTGCCCAGTATTGCCGCTGTTTCGCGCCTGACTCTTGAAACGCGCCTATCTGATGCCGTTGAAGGAACGCGAATCTCCGTGGTGGGCGGGCGCGTGCAGGATGTATCCGCGATTGGTCGCGGGCAGGGTACAGCTATTACATTGCACGGCCTATTTTTCAATGTGCCCGCCAGGCGAAAATTTCTAAAAAGTGTCGATACGGAATTTCGGCATATTGTGAACGCAGTGACGGCTGTGGCCATGGCATATCCCGAGATCGGGTTTGACCTCAAGCACAATGGTCGCCAGGTGCTACAACTGGGCAGATCGCGCTTTGATCGGCGGGCAGAGCAGATATTTGGCGTGCGATATGGCGCAGATGCCATCGGCGTTGAGGGCGAGGCAAACGGGATTGGCGTTCGAGGCTTTGTGGGCAAGCCCGAGTCCGCGCGAAAATCCGGTGCTCAGCAGGTTTTAATTGTCAATAACCGATGGGTGCAGCACAAAGCCATTGGTTTCGCAGTTTACGAAGGATACGGCGGTCTTTTGCCCAGGGGGCTTGCGCCATCGTATTGCCTCTGTCTGAGCGTTGATCCGACGCGTGTGGATGTCAATGTCCATCCTTCAAAACGCGAGGTTCGCTTTGCCGATGAGCGGACAATTTACGGTCTGATTACCCAGGCAGTTCAACAAGCATTGCGCGGCGCAGATCTAATCCCGGAAATGGACGATGCTATTATACCTGTGGCAGATACGCCAGTGAACATCGCAGAATCCCCTGAAATCACCTATCAGCCCGGGCAGCCCAAGGTTGGCGGACAACCCCAGATGGCATTGCCGCTGACGGTGAGAACGTCGTCGGGAAAGGCAAAGCGGGGAACCGGGGTTGACACCGATGATCTCGATGAAGAGGATTTTGCCCGGGTTTCCGTATGGCAATTGCACAGCAAGTACATTTTGGCGCATATTAAAAATGGTTTGATTGCGATTGACCAGCAGGTTGCTCATCAGAGGATTTTGTACGAACGCGCCATTGACAATATGCATACCCGTCCCGCGACGAGTCAGCGGCTGTTGTTTCCACTTACGCTCGATTTTGGTGTCAAAGAAATTCTGATTGTGCGTGAGGCGATGCCCCTCCTGGAAAAAATGGGGTTTGGGATTCGCGATTTTGGGGGACATACGGTTGTTGTCGATGCCATTCCCATGGGGCTGAGAACGTGGCAAGATGGACAGCTTTTGAGAGATATGGTTCGCGATATGGCCGAAGCCGAGCAAGCGACTTCTGTTTCGCCTTCCGGGCAAGCGCGTCAGATCGCGCCCGAGGAACATCGGCTCGCATCGGTTTATGCCTGGCATACGTCGATTCGCACAGGTGAGGATTTATCGACAGAGGAAATGCGCGCACTTATAGATCAATTGTTCGCAACGCGAGAACCTTTCGCCAGTCCTTATGGCAAACCGACACTGGTGAAGATCGAGCTGGATGAAATTGACAATCGGTTTAAGCGGTAGCCATGGCTTCGCTCCACGATATTCTGGTCATTGCCGGACCGACGGCATCGGGCAAAACGGCTGTGGGCATTGAACTCGCACGGAGATTAAATGGCGAGATTATATCGGCAGATGCGCGTCAGATTTATCGTTTTATGGATATTGGAACGGCAAAGCCGACGGCTGAAGAACGGTCTGCTGCGCGACATCACCTCATCGATTTTGTCAATCCCGATGAAGATTATAGCGCGGGACAATTTGCCGAAGATGCGTCAGCGGTGATTGGGGATATTCTGTGTCGCGGTAAGATGCCCATCCTGGTGGGGGGAGCGGGGCTTTATATTCGCGCATTATTCGATGGCTTTTCCCCTATGCCGAAAATTCCGGCAGAGATTCGCGCGCGATTGAAGGAAGAGGGGAGAGAGTCTCTTCCCGAATTGTACAAAAGGCTGTGCGAGGTCGATCCAGAATGGGCTGCAAAAATTCAGACAACCGATACACAACGCATTCTGCGCGGTTTGGAGGTTTTTGAAGCATCTGGCAAACCGCTTTCCAAACATCAGAAAGTGCCGCCAGCACCGCCGATTCGCCATACGGCATCTTATTTTGGTTTGCACTGGGAGCGCGAAGCACTCTATGAGCGGATCAATGCTCGTGCGTGTCTTATGTTCGAGAATGGCCTGATTGAAGAAGCCGCGAGCCTTCGCGACAGGGGTTATACGCCCACCCTGAATGCACTCAATGCGTTTGGTTATCGAGAGATATTTCAATATCTCGATGGCAAGACGACGCTTGATCGCGCACTTGCCGATTTGCAACAGGGTACGCGGCGCTACGCCAAACGGCAGATGACTTTTTTTCGCAAAAATGAACGCATACAGTGGGTGGATGGTAGCGATATTGATGTAGCAGATGCCATCTTGAAACACCTTGAAACAGGTTGACATCACCTGGGAACACCTGTAAATTGGCTATCCTTGCGGAGCGGGAATAACTCAGTTGGTAGAGTGCAAGCTTCCCAAGCTTGATGTCGCGGGTTCGAGTCCCGTTTCCCGCTCCAAAAAATAATGAAAAATCACGGGCAATCTCAAAGTGGGTTGTCCGTTCTTTTGTTTTATGTATTGAATAAATCTTATTGCCGCAATTTATTGTGTCCAAAGGAGTTTTGATGGATAATGAAATTCGCATCCACTATGTCAGCCACTTTCTCAAGCTGAGTTTGTGGTATGCGCGATTTCTGATGGGGCGAGAGGGAATTGCGTTTGAAGATGCGATTACTTCCCGGGTCAATGTGTATCGCAATACGGATTTTTTTGATGGCGAAAACCATCCGGCGCGTGGGTATGAAGACCCGGAGTGGGACGCCTTTCTGAAGGGTTTAAAGGCCATTTTTGATCGCTGTGAAGGCGCGGCCTGGGAGGAAGAGGGACTGGCCTATTTGTGGCCCCATGTGAAAAAGGGTTATAGCAGACCTTCCACAAAGAGCCGTCCTTACGAATGCTGGACGTATGACGATGGCGACGATTATATCGCGATCCACATCGGCAATGTGTATCAGCCCAAATCGCCTCTGAGCGAAATGCGAGATGCTTTTATGGGCACATTGCTGCAATTGTTAAAGGATGCGCAACGGCGACGCTCCGATGTGAAGACCGTGAGGTGTGGCAGTTGGCTCAATTCTGCGCCGCCATTTCAAGACCTCTTTCCCAAAAGCTGGCGCGAGAGCGCGATAGTGAGTCCAAAAGCGGGATATACGATGGGGCATTGGGGGCAGTTTATGGACCGCACAGGACGTTTTCATATCAAAAATGGGGCGCATTTGCGGGCAACGGGGGAGTTTCTCTATCCCTGTTCGACCTGTTATGCACCCATTGATGAGATTGTGGCGCATCTGGAGGATATGGTGGAGGATTAGGCAGGTTGTTTTTCCAGGGTCTCAGGAACGAGGAAGAGGAAAATGCCCGCTGCGGAAAGGCCAATACCTGCAATAGCTAATGCCGCGGGCGATAGACCGAGGATGTCTGCTACATAACCGACGCATACGGGGCCAGACATGCGCCCGCCATCCCCGATGAGACGCCAGAGGCCCAAAAACTCGCTCAGGGCGTCGCGGGGTGCGAGGTCGGCACCCAGGGTCATCATCGCTCCTGAACTGAGGCCATTGCCAAATCCGAGCAAACTGGCGGGGAGCAAGAGGGCGATAAATTCTCCAGTGAAGAGGCCAATGGAGAAAAAGGACAGATTCAGGTGGGGGGCAAAGGTCTCTGTGAGCGGGATAAGTGCCATGCCAATGGCTTGTAGCGCAAAACTGGGGACATTGGCGAATTTGCGTCCAAAGCGATCCATGATGACCCCGGCGGGATAGAACATCATCATGTCGATAAACCCCGAGACCGTCATGATGAGGCCGATTTGTTCATATCCCAGATTGAGGACTTCGGCGCCGTAAAGCGGTATGATGATATAGCGACCGCTGCGAATGGTTTGGGCAAAGAGCTGACCTGTACCTGCGGTAATCAAATTTTTTTTGTGAGCGCGAAAGATGTTGGCAAAGTGTCTCACAAGGCCGTGTTGCGGTGGCGATACGCGCTTGCGAGAGGCTTCAACGGCGATTGCCGCAACCACTGCGGCCAGAAGTGAGATGCCGCCATAAACGAGGAATGGATATTTTACGGAGGCGACCGAGGCAATATAGCCGCCGATGACAGGGCCCCCAAAGGTGCCGATACGGCTGATGCCGCCAAATACAGAGAGGGCGCGCCCCCTCTGGTGGATGGCTGTGGCATCGGCCAGATAAGCATACCGCGAGATGTCCCAAAGTGCGCCGCCTATCCCACCCACAAAGCGCAACAGGAAGACCACGGAGATGGATGGTGCAAAAAAGAGACCCGCGCCGCACAGTGCAACTGTTATTACCCCCAATAGCATCGCGGATTTGCGACCGATGCGATTGAGTACCATGGCTGCGGGCAGGTCGCCAACGAGGTGGCCGATACCCTCGGCAGCGAGCACGAGACCGACGAGACTGTAGGAAATATCAAACGACTTGGCGTAGAGCGGCAATATGGGGACGAGCAGGCCACTGCCCAGTCTGAGTAGAAATGTGGGGATAAAGACGGGGAGGATAAGGGGGTTGCGAATAATGGTGTTCATTTAGTGAAGTAGGAAGTGTGAAGTAGGAAGTGTGAAGTAAAAAACAAAAAGCAAAAGCAAAAAGCAACAATAACACAGGCACCTGGACTAAGAATTAAGGGTTGGGTGGTCGTCTCACGTCTTACATCTTACGTCTCACCGACTTTATGGATTTTCCAATACGCGAAATATGCTATGCGAGCGGTATTTTCTGGGTTGCGGGTAGCTTGCAGGGGTTGACGGGATTTGGGTTTAATCTGCTTTCTATACCGGCGATGGTTCTGTGGTTTCCCGCACAGGTCGTTGTGCCCGGGGTTTTGATGTCTTATTTGCCTTTGGGCACAGGGCAGTTTATCCAACTGCGGCGGGATGTGGATTGGAAGGTGCTGGGGATGATTGTGGGGAGTGCGATTGTGGGCATGCCTATCGGTGCGTTTATTTTACGCGATACAGATGCAGAGGTGATGAAGCGCGCCATTGGTTTGGCGATGGTGGTATTGGCAATTGTTTTGCAGTTGCGACCGGGCAATCCTTTTCGACATGACACACAGACCTGTGTGGGAGTGGGGATGTTTAGCGGTTTTTTGTCGTCCAGTATCGGTGTATCTGGACCGCCTATCGTTCTGTTTGGGCTGAAACAGCGCTGGCCGCAGGCGATGATGCGCGCAACGCTTTTGACATGTTTTTTGTGTACTTCCACGTTGAGTCTCTGTGTGTTGTGGGCAGTAGGGGTATTGACGCACGAGAGTTTACAATTTGTCCTATGGGGTGCGCCGGGTTTGATTTTGGGTTTTTTGACCGCGACTTATCTCCGCGCACGGGTTCACCAGGTGGCGGTGTTTCGCTGGATTTCGATTGGTATGGTGATGGCCGGCGGATTGGCCGCGGCGATTTTTTGATGATGGGCAAGTGCGTGCCTGCCAGTTGATTAAACTCAACGGCCTGTTGATTGGTCAGGCACGCTATTTATTTTATCTTTGTCCTCGACTTTTTCCTCTTCAACCGAATAAGAGAAAAGATGTATGCGCGATATAGAAAAAACCATTCGAAAATTGATGTCAGAGCGCATTTTGCTGCTCGATGGGGCGATGGCGACGATGCTGCAGGCTTATGATCTGGACGAGCAGGCATTTCGAGGTGATGGCTTTGTCGATCATCCCGTTGATGTGAAGGGGTGTAGCGATCTCTTGTGCCTGACACAGCCGCATTTGATCGCGGATATTCATCGGCGATTTTTGGATGCTGGGGCGGATATTATCGAGACGAATACGTTTAATGCCACGCCGATTTCAATGGCGGAGTATCAGCTTCAGGATCGGGTTTACGATCTCAATGTGGCAGCCGCTCGCGTTGCGCGACAAGCAGCGGATGAAATGACAGTGCAAAATCCGAACAAGCCGCGATTTGTTGCGGGGTCTCTGGGACCAACGAGTTGTACGCTTTCGCTGTCGCCCAATGTGAATGATCCGGCATTTCGCACACATATCTTTGAAGATGTGGTCAATGGGTATTACGCGCAGATCGAGGGTTTGATGGCTGGCGGTGTAGATATAATTCTGGTGGAGACGGTGTTTGATACGCTTACCGCCAAAGCCGCACTATTTGCCGTGTCGCGTTATTTTTTGGATCACGGCGTGAAAGTACCTGTGATGATTTCTGGCACAGTAGCCGATCAAAGTGGACGCACGTTGTCCGGGCAGACGATAGAGGCATTCTGGTTGTCGGTGGCGCATGCACAGCCCTTGAGCGTGGGGATTAACTGCGCTCTCGGTGCGCGGGAAATGCGGCCTTATGTGGAGGCTTTGTCGCATTTTGCACCGGCATTTATGAGTTGTTATCCCAATGCGGGGTTGCCCAATGAGTTTGGGGAATACGACGATTCTCCGGGCCACATGGCGGGTATTTTAGGCGATTTTGCCGCGCAGGGCTGGCTCAATATTGTAGGGGGATGTTGTGGCACCACGCCCGAATATATTGCTGCAATTGCCGAGGCTGTATCCGATAAGGCACCGAGAAAAATTCCCAAACGGTCTTCTATGTCGCGTTTCAGCGGTTTGGAACCGATGATCATTTATCCCGATTCCAATTTTATTATGATTGGCGAGCGCACCAATGTGACGGGGTCGCGACGGTTTGCACGATTGATCAAAACGGGTGATTATGCTGCGGCACTGGCAGTTGCGCGGGAGCAGGTGGCTGGTGGCGCGAATATGATCGATGTCAATATGGACGAGGGGTTGCTCGATTCAAAAGATGCTATGGCGACGTTTTTGAAGCTGATCGCGGGCGAACCCGATATTGCGCGCGTGCCAATTGTGATTGACAGTTCCGATTTTGAGGTGATCGAGGCGGGGTTGAAATGCGTGCAGGGCAAGGCGATTGTCAATTCCATCAGTTTGAAAGAGGGCGAGGCCGTTTTTAAGTCGCAGGCAGAAACCGTGTTGCGCTATGGTGCTGCGGTTGTGGTGATGGCGTTTGACGAGAAGGGGCAGGCGACGTCGATTGAAGACAAGGTGCGGATTTGCCAGCGTGCATATCGCATTTTGACCGAAGATGTGGGGATGGATGCGTCGGATATTATTTTTGATCCGAATATCCTGACCGTTGCAACGGGTATTGAGGAGCACAACGATTATGCGGTCAATTTTATCGAGGCCGTAAGGCAGATCAAAGACCTGTGTCCTGGCGCGAAGACGAGTGGTGGTGTGAGCAATATTTCGTTCTCTTTTCGGGGCAATGATTATGTGCGGGAGGCGATTCACGCGGCTTTTTTGTATCACGCCATTCAAGCGGGTCTGGATATGGGCATTGTCAATGCCGGGCAGTTAATGGTGTATGAAGAAATTCCCGAGAAGTTGCGCGTGTTGATTGAAGATGTGTTGTTCAACAGGCGACGAGATGCAACGGAACGTCTGGTGGATTTTGCCGAGTCTGTGCGGTCAGAGGGCAAGAGCCGTGAAAAAGATGATGCATGGCGGCAGGGGGCGGTTGAAGATCGCTTGAAGCACGCGTTGTTGCATGGTCAGTCAGAGCATTTGGAAGAGGACTTGGAGGAGGCTCTTGGCAGGTACAAACCTCTGGAGATGATCGAAGGTCCGCTAATGGATGGGATGAATGTGGTGGGCGATTTATTTGGCGCAGGCAAAATGTTTTTGCCTCAGGTGGTCAAAACAGCGCGCGTGATGAAGCAGGCGGTGGCGTATCTCGAGCCTTTGATGGAGGATGAAAAAGCGGGCGGTGGGGCGCGAGGTAAGGTTCTGATGGCGACGGTGAAGGGCGATGTCCACGATATTGGCAAGAATATTGTGGGCGTGGTTTTGGGATGCAATAATTACGAGGTGATCGATTTGGGTGTGATGGTGCCCGCGGATCGCATTTTGAGAGTTGCGCGAGAAAAGGCGGTCGATATCATCGGGCTGAGCGGTTTGATTACGCCATCGCTCAACGAGATGGTCCATGTTGCGGGGGAGATGCAGCGCGAGGAATTTGACGTGCCCCTTTTAATTGGGGGAGCGACCACAAGCCGCAAGCATACGGCGGTGAAAATCGCGCCGGTTTACGATTATGCAACCGTGCATGTCAAAGATGCATCGCGCGCAACAGGTGTGGTGGGCACGCTGTTGAACGCCGAGCAGCGCGACGAGTATGTGCGGGCAAATCGCGAGTCTCAGCAGCGGGCATTGGCGGAGTTTAATATTTCCCAAAGACCACTTCTTTCATACTCAGATGCACTGGCGCGTCGCCAGACATTTGATTGGACACAGATTGATATTCCCAGACCCAAATTTACGGGGATAAAGGCTTTGCGCGATTTCCCTATTTCTAAATTGGTCGATTTTATCGATTGGGGACCGTTTTTCCACGCCTGGGAGTTGCGGGGCAGTTATCCAAAGATATTGAATGATCCGCACAAGGGCGCAGAGGCGCGCAAATTGTTCGACGATGCACAGGCGATGCTCCAGGCGATCGTTGATGAGGGATGGCTCAACGCACAGGCCGTGTACGGATTTTTCCCAGCAAATGCCGATGGCGACGATATTGTCGTGTTTGAAGATGCGCGCAGAGATGCCGAGCGGGCGCGGTTGCCGATGTTGCGCCAGCAGCAGGAGAAGCGCGCCGGGGGACCGTATTTTTCACTAACTGATTTTGTTGCGCCCGTTGGATATGCGGATTATATCGGGGCATTTGCCGTGACCGCGGGGTTGGGCGTTGATGCGAAAGCCGCGGCGTTTAAGCACGCACTGGACGATTACAATGCCATTTTGCTTCAGGCTGTGGCGGACCGATTAGCTGAGGCGTTTGCCGAATGTTTGCACGCAAAGGCGCGGAGAGATTGGGGCTATGGTCTGGATGAAGCGTTGAGCAATGAGGATTTGATCCGGGAACGATATCGCGGTATTCGTCCCGCGCCCGGTTATCCCGCTTGCCCGGACCACACGGAGAAGCAGACTTTGTTTGATTTGCTCGGGATTGAGCGAGAGGTGGATATTCGGTTGACGGAGAATTTTGCGATGTCCCCAGCGGCTTCAGTCAGCGGCTGGTATCTCGCACATCCCGATGCGCGCTATTTTGCCGTGGGCAAGATCGACGCGGATCAAGTGGCCGATTACGCACGCCGGAAGGGGATGGAGATGGCAGAGATGGAGCGCTGGCTGGCGCCGAATTTGGGGTATAAGTAGTATCCGCAGATGTTCGCAGATGGACACAGATGAAAGACGAGAACCTGAACAAGGCTTATGTTGAGTGGCGAGATGAAGGCTATTGGATTGCGAATAGTCGTGTCTCTCTGGATACCATTGTTTATGCTTTTTTGGATGGTCAATCTCCTGAGAGCATTGCCCAATCGCTTCCTGTACTGACACTTGAACAGGTCTATGGATCTATTGCATTCTATCTTGCTCACCAGCCTGAAATTGAGACATATCTTGAGCAATCGAAAGCAGATTTCGAGACAAAAAGAACAGCGTCTCGGGAATCAGACCCTATGTTTTATCAGAAATTAGCGGAGGCACGGCGGCGTCTTGGAACAATTCGCAACTGAGAATACGATTTTTTTTAAAGATCAAAGAGTCTCGTAATTTTTTGCGAGGCTCTTTTGGTTTTTCGACTGGATGCATACGAAAGACAATTGAGTTACTTGGAATTTTCTGGTCAGTGACTTAAGATATTGCAAATTACTTCTCATTTTTTGTGTACAATGGTATCTTATTAGGGTAGATAAAGTAAGCAGACCAGGAAAAATTTTGGGGCAATCGAAACAGATTAAAAATGAATGCAAATAGGAGGTCTTTTGATTACTGAAACTACCATCCGAGAAGAACAGGTCCTGACGGGTCCGCAGTTCAACGAACCGATGCTGGTGGAGACCGTGCGCTCAAACGGGCCGGGCACCTGGATCGTGGGCCTCGTCGGCCAGCGGTCGGAGCGGTTCCGGCGGGTTACACTGACCGCGGACGACATCGCAAGCCTGGTCATCGCCGACTCCGCCCTGTCCTACGATGGCGATGGGCGGCTTCTGCGTCTCGGCCTCCAGGCATATTCGCTGGGCATTGCCTATGAATTTGATCCCTATTTTGGACTTTCCATCTCGCACGTAGATCCGTTGCCTCACCAACTGGAAGCGGTCTATGAACACCTCCTTAAGCTGCCCAGTGTGCGCTTCCTACTCGCCGATGATGCAGGCGCTGGGAAGACGATCATGGCTGGCCTCCTGGTCCGCGAACTCAAACTTCGAGGCCTCATCGAGCGCGTCCTGGTGGTCTGTCCCGCGAATCTCTCATTCCAATGGCAGCGCGAACTCAAGGAAAAATTCGATGAAAAATTTCTCGTTCTCAAAGGTAGCGACATTCGCGATCAATTTGGTGTCAACCAGTGGATGGAGCAAAAGCAGATCATCACCTCGCTCGATCTCGCCAAGCGCAGCGAGATTCTGCCCGGGCTGATGCAGGCGCGTTGGGATCTGGTCATCATCGACGAGGCACACCGCATGTCGGCACGCGACGAGACCCATAAAAGCCAGCGCTACAAGCTGGGAGAATTACTGCGCGATAGTGCGGACCACATATTGCTGCTGACCGCCACACCACACAAAGGCGATCCGCAGAACTTTACTCTATTCTTGCAGCTTCTCGACCAGGACGCTTACGCCGACGTAAAATCGATCCGCGAGGCGATGGAACGCCGGCGCGCGCCTTTCTACTTGCGTCGAACCAAGGAGGCGATGGTCTATTTTCCGGAGCGTGAGCCTGATGGAACATGGACGGCAAAGCCTGTTTTCACAAAACGCATTCCGCGCACTGCGGACTTCGCCATTGACGGTGCTGAGTTCGCGCTTTATCAGAACGTCACGCGCTTTGTGAAGCGGCAGAGCAATCGCGCTGCGGCCCAGGGCGACGATCCTCGTGCTCGTGCTGTCGGTTTCCTGATGTCCCTGTACCAGCGGCGCCTCGCGTCCAGCACCTACGCCATGCGGCGGTCTCTTGAGAACCGCGCCCAGCGTCTGGAGGACGGTCTCAAGCATGCCCAGGAGTTGGCGAGGACAGCACCGCCGAATCTTCCCGATCTGGAAGAACTCGAAGAACTCGAAGACGCTGAGCGCGAGCGTCTGGAGAGCATGCTGGAAGCCATCACCTTGGCGGGCAATGCCGAGCAAGTGCGCGAAGAGATCGCGGAACTCCTAAAACTTGCCGAGGAGGCAAAAACGGTCGAGAACTCGGGCAACCAGGCGAAGCTCGAGCATCTTCGGCAGATCATGCAAGACGAGGGCTTCTTTGACCGTCCCGACCAACGGCTACTGATCTTTACCGAATTCAGAGATACCCTGGACTTCCTGATGGAGAAACTGAGGGCCTGGGGATTTAGCGTCGGATGCATTCACGGCGGTATGAGGCCCGGTTCGCGCGATGAACCGGGAACCCGGCTCTACACCGAACAGCAATTCCGCGAAGGTAACATCCAGATTCTGGTGGCTACCGAAGCGGCGGGTGAAGGTATCAACCTCCAATGCTGTCACATCCTTTTCAACTACGACATCCCCTGGAATCCCAATCGGCTCGAACAGCGCATGGGACGCATCCACCGATACGGCCAGCAGCACGATTGCCTGATCTTCAACTTTGTTGCGACCAATACCATTGAAGGGCGTGTACTCCAGCGGTTATTGGACAAGCTCCAGGAAATCCGCGATGCCCTCGATGACGACGCAGTCTTCAACGTGGTGGGCGAGGTTCTCCCGTCCGCTCATGTGGAGCGCGTACTGCGGGACTATTATGCGGGGAAATTAGGCGACGCCGATCTTGAGGAACGGCTCCTGAAGGATGTAGATGAGGATCATTTCAAGGCTATCTGCCAGACAGCACTGGAAGGCCTGGCCGCAAAGAAGCTCAACCTCGACATGCTCATTGAGCGCAGGGCCAGAGCGCAAGAGCGGCGCGTGGTGCCCGAGACCATCGCGCGTTTTATGGCGGAATGCGCCCAGGATGCGCGCCTGACTCTGAGACCAGTGAGTAATATGACCTATACGTATGAGCCTGGACGGACGCCATCTGCCTTGAAAAAGTACGAGCGCGAGCCGGACTGGAAGCTCTCGGAGTTGGCGAGTCGCTATCCGCGCTTGTCAACAGATCGCGACACAGCGGAGACGCATAATCTTGAATGGGTAACCCCCGGTCATCCTTTATTCGAGGCACTGCGCCGTCACAGTCTCGATATCAGCCAGGATACTTTTGCTCGGGGTGCTTGTTTCCATTCTCTGGAACACGAAGCACCGGCGCGCCTCGACTTCTACCGTGCCCGTGTTGTAGATGGCCTCGGGCATGTGATCCACGAGCAATTATTCACCGTGGAACTGACGAATGACGGCTCTCCTCGTCTCCGCGAACCAGACATCCTCGGCAATCTGAGTCCCACCGCCGCTTCGGGAGTGCTACCGCCCGTAGCTACTCTCCCAGAAGCGACTACCTATCTCCACGAAAACGCCCTTGTACCGTTTATCAACGAAGTACGCAAGGAGCGGCTGGCCGAGGTTAAGCGCATTGCCGAGCATGTGGAGTTGTCGTTGACCGAGGTCTTGCAGCGCATCGATGAGGAGATTGGCCGTGCGGCCGAGGAGGTGGAGAACGACGTGACCGGTGCCGAGGGCCGTCTGGCACAGGCAGAAAATCGCCATGCCGAAGTGATGGCACGCCGCGATCGCCGGCGCGAAGAGGTCAATCGACAGCAAGCCGTGACATTGCAAGGTGTCGAGCGATTGGCAAGCGTCCTTCTCTTGCCCCATCCCGAACGCGAGACCCTGGACGTGCGGCGCCTGCGTCCGCATCCGGAAACCGAGATGACGGCGATGCGGGTGGTTATGGAATACGAGGAGGCGCAAGGGCGCCAGGTCAAGGACGTCCACGAGAAGAACCTCGGCTACGATATAACCAGCCTTGATCTCGAATCCGGGGAACTCCGGTTGATAGAAATTAAAGGACTCGCCGCGGTCACGGGTACAATCCTGCTCACGCCAAACGAGCGGCGAGTAGCCCAGGATCGCCGTGACTGCTACTATCTTTACATCGTGACGAACTGCGCAACAGAACCCGAACTCCAGGAGCCGATCAAAGATCCCATCCGGTTTCCATGGCACGAGGTCACCAAGGTTGCCCGCTACTATTTGAGCGTTAATGCCCTGAAGCAGCCGATGGAGGTTCGAGAAAGTGGGCGTTTGTACCGAGGAAGAACTTTTTGATCCCAACCACAGGTTAGCCATGCACAATTGTAATGAACCCGAGACAAAAAAGGATAACACAATGCTGGACCAAACAATCCTGGACGACATCATCCGGCGCATTGTAGAGGTCGCTCAACCGGAGAAAATCATCCTCTTCGGTTCCGCCGCTCGGGGTGAGATGAATCGCCATAGCGATGTCGATCTGCTTGTCATAAAAGAGGGCGGGAACGCTTGGGACGTAATGGGGCAAATTTACGAAAAACTGTACGGTGTTGACGTAGCGGTCGATGCAATCGTGGTGTCTCCGGCTGATGTGGAACGCTACAAGGACAGCCATCCGCTGGTCATCAAGCCAGCACTACTTGAGGGGAGGGTCGTGTATGAAGCCGCCTGAACGTTTTCCTCCCGACGATCCGCAGGAGTGGATAAATCGCGCCAGAAGTAATTTGGCAATGGCAAAGAGCCGCATTCCCAATGTGTATTTGGAAGACTTGTGCTTCGAGGCGCAGCAGGCCGCCGAGAAGGCTATCAAAGCGGTGATGATGATGCACAGCATTGACTTTCCTTACGTACATGACTTAGCCCGTCTGCTGAAAATTCTTGAATTGCATGGGAGGCGTATTCCAGATGAAGTTCGCCGTGCTGCAAGACTTACTCGCTATGCCGTAGTTACACGCTATCCTGCCATTGGACAGCCTGTTTCTGAACAGCAATATACGGAAGCGATAGAGATAGCCGAAGCTGTCGTCCACTGGGCTGAGGAGAGAATATGATCCCCAAAGAATGTAAACGCCTCGCCGAAGTGGATTTTCCCATTGCTGAAGTCTCGAAGCATGCGGTTCGTGAGAAGTCGATTCGGCACGGACATCCCTCAACCCTGCATCTATGGTGGGCACGGCGGCCTCTGGCCTCTTGTCGCGCACTGTTGATGGCTCTGCTCCTGCCAGATCCTTGCGATGCGCATTGCCCGGAGGAGTTTAAGTCGAAGGCCCGTCAGATTCTCCTCGATCTGAACGGCCGACCGAAAAGTTGGGCAACAGCTATCAAATCAGATGAGGGGTTACGGCGAATTATCTTGAAGTTCATCGCCGACTTCGCCAACTGGGACAATGCAGCGAATAACTATTACCTGGAGACGGGACGGGCACTGGTGCAAGCGGCACACGGCGAGGAAACACCCCTGGTCGTGGATCCCTTTGCGGGAGGAGGTTCAATCCCATTGGAGGCACTTCGACTGGGCTGTGAAGCATTCGCCAGTGACCTCAATCCAGTGGCATGCCTGATTCTCAAGGTGATGCTGGAGGACATCCCGCGCCACGGGCCGGGATTGGCGAAAGAATTGCGAAAAGTTGGGGCGGAAATCAAAGCGAAGGCAGAGGAAGAGTTGGCCGATCTCTATCCCACCGACCCGGATGGAGCAACACCGATTGCATATCTCTGGGCACGCACAGTGCGTTGCGAAGCACCCAACTGCGGTGCGGAAATTCCGCTAATGCGTTCGTTTTGGCTGTGCAAGAAGGCCACGCGTAAGCGAGCACTGCGGCACCGGGTTGAACGGTCTGAGGGAAAGCCACCGAGCGTTGAGTTTGAAGTGTTTGAGCCAAAATCGGATAGAGAGGTACCCGGCGGCACAGTCACGCGCGCGAAGGCGACCTGCGTTTGTTGCGGGTCGGTATTGCCGCCCGAGCGGGTGCGGGCGCAACTTGCAGCGCAAAAGGGCGGTGCGGACGTTGTCTTCGATGCAGAGGGCAATCGAACGGGCGGAGCGCGGATGACAGCGGTGGTAACACTACGGCCTGATGAGAAAGGACGACATTATCGACTGCCCACCGACAGGGACTACAAGGCGGTGCGAAAGGCTCAGGATCGAGTGGCACAAGCCATAGAGGAGTGGGAGCAAGGCGAGAAACAAAGGCCCCGCCCAGTGCCGGATGAGCCGTTGCCACCAATCGGGACACTGGGCTTCCGCGTGCAGCGATACGGCATGATGGAGTGGGGCGATCTGTTCACAGCACGGCAAAAGGTGGTGTTGGGGGAGTTGGGGAAATTGATGCAGAACTTGCCAAGCCAAAAGAATATTATTCTCGTTCTCGCGTTAGTGATATCACGTTTTATGGATGATTTCTCATCTCTTGTGCGCTGGATGGATCGAGAGACACCAGCCGCAACATACACTCTACAGGCACTGCCTATAAAATGGGATTTTTGTGAAATTGATCCGTTCGATAATGCCTCTTGGAGTCTGATAAGTTCAGTGAATTGGGGAGCGCGCGTGATCGAGAATTTAAGATGGTTACGGTCTGGTCAAGTCCAACAATCCGACTCAACCAATCATCCTCTACCCTACCAAACTGCTGGCGTCTGGTTCACTGACCCGCCCTATTACGATGCAATTCCCTATTCCGATCTCTCCGATTTCTTTCTCGTCTGGCTCAAGCGCATGTTGCCCGATAATCCCTTTCTGCGCGACCCGTTCGATCCAAACAACCCACTCTCACCCAAAGCCACCGGGCTGTACAGGACGAAACCAAATGGACTGACGGACGCCCCAAGGATCGCGAGTGGTTCGAAGAAACAATGGCGAAATCATTCGTCGAGGGGCACCGCGTTCTCAGCAAGGATGGCATTGGCTCCGTTGTATTTGCTCATAAAACGACTGAAGGCTGGGAGGCGTTGCTTTCGGGCATGATCCGCGGGGGTTGGACGATCACAGGATCCTGGCCCATCTCTACGGAAAGGCCAGGTCGCCCACGCTCCCAAGATTCCGCCGCGCTCGCCACCAGCGTCCACCTGATCTGCCGCCCGCGGCCCGAGAACGCACCTATCGGCGATTGGGCCGACGTCCTGAGAGAACTGCCGATCCGCGTCGCTGACTGGATTGAGCGGCTTCAGGGTGAGGGCATCCGAGGTGCCGATCTGGTGTTCGCTTGTATTGGTCCAGCACTCGAAATTTTCAGCCGCTACCGTGCCGTGGAGACCGCTGAAGGACAGGAGGTGGGGTTGCCCGAGTATCTGGAGAAGGTCTGGGAAGTGGTTGGTCGCGCCGCGTTACAACAGGTGCTGGGCACATCGGAAGCGCAAGCGCGCAATGGTCTGGCAGGTGCTTTGGAAGAAGATGCCCGTCTGACGGCCTTATTTCTATGGACTCTTCAGAGCACGGAAGTAGAAGAGAATGGGAAGAAGAAAGGGGACGACGAGGAAGCGGTCGAAAGAGTTGCCTCGAGGGGCTTCAGCCTCCCCTTCGATGTCGTACGCCGCTTTGCCCAGCCAATGGGCATTGATCTCGACACCTGGAACAGCCGTATCATTGACCAGAAAAAAGGCGTTGTGCGTCTGTTGCCGGTGGCTGAGAGGAGTCGCGATCTCTTTGGTGAGGATGGTGCTGGCGCAGCGGCAGACTGGATCGAGAATGACCCGAGAGACGGCCTGCAAATGTCACTTTTCCCTTCCATGGATGACGCGCCGCGGCCATTAAATCGTCGCCGGGGGAAGAGGGCGATTCTTGATGGCGATGCAGAACTTCAGACAATCAATGCGACCACGCTGGATCGCGTACACGCAGCCATGCTCCTGCAGGCCAGCGGCCATGCCAATGCGTTGCGGACACTGATTGACGCGGAGCTGGACCGCGGGCCAGATTTTATGCGGCTTGCCAACGCGCTTTCTGCCCTGTATCCTCGGGGGAGTCAGGAAAAGCGGCTTCTGGATGCCATGCTATTAGCGGTACCGAGATGACACAGGCCAGATAAGAACACCCCAACCAGAGAATAACCTATTAGAAATTCACCCTATTGCTCAACGCCATGTTGTTGATTTTACCGAGGTGACTTATGGCTGATCCCATTCTACGCCAGTTGATATTGCATCGTTTCCGTAGCCTTCAGTTGGAACAAGTAGAATTCGACAACCCGACCTTTCTCATCGGTCAGAATGGCTCTGGCAAGAGCAACTTCGCCGATTCCTTCGCGTTTCTCGCAGAGGCAATGGTCTCCCCGTTGCGAGCGGTTCTCGAGCATCGCGGGGGTTTTTCCACTGTTGTCCATCGAAGTTCTCAAAGGTTGCTTCCCTATAGGAATCTGGGCCTGTCAGTGGTGTTAGAGAATCCTGACAGCGATGTAAGCTTAGCTCGATATGGATTCGAGTTGCGTTATCGGAGAGACTACGGCTTTGAGGTCATACGTGAGCAATGCGTCGTACAGCGGTATGATGGCTCAATAGATTGGATTAATCGCAGAACAGCCAAAAACTCTACTCTGAGGTGGGAAAGTAGCTTGGATTTCCCGGTACCGTTCTTGGAACCGTATGCCTTGGCTCTACCCCTGGTCGGTGGCGATGAACGCTTTCAGGCGGTTTCGCGATTCCTGTCGGAAATGTGCGTGTATCGGATTGATCCGACGGCCCTGCGAATAATGCAAGATTTAGACGGGGGTGTGCGATTGCGTTCTGATGGCAGCAATGCAGCCAGCGTGCTACGCGAGATCCAACGTGAATCCCCAGATACATGGAAGCGAATTCTTGAGCTTCTCGAAAGTATTGTCCCAGGTACCATCGGCGTCCAGCCCAAAAAGCACGGTAACAAGCTCACCCTGGAGTTCGCGCAGGATTGGGCACAGACGAAGCCCGTGAAGTTTGAGGCCTTCAACATATCCGACGGCACATTGCGGACATTGGGACTGCTCGCAGCGATCTTTCAGCGTCCAGCACCCTCGCTACTCGTCATTGAAGAACCAGAGGCCACAATCCACCCTGGAGCTCTTGGATCGATTTTGGATGTACTGCGGCATGCTGGGCGTTTTATGCAGGTCATAGTGACAACGCACAGTCCGGATGTTCTCGATGCCAAATGGATTGAGGACCGCCACTTGAGGATTGTGAACTGCGATAAAGGAGCGACGCGAATTAGCCAAGTCTCGCCAGCGGCGCGGGCGGCCTTGGGCGAGCACTTAATGAGCGCGGGTGAATTGCTCCGCTCAAACGCGCTGACGCCCGCCGATTTGCTTGAACAGAGCCAACCCAATTTATTCGAGGATGATCTTCCATGATAATCCAGCCAATCGTGGAAGGTCACGGAGATGTGGCGGCGTTCCCTGTACTACTACGCCGTCTCGTTGGGGAAGCGCAAGCCTGGACCATCAACATTGGGCGGCCAATCCGAAGACCGCGCTCTCAGCTTGTGCAAAAGACCGGAGTAGAACAAGCTGTCCGGTTGGCACTCAAAGAACCGGACTGTAGCGCGATTCTTTTTTTATTCGATGGCGACGACGATTGCCCAGCGGAGCTGGGACCGTCCGTACAAACATGGGCGGCAACAGTTGCTAACGATATACCGTGTGGCGTTGTGATCGCACATCGGGAGTACGAGGCATGGTTTCTATCTGCAATCGAATCGTTGCGCGGGTATCGCGGTGTCCTGGACGACGCGGAGCCGCATCTAAACCCGGAAAATCCCCGCGACGCAAAAGGGCAACTTGAAGCCCGAATGCAAGCTAACGCAAGCTATCTGGAGCGAACAGACCAGCCAGCATTCAGTGAAAGGTTCTCGTTATCAGATGCTTACCGCCGGTCCAGATCTTTTCAAAAGCTCGCCAGTTCATTTGGTCATTTGGTGAGTTCCATGGGTAAGGACATCGGTGTGTGGCCTCCCGCTGCATGGACTGAAAGTGAGTAAAAAAAAGAAATAGGAGTTAATAATGGCCCTTACTCCCTGGTACAAAGTTACAACACTTCGCAAGGAAGTCCGCGAAGGCCGCTCGTTCAGCCCGGATGAGTTTGCCATCGCCCTTGAGCAAGTCGTCGCCGGGACCGCGCCAGAGGATTACAGCGATCCGGTTCAGTTTTTTTCACGCACTTGCTTCACACGGGCGTTGATGGAGCATATTGGGATGGTATTGCGCCGTTTATCTGGCAGGACAGAGAACACAGCACCCGTTCTCACTTTGATCACCCAATTTGGCGGCGGCAAGACGCACACTCTCACATCGCTTTACCACCTTGTCAAAGCTGGTTCGGACGCCTCTATCTTTCCCGGTGTATCCGATCTCTTGAACGATGCGGGGATAGCATCAGCTCCCTCTGCGCGTGTCGGCGTATTTGTCGGCAATGCCTGGGACCCTGCGGAGGGGCGAGAGACGCCCTGGATCGATCTGGCCCGCCAACTGGCCGGCGAGAAGGGTGTTGCTGCCCTCGGGGATGCCGCTCATACCACACCGCCAGGAACCGAGGCACTGGCCAAAGTATTCGCTGCTGCGGATGCACCCGTACTTTTGTTATTCGATGAAGTTTTGAACTTCGTCAACCGCCATCGAAACATGGCCGAGAGCTTCCACGCCTTCCTGCAGAACTTGACGGTTGCGGTCACTGGTACTACTCGGACAGCTGCGGTTATCAGCTTGCCTCGCAGCCAGGTCGAAATGACCGATTGGGATCAGGAATGGCAGGAACGTATTACCAAGGTCGTTCGCCGCGTTGCACGCGATTTGATCGCCAATGACGAATCCGAGATAAGTGAGGTGGTGCGCCGGCGGCTGTTCGAGGATCTCGGTAGCGAGCGCATTCGCAAGCGGATTGCCAGGACCTACGCGGACTGGTGTTTTGAAAGAAGTAATCGTCTTCCCGCGGAATGGCTGGCAGTCGATACGGCGAGGACAGAGGCCAGGGCAAAAGAATTTCTAAGGGGCCGGTTCGAGGCATGCTATCCCTTTCATCCCGCAACCCTTTCGGTATTCCAGCGGAAATGGAGTGCGCTCACCCAGTTTCAGCAGACCCGCGGAGCACTGGCTATGCTGGCGCAATGGATCTCCTGGGCCGCACGCGAGCAGTTCACACAGGCTCGAACAGAACCGCTGATCACGTTGGGATCAGCACCGTTGGACGTTCCCGAGTTTCGCGCCGTAGTCCTTGGGCAATTGGGCGAGTCGCGTCTCGATGTGGCGATTGACGCCGACCTCGCAGGACCGATGGCACATGCCAGAGCTTTGGATGTAGATGCCACGGGTGCTCTTCGTGCTATCCATCGTCGGGTTGGTACGGCCATTCTGTTCGAGTCCTCAGGCGGGCAGGTAGATAAGGTGGCCCATCTGCCTGAATTGCGCTTCGCACTCGGCGAGCCTGATGTCGAGACCACGACCATCGATAATGCAGCGACGGATTTGGAAGGAGCCGGGTTTTTCATTCGCCCGGTTGGAACAGACGGCTATCGCATCCACCACCAGGCAACATTAAAAAAAGTCGTCAGCGATCGGCGGGCTTCGCTGGACGAAGAGACAGAGATTAAGCCAGCTATCCGCAAGCTCATTGAGGATGAGTTCAAAAAGGGCGCAACCCTTCCGATAAATTTTTTCCCAGAGAACAGTACCGCCGTCCAGGATTCGCAACGTCTTACTCTGATCGTAATGGATCCCGAAACGGAATGGAGGGATAGAAGCCAGGTGATTGAACGCATTGGCCAGTGGACCAGAGAACGGGGCAATGCACCGCGGTTATATCCGGGGTCGCTGGTCTGGTGTGCGAGAAGACCGGGACGGGAACTCCGGGACAAAGTTGAATTGTGGCTTGCCTGGCAGCGCGTGGCGCGCGAGGTAGCCGAAGGCATTCTCGGTGTGGAATACGATCAGGCAGATCGCGTGGCAGTTCAAACACAGGTCAAGGATGCGCTTGAAGCAGCCAGGGATGAAGTGTGGGCAAGTTATCGCTTTGTGGCTATTGCGGACACGCAGGAGCAGCACGGACTTAAGATCATTGACCTTGGGGCTGGTCACGCGAGTGCGAGCGAAACATTCTCTGGACGGATCATCGGCATCATGAAATCCGAAGCTCTGCTCAACGAGAATGTGGGTGCCGGTTATATTGACCGCAATTGGCCGCCCGCTTTCAAGGATACCGGGGCATGGCCTCTCACGAGTCTGCGCCAGAGCTTTCTCGATGGCTCATTAACGCGACTGATCGATCCCGACACCATCCTCCAGCGGCAGATCGTCGATTTTGTAGCGAGGGGAGATTTTGGTCTGGCATCCGGTGCGAGGGAAGATGGGAGCTTCGAACGGCTGTGGTACGCAGAGCCAATCAACACCGAAGAAGTGGCGTTTGAGGCGAATGTTTTCCTGTTGACCAGGTCCAAAGCCGAAGAACTCAAAATAACACCTGAAGATACGCCACACCTACCACCGGAACCCGATCCAGGTCCAGAACCGGAGACAGAACCCGATCCGAAACCTGAACCCGATTTGATTCAAGAGAATCAAAAAACAACGCTACGGCTTGCTGGCACCGTGCCCCCCGAAGTCTGGAATCGGTTAGGGACCAGGCTGTTACCCAAGCTGCGGTCGGGGGACGATCTCAGTGTGGGTATCGAGCTTTCGGTGAGCGTTGACTCACAGTTTGCACAGAATCTGGGGATGGAGCTAAAACAGATCCTCGATGATCTCAACCTCGGTGATCGGGTTCGCGTTGAGATAACAGAATCAGGAGATGCTTAAACCCGAGTGGAGATTATATACAAAAGTGCCGGTGTACTACCTAAGCATTTAGTATATATACACTTACATATTTTTTGGAGTAAGATGGGTGGTGGGGGCGCTGGCACGAAATTTGCTGTGTGGTAAGCCCTTCTGAGCCAATGCTTCCTGTATCCCCTCCCAAGCTGCTCGATGGACCCTGAGCTTGTATAGTAGGTACTGCATTGGGCGATTCCCCTTAATTTGATTGCACTTCGCACACAATAGCTGGTAGTTGTCTATTGTGTCGGGGCCACCTTTTGACTTCGGGTGGATGTGGTCCCGCTGTAGGTCCTTTATGGATAGGCGCCTGCCCAGACCCTGGGTACGAAAATCACAGGGCGCTGCACAGCGTCCGCCTTGGATCCGGTAAAAATAGCGCTTCAGAAGAAATTGGTCCCGCTTCATGATATCTTCTCCGGTGAGATGGTGAATTTGGATGTATGCGTGATCATGTGGGGGCGGGATTGGTGGTCTCGCCTCCATACTCACACCATAGAGTATAAGCGCGTCAAAAAAAAAGTCAAATTTTTTGCCAAATCAGTCAGGCCACAAGGTCACAGTAGCGCAGTCTGTGACCCTCGAAGGATTGCGCGATACGCCTCATCTGGTCAATCATGTCCTGTTGTCGCATTAGGAAAACGGCATGCATGTCTATATCGTATTCGCTCATCCGAGTAGGCGATCTTTTACGGGTGATGTGCTGGCAGAATTTTGTCTCGGATTGCGGGATGGAGGCCACTCGTACGAGATAGGCGATTTGTTCGAAATGGATTTCAGGGCTGATATGAGTCTGGATGAATACAACCGGGAGATGAATGTGTATGGCAATCGTCCGGACTTACCTGTTCCACCTGATGTGCAGGCTGAACACGCAAAGATCGAGAAGGCCGATGGCCTGGTGTTCATATTTCCAAATTGGTGGAGCGATGGTCCGGCAAAATTGAAGGGATGGTTTGATCGGGTCTGTGTCTGTGGATATACGTATGTGTATGAGGATGAGGAATATCCGATGTCTGGACTTGAGATTGATAGGGCGTTGGTCCTGTGTACTGCGGGTAACACACGCGAGCATCTTGAAGAAACCGGTATAGCAGAGAGTATGCAGCGTATTTATCTCAATGATCGCCTTCGTCCTGAAATAGGTGTGACACAGGCGGATATGGTTGTGTTGGGAGGTGGAGAAAGCATGAGGCAGAAGAATCTCGCACAGGCATATCAATTGGGAAAGGAGTTTTGATGAAAGTATCCCATCTATATGTTTGTTCACCAGCTATTTAGCCCCACAAGTTCAATTTATTTGTGGGGCTTTTTTTATTTTTTAGCAGTCTATTTTCTATATTGCCGAATAATCTTATATTTGAAAAGCGTTTGGTGTGTTTGGCAGGGCGTTGTATTATTTGAAATAAATGCGCGAGAGGTAAGACTGAATTAAATACTGAAAAGGTATAGTCCATGCGCAGAGCAAAAATTGTGAGTACACTGGGTCCTGCGAGTTCATCGGAGCGCGTGATAGAGCAATTGATCGGGGCGGGGGTGGATGTTTTTCGGCTCAATTTTTCACACGGCACGCGGGACGAACACGCGGAGAATGTTGGGCACATTCGGCAAATAGCGGATAACATGCAGCGCAGTGTTGCCATTTTGCAGGATTTGCAGGGGCCAAAAATTCGGGTGGGGAAACTCGCAGAGGATCCGATTGAATTGGAAGAAGGCAGCAGGCTAACGGTGACGACCCGCGAAATTTTGGGCGATGCGGAGTGTGTATCGACAACTTATGCGAGATTGCCCCGAGATGTGAAGTCCGCGGATCGCATTTTGCTCGATGACGGGCATATTGAGTTGATGGTGCGCGAGGTCTATCGTTCGGATGTCGTGTGTGAGGTCGTGGTGGGGGGGCTATTAAAATCCAATAAAGGCATCAATTTGCCCGGTGTACAGGTCAGCGCACCCTCTCTGACGACAAAAGATCGAGAGGACCTGGATCTGGGTATCGAATTGGGTGTGGATTATATTGCACTGTCTTTTGTGCGGGAACCCGACGATGTGCGAGAGGTTCAACATATTATTGAACGGGCAGAGAAAGAGATCCCGGTTATCGCAAAGCTGGAACGCGCCGAAGCCGTCGATCACCTCGAAGATATTCTCGATGTGGCCGATGGCGTGATGGTTGCACGGGGCGATCTGGGCGTGGAATTATCGCCTGAAGACGTGCCGGTGATCCAGAAGCGCGTGATTTCGGCGGCCAATCGCGCGGGGGTGTTTGTGATTACGGCTACGCAGATGCTGGAATCGATGACCGATCACCCGAGGCCCACACGCGCCGAGGCATCAGATGTGGCCAATGCGATTTTTGACGGCACCGATGCGGTGATGCTGTCTGGCGAGACCGCAATTGGCAAATATCCCGTTCAAACCGTGCAAATGATGGCGCGGATTATTGAGACGGCCGAAGCGAGCGTAGAACTGGCTACGCCAATTTTGAATCTGGATTCCTCGCTCTCTTTTCCCGATGCAATTGGACAGGCTGCCGCTGCGGTATCGACAGCGGTATCTCCCAAAGCCATTGTCGCATTTACCCAATCGGGATCTACGGCGCGTCTGATTTCAAAGCGCAGACCGCGCACGCCGATTATTGCATTTACACCCAGTGCGCGGATATGTCGGCGGTTGTGCTTGTGCTGGGGCGTTGAACCCCGTCAAATTACATTGATTGACGATACGGATCGCATGGTTGCCGAAGTTGAAGCGCGGTTGCTCTCTGAAGGCAATGTGCGTTTTGGAGATACGCTGGTAATTCTGGCGGGTGCGCCCATCACGGCGCGGGCCGAGACCAATTTGCTAAAATTGCATCGGGTTGGAGAAATATAGTATTGCTCTTCTATCATATCTTTGATTTTTATGACTTATTGTGCCAGAATGAATTACAACGATTTCTTAAGGGTCCTCAGAACGGGGGCCTATTTTATACTAACCGCTCTGATGGTCGTTGTGCCAGCGCATGGGGAAACTTCATCTGATGACCCCATTGTGAGATGGCTGGACATTTCGGGGCATCGGGCGATTTGGGGGGGGGAGCTAAAAGTATTGATGGTCACGCGCGCCTCGCCGTGGTATGATTTTCTTCCCTGGATCCACGCACGCAGATATGATCCTTTGACTCTTGTATCTGATCTGGAAAAATTGCGAGCATATTACCGAGATTTGGGATATTTGGCAGTTTCGGTGCATTCGATCGTTGAGCAACTTAGTGCAGATGAGATTGGGCTGAGGGTACACATTACAGAGGGACCTTTGACGCGGATTGCCAGAGCGTCGGTAATTGGCGGTGAAGACACTGAGAACGCTTTTGGACAGCTCGAAGGCAAACCGCTATCGAGCGATCTCGTGAACAAGAGCGTGTCGGAGGCGGTAAGCGGGTTGCGGAACAAGGGCTATGCATTTGTGCGCGCTGAGGTCGAGACGACGATTGTGACACAACAAGCCGAACTCGTTCTAAAACTTGTACCTGGCCCCGTATGTAGCGTGGGCGTTGTGCAAATATCGGGGCACAAAGCCATGGCTGAAAATACCATCTTGCGTGGTCTCACATTTAAGCCGGGCGATCAATTTAGCGAAGAGGCATTGCAAAACAGCCAGTACCTGCTCTATCGTGCGGGCGTGTTTCGATCTGTGGCTTTGGGATTGGCAGATAGCGTGGCGCACGACAATCGGGTGGATGTAGCTTTGCGCGTTTCCGAACGCCCTTTTCGCACGTTGCGCGTGGGCACGGGATACGACACGGATGAGGACTTGTGGGTCTCAGGCGCGTGGACGCATCGCAATTTTGGAGGGGATTTTCGTCAGTTCAAGCTGTCTGGGCGCGTGTCCGGAAAAAACAGGGAAGCGGTTATTGGCCTGCGGCAGGCGCATTTCAGGGGCAGTCGCAATTGGTTGAATATCGGTGGGTTTGTGCAGCGCGAACGGCAGGCGGCATTTGTGCAGGAAGAGATGGGGGGCAATATATCTATTGAGAGAAACCTTACGAGAACTACAGATGTAATCGCGCAGTTCAGCGGTGGTGTGGTGGATTTTTCGGCCGATAGCGCGTTTGCCGAGATGAAGGTCGGTTTGCTCATGGATACTCGCGACGATATTTTTGACCCGCAATCGGGTATGCTCGCACAGTTAGCCGTGCGTGAACGCGGGCAGTTTTTCAGGTCAGATGGCGAATTTTTGCAGGCAACAGCAGAGGGGCGATGGTTCCGCCGCATACTCTGGCGAAGTGTGCTGGCACTGCGCGTACAGGGCGGTGCGATTTTTGAACTGGGCAAGGCGGGCGGTGTGCCCAATGTCGAACGATTTTTTGCGGGGGGACTCAATAGCGTGCGAGGGTGGGGATTGGATGAATTAGGACCCAAAAACCATCAGGGAGAGCCAACAGGCGGTTTGAGTCGTGTGGAAATGAGCATGGAGGTTAGAACGCAGATATTTTTTTCACTGGGTACAGCCATTTTTGTAGATGTGGGCAATGTCGATGCGAAGTTGGGGGCGTTTAATCCCGGATCGCTCAAGTACGCTGTGGGCGCAGGGCTTCGGTATTTGAGTCCTGTTGGTCCTGTGAGATTTGATGCGGGATACCGCCTTTCGGATGATAGTACTGTGGAGAAACGCATTCAGTATCACATCAGTTTGGGACAGGCGTTTTGAATCCGCAGGCATGTCTCTGTGAAAACAGGGATGGACACAGATAGAGACTATTTGAGATGAGCAGGCGAGCGAAATCAATAATCTGGATCATGGTCAGTATGGGCATCGTGCTGACTGCAGGAGCAATACTGGTCGCGGGTGGCTATGCCAATGGTTTTTTGCGCGGGTTGGCGCAGCGCGCCCTGTCCTGGCAAAGACATGAGGTTTGTTTAATTGGTGAGATTCAAGGCAATCCGCTGGGAGATTGTCGCATCGTGGATGTGCAGATTGGAGATTGGGTGCAGGTGGATACGCTCGATGTGGCGTACGGTTTTTGGAACCTGCTTACAGGAAAAGTTGTAATTCATCGGCTGAGGTTGTCGGGGGTCAAGGTGAGTATTGACGCTTCTGGCGAAGAGACCGAGACGACGAGGTGGGATGTTCCGCCACCTCTGGATTTAGATATCGAGTCGCTGGAGATTGAGGATGCCAATATCGTAGTTGATGGTACACAGGTGCGCGATATCGCGCTAAAGGGTGCTATTTTTGCGGGAAAATCTGAGTATCGTTTGATCCTGGAGCGTTTTCGTTCGGTGCAGTTCGATCCGCCACTGGAGGTGACCAATCTATCTGGTATTGCCATTTTACAGGCAGGTCACTTGCAATTAAACGATTTGACATTGCACACCCACGACTCGCGCATTTTGTTGAGCGGATCAATACGACAATTGGATAATCCCGAGGTGGATCTCGTTGTGGAAGCCGATTCTTTATACCTGGCAGATTTCAATACTCTGGTCGATCTCCCCACACGCACTATGCAGATGCGTGGAAACGTGAAAGGTAGGTTGCAATCCCTTGCTACAGAATTAGTTGTGCGAGATGATGAATCTTCAATTGCGTTTAATGGCATCATGGGGATTGCGCCGTTTGCTGTGCGCGGAGACGCTGTTTTTAAGATCGAGACCGATGATCTCATCTCGTTGGGATATACGGGATTTGATGCTGATTTACCCCGTATCAGCACAAGTCTGGACGGAATGATCACTTTCGCCGTGGATTCTTCAGGTGTAGAGAGTGCCGTTGCTGAGGGTGTTTTTCGGCAGGTGCAGTTTGGGGATGCGCGATTCGATTCCGTGCGTTTTGTCGCCAATTTGGCAAACGACCTGTTGCGAGCGCAGATTACTGCTAATGGGCCCAGTGGCAATATAGAGGGAAACGGGGAAGCGCGGTTGACCGCCTGGTATGGCGAATGGGAAATGCGATTCCGCGATCTGCACGCTGGGCATTTTCCCGGCATGTCCGAAGAGGTCGGGCGGGCGACGGGGCGTATTGATGGTGCGAGATATGTAGATCAACGGCTTTTTATCGATCATTTTGAAACATCTTTACAGAGTTGGGGGACGCGCGTCACTGGAAAAGGATGGATGCATTTTGAGGGAGACAAGCCAGCTATTGGAGGAAATATCCAGGCAGAGGTCGCATTGCCCCGTTTGACGGACACAGAGAGGTGGGGCACATCGCTGACGCTTGCGGGCAATGTGGATGGCATCGTGGGGGGAGACTTGACTGTTGAATTGGCGGGAAATATTGTGGGTAATGCCGCAGCAGACAGTTTTAGCGTTTCTGCATTGGTCGATTCTGAGTGGGCATCGGACATTCGCGCTGATCTGTCGGGCACAGGTGGGGTGTTTTCCACTCAGGGGCACATTGATCGGCATTCTGAGGGCCAATGGCTGATGAATGTACAGGATTTGGAGGCGATAGGTGAGGTGATTGATGTGGATTTGTCGGGAGCGATAGCGCTATCGGGCACCTGGTCAGGAACGTTGGATGCACCCGGTTTTTCTGCACGAGGTGGCGCAGATAGCCTTGTGGTTGAGAGTATTCCGCTTCAAAATGTTGCGATTGAGACGCAATGGACGCGCCCAGATTCGGGTGCTGTCACCTTGAAGGTGGATCGCTTGACCTGGGGTGAACGGTCGTTGCAGGCGGTTTTTTTCAATGCCGCGTATAATCGTGGCGAAACATCATTTTTGTTAGGTAGCGGCGAACAAGTAGATAACCGTGTGCTTTTTCAGGGGCGCGCGAAGCAGGAAGCAGAGCATTTGCAGGTGGCAATGGATTCGCTGTACGTTAAGGTTGATCAGGTGGTGCTGCATAACGAGGAGCCAGTGCGGTTCGCGTATTCGCCATCTCACGGCATTCATATCGGGCACTTTGTGCTTTCTGGACCAGCGGGAGGGCGTCTGATCGCGCAAGACCAACAGGGCTTTCAGGCTACTGTAGAAGTGTTGTTAAAAGATCTGGACTTGCGCCCCTGGGCATTTCTCGCAGGTGCTTCAGGTATGGGTGGTATTCTCAATGGCGAAGTGCTTTTTGCTGGCATATTAACCGATCCTCTTATTTTTGGGCAATTCACACTCAAAAAGGGTAAAATATCGAGTGTCGCATTCGATAGTGCCACTGGGGAAGTGTCTCTGGGTAATGAGAGGATGCACTTTGAGGTGAAAATCGTACCCGATGAAGATGAGGTCCTGGCGCTGTTTGGCAGTTTTCCCATTTCAGGAACAGGTGATATGCGTTTGCGTGCTCGGTCTGAAGGGATCGCTTTGGAGACGCGCCCGAAAACAGCGGATGAAAAAACAGAATTGACATTTGGCACAGTGCCAAACGCTTTTTTCGATGAGAATGAAGGAATCTCAGGGATGTTATCGTTCGATCTGGAGGCGCGCGGTCGTTTTGAGCAACCGGACATTCGGGGAGTGATCGAAATTCGAGATGGAATATTCAACATGCCCGATCTGAATCGGTCTTACACGCCTGTTTTGGGACGTGCGGTGGTTGGCGATGGGAAAATTCAGATCGACAGTCTTGCGATTGGGGCTTCGGCGAATCTTTCCGGCGACATAGTGTTTGAGGATTTTTTCCCGAGCAAATGGAATCTGTTCGCCCAATTCCGCGATTTTGAACCGGTTGCCCTGCCCGAACTACAAATCGTAACAGATGGACAACTGCAGATCTCGGGAACGCCGCAGGGCAACAATGTCAAGGGCAAGTTGGCGATAAAACAGGCTGAGATTCGCCTGGCGGAATTACTCGGAGTACCCAGCCTGACGACGAAACAGGCGGATATTCGCTTGACGGAATTATTCGAAGAACCAGGTGAGGAAATACCGCCGTTTCTGAAGGCTCCGGAAATACACCTGCAAGTGTCTGCTGATAGACAGGTGTGGTTGCGCGACCCGGTCTTTGAGGTGGAAATTGGAGGCGATCTGGATATCATAAAAAATGGCGATGATTCGCGTATTTACGGCACGATATCGAGCCGTCGGGGCGATTACATCTGGCAAAACCACCGCTTGCGTATTACACAGGGCGAGGTTCAATTTCAGGGCAGGCCCGAGTGGAATCCCGATCTGGATATTCGCGCCGAGACGCGCGTGCGTGCTGTGACTGAAGAGGGCACCAGGCCTGAGCCTGTTGATATTATTGTCACAGTGGGGGGGACATTGACGTATCCCCAGATTTCGTTTGATGGAGAAAATGTGGAGGATATAGCATCTCTGCTGTTGACTGGCAGGCTGGCTGATCAATTTGAGTTTTCACGTGAGCAGGCACTGGACCTGTTTGCTGGGGCTGTTGCAAATCGCCTGGGGCGACACATTGGGGAAAAATTACATCTGGATGTAGTGGAAATCGACTTTGGCGAAGGCAGTATCTCCAGGATTCGATTGGGCAAGTATATTGGAGATAGGTTGTTTATGAGTTATGCAAAGGATATTTCGACCACGGCTTATGAAGCGGCTATGGAGTTTGAAGTATTGTCAGGGCTGACATTGGAAGCGAGTCAGATAGAAGATGTGCATGAAGATACAAAGTATCGACGCAGGCGAGGATCGGTAGGTTTGTTCTGGAAGAAAGAGTGGTAATGAAAAAAACGAAATAACAACGGTTGACAATATTATCCTATCAGATTAGTTTTTTATATGATCAGGACCTTCAAGGATAAAGAGGCTGAAAAAATATTTAAAGGGCGTTTTTCCAAAAAATTGCCACAGAATATTCAGCACATTGCTGAACGCAAATTGATTTTACTTCACCAATCGACTAATTTAAACGATTTGCGCGTACCACCATCTAATCGTTTAGAGGCTTTGAAAGGCAATCGAAGAGGACAGCACAGTATTCGCATAAATGATCAGTGGCGAATTTGTTTTGAATGGAATGAGGATGGTGTTTATGCTGTTGAAATCGTCGATTATCATTGAGGTACTATTATGAGAGACAGGCCCCCGATTCATCCTGGTGAGATTTTACAAGAAGAATTTCTGAAGCCAATGGGAATCAGTTGCTATCGTCTTGCTCGTGATATTTGCGTTCCTGAAATGAGAATCAATCAAATTATTCGCGGGGAAGAGGGTATTAGTGCAGATATAGCACTCCGACTTGCTCATTATTTTGGCATGTCGGTTGAATTTTGGACAGGTATCCAAACACATTATGAAATAGAGATAGCCAAAATGACACTGGCTGATCGAATAGAAAAAGAGGTCAAGATTTTTGCACCCGCGTAATTGCGTAATGTGCTACAGTATTGAGAGAAGAAAAGAAACTGCCATCCAAAAATCTCGGATGGCAGTTTCTTTATGCGGTAATTTTCAATAGTTCAGCCACTTCTTCTGATGTGCGATATTTGCCGTCAAAGAGTTGGAGAAGATAGAGCTGATAGGTCAGGTAGCGACCCAGGATGATCGTGTGGTCTTCGCCTGCGAGGTGGCGTTGCCAGAGTTTGGAGGTGTCAGATGTGTTGTAGAGAAGGTGATCGCACAAATTTTTACCCGGTGATTGGCGCAACCAATTTGCGTAATCGGCAAAGGTGTGGGGCGTGCGGCTGCGCAATCCGGTGAGCCTCCGCAGGATTTTGACGGTCCAGGAAGAATGGGATATGGGAAATCCCGTGGCCTGATAGGGAATATTCTTGAAGTATTCGGGAAAGGTATCGAGAAGCATTTGCCGGTAGAGGCGATTGTTGGCTTTTTGTTGCAGGGGAATAGAATAGAGAAATTCCTGCACCTGATTGTCGAGGAAGGGCAAGCGGTATTCGAGGCCATGCAAAAGTCCCAGACGGGGACCGTGAATGGTGAATCCACGCATGCGCCAGTCTATGTAAAAAGCGTGTGCCGATCCCGCCTCGCTAAATGCGGTTTTGAGGTGTTGGGCGGTGTTGCGATCTGCCTGAATGTGTAGCTTGTTCTTCAGGTACGCAGAGAGTCCGTTTGGATGAAATAGATGGCCCGCACCAGCTAATCCATCGCCACCTGCGCCATTGAGGCAAATATCACAGGCCTCTTTCTGTTGCCGGAGATGTTCAATACCGTGCATATGGAGCAGATCGAGCGCACCGTCGGCATACCACACGCCGGAGATTCTCGGCAAGAGCCAATTTTGACTGTGGATGGGGAGAACGGTATGTGGTGCGTTTTTTACGGATGCGGCCTGGGCTGCAATGCGAACATCCGCGCTGTCGGGGGGACCGAAAGTGAAAGTTTCGGGTGCATCAGGCATGGCGGCGAGGATCGCACGCGAATCGAGACCGCCGCTGAGGGCGAGACCGGTTTGCGCCGTGGTTCTCTGTTCTACGGCAGTCCGAAAGCGCACGCCCAATTCATGTGCCAATTCGCGTTGGTCGTGATGCCCAGAGTGGGGAGTAATTTCATCCCAGGACCAGTAGCGTCGTTGTGTGAGACTACCATCTGAGATACGAAACGTCATTTGCGTTGCAGCGGGCACGGGCGCGACGCCTTCGAGCCAGGTGCGATCGGGAGGCAATTGCCCGGTGGCAAAAAACATGTCGCGAGAAATGGGGTCAATCACAGGCGAAAATTTGGGTAGCGCGAGGAAGGCTTTGGTCTGAGACGCCCAGGCAATGCGATTGCCCAGGCGCGTCCAGTAGAGCGGGCGCAAGCCATAGCGATCGGTGATAATGTGCAGTTCGTTTTTGTGTGTATCAAAAACCACGCCAGAAAAAATGCCATTGATGCGGTTCAATTGTTCGCGCTCATCCGTGATTGCCCGAACCAAAAATTCTGGATCAGAGGTCGTAGAGCGAGCCAGATCGGTGCGGTTAAAAAATTCGCCATCGAGATAGGCAATATGTCCCGCTTGTGTCTGGTAGGCTGGAGGTGTAGTACGCCAATCTGGCGCGAATGCAACGCCCGCAATATGCGGGGCAAAGACAATACGGTGCGCTTTTTGGTGTACGACAAGGCAATCTGCCATGCGCGTGAGCGAGCGGGTGAGGTTGCGGGGGGTAAGAGGCGATTGGGATATGAATCCGGCGAGCATAAAAAATGCCTATCTGAATACCGGTTGAAGTTCATCCGTGATTGGATATAATCAATATAAGGAAAACTTCAGGATTTCCCTTTTCATTTTTCGTTTTTATTGGTACAATAAAGCAGTTCTAATATCATCGCATTTAACCATAGAGGTCGGAATGGCGGAGAAAAATTACAAGGTTCGCGCGGCGCATTGCAATTGGCGAGCGTCAGAGGAAGAAATATACCAGACGCTGCGCCGCATTACAGACCCATTGCATCGGTCGTGGGAAAAGCTGGAGAAAGCCAATCGGATTGTGATCAAGCTCAATATGATGAAATTACACAATCGCATTATTTACTACATGGGGCGGCGGCGCGAGCTGGTCGATGATATGGTCGCACGCGCTGTTTTCCGTTTGTTGCGAGAACGAACCCGTGCGGAAATCATTGCGACGGATACCAATCCCTATACGCGCGAACATCTGATGGGTGAGGATTTTAATTACGCGCATATTTTGAAAGAATACGATGTGGGATTTGTCGATTCAAACGCGCCGCCGTTCAAACAGTATGACGTGCCGGGGGGCGGATGTATGTTTGATCGCTATACACTCAGCGCGTGTTTTGAAGGGGCCGAGGTGGTTTCTGTGGCGAAGATGAAGAATCATCTGTTTATGGGGGTTACGCTTTGCATGAAAAACCTTTTTGGCTTGCCCCCGATCACACTGCCACACGGCCGCGTGCGATCCTATTATCACCATTTTATCCGCCTATCCTATGTGTTGCCCGATTTGGGATTGATCACACAACCCTGTCTGAATATTGTCGATGCACTAACCGGTCAATGGGGGAGAGAATGGGGCGGACAGGGGCGTATCTGCAATGCGTTATTAGCCGGTGACCATGTAACTGCTACCGATGCATGTGGTACCCATTTGATGGGGCACGATCCCGCGTCTGATTGGCCTATTCCGCCGTTTCGGCGCGACCGCAACCATTTGTTGATCGCAGACAGGCGCGGTTTTGGTACGGTTGATCTGAGCGAGATTGATTTTGAGAGCGAGGTATCTGCGCCTCTGGCCGAGTTTGATTCAGAGCGCACAGATAGCGAGGAAATCGTGGAAAGCTGGCGTCGCACCACCTGTGAGCAGGCACTGCTTTACCAGGACCGTCGGCGAAATATCGTTGACCGGTATCGGAATGAATTTATCTTTTTGCAAGATGGCGACGTGGTATGGCACGGTGCAGATCCCGCCAATTTGGGCAGCCGCAGACAGTTGAGTGGAAAGAAAAAGGATCAGGGCATGTGGCTCAAGTTGGTCGATCCCGAAGAAACCGAAGGTGAACGCTTTGAGACTTATGAGGCGTGTTTATCCGCAGATGGACGCAGATGAGCGCAGATAAAAGGCGAAATGGATAGGTTGCGAACCGATACTGCCCATGTCTGGGCAGTGGATTTAGAGCGCGAGACATTTGAGGGTCATATGTTGGCCGAGACACTATCGGCAGATGAGTGGATGCGTGCTGACAGGTTTGTCTTTGAAAAGCATCGGGCACATTTTGTTGCCGCACGCGGATATCTGCGCGCGATTCTCGCCAAATACATGCAGTGCAAGCCAGGTGAACTGGCTTTTTTTTATGGCGAACACGGCAAACCCGCTCTGGCATCCCCCTGGGACAAATCCCAATTGCGATTCAACCTGAGCCATTCGGCTGGACTGGCTCTTATCGCGATTTCTCGACGCTGTGAGATTGGGGTTGATATAGAGCATCTCAATCGCAAAGTCGGCCATATGCAAGACATTGCGAAGCGTTTTTTCGCACCTGGCGAATACGAGCGGTTGTGCGCGTTGCCACGAGAAGAACAGCGTCGGGCTTTTTTTTGTTGCTGGACGCGCAAAGAGGCCTATCTGAAAGCGATGGGCACCGGTCTTACCCATTCATTAAAAAATTTTGAAGTCAGTTTGGGGCGCAAAGCAAAATTGTTGTGGATAAAAAAAGGCAATATAGAAGATTGGACGTTGCTACACCTCGAACCCGCAGAGGAGTATGTCGGGTCGGTAGCGATCGCGGGCAAAGATGTTGAGATGAAGATAGTGAAACACTTTATCCACGACCTTTGTCTGAATAAAGGTGTGAATTATTAGAGGGAACTGTCCGATTTCGGGAGCAGATGATGGATCGTTTACTGGACAATGGACAAAACGGTAGTTTGGATTGGTTGAAACACGCTTTACCCGAAGGGGAAGACGAACTCATTCGGGTACAGACCGATCTGGATGAAAAAGGTGACTTCGGGAATCAGTGGGTGGTTGTGACGCGCAATCGCGTGCTGGTACGGCAAAATGGCTCGATTTCGGATATTCCTATTTCCGAAATTGAACTGGCACGCACCGAGGCACTGGTGGGCGGTGCGCGTCTGGAAATTCACCGAAAAAATAAACCGACTATTCACGTTCCGTATTCCCTGACACAGGCACAAAAGTTTTCGGAGACCACGCGGGGGATCGAGCAGTTGCGCAAGGAACAAGAATTTTTTATCAACGCGAACCTGGATCGCACAATCTGCGAATCGTGTGGTCGCCTATTACCCGAAAAAAATGGGATATGTCCGGCCTGTTTGAACAAATTTGCAACATTGGGACGCATTGCATCGTATTTGAAGCCCTACAAAATACGCGCGCTTGTGCTGGCTCTGGCGTCTATTGTGACGACAGTCGCCGAATTGATTCCGCCTTATGTGACCAAGCTCATTGTCGATGATGTGCTGGTGCTACCCGAGGGCGCGGAGATGCTGTACGACGAGCGGCTCAGTTTGCTCGGCTGGCTCGTGCTGGCTCTGGTGGGTATCCGGCTGATAACCTGGGGGGGAGAATGGGCGCACGGCTGGACAGTTACCTGGCTTTCAGCGCGGGTGACGGCAGATATTCGCAGCCAGCTTTACAGGCGTTTGGAATTGCTATCTCTGCAATTTTACGACAAGCGGCAAGTTGGTGCCGTGATGTCGCGCGTGACGACCGATAGCAGTCGTTTACAGATGTTTTTGGTCGATGGATTGCCCTATCTGGTGATCGAGGCGATGATGTTGCTGGGGATCCTCGCCGCGCTGTTTATGATGAGTTGGTCGCTGGCTATTCTGGTGCTGATTCCCGTTCCGTTAATCATGATCTGGGGATATGCGTTTTATCGGCGGATGCGGAAATATTTTACCAGTTGGATGCAGTCGTGGTCCGACACGATGGCGCGGGTCAATGAAGCGCTCACGGGCATTCGCGTGGTGAAGGCATTTGCACAGGAAAAGCAGGAAATACGGGTTTTCAAAAGGCGCAATGACAAATTGACGCGCATCGGCATTACGACAGAGGTCAACCGGGGTATTTTTTACAAAACGATGACCTTGTTGACGGCGGCGGGCGTGATTATTGTGTGGTATTACGGGGGGCTGGAGGTAATCGATGGGGAGTTGACACTCGGCACTTTGATGGCTTTTTACAGCTATATGATGTTGCTCTATGGTCCGCTGGAATGGTTTGGGATGGTCAATTCGTGGATGACGCGCGCAATGGCCGGTGCGGAGCGCATTTTTGAGATTATCGACACGCCCTCCGAAGCGTACCAAGACCCCAATGCCGTCCCGATGCCACGCATTGATGGGCGCGTAAAGTTCAATGACGTCACGTTTGGATACGACAAGAGCAAGCCCGTGCTTCACGAAATCGCCCTCGATGTCAAACCGGGGGAAATGATTGGGCTGGTGGGAAAATCTGGCGTGGGCAAGACGACAACGGTAAATCTGATTTGTCGGTTCTACGATGTTGACCGCGGAAGCATTGAGGTGGATGGGGTGAATTTGCGCGATATTCGGCTGGAGGATTTGCGGTCTCAAATCGGCATTGTGTTGCAAGAGCCGTTTCTGTTTTCGGGTAGTATTGCAGAAAATATCGGCTATGGCAAACCGGGGGCGACATTCGATGAGATTGTGAAAGCGGCCAGGGCGGCCCATGCACACGACTTTATTGTGACAAAGCCCGATGGCTATGATACGCTTATCGGCGAGCGTGGAGAATCGCTTTCGGGAGGTGAACGGCAACGCGTGTCCATTGCACGAGCCATTTTACACGATCCCAGAATTTTGATCTTAGACGAAGCCACGTCGTCTGTTGATGTGCAAACGGAAAAACGCATTCAAGATGCGGTTGTGCGATTGGTCAAAGGACGAACGACTTTTGCAATCGCCCACCGTTTATCCACCCTTCGCAATGCCGATCGGCTGGTGGTGATGGATGCCGGACGCATTGTGGAAATGGGAACGCACCGAGAATTGCTTGAAAAGAAGGGCATGTTTTACAAATTGGTGCAGATGCAAGAAGAGATTTCACAGATTATTGCGATTAAGGAATAGGTTCACATGAATTACGTATCTGGAAAACCATTGATCGAAAGACTTCCGCCATCAGTGGCAAAGAAGCTGAGTGCGGCAAAGCCCAATGGCGAGACCGTGCTGATGCAAGTGGCAACGGATCTGGACGAGTCTCTGAATTACAACCCGCAGTGGGTGGTGGTAACCGATCAACAGGTGCTGGTGATTCCCGAATCGGGTGTGGATGGCACGCAGGCGATGGCGATTGGCGATGTGGAAGACGTGAAAGTGGAGGAACGCGTGGGGTTGGGCGCTCTGGCATTGACGCACAAAGCGGGACCCGGGATGCATGTACCCTATTCGCCGTCTCTCACTGCGGTGTTTGCCGAAGTGGCCGATGGGATTCGGCAGTTGAAGGATAAAGAACTGCTAACATTGCCCACAGAATTGGAGCAGACGCACTGCGAGCATTGTGGCAGGCGATTGCCCGAAAAAAATGGGGTATGTGCTGCGTGTTTAAAAAAGTGGCAGACGTTTCGGCGCATTGTGGGGTATATGGCGGCTTATCCCGTGCGCCTGATCACTACCATAGCACTGACGTTTGTCAGCGCTTTATTTACGCTGTTGCCACCCAAAATTACGGAGTATGTAATTGACGGTGTTTTGACAGCGGGTTGGGACGCGGTTGCGATTCCATTTATTGCGTCAACTGATCGTCTTGATCGGTTGGGGCTGTTGATTTTAGGACTTGTTATTATCCGGCTTTTGATCTGGGGTGTCGATGTGGTGATGGCGGCACTGAGTCGGTCGTTGGGATTGCGCGCTATCGGCGATTTGCGAGAAGATCTCTACCGCGCGTTTCAGATGGTGCCCGTTCGCTTTTACGATCGGCGAAAAGTGGGGGCACTGACGTCCCGTATGAATAATGATACGGACCGCATGGAAGTGATCATGACGTATGATTTTTATTATGTATTTTCAAACAGTTTGTTATTTGTCGGCATTCTGGGATTTCTGGCGTGGATGAACTGGCAACTCACGCTGTTTGTAATAGCACCTATTCCGCTGATTGTACTTGCCGGTACACGGATATGGTACCGCATTATGACATTCTGGACGCAGTGGTCGGGAAAGTGGGGTAGGCTATCGGCGCAGTTGAATGAGTCGATTCACGGTATTCGCGTTGTAAAAGCATTTGCGCAGGAAGCAAAGGAGAGCGAGCGTTTTGACCAGTACAACGAAGATTTGCGCGATGTGGATACCCGGGGCGAACGGGCCTGGTTTGTTTTTTGGACCGTGACAAACCTGTTTATGAACATAGGGGTGTTTTTTGTGTGGTATTTTGGCGGGCGACAGATTCTGGGCGGTGAATTGACACTGGGCGCGTTAATCGCATTTATGAGTTATCTCTGGATGTTGTACCAACCCCTGCGCTGGTTTGGCGATTTTTACAGTTATATTCTGCGGGCATTTGCCGGTGCGCAGCGCGTGTTCGAAGTGATTGATTCCGAACCCGAGCCATATCAAAAACCCGATGCCGTGCGCTTGCCCAAAATTGAGGGCCATCTGGCGTTCGAGTCCGTATTCTTTGGTTATGACCCTGGCAAGCCCGTGCTCAAGGGGGTTGATCTGGAGGTGAAAGCGGGGGAGATGATCGGGCTTGTAGGCAAATCGGGCGCTGGCAAGTCAACGCTGATCAATCTGGTGTGTCGGTTCTACGATCCCGACCGCGGGCAGTTGATGGTGGATGGCGTACCGATGACCGGTGTGAATCTGCACGATTTGCGATCCCAAATTGGGATGGTGCATCAGCAACCCTTTTTGTTTGACGGCACGATTGCCGAAAATATCGCCTATGGCAAACCCGACGCGACCTTTGATGAGGTGATGCGCGCCGCAATCGCAGCCGAAGCACACGAGTTTATTGTGAAAAAACCCGATGGTTATGACATGCGGGTGGGGGAAAGCGGCGGGCGTCTGTCAGGCGGCGAAAAACAGCGGGTGTCTATCGCGCGGGCGATTTTGCATAATCCGCGAATTCTCATTCTCGATGAAGCCACGTCTTCGCTGGATACACCAACCGAAAAGAAGATTCAAACAGCGATTGCGCGCCTGGTCGAGGGGCGCACGACATTTGCCATTGCACACCGTTTGTCAACCCTTCGCAGCGCAGATCGGCTCGTGGTTATGGATGAAGGCAATATCGCCGAAGTCGGCACGCATCAGGAGTTGATGGATCGAGAGGGCATTTTTTATCGCCTGGTCAGGACACAGCAAGAGACGACATTGGATATGTTTATGACTGCGGTGGGGGTAGAGTTGGAGTAATCCGCAGATGGTCGCAGATGAAAGGCGAGGGGTAAGGACTGGGGCTGGGGGCTGGGTGGGCTGACTACTGACAACTGGCTATTGGAGATTTTAATGGCTATTGATACGCTGGAGATGGAAGTGGAAGAGATTGCAGAAAATACAGAAGAATGGAAGCCGATACCCATTGAGATGGTGCATCCCGAATCGGTTGACCCGGGTAAGATCCGCTTGTTTAAGGAACCGCAGTGGATTTTGCGGATGACGATTGAAGAGGATCGATCCTATACCCGCGTGAAAGTGGTGCGCGCTGCACCTTTGTCAGAGCCGGATCGCTATTTTTGCATTCTGGATATCAAGGATGAAGCGATCTGTATGATCAAGGATCTGTCCGATTTGCCAGAAGAGAGCCAGGTTCTGGTGTATGAGGAACTGGACAACCGATATTTGACGGCGGAGATCCAGAAGATCGTGGCGTTGCAAAATGAATACGGCGTGACGTACTGGACTGTCGATACTGACCGGGGCAGGCGCGATTTTGTGGCCAAGTCTGTCGCCGAAAACGCACAGTGGTTGAGTGATACGCGGTTGATGATTTTCGATGTGGATAATAACCGCTTTGAGGTGCCCGATATACGGGCGCTGGACCGCCGCAGCCAGGGGTTGTTGGAATCGGTGGTATAAAATAATAGATAGAAATACCCCGGTAGTTTCAATACTACCGGGGCGTATTTTTTGTTGGGCAACCGGGTCACTCTGTTGAATCTAACTTGCGTCTAAATTCATCAAGATTGGACACCTGGATCGCCGCGCGGAGCAACTGCTTGATCGGAAAAAATTTACAGACGCTATATTGCCCCAGGTACTCAATTTCCGTATATTGATTTGGTTCAGGAAAGTTATTTACCTGTCCTGCTGGTTGGACGATGAATAAAACAGCCATTGAGGAAAACCTGTGACCACTACGATTCATACAATAGAAGACCTCATTCGCATCCTGGACGACCGTCCCGAGTGGATGGATGCCCTACGAGCCCGACTGCTGACGCGGGAACTGATTGAACTGCCCGAAAAGTTCACTCAGTTTGTCGCAGAAATGAACAGCTTTGTCGCAGAGATGAACAGGTTCGTCGAAGCTACGAACCGACGCTTTGACGCGCTCGAAAATAGAGTGGCGTCTATCCAGGATGATGTTGGCATACTCAAAGGTGCCCACGCATGGAGTGCGGCGCTTCGGGAGACGCCTTTCATAGCTAATGAGATGGGCTTTCGGTGGGTCAAAGACCTCACCGCGTTTGATCTGTGGGGACTGATTGACGATGCCGACACGTCGGGCATTCCAACAAACGAGTTGAGAAGCTTCCGGCGCGCCGATCTGATTATAGAGGCTACTGACCAGGACGGTAATCCCTGCTACATTGCCGTGGAAATCTCTTTTACTGCCAATGGACGGGACACCAGTCGCGCCCTCCGAAATGCTGGATTCCTGACCAGGTTTACCGGTAAACACGCATATTCCGCTGTTGTTGGCCTGCGCCGAGATGACCGGATACAGGGTCTCGTTGAATCCGGCGAGGTATTCTGGTATCAACTGGATCCGGAAGTTCTGGAAGCGGAATAACCACCTGGTGCATTTGACCGCGACAATCGAGCTGCAAAGAGTTATGCCCCGGCACAATGATGCTGGGGTGTTCTTTTGTAGGGTATCCTGTTCATCCTTACATCACTGGATAGAACCGCTCCAGTGCAGGCTCTGATCATCCTGATCCTTTTTTCTTGTATGGTCAGTCTCGAATCACTAACTTGTCGAAACTCAGTGAGACATTTGTGCGTCTCTTTATCAGCAAATCATTTTAATCCGGTTATCTGGAGGGTTTTATGCGCAGGAGAATAGGTCGAATTTTGGCGTGGATTGGTGGGATTACGGTTGGGTTGGTCATCCTGATCATCTTGTCGGTTGCATTGTTCTCCGGCGAAGATCCCGTGCCCGATCAGGTGATTTTGGAGATCAATCTGGAACAGGGGGTTGTGGAGTATGTGCCCGAAGACCCGTTTGCAAAATTAATTACAGATGAGGTGCGCTCGCTGCGCGATGTCGTAGGTGCTTTAGACGCGGCGGCTTCGGATGACCGCGTTGTGGGATTACTGGCTCGGGGAGGTGCTGCACCGATGGGATTTGCACAGGCACAAGAAATAAGAGACGCGGTTCTGGTATTTGGAAAAAGTGGGAAACCCACCGCGATTTTTGCCGAGACATTTGGTGAATTTGGAGCGGGCAATGTCGGATATTATCTGGCGACGGCATTTGAGCGCATCTACCTCCAACCCTCGGGCGATATAGGCTTGATCGGGCTGGCGATGGAGCATCCCTTTGTCAAAGGGACACTGGATTCGCTTGGGATTGGCGTGCAGATGGATCATCGCTATGAGTATAAAAATGCGATGAATCTATTTACCGAGACTAAATTTACAGACGCGCACCGCGAGGCGAGTGAGGTGCTTTTGAAGTCGATGGTCAATCAGATGGTTCAGGGTATTTCTCAGGCGCGGGGCACAACGCCCGAAGCCGTGCGCGATCTCATCAATCGCGGGCCATTTTTGGCTTTGTCTGCCCATGCCGAAGGCCTGGTAGATAGTCTGGCGTATTGGGATGAGGTGCGCGATCTGGTAAAAGGTGAACACGGTAATGATGCCAAATGGCTGGATATAAAGAATTATCTCAAGCGCATTGATGAAAAGCCATATAGTGAAGGGACAAAGGTGGCGTTGATCTACGGCGTGGGACCCGTGCATCGCGGCAAGAGCGACTACGATCCCCTCTCTGCGTCAGGGACAATGGGTGCGAGTACACTGACCAGTGCTTTTCGCGATGCTGTAAAGGATAAAGAAGTACGTGCAATTTTGTTTCGAATAGACTCTCCGGGTGGGTCTTACGTAGCTTCAGATGCGATCTGGCGCGAAGTTGCCAAAGCCAGGAAGGCGGACAAACCCGTGGTTGTATCGATGGGTAATGTGGCCGGATCCGGGGGATATTTTGTGGCGATGAATGCCGATAAAATTGTGGCGCAACCCGGCAGCATTACGGGATCCATTGGGGTGTTGGCAGGCAAATTTATAACAACTGAATTTTGGGAACGCCTGGGGATGACATGGGATACGGCGCAAGTTGGAGAAAACGCGCTGATATGGGGCACGGGTGCAGAATTTACGCCCGAGCAATGGGCGAGATTTCAGACGTGGTTAGATCGCATTTACGAAGATTTTACGGCAAAGGTGGGCGAAGGGCGCAATATGTCGCAGGCCGATGTTCACGCTGTGGCAAAGGGACGAATCTGGACTGGGGAGGATGCCCAATCGCATGGCCTGGTCGATGAATTGGGCGGCATGAAGACCGCGATGCGTCTGATTCGGGAGGCATTGGAATTGGAAGCTGATGCATCGCTCAACCTCGTGGTATTTCCCAAAGAAAAGACACTGATAGAACAGGTGATGGAAAAAGGCCTGATCCGCACGCTGAGCAATGGCGATGCGCTGGCGAGGCTCGCCACAGAGTTACAACCCGTTTTTCGCCTTGCGCGCACAGTGGGGCAGCCACAACAGGTTTTGGAGATGACACCCGTGGATATTCGGTTAGACGAATAGACGAATAGACGAATCCCGTCCTACCACCCAAAATCACTACGAGCTTCGATTCGTAGATTCGTAGATTCGCTGATTCGCTGATTCGCTGATTCGTTCAAGGAGGGCATGATGATTACCGCAGATTTTGAAGCGTATTTGACAGATGATTGGTACGGGCAACAGATAACGGTTGACGCTTTGCTGGAATGTGAAGCCGAAGCGGGGTTTGAAATGGCAGTGGTCATGCCACAGACCAAACCCCTTCCGGATAATGATGGGTTGCTCGACAAGACAGCGAGACACCCCCAGCTCTTGCCCTGTCCGCTCGTAGATCCACATTGGGGCGAGGAGGGGATTTCTGCACTGAAGGCGTATGTCGATCGCGGCGCTCAAGGCGTGAAACTAATGGGTGCTATTCACAAATACAATGTAGATGATCCCATGGTCATTCCGTTTGTCGAGACGGCGCGCGACCTGGGGATTGTGGTATCGATTCATTCCGGGCGAGACAACTGCAGTGCCGAGCGCATTGGCAATGTGGCGCGACAAGTGCCCGGCGTGCCCATTATTATGGACCATATGGGCTTTCCCGATGGATTTGACATAGCGCTTGAAGTGTGTCGAGAATGCCCCGATGTGTATCTGGGCACAACGATTCTGCGATTTCACAAGTTGTGGGCTATTAATCCCGAAGAAACCGTGCCGAATGAGGTCAAACAGGCCGTTGAAGAATTGGGACCCGAACGGATAGTTTTTGGATCCAATTTGCCAGAATATCGTCCGATCCAGGTTAAGCGGGCAATTCAGAGGTTGGAATTGGGCGATGAGGCGGAAGCGTTGATCTTCGGGGGGAATTTGGGACGGATTTATGGGATTGAAGAAGTGTGAGGCGATCCGCAGATGGACGCAGATGAACGCAGATATGATGGGGGCGGGCCTGTGGGCACGCCCTTTTTATATACCTGATCCTTTTGTATTTTGCCTTTCATCCGTGTCCATTCGCGCCATCCGCGTCATCCGTGATCGTTTTTCCTTGATTTTTTTTGATAAACTTGTTTAAATTTTCGGTCTCAAAAAATTAGTCGTCCTTCCCCATTTACTCTTCAGGGTATGGACAGTTTTCGTCACGAGCCAAATCTGTGCTGTTGGCAATATTGAGCCGATAACCACTGTGCACAGAGCATCGCTTAACTCACAGGAGGTAAATCTCAGAATGATTCGAGTTGAGAATTTGGAGAAGTACTACGGCGACATTCATGCACTTAAGGGCATTGATTTTGAGATTGACGACGGGGAAATCGTCGGGTTCTTAGGTGCAAATGGTGCGGGTAAATCCACGACATTGAAAATAATGACGGGCTTTTTAGCACCAAGTGCTGGCAATGTATTTATAGACGACCTGAATATTCAGGATCATTCGCTGGATATTCGCGAGCAAATTGGCTATTTGCCCGAGATGAATCCACTATACGGGGAAATGAGGGTGTATGACTACCTCGAATTCACGTCTCAAATTCGCGGCCTGGACGCAGGCGAGTTCAAAACGGCTCTGGATCGCGTGGTCGGACAGTGTGGTTTACGCGATGTGATTCATTTGCCCATCTCTGCGTGTTCAAAGGGTTATAAACAGCGCGTTGGGCTGTCTGCTGCGATTTTGCATGACCCCAAGGTTTTGATTTTCGATGAGCCGGTTTCCGGGCTGGATCCCAACCAGATTGTGGAGATTCGGAATCTGATTCGAGAATTGGGCCAGCAGAAGATGGTGATTATATCCAGCCATATTTTGCAAGAGATTGAAGCCACTGTGGATCGCATTGTAATTATCGATCACGGCGAAATTGTGGCCAATGGGACAAGTCAAGAGTTGATGGCGGGATTTATGGGGCGCACGCAACTGACGCTCGATGTAAAATACGCCAATGAAGAGAGCCTCGCCGCGCTGACCAACAGCGTTGATGAAATCGAAGTTGCAAATATAGAGGCGGTAAATGGACGCAGTGTTTTGTCGATAGAATACGCCCGCGAGGAGGATCCCCGCGAGGCGATTTTTGATTATGCCAAAAACAGTGGCTGGGCCATTTTGGAGATGACGCAAAATCAGGTTCATCTCGAAGATGTGTTCCGCGGATTGACCGGGGAAGGAGGGCGCGATGAATAATGTGATGGCAATTTATCGCAAAGAAGTCGGCGCGTATTTCAAGAGTCCCATGGCGTATATTTTTTTGGTATTTTTTGCCCTGTTTAACGGCTATTTCTTTAGCAACACGTTCTTCCTTTTCGGTCAGTCCGATATGCGGGCACTATTTAATATTACGCCAATGATTTATCTAATTTTTGTGCCCGCGGTCACAATGGGGGTGCTCGCGCGCGAGAAAAGCGCGGGCACAAATGAGTTGATGGCGACACTCCCGATTAAAAATTTTGAACTTGTAATTGGGAAGTACTTGTCGGCATTTACCCTGGTGTTGGCCGGGCTGGGATTTACGCTGATACATTTTTTCTCGCTTTTGGCCGTTGGTACAAATATCGACTACGGCGGCGTAATCTGTGGGTATTTGGGACTGGCTCTGGTAGGTGCGTTTTACGCAGCTATCGGCACATTCACGAGCAGTTTGACGGATAATCAGGTCGTGGCATTTATTCTCGCGGCGGTATTTGTGTTGGGATTTTATCTGCTGGATAAATTACTGATTTTTGTGCCTGCAGCCCTTGCTGGCCCCATTCAGTTTATGGCGGTCGATTACCATTTGTCCAATATGTCGCGCGGGGTTGTAGATTCGCGCAATCTGGTGTATTTCGGCTCGCTGATCTGGTTGTTTTTGGTGCTTACAGTGCGCGTTATTGACATGCGGAAGTGGAGGTAGTCATGCCTGTGATTGATTCCCAAAAGAGCTTTGTAATTTTTATTGTGGTTGCTATCGCGCTCGTGGCACTCGGCAATCTGGTTTCCCGCAATTTTTTCTTTCGGCTGGACCTGACGGAGAATCAGATTTATTCACTGTCGCCATCGAGCAAGGTGATACTCGAGAAGATCGACGATTTTTTGACTGCCAAAGTCTATTTTTCTGAAAATTTGCCCGGGCAATACGGCAATACGCAGCGGTATTTACAGGATATTCTGGAAGAATATGCCGCGTATTCTGATGGCAATTTTCGGTTTGAGTTTTACAGGCCCGATGACGATGAAAAACTGGCACTTGACGCACAAAAATCGGGTATTCAGCCCGTACAATTGCAGGTACTCGAAAACGACAAGTTTGAGGTGAAGCGCATTTATATGGGCATGGTGCTGCTCTACGGCGATAAGCGAGAGGTATTGCCGGTTATTCAAACGACCACGGGGCTGGAATACGAGATTACAACGCGAATTAAAAAAATGGTTGACGATAACCGCTCGGTGGTTGGCGTGGCAAATACCGGGGCTTCGGCACCGGCAATGGAACGGGTGAGTGCGCGGCTTCGGGAAGCCTACGATGTGCGTTCGGTCTTTTTGGGTGCCGGCGTGCCCGACGATATCGAGATGTTGCTCGTCAATGGGGTTGTCGATTCTCTGTCTGAAGATGCTCTCGGCGCGCTCAAGAACTATATCAACGCGGGAGGCAATCTGTTTTTGGCGCAAAGCAAGATCAATGGTGATCTTCAAGCACAGCGAGGGACGCCCATTCAGTCCAATATCTTCGAGGTGCTCGAATCCTTTGGTGTGAGTCTGGCTGACAATCTGGTGATGGATCGGATTTGTGGCACGGTTACGGTGTCGCAGCAGCGCGGTTTTTTGCGCTTTAACTCTGCGGTAGAGTATCCATTTTTTCCCGTGTTGCAATCTTTTCCCGATCACGAAATAGTCAGTGGCTTAGAGCAAGTTCAGATGCTGTTCTCCAGTGAGATTGTTTACGATACGGCTGATTCGACGCGCCTTGTGAAGCCTTTGCTGGTTACATCAGACCATTCGGGTGCAGCGGCCGGGTTTATCAATCTCAACCCCATTCAAAACCAGGCATTTCAATCGTTCAATGAACCGGGCAAGGTGGTGGGGGTTTATGCAACGGCCACTTCAGACAGTCTGGAAAATGTGATGAGCCAATTGGTGCTGGTGTCGTCCTCCGATTTTTTGCTCGACAACGGGGGAGGACAGGTGCCGTCCAATGGGATTTTTGTGATGAATACAGTAGATGTGCTCATTGGCGACCGCGACCTCGTGGGTTTGAGGTCGCGTGAAATTACAACGCGACCGTTGCAAACAGTGGAGGATACGACCCGAACCACGGTGAAAACCCTCAATATTGTGCTGCCCGTGCTGCTGGTCATTGTTTTAGGTCTGGTGCAGTGGCGGCTTGTGGTGGCGCGTGCAAAGCGATTGGAGGCACTCTATGAGTAATCTAAAATGGCTTCTCGTCGGGATTGCGGTGCTGCTGGGGCTTTACGCACTTTTGCAGGTGCGAGAAAGCGGATATACGACCCCTACAGGCCAGGTCTTTCCCGAGAATACCGATGATGTTTACAGGGTTGAAATGGTGGCACAGGGCGATAGCCTGACGCTGCAAAAGAAGGATATTGAGTGGACGATTGTGGGACACGATACCCTGAAAGTTCGAGACCATCGGATCACGGCACTATTTGAGCAGGTGTTGAAGGTAAGTCGCGAGACTGCGATGACAGACAAGGCTGACAATTGGTCTAAGTATGCCGTAGATGACGAGACGGGAACACATGTCAAAATCTATAATGCGAAAGATGAGTTGCTCGCGCACGCGGTATTCGGCAGATCGAGTACTGATTGGGCGCGCAATTACGTGCGGATTGGAGATGGTCCAGAGGTGTATCTGACGGATCGAAGCATTGTCTATCAGGTCAGCACCGATGCGACATTCTGGGGCGAAAAACCCCCAGAACCCGCGCCCGCTGTGGTGGATTCTTCAGCTATAGCCCCCGCACCTGCAGCGGTGGATTCCGCCAAAGCAGGGAATGATGGATAGACGTACAGGCACCGGGCCATAGTAAAAATCAAAAAAGGGTCACGGTTTAAATTACCGTGACCCTTTCTCATTCATGATGTTTGCGTAAAACTGAACATCAAGCGGCTTGTAACTCATAAGGCTGAATCAAAATATCCGCCGAAATTCCAAGACCCTTATGCAACTTGCGAATCATGTTCAGTGACAGTGAGCATTTTCGATTCAAAACCTCCGACACACTGGTGCCTGAACCCAGATAGGGTTCAAGGTCACGATGAGATAAACCTTGACTCTCCATGTGGTGAAGGATTGCCTCAATTGGATCCGGTGGCGGGATGGGGTAGTGCTTCTGTTCATAAACTTCAACGAGCGTGACCAAAACATCGAGTTTATCACCTTCTGGCGAACCATAAGTCGCTCCCCAAAGCCGTTCGATCTCTCTCAAAGCGGCTTCATGGTCTGACTCGGTTTTGATGGGTTTAATATCCATAGTTATCACCTCAAATCGTCGCGGCGTTGATTTTATTATATATCTGGTGTGTACCAACAAATCGAATATAAACGATACCGTATTGATAATCAATTGCCGCGACCAACCGGTAGGCATTACCCTTGATGTTGAATATCACCCGATTGTTTTCGACAAAACTGGCATTTCGATATGTGGCTTTTACATCGGATGGCGTTTTCCAATCGGCCCGTTTCACATTGGCATACCAGGCTTTAAGCGGCTGTTCGGAATCTGCATGCGTTCCCCAAAATTCTCTCAAAGCCCTGCGTGAAATAATTCTCATATGCTTATTATACCAAAAACGTTCAGTTTATCCATTTTGTCCTCCAGATTTGGCGTACCCCTTTAGGCCAATTTTTTTTCTTCAAGTGTAAAAATAGCCTATTTGTCATGACCAGTCAACAGGCAGGCTGGGACAGGTCTCCATCTGCATCCCGCTATAGATACTTACCCTCTGACGTTACGCAGGTCAGGTGTTTTTGTCATGCTGAGCGGAGTGAAACGGAGCCGAAGCATCTTTTCCACCTGTATTGGTAGGAGATTCTTCGCCTCCACTGCGTTACGGCTCAGAATGACAGGCGCATTATGCATTATATTGTGCCTGTGCGTAACATC
>JAJEDY010000066.1 GCA_022821275.1 Candidatus Latescibacterota bacterium | reverse complement strand
GCGCTCAGAACCGCCTGAATACACCTTGATATTGCGGCCCTGAGGATACGAAAACGAAGACTGTGCCAGCTTTGTCTCGTTGTCTTTTTTTCCCGTCATGCCCGGATTGTGGAGCGTGTGACCGATCTGACCCCGGGACATCGAGATTCTGGCATTGCCGGGCCATTGAGCCTGAGCCTGTGTGACCAGACCCGCCAGGCACATGCCAACTCCGGCGAAAAATCCGGAAGCGTAAAACCAGAGCTTTTTGGACATGGATACTGCTCCTCTATGGAGTGATTGATGACATCTTTACTACTTGCGATCTACTGCGTTTCCCCGGCGACTTCAAGCGAAAATGTCCGCCATCCCTCCTTTCTGCGTGAAGCCAGCGGTGTTCAGGCGCCCCTGCACACCACATTCTCAGTTTTGTAGTACAATATAAACCAATCGTTGGGATTAAAAGTTCCCAGTTTTTTTAGAAGGGCGCGAAAAACCGCGCCCTTCCGCGATCTACCACTTAATGCGCAAGCTGAATTGCATCTCGCGTGGAGAATCCCAATAGTTACCGATATCGTTGATTTCTGGTGCGCTCAGACCCAGCGCAACAATATCGACATTGGTAGGCTCTAAGCCCATGATTCCATACTTCTGATAGCGATCGGAATCCCAATCTTCGGGGACCCCACCAATGCTATTCTGACGCCAGTCCTTCTGGTTGAACAAATTGTAGATCTCCACAGCCACGGTTATGTTCACGCCCGACATATTGCCAAACACCTTCTCGGCATTGAAGTCCGCACGCGTATGGAGGGGACCCTGTCGGAATCCCTGAATACCACTCGTGCTATACGTGAACCTGTTACCCGCGTAAAGATAATACACCAGATTAGAGCGAATATTGCCTAAGGCTTTGCCACCAAAAGGACCGTAGTTCGATGGCGTGGCAAACAAGAACGTAATCGAACCAAAACTGCGGCGGTCAGCTGTTAGCGGAGCGCGCTCGCCAGATTCCTGATTGTGTGCCACTGCCAGCGTGCCTTCGCCACTTCCCGGATTGCCGGGATGGTTGCCAGCGCGTTCCCAGTATTCTCTATCTCCATCGTCGTAATGGCCCAGGCTCGTGCGGGCTTCATCGGCGATAAACTGCGCGCCCTCTGACGAATAGTGGGAATACCAGGGGATCCACGACCACGCACCACCGGTGCCGGTGAAATTCACGATTCTGGTATGTTGACTCCGCAAATAAATATTCGCTTGCCTTCCATACTGAACGATGTAGTGATCATCGGGTAACCCTTCGCGACGGGCTTTTTCCTGCAATGACACGGGAATTTCTGCACCCGTTGTGGGATCGACATCCCAGGAGTTCCAGTAGTACCCACTGGCTACGAACTGAGAGTCTGGCCATACATCGCGGCGGTGCGCGCTATTGCGGCCTCCGTCTGCCCACTGCAGGTTGTAGCCAACATTGAACGAGAACATATTCGAGAATTTCTTGCGCAAATTGATCTCGAAACCGCGAACATCGCGCCAGTTACCCGGTCCATGGCCTTGAACACCCGTCACATACTGATGGCCCCCTGGATCGATCCACTGCTGTGAGGCACCTCTGATCTCATTGCCCGACGCTTTGTAATAAGTCGTCAGACCGAGCACGTAATCACCCACAAAGTTCCAGTCTAAGCCCACCTCAAAAGAAGTGGTTTCTTCGGGCGGCAAATACGGAGTTCCGTGTGCTGAACCCGAGTCATTGAACTCGTTGAACTGTTCGCCGGGATCAATCGCACCATTGCCATTCAGATCCCTATCCACGGCCTCATTGGACGTGAACTCGTTCTGGAACATTTCGTGGAATTGCGGGCGCTGCACAAACCGACCGTAGAAAAAGCGCACGAGGCTCTTTTCAGTAATCGGGTGCGACACGCCAACGCGGGGCTGGAATGCTTTGATCGTGGGACCCTTGGTCGTGGGAATATAGGCGGAACGCGTCATGCCATTCCAGGGAGCCTTGGCACCGTACCATGCATCGGTGTCTTTGATATAGGTGTTCGGGAAGAAAACCTCGCCCCTCATGCCCGCATTCACGATCATTCCCTCAAACTCGATCTTGTCCTGAATATAAACGCCAAAGTCAAGAGGGTTGAGGCCCACATTTTCTCCACTGGGCCAGAATGCTGTATCTGTAAAGTTCTGGGAGAACCAGCGCAGACGACGGTGCGTGGGACCATTTGACCACCGCTGCTGATACCAGTTGTTGTAGCGAATTATTTCCACGCCAGCTTTCACAAAGTTCTGCTTGTTCACCTGGCTGGAAATATCTGCCTTAAAACTCACCCGCTTGTAATTCCACATGCTCCAGTTGTGCGTTTCGCGGTAAATCGTGTAGTGCCCTGCCGCATCCTTCACGCTGGAAGACGTCAGTTTGTCATCTACGACAAAGTGGCGATGAAAACCCGTGGTGTCGCGCGTCGTAGTCGAATAGCCCAGATTCACTTCGTAAAAGGTCTTGGGAGACAGAGAATGCGTCACAGCACCGTAAAACAACGCATCTGTGTCAATGAGTTTACCCGTTGGATTTACGACGTGTAAAAAGATATTTTTACCGCTGTTGCGCAAATCCAACCTGCCACCTTCGCTCGGACCGCCAAAGGTTCCTTCATTGCTATTGTAAATCCCCCCTAATCGCAACTTCAAGCTGGGAGACGCGGAAAACGTCAGCTTCGCCGTATTGCGCGTATTCGGGGGCGTCGTCAAATCGGCATTCAACAATGCCCTTGGCTCTTTGCGCCAGACCGTGCTGGCAAAAAACGTCATGTCCTGACTCAGAGGACCCGCGATATTGGCATCGATGCGATGTCCCATTTTGCCCGTGTAGTCCAGACGCTTGTGCGCCTGCACGATGTCATTGGAACCATCGCCATCCAGGTCAGCGGGAATCTCGACCTGCTCCGCAACCCAGTCGGCATTATCCCACCTGTTGCTGCCGCGATGCATGGGCGAATCGTACACATTTGCACCCCAGTGCTTCTGTCCGGCAGGTGTGAATCGATAGTCCAGCATACCGCTGTATGACGAACCGCCGTCGCGCGTCACCATCGAAACCACACCACCCTGGGCATTGCCATACTCGGCGTTGTAACCACCCGTAATCACCTGGAGTTCCTGAACCGCACTCTTATTCAGGGCGCGCCCAATACCCGTGCGAGAACCCCGGTGGTCGGTCGTTGAAATGCGAACGCCATCCACGATATATGCCACATGGTCCTGGTCACCGCCGCGGATCATAATATTATCGCCTTCGGCATCGATTGAAACGCCAGCCTGAAGCTCGATGAACTGACCCATATCGCGCACGATAGGCACGGCTTCCAGATCCTCGGCACTCATGATGTACTTACTCGTCGTCTTATCTGGCTCAACGGGCGGACGCTCTGCAATCACCGTGATTTCGCCCAATTCCAGAGCTGCCTCTCGAATCTGGAAATCAACGGTCGTCGTCAAGTCAGTTTGAACCCTGATGTCGGTCTGACGCTGTGCATCATAACCCACTAACGAGGCCGTCATCGCATATGTGCCGGGATCGACGAGCAAAATGACAAAAAACCCATCGGGATCGGTAACCGCACCGCGCTGTGTGCCTTCAATCACCACATTGGCACCCGGCAATACTTCACCCGTCTGCGCGTCGCGCACTGTACCCTGCACTTTTCCCGTTGTCGCGGCGTATGAAACACCCGCGCTAACAAGCAGGGACAGCACAACTATTGAAAGTATCTTTTGCATCAATTTTTACCTCCTTTAGTCCCAAAAATAAAACTTGAACCCGGCACTCAGATCAAACATCTGAAGTGGAAATGCCTTATCCAGGCCCCACGCATCTCGAGGGCGGAGTTCGCCGAGAATAAAATGATACCGCGCACGCACATCCAGCGCGATCGTCTGCGTCACATGCGCTTCCAGCCCCAACCCCAACACCGCGGTCACGGCCGTGCGCGTATCTTCCTGGCGGTCCATCACCACCTGGGGCAAAATATCGCCCTGGGCATCCACATTCGTCGCATCTACACCGCTGGCATCGGTCGGACTCTGACCGGGCCAAACGATATTTTCTGCTACGGTCTTGTGGTCGTACACACCGCCACCCGCAACGATATAAGGCGAAAAACTCCCCTCATCCATTGAACGGTCCGCATTAAAAAACCACAACCCGGACAACAACACACTATTGAAGCGATTCGTGTGCACACTATTCGGGTTGATATCTTTGCTGCTATATTGTTTGGCTGTCAAAGCCTTGGGAGACCAGGTAAACTCACCGGTTTCCAGAGCGCCACCATCCATCTGCGTGTGGTGAAACTCGGCTTCAACGGTCAGGCGAGAGCTACTCACACGACTGGCAGTAAGCCCCCATTTATCCACACCGCTGCCAAACCTTTCACCAAAGGTGAACAGGGGATTTGTATAGCTGACAAAACCGCCCAAACCCCACTTACCGGCAACCTGAGCCGATGACATGCTTGCCGAAGCCAGAACACCAGCAACGACAAAACTCAGAACCTTAAACCATCTCAAAGTACTACCTCCTTTCGCAAACTGCGAAAAATGAACGAGTTAACAACTTTACTATGCAACGCAAAACAAATCTATACGCTATACACCACCTCCTTTTATTTGTTATCACATCTGAAACATATAGCACAAAAATAGCCATCGAGACATAACAGATTAAAAATATGTTTCAAAAATGTTTCAAAAAATTCGATTTAATGTAAAAAAAAACTATGCGCTATGCAATCATTTTTTTTAGCGGTTAGCGAACACTTACATTTTTCTCTAACCGCAATCGCCTTGCTTCCGTGCGAATTTTATCCATCTCCATCTTCATCCTCACAATACCCTCCCAGTGCGTATAATCTGGCGAATGGTGATACGCCGCCTTAAACGTGGTCGCGTGATAAAACTTGAACAACCTGAAAAACGCCTGCTCAATCTCCGATGTATTTTCGTACATCTGCTGTCCGCCAAGCTCAAAAGCGTGTCCAACCACCGGATTGGCCGGGCGGTCCTCGGGCATGGGATCCAGCGCTTTTTCATCGTACAGTGCCTTAATCAACGCATAAGACTCCGCAACCAGCGCATCTGCCTCGCGCTTAATCGCATCCGCGCGCTCGAGGCTCTCTCGGGAAAACCGATTGGAATGGCAGGGCGCACACACCTGAAGCATCGCATTCCGATTCGCTTCAAATTCCTCTTTTGTCAAACGCTTCATCGCCAGATGTGGCAAAAAATCCTCCTCCAGCACCGCGCCCGTAAACACCGCACCCAACCCGATATTCGCCACATGCCCGTGATCGCCGTTGGGCATATGGCACGTCACGCAACTCGGCGACTTATCGGCATCTCTATCATTATAATACAAAACACCGTGAACACTCGTCTTATACGCCTCCATCACGGGATGGTCCGGACCACCGTGACAAACGGCACATGCCTCTGGCTCTCGCGCAAGCGCCGCACTAAATTCATGACTCGGATGACAGGTGTTGCACCCCCCCACACTGCCATCGGCAAACCGGGCGCCAATGCTGTGACACCCCATACATCCCTCTTCTTGCATCGCGCGCGACTGCGCCAAAAAACGCGCATCCGACAACGCGGCCAATTCCGCATCGGCATGCCCACTCCCCGCAAAAGCCTCAACCTCTTTTGCATGGCATTTGCCACACATACCCGCCGACACCTGTCCCCGAACAGCAAAAACCGTCTCGTGATTCTCCCCATGACAATCCGCACATCCCACATTGGCTTGAAAATGGGCACTCTCCCGCCACTGTTTGTCCATGCCCGGATCGATATTCCGATGGCAACCCTCGCACGACTGGTCACTCTGGATGCGCCACAAAAAAACCGGATGTGAAACAAACCGAACCGCCTCTTCCGGCTGCAACATATAAAACACACCAAAGACGCAACCCAACGCCAGCGCGCCAACACCGACAATTTTCATCCAGCGCTTCACAATTCACGCCCTTCCAATTCTCGCAACAAATCGCGCACCTGCACATTGCCCGGCTCTCGCGCAATCACGCGCCGCAAAACCGCAACCGCACTGTCTCTCTGCCCGTTTATCGCATAAGCCTGCCCCATAAACAACTCCAATCCCTGCGCCTCTGGATCCAGCACCCACGCTTGTCGATACACGGACAGCGCACCTTCTATATCGCCGCGCTCCTGTAAAACCGTACCCAGCACAGTAAGCGCAGGCACGTAAAAAGGATCGACAATCAGCGCATCGAGCAGGTGGGATTCCGCGTTCTCCAAATCGCCCAAATCAGCGCGAATAAGCCCCTGCATTGCATGCACATCAGCGCGGTTGGCATGGTATTTCACCGCAACCTCAAAATGAGGCAACGCATCTGCCAGCGCACCCTGCACATAAACGCGGTGCCCGGCGTCAAAAGCCGAATCCGATTTTGCAATCCCCGCTTCTCGCGCCTGCCTGCCCAATCCAAATAATCCCGCACCCGCATCCTCCATTTCCAACGCCCTGCCATAAGCCGCGCGTGCCAATGCCCAATCGCCCGACAGCGCGTGTGTCGTCCCCTTTTCCACCCAATCGCCTATCGGCATCTCATCGAATTCATAATCATCGCGCACCTCGCCATCGCCAGCCGAAAACGCCAACAACGCGAGTTGCCGAATCGCCGGCACATATCCCGGCGCAACGGCAAGCGCGCGGCCATAGGCTTCGATAGCACCTGCGCGATCCCCACGACCCCACCGCGCATCCCCCATTGCAGTATGCAAAACGGACGACCCCTCGCGCACATCATCAAAAGCAACTACAGCATCTACATAGCGCCCATGGTGCAACAGCAATGCACCTGCGCGCAATCGAGAAATCAAATCGCCCTTCCCCTTCAGCGACCCCCTCATCTCCTCAAAACGCTTCTGTTTTCCCGCCAATCGCGCCAGATCTGCCGCGGTCTCCGGATGCCGGGGGTCTAACTTTGCAACAATCTCAAATTCCCGCCTCGCATCTTCAAAACGCCCCTGCGCTTCATAGACCTGCCCCAAACTCTCGTGAAAGCCCGGATCGTCGCCCTGCACGCCATACACCACATCGCGATGCTCCTCAAGTGCCCTGCGAAACGCATCGCCCACAGCAGAACCATCTGGCAAATAGCCAAGATCCATCAGCGCGAACGGCGCCTGCACCCGCACAATACGCGCCGAATCGGCCAACGCATCCAAAAGCGCGGGCAAACCGCGCACATCGCCCAAACGCCCCAGCGAAACCGCGGCTTTCATTCGCACCATCGCATGCGAATCATCCATCGCCTCAACGAGTCTTGGCACCACACGCGCATCCCCCAACCCACCCAGCAAAGACGCAGCCGTCGCGCGCCACACCGCACTCTTACGCCCGTCGTTTACCAATTTCATCAAAGGCGCCACACCCCCGCCCCTTTGCCCATTGACAATCGCCGTTGTACGCGCAACAATATCATCCTGATAATCGCCATACCACTGTTTTGCCCACGCCGAAGCCCATTGCGGGGACTTATCGTCGTGACACTGATTGCACGCATTGGGCACGCCATTGACCACCGTATTTTCCGGCGCAGGGGATGCAATGCGGTGATCCGTCAAATTTTCTCCCGTCACATAGTGATACGGCATATGACATTGCACGCATTGGTTGCCCACACTGCCCGCGCGGTGATGCCCATGCGCGACCGGATCGGCTGCGACATCACCATGACACGTTTCGCACAGTCCCACGCCATTTCGATTCGCCACCAGATCGACATCGCGCGCTGTTCCGTGCGCGTCGTGGCATGTCGTACACGTCAGTTCACCCTGAATATAACACGCACTCATCAAATGCAATGCCGCGGGATACAAATAAACCCGGGGCTGCCCATCGGGATAAAAAATCGCCTCGTCATCTGGCAGCACAAGAGAATAATAATCGTAAAAATTCTCACCCGGCAAATACCCGGTCGCCACAATTTCCTTGGCGGCGTGACACTGCGCACACACCTCAACAGACCGTTCCTTATCCAGCGATCGCAACAACAGCAAATGCAGCGGGGCATCGGCCTGTCCGCGCGTCTCATCGTGTTTGCCCGACGGACCGTGGCACGCCTCGCAATCAATACTCAGACTGCCCACAGTCGTGCGATAAGTCTGAGTAGGCACATCGTAATGCTTTTGCACCCGGCTGGCGTGGCAATCAAAACAGTGAAAATTCCACGTGCGTCCCGCATTCGTCCAATAATAATAATCTTCTCTCGCCAGAGGCCGCGACTGTGCCACCACGCCCCCTTCTTGAGCATCGACCCAATCATTTGTCGCGCCATCGTGATACAGGGGCAACACCTGCCACCGCCCATTGGGAAAAGCCGTCAAATAAGCCTGATGCTGCCGCATGCCAATCGCGTAATCCACGTTATAAGTCCCCACCCGACCATCTTCATCCTCAGTCTGCATATAATATGCATCGCCCCTGCGAAACATGCGCGAACGCACACCGCCATACACATGGGATACATTGTCAAAATCGCCCACAATCGTCGAATCACTCGGCACAGTCATAGCGACACTGTGCAAACTCTGCCGCCACTCGGCATACTTATCGGTATGACAGATCGCGCACCGTTCCAACCCCGTAAACCCCGGCTCAGAAGCGCGCACCAAATTGGGCACCTCGCGCTCCTGGCTGCACGACGCGAACATTAGCATCACCCATAAAAAGCAACCACAGATGAACACTGATAAACACCGATAAAAAGCAAGATACAAGATGTGAAATATCCTAATCCGCATAACACGCCAAGAAAAATGTAAACCGTCACCCTCCCAAGAGCAACGGCCACCAATGTGATGACAATAGCAGTGTCGCGCTTAAGGCTCTTTCCTCGCACACCGAAACCCGATGTAGGCAAATATCTGGATATCAAAATCTTCGCGCGCCGCAGCCCGATCTTCCATAATCAAAACCGAACTCCGCACAAACACGCGGATATCGTTTTGCGTCGAAAGCCAGCCCCCACCGCGAAGCGTGCGATCTGGCCCATCTTCCATACCTGAATTTTCTAAATTAACCGGATTGTGCCTGGGGCTATTTGCGTAATACGTATGCTGGTATTCGTCCAGCGTCCACTCCCACACATTGCCCGCCATATCCATCGCGCCATAAGGACTTACACCATCGGGATAGCTACCCACAGGCATGGGACCCAAAACAGAATTGAAATTGCACAGCGATTCACTCGCAGGCTCATTGCCCCAGGGAAACATGCGCCCATCCGTACCCGCAGCGGCCAATTCCCATTGCGCCTCGCTCGGCAATTGCAAACCCGCCCACTGGCAATAATCCCGCGCCTGAGACCACAAAGCCCCCACCACCGGCTGATCGGGCTGGTCAAAGCCCTCTATCCCAAAAAACTGCGAATGTTCACTTCCCGTGGCCTCGACATAAGCCAAATACTGCGCGTTGGTCACCTCGTATTTATCGATATAAAATGCATCGAGCATCACTTCGTGTGGCGGACGCTCATTGGTGGGACCATCGCTCGCCCCCATCGTAAAAGTACTGGCCGGAACAAAAACCTGTACATGCTCAGTACCCGCAGGCGTGGTCACAACAGATTCTTCAATCACATATTCTGGATCGGTGGGCTTGCCACAGGCTATGGTCAATGCAATACCCAAAACGCCGAATCGATAAATCGCTTTTGGTGTCATTGCATTCTCCATCACGTCCAAACAATATAATTGCCCGAATCCACCATAATGCGATGCACATACGTCTCGATCATCGCGTGGTCTCGCTCGTGTTCTGCGGTCTTTAAACTAAATGGTCGCAACACTGGAATTTGCATCTCTGGATCTGTCCAATCTTGCACATAAACCGAAGAATTCATACCACTCAAAACCACCTGAATATCGGTTATCAAATCATCCGTAAAATGATTGGGCAAATCCCACAGTGCAATCTCGGCATCAAAAGTCTGCAAATCAGATACAAACCGCGTCTTGTGACTTTGAACAGTCTCATTAAACGCCCGCTGCAACGCCACGCGCCCATCCAAATGCGTACAGGTGCGCACCAGAGGGCCCAAATCTTTGGGACACACCACCGCGTGAACCGTCGTCACCTTCTCATTTTCCCCCGGAACAGCCACAGCCAGCATCTTCTCTGTGACGCGAGGGGAAAAACCCGTCAAATTCGGATCGATAAATTGCCGGTGTTCCAATCCGGGCCAATAAAAATGCCTCCCCACATCCAGATGCTCGTGCATCTCCAGCAAACCGTGAAACACGCACTCCAGCACGGTATTGCCCGCCGAGACCCCATTAGCCGAATCATTCAAATGCGGCACATCCGACAATTTCATACTGGACGGCACGAGTTCGACATTCGGCGTCAACTCATAAATCGGGGTCTCCCGCCCGCTCGCCAGCGCATCGAAAAACGAAATGCGCTCGACCGCCTCTGCCATCGCCCCGGCCAGCACCTGCTGTTTGGAAAGCCCTTTGCCCATCGTGCGAAGCGCAATACCCTCCATCAACGGCCCTTCGTATCTGCGAAATAGCGCCGACTGAACGTAATCCGTATAACAATCGGCGATCCACACCGTATCGTAAAACTGCCGCACGCGCGTTTGAAACCGACACTTCCTGGACAGCGCCTCCCCAAACTGCGCAATGGTCTCTTCAAACGGAACCGTGCGATCGGCAACAACAATGCTTGTGCCGTAGTGCTTAAATACGGTATGATGCGACTCACTCATTGTGCTCGTGCCCGATTCATATCTTCAACCGCCTCGGCAAAACGCCCCATCTGCCGAAACGTCTCTGCGCGAAGTTCTCGTGCCCATCCATTTTCCGGATCGATATCCAACGCCCGCGTAAAATCTGAAACCGCTGCCTCAAACTGTCCCAGCATCCGTCGGGACTCCCCGCGATTTGCCCAAATCCACGCATCCCCCTTCTCCAGCATCACCGCCCGATCAAAATCGACCAGCGACGCCTCGGGATCATTCTCCATACGCAGTGCAACCCCTCGCCCCATAAGTGCCCACATATGATTGGGAAAAACCTCCAGCGCCCGTGTAAAATCGCGTATTGCTTCGGCACTTCGCCCCAATTGCCGCAACATATCACCCCGCGCGGCCAGCAAATCCGGGTCGCCAGGCGCGATAACGAGTGCGCGGTCAAAATCCACAAGCGCGTCCTCCAATTGATCGCACGCTCGCAGCACCTCCCCTCGTCCGATCAACGCGCCCAGGTGATCGGGCATCGCCTTCAAAGCCTCCCCAAACATCTCCATCGCCGCCTCAGCCTCACCAGCCTGTCGATAGATCTCCGCCCGCCCGGCAAACGCATCCGGATGCCCATTGCCTACCGCAATCGCCCGATCAAAATCGACCGCAGCCGCATTGAATTGCCCCAAATGCATCAACACATGCCCGCGGCTAATCAATGCGCCAAAATAATCTGTATCCAGCACCAAAACCCGATTGAGATCTCCCAGAGCCTCTTCAAACCGCCCCATCTCGCGCAGGGTCTCCCCTCGGCTGGCAAGTACCTGCGTATTTTCTGGATCGAGCGCAACAGCTTTTCCAAAGCTATCTATCGCCGCATCAAACTGCCCCATCAATCCGCAGGCAATCGCGCGATTGCTCCACACATAGGGATCTTCTGGTGCCAGAGCGATTGCGCGATCAAAATCCGCAACAGCCGCATCAAATCGCCCCAATTGCCCATAAGTAATCCCGCGCTGAACAAACACCACAGGATCACTATCGCACGCCGCAACAGCTGCTTCTAAATCCGCAACAGCCGCTTTCAGATCGCCGTCATCGCGGTGTGCGATAGCGCGCTGAACCAGAGCCTCAAAGTCATTTAGAGATAGAGACATAAAAGAAAAAAATGGGAACCTCAAAACACCCGAAACGTAAAGACAATGTAGATAAACCAACCCCTAAAATCAAGCGCAAACCCCGTGACATTTTGCATGCGATTTAGTATATTACAGCGATAAAAGGTAAGAGGTGAAAGGTGAGACGACCCTACCCTACCCTTCTTGTATTTAAAACGGGCGAGGCATGCCTCGCCCCTACATTATGGAGGAACACCATGAAACACCTGCAAATGCGTATTTTCTCTATCGCCCTATTTTTGTGCTTATGCACAACCGCTTTTGCCCAGCCCAACATTGGAGAAAAAATAAATGAATTTCAGCTTCAGGCCACCGATGGCAGGTCTTATGGTGTCAATCATTCGACTAATACCGTCTCCGTCCTCTTTTTTGTAGGCTACAACTGAGGGACTTGCATAGGGGCGGGTCCCGCCTTTGAAAGCAATGTTCACCAACGCAACAAAGACAAAACCGGCGTACAGATCCTCACACTCGACAGATATGACGGCAACCGCGCACAGGCAACATCCTATCTGACACAAGCCAGAGTAACGACGCCACTGCTCACCAATGCATCTGGCGTCTCCAGAACCCTCGGCACCCGCAACGAAGACATCCTCGTCATTGACCAGGGAGGCATCTTGCGCCTCAGAACCACTGCAATCGCTACCGGCTCTCATGACCTGATCAACGCGCAAGTCGATGCACTACTCAACAAAACGCCCGTTATTTCCCTCTTCCCATCCGAGCTCTACTTTGGCAGAACCCTCGAAGTGGGGCAATCCAAAACCGTAGAATTTAAAATCGAAAACACCGGTGCAGGGCCCCTCGAAATCACCGGATACTCGGCTCCCGAAGGCGTCACAATGGAGCCATCCACACTGACCATAGCGCCCGGCGAAAGCAAAACCGTACAAATCATCCTGACACCGACGCAGGCCGGCACATTTTCGGGTAAAATCACCCTCCAACACGGCGAACAAAGTCTGGGCACCCTGGAAATTCCTTTTGCTGACCTCACCATCGAAGCGCCCCAACTCCCGATCATTTCACTGGTACAGGAAAACTTGAGCCTCGGTGAAATCGAAGTGGGCCAGGAAGTCACCACAACATTCACCATCACAAATACTGGTGCAGGTCCGCTCACCATTACAGACATCCAATCCAACATCGCGGGCATTGAACTTTCAGAAACCCAATTAACAGTGCCACCCGGCCAATCTCAGGACATCACCATAACTCTCAATCCGCAAGCCGAAGGTCCAATTACCGGCACCATCAACGTAACCTCAAACGACCCGGAAAAAGCCTCAATCAGCCTGACCATCACCGGTTCAGTCATCTTCATCCCCGCTGATCCACGCACCGATTTCGATGGTTCGCGCACCATTGACTTTCAGGACTTCCTCCTGTTCGTAGGTGCCTTTGGCACAGCCAATACAACCTTCGACCTCGACGGATCGGGCACTGTTGACTTTTCCGACTTCCTCATATTTGTCTCAAACTTTGGCAAAACACTCAATTGATGATCAATGCGTGCAGGATAAAAGATAGACGGGATTAGCACCTGACTCACCAACTCCCAGTCTCCAGCCCCCTTCTTTTTATCCTGCACGACTTATTTGGCCGCATAACTATGGCCATCTGTGTTCATCTGTGTTCATCTGTGGTTGCTTTTTATGTCCCTCCGCAAAACACTCCTCAACCCGTTCAAACGCATCCTCGAAATAGCGGACCACAACCATCTCTATTTGCCCTTTCAACGCGACAGCAACCTGCGGACAAAACACTTTCCCGGCGCAGGGTCTAAAATCGGGCGAAAAAAACTCATCGACGCATATCTGCGTGAATTTGGCGACATAAACCCCGATGAAAAATTGCTCCAACACGCCACCTATCCCTGGATTCACGGGTACGACGCCAGCCTCACACATATTCTCGACGACCTTCGAAAACACGAAAAAAAATCACCCGTCGAACTTTCTCTTGAGCGCAAACGCGAACTCGAAAAGAAATTTACCCGCACGGGCGCCGAAGAAATCTCCGCCTTTTGGACCGTATATGCCGCTGCCGATAGCAGCTATCGCAAAAGCGTCATAGAAATGCTCGCCCACGTCAAACCACCAGAAGCAACCCCTCCGACCATTCAGCCAACACAAAAGCCCACAACTCGCGATACGCCTCAAATAGAATCCGCCACACAATCGGTATATGCATTGTTGGGTGCGCTCATCTTCTTTGTCCCCACCCTTATATTTCTTATAATACAATACTGGCGACTCCCACACGAAAGTCACTACATCGCCCTATCCATCGCCGGATTTTTTGGGATAGTCACACTCATCTTCCTCATCGACTACTTGCGCAAACGCAATACTTGACCACAATGAAACATCTCCTCGTCATAGCGCTCTTTCTCGCCCTACCGCTTCGCCCCTGGGCAGCCCCCCTCCAAATCGGCGGCACCCTCAATGATTTTACCCTTGCCGACCTCAACGGCTCGTCCGTTACCCTCAGTGATTTATCCCAGGACCGCGCACTCGTCATCATCTTCAGTTCCGTCGTCTGTCCCGCCTCGCTAAAATACGACATACACCGCGCACAAATTCACCATCAGTATGCCCCCAAAGGTGTACACTTGATATCTGTAAACGCCAATTTTAACGAAACGGACAAAGACATCAAAAAACACTACGCCCAAAACCCCGTACCCTTCACAGTACTGCGCGACCCGCACAACAAGCTCGCCGATCATCTCGGCGCAACACACACCCCCCATGCCTTTCTCTTTGACGCCCAGCGCCGTCTGCGCTACAAAGGCGAAATCGACAACGGTTGGGGCGTGCCAGAAGACACCACTTCGCGCGGTTTGTGGGATGCTCTTAATGCACTCCTCGCCAACCGCGAAATCGCCAACACCAACCTGCCCAGCTTCGGCTGTGAAATCAGACGCATGCCTCGCCCAACAACCGCAACGGGCACTTCGACCCCAACATTCTATCGCGATATCTTGCCCCTGCTCCAAAACCGCTGCCAGAACTGTCATCGTCCCGGCGGCATCGGGCGCGTACCCTTTTTCGACTACACAGAAGTACTCGCCTGGGCCTATCAGATGCGCGACTCCATCGAAGCCCGCATCATGCCCCCCTGGAAAGCGCGCCCCGAATACGGCAACTTCAAAAATTCCCGCAGACTCACAGACACCGAAATCCACACCTTCGCGCAATGGGTCAAAGGCGGCATGCCAGAGGGCAATCCCTCCGATAAACCCGAACCTCTCGCATTTTCCAAAAGCTGGACCCTGGGCACGCCCGACCTGATCCTCGAACCCGAAGCACCCTATCCACTCGAAGCCGTGGGCCGTGACGAATACCGCTGCTTTGTCTTGCCCACAAAACGGGACACGGGCAACTACGTATCGGCCATTGAAGTAATACCCGGAGAACGCGAAGTCGTCCACCACGTCAGCGTGTACATCGACATCTCTGGCAAAGCGCGCCTGCAACAAGAAAATGCACCCGCGCCTGGATACCCCTGCTTTGGCGGCATTGGCGTACCCATTTACGAATCTCTGGGCGGTTGGGCACCGGGCAATACCCCCTTTGTCCTCCCAGACGGCATAGGCCGCGATTTACCGCCCAACAGCGACATCATCCTCCAGATCCACTATCACAAAATTGGCCGCGCCGTAAAAGACCTCTCTCGCCTTGGAATCTACTTTGCCAAAAAACCCGTACAAAAACAACTCCGTGAAGAAGTCATCAACAGCCGCTTGCTCTTTATACCCCCCAACATCAAACGACACAGAGTAACCGGCACAATCACCATAACCCGCGACCAGCACCTCCTCGGCATCTTGCCCCACATGCACTTGCTCGGCACAGAAATAAAAATAACCGCAACCTATCCCGACGGCACCCAAAAACCCTTAATATGGGTCAAACCCTGGGACTTTAACTGGCAAGAAACCTACGTGTACAAAACGCCCATCGCACTCCCGCGCGGCACTCGCATCGCCCTCGAAGCTTTTTACGACAACTCTGCCGACAATCCCCGAAACCCCAACAATCCACCCAAACTGGTGCGATGGGGCGAAAAATCAACCGATGAAATGTGTACCGCATTTCTCTATGTCACACACGATGATGAAAACTTAACGACGGATGTAAAATGACATGAAAAAACTCCTCAAACTCGGCATCCTCATCACCTTGCTCCACGCGCCCGTCCAGGCCCAATGGCACATCGCCGTATTGCCCCATGAAAATACACTGGGCGATCCGCAGTGGAATTGGCTCTCCGCAGCCATTGTCGAAGGATATATCAACGCCTATTACCATGTGCCAAAAATACATGCCGTTGACGAAGAATATCTGCGCCACAAACTCGGAGATACGCCAGTAAGCTCCTCTGATCTCGCAAAAAAATTGGACATCCACATGATTTTAAGCGGGCGTTATCACATTGTGGGGTCGCGCATCCAGATCGAAACCGACATGCTTCAGACAACCACGGGCGAAGTCATCGAAACCTTTACGGGGCAGGCATCCGTCTCTGCACCGCTCGACGCCATCTTGCCCGTGCTCTACGCCATTCCAGACCTGTTGAACGTGACCCTGACATCCCATGAAAAAACCCGCCTGCAAATGCCCATGTTTCACGATGCAGAAGCGCTCCACATCGCAACTGAAAGCATGGTAGCACTGTATCGGGCACTGCGACAATCTCCGACTGACGACGCTCTGCTTACACAAGCCGAAGGCGGTCTAAAACGCGCCATCCAGCGCGATTCCAAAAGCGCAATGCCCCACTATTATCTCGGGCGCATCTACGAAATGAGCGACAAAATAGCAGAAGCGGAAAAAGCCTATCGCAACGCCCTCAAAATCGACTTTGAACACATTGCCGCGCGCTATCGCCTTGCCTTGGTCCTCAAAAAGCGCGGACACGCAGAAGAAGCCATGGGCGAACTCGAACAGGCCCTCCAGCAGTCGCCCATAAACCCCGATATTCAAGCAGCCCTGTCCGGCATGTTCTTCAATCAATACGCCCAAACCTTTGAAACAATCACCGCCCAACTGCGCCAGGCCATCCAGGCCAATCCCAATGATCCCATTGCCTGTTATGAATTGGCCAATGCCTACAACGAACTCGACCGCATCGACGAAGCCACAAAATACTACCATCAAGCCCTACAACGCGATTCCACACTCGCCGATGCGCATTACAAACTCGGCCTGATTGCACACCGCAAAGGAAATCATGAACAAGCCATTGACCACCTCCAAAAAGCAGCAATACACAACACCCAATTCACCCGCGTCCATTTTCGCCTCGGCACCATACGCCACCTGATCGAGCACTATGACGCGGCGATCAAAGCCTTTACAAAAGCCATCGAAGTCGAACCCAATTACGTCATTCCGCGCTATCACCTCGGCCTGAGCTATCTCGCAAACGCGCAGACAGACAGCGCTTATGAAGCCTTTCAAAAATACGCTGAACTCACCTCAGACGACCACCGTCCGTATTTCCAAATGGCCGAAATCGCCCGCCAAAAAGGAGAAAACGAACGTGCAATTGACGGATATATGCGCGCAATTGCCATCAGCCCTATCCACGTACCCTCACATATACATCTGGGCTATCTCCATGCCGAGCACCAGCGCTTCGAACTCGCCGCCCAGCAACTGCAAACCGCGCTACGCCTGCAACCCGAGCATCCCGATGCCGAAAAATTCCTCGCCGACATCCAGAAATGGACACCATGAACCTCCTCAAAAAATGCAGTGCCGAATTCATCGGCGCATTTGCCATCGTCTTTGGCGGATGCGGAGCCATTGCCATCAACCAGCTCTCCGAAGGTGCCATCACCCACGTGGGCATTGCAACATCCTTTGGCCTCATCGTCATGACAATGGTCTATGCCACCGGACACATATCGGGCGCGCACTTCAACCCCGCCGTCACCACCGCCTTTGCCTTCACCCGCCACTTTCCCAAACGCGAAATCCTGCCCTACATCGCAGCGCAATGCCTCGGAGCCATCGCCGCCAGCGGCATTCACCTCTGGTCTCTCACTCCCATCTTAAAAACAAAACACCCACAGCAGACCCTCAACCTGGGTGTTACACAACCGATGGATAACCTATTTGCCACAGCTTTTATCTGGGAATTTTTGCTCACCTTCTTCTTAATGCTCGTCATCATGGCCGTTGCCACGGACTACCGCGCCACGGGTCAGGCAGCCGGCCTTGCCATTGGCGGCACCATCTGGTTTGAAGCCATGTTTGCCGGTCCGCTATGCGGCGCCTCCATGAATCCAGCGCGCAGCCTTGGACCCGCTCTGGCCTCTGGCGATTGGACCCATTTTCCCGCCTACGTATTCGGTCCCATTCTCGGTGCAACCGCAGGCGCGTTCTTTTACGAATTTATCCGCTGTCACTCCGACCCCGGCACCGACGTCAAAGGTTGTTGTTAAAAATGCAACCACAGATGAACACAGATGAACACAAAGAAAAGGCTCAGTTACTTGTAATTCTTAATTTTTAATTCCTAATTCCTAATTCTATGAACCGCGTACTCATCCTCTGCACGGGCAACTCCTGCCGCAGCCAAATGGCGCAAGGGCTATTTCGCCATCTGAGCAATGGCACCTACGACGCCTATAGCGCAGGCGTCAGCCCTACAACGGTCAACCCACTGGCCATTCGCGCCATGCGTGAAATCGGCATCGATATATCTCGCCACACATCCGACAGCATTGACCTCTATCTCAATCGAGATTTTGACCTCGTCATCACCGTCTGCGACAACGCACAAGAAAATTGTCCGATCTTCCCAGGACCTAAAAACACGCGACATTGGCCCTTTGAAGACCCCGCCGATGCCCGGGGCACAGAAGAAGAACGCATGCGCGTATTTCGCAAAGTACGAGACCAAATACGAGACCAAATCGCAAACTTTCTCCACACCCCTTAGCGCTTCTTTTCCCAATTAAAAAAGCCCCGAGATAACTCGAGGCTTCAAAAAATTTCTGTGTCGGGGTATTATTTACCATCATTTAAAATAGATACCGATTATACCGCCGATAATCACAGACAAGAGCCCCAATTGCCAATACAGTAACTTATCTATACGGTTTGTCGTATTATCTATACGAGTTGATATGGCACGCATATCTTGTCTATACTCGGCCTGGTCTTTAACCATTTGTTCTACGATGCCTTCAAGCCGCCCAATGTGCCTATCCGTATCTTGTGATCGGTCTGTGACAGCCATATTCCAATTCCCTTTCACCGTTGGTGGTGTGTAACTGTCCTAAAATATAGCATAAATACCTCTTGATCCAAAGGCAATTTTTTGTTATTCCGCTACGCCATCAGGACAAATTATGCAATCTACGCCCATACCACACGCGGCCCATCTACATAATCCAAAAAGCGATTTGCAATATCGGCCTGCGCCGTATCCCTTGTGTGAACAATCACGCGCCAGCGGAACGTCATAGACGCGCCCTCGGCCAAATGGTGATCGGGCTTGAACATCCAGCAATTGGGCGCAAACAACCCATAACCGCGCACATGCCATGTGGTTGGATATCGGAAATTCTGCGGATGATCAAAAATGGCAAACCCCGCCACCTCATCGCCCACAGGACCGTAGTAATCCATCCAGTGTGACGGCAGCGACCAGCACCCCGTCTCATCGGTCGCACCATAGGCATTTCGCATCTGCCCATCGGCATTGGCATCCATCGACGGATTCACGCGAATACACAAAAATCCACCCTCCTTGGTATCCCCAATCGTCACCGCACCGTGAGAAGCTTTAAGCGTCAGCGCAATATCCAGAACCGCGGCATCCCGCCCCGAATCGTACAACCGATACGAACGACTATCGCTCATCAAAGCGCGGTCGCCCTCATACCACGTATTTTCCGAAGCGATCACCAGGGACAACGGATTGTGCGAAACAGAAATGTCATCCTGTGCCGTGCGTCCATATCCCGGTTGATTGGGCCGTTCGTTCCAGCAATCCACCCCATTAATTGCCCCCTGCATCAAAGTCAAACCCCGCTGCCAGGGATGTTCACCCTCTCCCCACGCCGCCATTGGCTCGCGCAACATATTGATCCCATTCGGCGTCAAAATCGGATTGATAACCGGCTTGGGATAATCCGTCGCATGGTGAAACGTCATAAATGGCGAACCCGAAAGAGAAACACTGAGTTTCCCATCGGCATCATCCGACGAAATCCCCGCAGCCGCATCTGCACCATCCAGTGTCAGCACCTCGAAACTCGCCTCCTCACCCCCGCCCAGCGCGGGCAGATTAACGTGATAAACGGGCGCAGACGGATCGCGCTCGGCAATCAGTACCTCACCTCTACCCTTCAACTGCAACAACGGTGCCTCACATCCCTCTGGGGCGGAAAAACTCGCCAGATGCGCCGGGCGAGAACGCGGAATCGAAAGCGTCAATTTCATGTGCAAAAACTCCTCCACAGTGTGTAAGAATGAAAAAATTGTCCTTCTGATTGAAAAAAACGATCCAAAAGCGGCCAAAATCTGGCACTATAGTTCAGTTGTGCAAATACCGTGCCAAACTACGGATTCAGTTCCAACCTGCTCTGTAAATTCCCCACTATATCTTCCCAATCCATCAACAGGGGATGGTATTCATCGGCGGCCCACAATTCGGACTGCGTGCGATAATTTGGACTGAGCGGATGCCCCGACTGTCCGCCGGCTGCCGTCGCCATACTCTGCGCCGGATTGCTCATATCCACCACCATCCGATAGGTCGAAAGCGACCCAACCTCAAACAGCTTGCCAAAATTATACCCCGTGGCGCGCACAGTACCCGTGCTTCCCGACGACTCAAAAGGCCCCACATCAAACATCTCTGACAACGCCCCACCATCACTCAAGGGATGCCGAAAAGTCACAGTGTGCAACCTTCCCCATCGCCACTGCGATTTGCGCGGACCCACGCGTCGGCGCAACCAATCCAGCGCATCGCCCAATGCCGCGTGCACCTCCCGATCCAGATTCCAATCGTCCGGCGTCCAATCCAACGCCTGGCCCGTCAACACGCGACGCGCCACACTCCCCCCCCGCCCCACCACCACTTGAACCACATGCTCGGGAAACCGAACCCGCACCACCCGCCGCACCCAGTGCTCCCAAAAAGTCGTAAACACCGTAGCGGCGACCGAATCAACCGAATACACACCATCCCATTCGCGCAATAATTCACCCAGATCGCGCAAGCGTTTATTTCCCGCCTTCAGTGCAATCTCTGCGACAATCGGCGCCAGGTCTTCCCCCCGCCCGTGTACAGCATCGGCATGAATGGCCCCGGTACTCTCCTGCGTATGTGTCTCCAACGCCTCAATACGCGCCCTAATCCTCCGAAACCGATACCCTTCCGACCACGCCCCCAGCGACAGATAAGGACCTCGACCACCCCACGGTGGATTATTTGCCGTCGCCACCCAATTGCGCTCGGGATCCACCAGATGCGGCAACGCGTCAAAATCGTGTGGCGCACCCCATTCGCAATCCTGATCATTTGCCTGGCGAAAACCAAAATCTCCCCCCTTGCGCGTTGGCACATGTCCCACCACGTGATATCCAAGCCGTCCATCGGAATCGGCAAACACAAAATTTAAAATAGGCATCGGCCATTTGGCGAGCACGTCCAGAACCTCTGCGACATTTTTCGACCGCATCAGCCCCAGCATCGCCTCAAACCCCGTTGTCGCCTCAGACCCTATCCAGCGCATAGACAGCACGGGTTGATCGCCCTCATCTACGGCAGGCACAAACTCGTTGATAACCGGACCGCGACGGGACCGGCGAATCACCAGCACATCCGCTGCGGCATCGCGCACGGGAATCGCCTGCTCCGCCACCTCAAATGAACGCCATGCATCGCCATCCAGATACAAATTCTCATCCTCCGCCGACACATCTTCAACGTACAAATCGCGCACCGAAGCCGAGTGATTGGTCACGCCCCATGCCGTATCGCGCGTATGCCCCAGATAAATACCCGGCGTCCCCAAAAAAAACGCACCCACAGCATCCATACCCGGCGCGCGCACCTGCGCCTGATACCACTGCCTGCACAAACTCACATCATTGTGCGGATCCGTTGCCAGAACGGGTTTGCCATTCGCCGTCCGCTCGCCCCCAATCACCCAATTATTGCTGCCAATCCCCGTATCGTATCCCCCCACATCAGCCGGTTCATCAGACGGAATAATAGTTTCCTCTGAAGCCTCTGTCGTCAAAAACAAATCGAACAAATCGGGAGACAAATGGCGTTTGGCCGCCTCATTCACCGCAACCATATTCAGCCGTCCCGTCAGCATCCACCACCGCCATTTCCATATCGCAATCGAATCCACCACCGTCCACGGCGTGGGATCGTAATCCAGCAAATCGAACTCAACACAACGCCGATCTCCCATCTCTTCCATCCACGCATTAATACCACCACCCAGCGACTGCAACACCATCTTCACCTCATCCGACATCTCCGAAGCCGCCCCCTGTGCCGCCTGCGTCAAACCAATCGTTCGATGCAAGCGATCCTGCGCCACACAATCCTTTCCCAAAATCTCCGACAACTGCCCATGTGCCAACCGCCTCATATAATCCATCTGCCACAACCGATCCTGCGCCATAGCATATCCCAGCGCAGTAAAACAATCCGCCATCGAAGCCGCCTCGATATGCGCCACGCCCCACCGATCGCGCAACACCGTCACCGGCTGATCAACCGGCGCTTTGACCGTCTCCTGCGTTTTGGGCAATTTTTGACGCAAAAACCGCCGCTGAAAATCCCGAAACGATCCGCGCGAAATACCCAATTGATCGGCTGCCCCATCAACAGTTATCTCACCCCGCATCACCTGCATTAAAATAGTTTTTCGGTCTGCCATAGCCCCCTCCAATACCTCATCTCACCGTTCGCGGTAAGGATTAGCATTTGGATCGTACCACGCGAACAATCTCTCCTGCAAATCTGTACAAATACCTGCAAAACCTCGATCGTCAATCAAATTGATACACTCGCCCGGATCATTTTCCAAATCGTATAACTCATGCCGCGAGCCACCATCATTATAAACGTACTTAAACCGCTCAGCCCGCACCATATACTGGGCTATGGGAGAGCGCAACCCGTGCTCGGAAAACGCGGCATCGGGACCTGGCGTATCGGGATCGCGCACAATACTGGCAAAACTCTTCGCATCCATTACTTCGCGAGCACCCTCGAAATCCACCAACGTCGTCCGATCGGGCGCCGACAACCCACACAACTCCGAAAGCGTGGGATACAATCCAAAATATTCGGTCAAAGCAGAAGCCACCTGACCCTCTGGAAAACGAGAAGGACAACTCACGATCAAAGGCACCTTCACCGCAGGTTCAAACATACAAAACTTCTGATACAACCCGTGCTCACCGGCCATCTCGCCGTGATCCGAAGTATAGACCACAATCGTATCTTCTGCCAACCCCAACGCCTCCAGTCCATCCAGCACATGCCCGACGCAATAATCGACAAAAGCCAGATTGCCCATATACCCCGCCTTATGCGCCCGAAGCCGCTTCTCACCCATACCCTGCGTCCTATCAATGCGTTTTTGAATATGTCCCGGATATTGCGTACTATCCCCCACCTCCACCAGGTCTATCGATCCCGGCGAAAACTGCTCTGCCCATTCGCGCGGCGGGTAAAAAGGAGGATGGGGCTTCATAAAACTCGCCACCAGAAAAAACGGCTGATCGCGATATTCGTGCATAAACTTCACGGACTCGCGCGCCACAAACATATCCAGATGATCTTCTGCATCAAGCGGCGAAGCCGTACTCGAAAAATCCCACCGCGCCACATTGCCCGCCCAGGGACTTGCGCCATCCCACAGCGACGACATATCGGGAAACCCACTCCCCGTATCAAAAACCGAATCGAAAAACCCCTCGCCTATCGCGTGATTGGCAATCTCATTCGCATAATGCCCGACCTTCGGACCCAAATACATCAACCAATCGTTAATCGACAAATACGACGCAAAACCGTGATTATGTGCATCGTTAAAATGCATTTTGCCGATCAAACTCGTCAAATATCCGTGATCGGCAAAATGATGTGCCGCCGTGCGATAGCGCCAATCCAGCCGATCACTATTATTAATAGCCCCTGTATTATGTGCGTACAAACCCGTCAAAAGCGACATACGCGAAGCCGTACACACCGGATAGGGACAATAGGCATTCTCAAACCGCACCCCACGCGCAGCCACGCGATCAATCATCGGCGTGGGCACCGTATTATTACCCGCACACGTCATCCAATCTGCGCGGTGTTGGTCGGACATCAAAATGAGAACATTGGGACGATTATTATAATCCAAGATATGATCTCCAAATTCACTGATCTTTGAAAAAGACTGGATTGCGGCTAAAACCCTGCCGCAATGACAACCAAAACCTATTCTTCTTCCTCAGGCACCTCGACCGGCAAATCCAGCCGGTCACCCCACTCTTTCCACGACCCGATATAATTTCGGACCTTTTCATAACCCAGCAACCGCAATGCCAGGTACGTTTGGGAAGAGCGGTACCCACCCTGTCAGTAAGGCACAATTTCTTTATCGGGCGAAACACCCACAGCCTCGTACATCGCCCGCAATTCATCCGCTGGCTTAAACGCTCCCGTCTCATCCAGATTATTCACATACTCAACATGCACAGCACCGGGAATAGCACCCCCTCGCGCAGCCCGCACATTGCGCCCGAAATACTCATCGTCGCCGCGCGTATCCAGAGGCACAACATCCTCGCGTCCCAAAAGACCATTTAAAACATCAGCCCCCATGTGACGCCCCGGCACTGCGGTTGTGACAAACTCCGCAGGCTCTGCCTCCTCACAATCCGTCGTCAACTCATAGCCCATAGCCTTCCAGGCATTGCACCCCCCATCCAGCACGCGCACATCGGGATGCCCCAGATATTCACAAATCCAAAAACCGCGCGACGCGCGCACCCCGGAATCATCCTCGTACCAAACCACTGTCTTATCCGTGCCAATACCCCGATTGCTGAACAAATAACCGAGCATCCACATAAACGCATCAAAAGCCTGTTCGCGGGTATCGTTCAAACTGATTGAATAAAGATCCAGATGAAGCGCACCCGGAATATGCCCTGCGACATACGCATGCGTCGGCCGCGTATCGACAATACAGACATCGGCATCGCTCTCATACAAATCCCGCGGCGAAATCAACAACTCGGGATTCACATACCCTTTATCGCTCATTTTCACCTCCTTAAAAACCGAACCATATACCACCTCATGTGTTCTACTCCTTGACAATATCGCACATCAGTATCCATATTTAACGCCTAAACATTAGGAGACAATATTATGAAAGGCATCTTACTCGCAGGTGGGGCTGGCACCCGCCTCTATCCCATCACGCGCGTGGTCAGCAAACAACTCCAGCCCGTTTACGACAAACCCATGATCTACTATCCCCTCTCCGTCCTCATGCTGGCCGGCATCCGCGATATATTAATCATCTCCACCCCCCACGACCTGCCCCTCTACAGGCGTTTATTCAACGACGGTTCCCATCTCGGCCTCAACATCACATATGCCGAACAACCGCGTCCCGAAGGCGTTGCCCAGTCATTTGTGATCGGAAGCGATTTTATAGGCACCGACCCCGTCTGCTTAATCTTCGGCGACAACATCTTCTACGGCCATGGACTCGGCGCCATATTAGACCGAGCCGGACAACTCACCGAAGGCGGTCTCATCTTTGGGTATGCAGTAACCGACCCCGAGCGATATGGCGTCATCGAATTTGACGACAAAGGCCGCGTCATCGGCATAGAAGAAAAACCCGAACGCCCCAAATCGCGCTACGCCGTTCCCGGCCTCTATTTTTACGACAACCATGTCGTCGATATCGCCTGCAACCTCACGCCTTCGGCGCGTGGAGAATACGAAATCACCGATGTAAACGAAGAATACCTCAAACGCAAGCAACTCAAAGTCGAATTGCTCGGCCGCGGATATTGCTGGCTCGACACCGGCACATTTGAATCGCTTCACCAGGCATCGGGTTTTGTCCAGGCCATACAGGAGCGTCAGGGCCTCAAAATTGCCTGCATAGAAGAAATCGCCTATCGCCGGGGATACATCGACGCCGCGCAACTCGAACAACTCGCCCAATCAATGGCGCAAAACAGCTACGGACAATTTCTCTTATCGGTCCTGAACGAGTAACACCTCTCACACTACCGGATGCGTCGCGTGCCAATCCATAGCCTGTTCATAGGCTCGTGCAACAGCGAGAAGCGTCGCCTCATCGTACAAATTGCCCAAAAACGTCAATCCTCTCGGCGTACCCTCGGCAAACCCACACGGCAAAATAACCGCGGGATGTCCCGTCAAATTGGTCAAAGCCAAACTCGTCCTCCCACCGCGCGGCACCAGCACCGCATCCCAGTCTTGCATCACCTGCGCCACATCGCGCATCAACAGAGCGCGCAAACGCTGCGCCCGCAAATACTCCACAGCCGTCACCGCGCGCGCCGCCCGAAAAGTATTGGGCCACGCACTCTTATCCAACTTCGTCATCACATCCAACTCGCCGCGCAGGGTTGCATCGTCAAACATCGCGGAAGCCTCAACCCGCAGCACCATCGCAATCGCATCCGTCGGATAATCCGGCAACGAAACGGGTTGTAAATCAGCGCCCAAACCGCGCATCACATCCAGCGCAGCGGCATAAACACCCGTGGGATCTTCGCCATCTGCCTCCTTCTGAAACTCAGACGCCAGATATCCAATCCGCAACCCGGACAAATCCACATCGGGACACCAGTTAAACGGCGCATCCACCACCGAACGATCCTTTCCATCCGGTCCACAAATCGCGTGAAACACCGCGGCACAATCCTCTACACTGCGACACATAGGCCCCAATTTATCCATTGTCCAGCTCAGCGCCATCGCCCCATAACGGCTCACGCGCCCATAAGTCGGGCGCAACCCCACCACACCGCATGTGTGACTCGGCGAAACAATAGAACCCTGCGTTTCAGACCCGATACTAAATCCCACCAAACCCGCCGCGGTTGCCGCGCCAGAGCCAGCCGACGACCCGCTCGATCCCGCCTCCGTATCCCACGGATTGCGCGTCATACCCTCAAACCACGTCGGCCCCGACGCCAGCGCACCCAGTGACAACTTGGCGACCAGCACAGCACCCGCCTGTCTCAATTTTTCAACCACACTCGCATCCTCATCCGGCACCTGATCCTTAAACGGCGTAGCCCCCCACGTCGTGCGAATACCCTTTGTACTCAACAAATCTTTCGCGCCCCAGGGAATGCCGTGCAACGGACCTCTATAATCCCCCCTTGCAATCTCCGCCTCAGCGGCTCTTGCCTGCGCCATCGCCAGATCTTCTGTCAGCGTAACCACGCACCTCAACTTCTCGCCATAACGCGCCAGGCGCCCCAGGTACAACCGCGTCAACTCAACCGGTGAAATCTCCCTCTGCTCAATCAAACGCGCAAGAGAACTCACCGGCAAAAAAGCCAGTTCATCATCGGCATCTGGTCGCGCAATATTTCCCTCACTCAGCGCAAACGGCTGCTGTTCGCCCTCGGGCACATCCCCCGGCACAAACACCAGCGGAGGCTCGACATCATATCCCACCGACACATTGCGCAAAGCGACATATTGCCGCCCCTGCTTTTCAATTTGCCCCCGCACCTTTTGCCATTGCGCCCTGGAAAACGGCAACCCAGCAATATTTCCCAATCCCGATACCGCGCGATCCACCAGCGCATTTTCGCACTCGGCAACCTCGTCCAAAAACACATGCCGAATTTCCGTATCGATATCCGGGCTGCATCCCTCACCTTTTTCACCGTGCGTGTACAAAAGCTGGGGAACCCCGATCTTGTTCTCGGATGTCGCACAACGCTCCAAACTCGGCAACCAATCCGACACCGTCTCATCCTCCGGCGAAATCCGGTACGCCCGCCAGGTCTCCCCCACATCCCGCGACACAAACAACACAATAGCATTTGTCGGATCGGCCCAATGCCCGCCGCGCTTACACACCACGCCCGCCGCGTACAGCACCCCATCCTTTGACACACTCAACACACACCGATCAGACATCGCACACCGCCCAAAAACTTTCTCAGCCAAAGGCAAAAAAGACTGGCACTCCCACTTCCCCCTTTGCCAGCGATACAAAAACGTCTCTTCAAACTCGCCCTCTCGCCGGTTCAACGTAAAAAGCACCACATCCCCCGCACAGGTCACCACATTGCCAATGCGAACATCGAACCCATCGCTGTATTCAATCACACACGGAGAATCTGGCGTCACGGGCAAGTCGAGCCTCTCCCCCGCCACTGTCTCCCATGTCTCACCCCAATCGCGCGACCGCATAATGCCAAAACCGCGGCCCTTTGTATCTCCCGGATTATCCTCATTACTCCGCGCAAGGTGAAAAGACAGATACAGCACATCGCCCTCAATATGGATACAATTCTCCACATGTACATAAGCTGGCGGTCCCAGAGGATCGACCAACTTCACTGGCGTTGTCCAGTCCCCATCCACGGACCGCTTCTGATAAAACAGACCCCAGGGCCGCTCGCGCTCATACGCCCCCCGAAAACACGCGTGCAACACATCGCGCGCATCACACACCAGACTGGGATACGTCGCATTCACACCGCCAAACGGGGGAAGCAGTCTCCACCTGGACGTATCATTGGGACGTACACTCACCGCGTGTTGCATCGGATTGTGATGCGGGCCAAACGCGAGATAGAGATACCCCTTAGAATCCATAGTCATCGCCGCGCCCGCGTGATTATCAACCCCATCTGCCACAAAAACGGGATCGCTCCACGCCTTGGCCTCGTGACAATACGTTGCCACATACGTCTTGTGAATCTGATCCAGCCACACCACATGCGTCTTGCCCTCGTGCGTAATAATTTTATTACTCATCCCATAAGCCGTGCCACGCGTCGAGCCAGTCTCTGACAAAACAGTGTAGTCCATGAAGACTCCTTTTTGACGGGCAGGAGCACCGTAATTCTGATTTTCATCTGCGCCCATCTGCGCCATCTGCGGATACTCTCGGTATTGTTGCATTCTCCCCTACGGCTTGCTATAATAGACACCATCAACTTTATCTGAAAGGAAAGAAATGTTCAATCTCAAAAACAAAGTCGCCCTGATAACCGGCGCCGGTGGTGAACACGGTATCGGACGTGCAATAGCGCTGCGCTTCGCGCGAGAAGGCGCCGATATTGTTATCTGTGATCTGAATGCAAATGCCCGAGGCGACTGGGCTGGATTGCCCGCGGTAGCCGAAGAAATCGAAGCAATGGGACGACGGGTTCTCGCAACAGAAGTCGATGTCACCAGCGCAGAGCAAGTCGAGCAAATGGTGAACACCGCACGCGCGCGCTTTGGTAAAATCGACATCCTCGTCAACAACGCGGGTGCCCCCGCCGGACCGGACCGCGTACCCGTTGCCGAATTAGAAGAAGACGTCTTCGACCACGTTCAACGCGTAAATGTCAAAGGCACCTTCTTGTGTTCCCGCGCCGTTGTCCGCCACCTCATCAAACGGAACAACGGGGGCAAAATTATCAACATCTCATCAACCTCGGGACTGCGCGGAACCGCCAGATTCGCGGCCTATTGCTCTTCAAAATTTGCCGTCATCGGATTCACGCAATGCCTCGCCCAGGAAATGGGACCCTACGGCATCCAGGTCAACGCAATTTGCCCCGGCCTGATAGAAACCGAACGCCTGCACGGCATAGCCAGCGGACTAAAGCCTACAGGAACATCGATCGAAGACTTTAGAGCGCAAATGGTCGAACGCTCCTCTCAGAACAACCCACTCGGACGCATTGGACAGCCAGAAGATGTTGCAAACGTAGCTGCATTCCTGGCCTCTCCCGATGGCGATTACATGACCGGACAGGCAATCAGCGTATCGGGCGGAGCGGCTATGGTGCATTAGTACAGAATGCGCTGATCGCTCAAATCCTTGCCACCAACCGTGCGCGTAAGCGACCCACCCAAATACGCCACAACCTCCAAATCAGCCAGCGCATTGACAATATTATACATCGTAGGCAAATCTTCCCAACGCGCGCGATTCCACGTAATACACCCATCGCCGACCAGGTGTTCCTCAAGCTTTCGATGCCCCCCCTTTGCAGGCGTAATAACCGGATAGGCAATATCCTCCTTACCCCATACACCCGTTCGGGGCATATATTTGTAGTGAAGCGTCCCATCGACCTTCCCGCCACCGCCCTTCGCAGGCGTCGGATCTTTGGACGGTGGCCTCAAATTCGTCACCGAAATATCCAGAAAATTGAACCCCAACCAACCCGCAACAGCTTGCGCCTCGCTACTCGTAATACGCGGCTCGGGCATCTCGCAATAAATTTTCGAAAATCCGAGTTCCTCGCGCCCGGTAATAATCGGATCACAGAGATTCTCCCAGAGCACGGAAAGAAAAGGCCCGCGAACATGGTCTCTCGCCCCCTTAAACACCGCAGGAAAAGAAACACCGAGAATATTGTAACCGCGCCCTGCCAGCCACTCAATTTCCTTCATATAATTGGCATATACCGACACAACTGGCTCTCCGCCGAGTTCAAAACACTCGGGCAAAAGCGCCTTGAGCTGCTCCGCATTTGAAAGAAACGACACCGAAATCGAAGTATTCTTCGGATTATCCACACATTCAAATTTGCGACCATCTGGACCCTGGCGAGGACCCATAAGCGGGCCAAAATGCGTGGGCATCCGATACATCTTACCGGGTTGAAATTTATAAGCCATAACAACTCCTTTTTTGTGTTTTCACCTACTCTTCATTCAAATTATCATACATTGACAGCGGCGACCCAGCAAAAAGCCCGGCATCCACGGGCAAAACCACACCCGAAATCCAGCGCGACTCGTCGCTACCCAAAAACACGGCAGCCCATGCAATATCCCATGCATTTCCCTCTGTACCCAGCGGCGCAATCTTGCGGCGGCGCTCTCGCAACTCCTGGGGAATATTGCCGACAAAAGTCGTGTGAAGATGCCCGGGAGCAATGCTATTCACGCGCACATTTTCGCGCCCGTGATGAACCGCAGACAATCGCGTCAGCGTAATAATCCCCCCCTTGGTAATCCCATAGGGAACATTGCGCGAACTGCCAGCGCGCATACCGTCAATAGACGAAATATTAATAACAGAACCTCCGCCAGATGCCGCCATTTTGGGAATCGCGTACTTACACAAAAAAACCATACTCTTAAGCCCCACATCCATCACGCGATGCCAGTTCTCTTCTTCGACTTCTGTCACCCTGCCAGGCCCGTGAACCCCCACATTATTAAACAGAATATCCAATTTTCCATAGTGTTCAACAGCCGCATCTACAATCGCCCGACATTCATCCGTCTTTGAAACATCTGCCAAAACGACCTCTGCCTCTCCGCCCTCTGCCCGAATCTCCGCCCGGGTCCTCTCCGCATTTTCCCCGTCAATATCCGCCAGAATTACCCTCGCACCTTCGCGGGCAAAAAGCACCGCAGTCGCACTCCCCACACCTCTCAATTTCCTCTCATCCATCTCGCGCGTACCCGCACCCGTAACAATAGCGACCTTATCTTTCAAACGACCCATAAAAACTCCTTTTAAGCAATCAGCCATCAGCTTTACTAACGTTGTGCTTCGCGTGCAGCAGTCAACCTCGGCCCATCAGCCCGGTACTGCTACTATCATTCAATTTATGCCAGCTACCACTTACGATCACCTGCTTATCTATCCAGAACCTTCTCCCAAAACTGCTCATACACAACATATATGTCCTCCGGATCGGGAACAACCGGCATTTCTCGGGCCCGACCATGTGCATACCAGTTCCGAAATCCGAAGTAGCCTTTGGTCTCTGAACAGACTCTTCTAAACTCTGCATCACGACCTCTGAAATAGTCTCTCAATGAGTCGAAAATTCGTCCAAGTGCTATTCGCCTACACGCCTGAGCAGCCTGCTTATCAACTTGACGAGTCTCACGGCGATATACCTCACACAGATTGCGATACGCTCTGCTTACACCGTCGCGCCTTCTGCTTCTTAAAGAGACGAGAAAATCCTTCCGAACATCTGCTTCCAAGAGGGTAAGGAGCTTGAATGCATAGTCCTTGCGAATTTCGTCGAATAACTCGGCCCGGAACTCGTCTCGTTCTTTTTGACTGGTGAACTCAAAATGCTCGAAATGCTCGTCCCCGAGACCCTTAACGCCCTGTTGCACCAAAGCGTAGTCATCAAGCAAGGATTCGTATGTAAACTCTCGCATGCCCTATTCTTCTTCCAAGAACGCAATTAGAAATTCCTCAAAGGCCTCTTGGTTAAATGCCCATGTCCTGAGTTCCCCATACCGTCCCATTCTCTTGGCAAATTCCCACTCATCATCCCCTCTATGAATCAGCATAGCGAGAGACGTGATGCCCGCGGTGATATCGACCCGGCCCCGCGAGCCTATGACGAAATACCCAATCGGTTTTATAGAGAGAATCTGTCTCTTTAAAAAAACAAGACGTAGCGCAGGAACTTCGTACTCCCCAAACTGATCCTCCCAAATCGGAATGTTCTCTAACTCAATTTCGAGATAGTTGGCATCTTCAAGATGCTCCAGCCACTCGGTTATTCTCGACATGAGGTTTTGGCAGTTGGATATCCACTTTTGGCAAAGTTTGCGCTCAATCAGATATTCAGCAGTCAGTCGCTTTCGCTTCCGCTCCAGTATCTCCTCAAGTAGTCTGCTCATTTTATCTCTCCTTTCCCACAATTCTAAACCATAAATGCCCCAATCGCTGCTTCTACGGCCCCTTACGACCATCTGCGTTTCTATCCAATAGAGACACGCTTCTCTTCGGCAATGGATTCAATTGAATCGGCCATATCTTTACTGATTGCAAACACCGTCTGTCTGAAACGATGACCGGAATTCAATTTACTATTGATCTCCCATGCTTTTGGTGCTTTTGCATCCCACTGGCTTTCATCTACGGTCCAATCAAATTTTAATGGAACAAAAAATTCTGCTTCTTTGTCATCCTGATAATTAGCTTTCTTATATTCAGAAGTCGCAACACCACTGGCAATAACGCCAACGCCGGTATGGTAAAGATATACACGGAAATTTTTTGAAATTCGGCAGATAGAGTGTTTGCGGCCGTAGTAAGCAGCAGCTTTGCATCCGTTTAGCATATCCTTCCACGCATTCGACATGTACGTTTTGTTTGTGTTGACTATAAAGTAGTTGGTATTGTCCTCAGGTAGAATCTCGTTTTCCGGATCATAGGTGTTAAACTGAATGTACGGCTCCTTATTTATGTCATATATTCGGTAGGGAGAACATTCGATCCTTACACCCTTTTGAGACCAGAAATTGACAGCAGAAATAGTATCTTTATCCAGGCCATTTGTGACCAATACAAAAACCTGATCTTTATTAAAATCCGACTCTGATAATTCCTTATCATCAAGATCAAAATATTCTTTATGTTTTTCTTTTAGACAGCCATCGAGTTTTCCTTGTCGTTTTGCCATATCTTGCAATTCTTCATAGGTATATCTTCCGAAAATCTGCCCATATCTCATCACCTGAAGAATGTTCTCTTGATTGGATTCCCATCTCTTAAGTTCAAAAATGTAAAGAACCCCAGCCTTGTCGAGAGCCAGCAGGTCGGCTTCTTCTTGTCCCTTTCGTTCTTGTGCAATCAACATAAGTTGGTCTTCCGAAACAATTTCATCCAGACGAGATTTCAAAAAATTCTCAATATCCTCTTCTCTAAGTTCGAAATCTACGGGATTTTTAATCACCACCTTCACACTTGATTCTATTTCATTAATATCGAGTTTGTAAAGCATTTTTTGTTCCTCTCGTAGTTTCTTCTGTAGTAGCCGCGTGAGTATCGGCGAGCTATTGTGGACGGATGTTGTATAGGTTGGTCAGCGCAATCTTATCATTCCTTTCTGCTGGTACATTATTTTTTATCTTCTCAAATTTACCCACTGCTGATATTTATCGTGATCAAAGCGATCGCGCAGTGGTCCGAGATGCGTCTCAATCAAATCCTGGCGAACGGACTCGAGCTGCTCATCTTCCACCCGATTAGTCAGCTCATCCGGATCGGCCTCAACATCATATAGCTCAACCGGCCTCTCCGAAACAGATTCCACACCGAGCTTATACCGCCCGTCAAACACCATCGTATGGCCCAAAACCTCGCTAATCACAGCATCCTTCCCCCTCTGCGCGCCCTCTGCATCGGCACCGGCCTCAACCTGTGAAACAAGAGACCGTCCATCCGTCTGCAAAGGTTCGGCATTGGCAACATCAACAATAGAAGCGACCACATCAATCACATCGGTCAAAGCCTCGGTCTGCCAACCCCGCGAACCTCCCGGCGGACGCACAATCAGGGGAACGCGAACAGACGCATCGTAAAAAACAATCTTATTATACAACATATGATCGCCCAGCATCTCGCCGTGATCCGAATTGTAAATCACCCATGTATTATCCGCGAGACCCGTTTCCTCAAGCGCATCGAGCATCTTGCCAATATAGTGGTCAATAAGCGTAATCTTCGCAAAATAATTCACCATCATAATTTGTTTTTGCTCAACCGTCATACCCGACAAATTCTTACTCCTCTGCATACGTCGAACATTCAGCGGCACAGGCTCCTCCGGCACATCCATAATACCAGCCGGCATATCCCCGGGATCGTACATATCCCGGTACTCCTGCGGAGAATCAAATGGATCGTGGGGACCGGGACAAAGAACCTGCAAATAAAAAGGCTTATCACCCTTGTAATCGCGAATCCAGTTTGCCGCGGTACGCCCCGTATAACTATCTAAATGCGCCTCGGTAGGCAACGGACAGGGAGGTTCCTCCCAGGGATTGAGCGTCCCTCTTTGCCACGGAATGCGATAATCATTAATAAATTTTCGATGCGTATCCAGTAGATCCTGTTCCTCGAGATAATCGGTATAAGGCGAACTGTGTCTTCCCGAAGCAATCGGACCGTGAAGCTCGTGCGGATCGTCAAACCCCCACGCATTGAGCACATCGACGCGATCTCTGCTATGCGAAGCTGGCACCCCGCCGTGAAGATAGAGATGGGACTTTCCGATCAAAGCCGTATGATAACCCGCATCGCGTACCTGACGCACATGGCTGGGACCCTCACAATCGGCATCCTGGTCATTTGCCCACAGCCCGTGTTCGCGGGGATACAGACCGCTCATCATAGAAGCGCGAGACGGCATACACAGCGGACAATTGGTATAGCACTGCGTATAAGTGACACTCTCAGACGCGAGGCGATCCAGATTCGGCGTTTTAACCGCCGGATGCCCAACGCACCCCATCGCATCACCCCGATGCTGATCGGAAAAAATATAGAGAATATTGGGTTGATCAGCCATAAACTCTCCTTAAAATTATTGCGGAATTGCGACCCTGCGCCCTCTCGACATCAGCGCCGCCTCATAAACCTTCATAACAGACAGCGCGAACGCCAGAGATCCGACCTCTGCCGTCCTATCTTCCAGAACACAATCACAAAAATAGCGCAGTTCATCGTAAAAGCCCTGCGTAAAAAGCGCCTTATTCTCAAGAGTCCCCAGCGTATCCTGGGGTTCCCATGAGACCGCACCAGAATCCAAACCCGTGGGAATATAATTTGTCGTACGTGAATAATTAAAAGGAATACCGCGTTCCAAAGTCACGCGGAGATCTTTATCAATCGCCACATGCTGATTCCCCCAAAAAGCATACCGCTCGCATCCGCGACGCGCAGAAACCAGATTAAAAGACCCCACGACACCGCTCGCAAATTCGAGAATACACACGCCGGTACCGTAATCGCTTCTATGCATAGTCACAGCCGAAACATCGCCTCCAACAGCGAGCAGCAGCGAAAGTGGATGACAGCCATTCTTCAGCCAATTGGGCGCTTCGCGCGTTCTGAGCACCTGCTCACCATCCTCGGGAATCGTCATCGGATACTCTGCGGAAAGCCCTCTGAGCGGACCGCAATCCTCTGTCCCCATCAACTCAATCACCTTCCGCGTCGCCGGCATAAATGCCTTCTTAAAACCAACAACCACCACGCGATCCCCGCGATGGCTCATCATCTTTTCAACTTCAGAAGCGAGCGTAGCGGGCGGCTTCTCCATCCACACATGCAACCCGGCATCCAGCGCCTCGCACGCCAGTTCTGGATGTGCTTCTGGAGACACACAGATAAACACGCAATCCAAATCCTCACCCGCGTACATATCCGCAGTGCTGGCATAGCAAGCACCCACGCCGTATTCCTCCGCCGTCGCCTTCGCGAGATCCAATCTCAAATCGCAAAAAGCCTTAAGCCTCACCGGAAGATAATGCATCGCAGGCAGGATATTCCTGTAACAATGTGACCCCACGCCAACAACGCCGACATTCAGCCGACTCTCGAACTCGCGCTGGTAACTCATAGTGGCATGCCTTTCGCTTAATGCGGCAAATAATATTCGTGAAGTTGCTCTTTCGCCACGCCCTTTGCGATCAAATCGTCAACATAATCGTCATCATAACCCAATTCCCCGAGGACCTCCCTCGTATGCGCCCCCTGTTTGGGACAAGCGTAGAGCAATTGAACAGGCGCATTCTTCAAACGCACATAAGCGGGCGGCGCGAGATCGACAGCACTGCCAGCCGGATGATCCGTAAAACGAACAATAGAAATGGAGCACCCATCGTCCCATGCATCCAACAGATCATCACACACCTCGTGCAAAAACATCTCGCGAATATCTTCCAACGAATCAATGCGATGCCCGGCCAGCCCCACCTCATTAAAAACCTCGACCCAATGGGCCACATCGCGGTTTTTGATCTCACCTTCTAAAAACTCGCCAGCATCTTCATCGGGTGTATTCTCCAACCCCACAATCCCTCTCAACTTACCCATCTCATGCTCCAACCCACCCAGGAAAACCCAACCATCGCGCGCGCGATACATGCGGTGAAGCGCGTGCTCACCAACAGCATCTTGTCCCGCTGGCTCATCGCCCGAGCACCCGGCTTCGCAAGCATACATAAAAGGCGCCTGCACGAGTTGCCCCCCCTGAGCGAGCGAAGTCGTCACAAAATCGCCGCCATCGGGAACGCCACTGCGCCTGCGCTTGAGCAACGCCAGCACCGCGCCATAAGTAGCCGAATAGCCCGTAATATAATCGATACAAGACGCCCAACCGTGCAACACCGGTCTATTCCCCTCACCACCATAGCGCATCTGTATCCCGGTCGATCCCTGAAGCAAGGGATCAAAACCCGGCCGATTCATCCACGGACCAGAACGGGGACCATTAAACGCCGTCAAATTGAGATACACAATATCGGGTTTGCATCGCTTAACAGCATCGTAATCAATACCCAAACTTTGCGCAACCCCGGGGCGGAAATTGTGAACAATAACATCGGCTGTCTCAACCAACTTCATAAAAGCTGTCTTGCCAGCCTCATCTTTCAAATTCAAAATCACGCTGCGTTTGCCGGGACTCACCTCCAGGGGAAACCAACTGGAAATACGCGGGCCAAAATAGGGTTCTGGCGGATCGATCTTAATAACCTCTGCCCCGAATTCCGCCAGCGTGCGCGCACTGGCTGGTCCCGCGAGCACATTGGACAAATCCAGAACGCGAACACCCTCCAGGATGGGTTTTCCGAGCGATGCCGCAATATCCCCATTCAGCTTAGGTTCAACATCTCCCACAAACGGTCTCGACGGCCTGGGAACCGCGCATTCATCGGGCGTCTTGGCAAGCCACGTCTGCACCCCGAGTTGCCGCATCGGTCCGTAATCGGGATCGTCAACCACAACCGTCAAAGCCGCCTCTTCGGTCTCGGATTTGTGCAACCACGCCTGTGCCGTGCGCTGAATCGTACACGGCACCCCAGCAGCCGTCAAAACATCGACCCAGTGTTGTGCGGGTTCACTCGCCAGCACGCCTTCAATTTTTTCGCGCGCTTTGAGATTCCATTCGCTGGACAAATGGGATGAATCGGGAATATTATTCGTCAGATGGAGATTCTCATACACGGGCACATCGACCATACCCTCTGCAATCAAATCATCGTACACTTCCAGCGCTTTAACCAGTGACCGACTATTCCGAGAATGCCCGGCCGCAATAATATAAAGCCATTGCCCATCTCCCGCCCGAAACGTACCACTAAAAGGAGACCCCACGCTACTGCGTTGTTTCTGACGATTAGCATTAGACGACGGACCATATCGCGCGGGTTTATCCGCCACATCCAGCATAATAACCGCCATAGCAGACATCGCCGCACCAACCAGAGAAACCTCAATCACATCGCCACGCCCGCTCTCTTCACGCGCATACAGGGCAAGCGTAACAGCGATAGCACCGTGAATCGCCCCATAAGTCGAACCCAATGGCATCGGCGTATAAACAGGCGGCAAATCAGCCCTTCTACTCTGAAGATCTGTATATTGACCGATTGCCGCACTAATAATACCTTCAAATGCGCGAATAGACGCTCTTTCATCCGTCGAAGCAAAACCCGGCAAAGAGAGATAAACCAACCCCGGATTCAGCGCAGTCATCTCCTCAGCGCCCAACCCCAACCGCTGCATAACGCCCGGGCGGAAATTCTCAATAACCACATCCGCCGAACGGATCAACTTCACCGCCATTGCGCGATCATCTGCATCTTTCAGATCGAGGATAATACGCTGTTTCCCCCGATTAAAAACGCCATTTGCCGGCGTATCGTAATCCGGCGTACCCGGCCGATCCACCTTAATCACCTCGGCACCCTGATCCGCGAGCAACATCCCCGTCAAAGGCCCCGCAATATAATGACCAAAATCGACAACGCGAACCCCGGTCAAAGGTGCTTGTTTATCGCGTTCTGGATTCATCAACTATCTCCTCACATAAAGTTCTCTGATGACTCATTAACTGACGTTACGCATAGATGCGCCTGTCATTCTGATTTCATAAGCATGACAAGATATAGCGTTGCTGCGTAAGGTCAAATATATATTTTATGTAGAAATCCACTTGAGTTATCTCGGTTTTAATCCCTGTCGAAAACATGAGAAGTATAAACCAAAAAACCACGCCCAAAGGACATGGTTTTTTTCATAGAAGATGCAACTCGATTCGGCATTTAATTTTTTTTATTCCAGCGACTGGTAATTAAAGGGACTACAGGAGAGGTCTGGCTCTTTGCGGTGGCGGCACTGATTTTTCCAGAATTGGTAAATCGCATCAGAAAATTGAACATCATCACTCCTCTGTACATATCGAATCCAAGAATGGGTAAGATATGTGGTTTCGTTTTGCTTCGCGTCTTAAACGAAGTTGATAGAGTTCCCGCACACAACGCGCTTTTGTGGCTTCATCGAGTACGGCGGGGCAGTGCTGTTGAATATAATACAGCGCATAGCCTGTTTCTACCTTTATAGGTCCAATGACTGTCTCTATCTCAGCGGCAAATAATAGGGGCGCAATGTCATTGGGTAAGTCACGCCGCCCAAGACGACCGAGATATCCACTTGCAGGGCGCGTGCTCTCATCGAGCGAATATTGACGCGCGAGGGTGTAAAAATCTCGCCCTCCGTCCCTGATTTGCATGGCGATTTCTTCGGCAATGTCCCGTTCATTGACCAGAATCCAGCATATTTCCAGACGTTCAGACGTCAGTTTCTGGCTTGCAAAATGCGTTTGAACCGCTTCAACGGTGATTTGCGCTTTCAATCGCTCCTGGAGTATCTGGTATTCAATTTCCCGTACCATGTCAGTAAAGGAGATATTGCGTTGTGATAAATAGTTTTCCGTATCCTCAACACTTTCCAATCTGTTTTTATACCGCCATTGGTCTATCCCCTTTTGCAGTTCATCACGGGAAATTTTAATTTTTTCTCGTTGGGCAATTTGGAAGATCAGACCGCGTTGGGTAAAGAGGTCGTGCAAGCTGTCCTTGTTAGCCGCCCGCATTGATTTCACAATATGGGACAAGCGAATTTGCGTCTCGTTTATTTGAATGATGACGGGATCAATTAAATCTGCCATCTACTCCTGAGCCTCTGGTGAAAGCGCGGCCAAGTCGCGCAATTGCCGCAATGGATTGAGCGCGAGCATCAAAATGGACTGGCGATCCGTTATGATTTCTGCCGCGCCCTTCATGCCGAACATAAATGCTTTTTCCTCGCCATGTACAAAAATAGTCGTGTTCTCCAGATCAATGATTCCTCTAAATACGGTACCCGAACCCTCATCGCCCATTGCATCAGGTGAAATCTGTCTCAAATAGCCGTGCTGGATGCCGTAATCCTGAAACGGAAACGCTTCAAATTTGAGTTTTACTTTTTGTCCAGATGACAGCAGCCCCACATCTTTATTCAAGATCAGGGCTTCGGCTACAATCGGTGTCGAGGCCGGTGCGATATTTACCAGTGTCTGGCCTTTATTGACCACCTGACCAGGTGTATTGACCAGTACTTGTGTGACGATTCCCGATTCGGGGGCGAGAATTAAATCGATGTCTGCGTCAACGGAGCGATTAACCGCTTGTCTCGCCTGTTTGAGTCTGGCTGCTGCAATGTCATAAGCATTTTGGAAGTTGGCTCGCGTGCGTTCGAGTTCGAGTCGTTCTTCGAGAATTTGGCGTTTTAAGTCTTTCAGGGAGACCTCATAGCGATTGATCTCTGCCATTCGTGCGGGCAGTTCTGCCAATGCGCTCAGATAGCGAACTTTGGCTTCATTTAGTGCCGCAAGGCTGATGAGTTTCTTTTCGTACAATTTTTGGTTTTGCTCATATCGCTGTTTCATAAGTTCTACTTCTGCGGAGTGTATTTCGATCTCAATGTCGGGAGTCTGGGAAGTTTCTGTATGATTCCCAAGTGCTTCCCGGTAGGTCTGCATTGCAGCTTGCATGACGCGAACGCGATGTTCAAGCGCGGAGATGGTCTCTTTTGCCAAAATTCTTTTTTGTGGCAGGGTTTGTTGCAGATCAAATTCAGCTTTTTTAAATGCGATTTCCGCTTGTTCCAGTTCGCGAAACTCTTTAAGGGTTTCTTGCGAGCGAAGTCTGAATAAGATTTGCCCTTCGGCAATATGGTCTCCCGAATGGATAGCAATTTCCTGGATTTCACCAGAACGCGGTGCCTGGATGTTCTGAACTTTTCCCAATGGGACCAGACGGAATGGGGCTGTTGCGACAACATCGACCTGACCGTACCAGGCCCATGCTATGGAGATGGCAATAAAAAGCAGCAGAACATAAATAAGTGCCCGGCTAAAAAAGGGGTGCAATGACCCTAAAAACTCGATGGTGCTTTCAGATAGATCAGTTTCGTTTTCAAGCGGTTCTTCGCGTGAAGCCACTGGCAATTTTTCAATTTGAGCTTCGGCCATTGAAATTCCGTTTTTTGTATTGTGTTGGCGCGCTCGCGTTACACGACCTGCAATTGCTGATCCGATAGATTGTAATACAGCCCTTGTTCTGCGATGAGTGTATCGTGCGTGCCCTGTTCAATAATGTTCCCATCATCCAGTACAAGGATCAAATCCGCATCTTTTACCGTGCTCACCCGGTGGGCGATGATAAATGCGGTCTTGCCTTCTAACATGGTGTCCAATCCCTCCTGAATCGCCCGCTCTGATTCTGTATCCAGGGCATTTGTGGCTTCGTCAAAGATGATAATTTTGGGGTCGCCATATAGTGCTCTGGCAATGGACAGGCGTTGCCGCTGACCACCGGAGAGTCCCACGCCCTGTTCTCGTATTTTGGTTTCATATCCCATTGGCAGGTCTTTGATAAAGTCGTGGGCAAAAGCGAGTTTGGAAACTTCCATCAAACGGTCCATATCGACATCCTTGACCCCGATGGCGATATTTTCGGTGATGGTGGCATTGAACATGACGGGTTCTTGCAAAACCATCCCCACCTGGCGACGCAACCATCCGGGATCAAATTCGCGCAGGTCTGTACCATCGAGGGTGACACATCCCTCTGTGGGATCAAATAACCGGGGTATGAGTTTTACCAGTGTTGTTTTGCCCGCACCACTGCGGCCTACTATGGCTACTTTCTGTCCGGGTCTTATGTCCAAATTTATATCGCTTAAGACATACGGCTCTGTCGATCCCGATCCATACCGAAAGAATACATTGTCAAATTTGACGTGTCCCTCTACGTCTGTGAGTTGAACCGAATAGTTGCGGTTGCGCGATGACTCGGTTCGCATATCGTAGATGTCGTTTAGGCGGTCCAGTCCCAATTTCGCCAGTTGAATCTGCGGCCACAGGTTAATCAATCCCATAATCGGTCCCAATACCCTGCCACTGAGCATATTGAAAGCGATTAGCTGACCGACTGATAAGTCGCCTTGAATGACCAGGTTCGCACCATACCAGAGCACGATGGTGCTACCCAAAACATTGTTCAACTGTCCAAAAGACCCAAATAGCATATTTGTCTTAATCGCGGTAAAACCAATTTTGATTTCTTGGGTTAAGCGTTCTTCCCATAACCATCGCGTGGATTTTTCGACTGCGAGGGTTTTTATGACTTCGATGCCGCGCAGAGAATCAATGAGTACGGATGACCATTCTGAGCGGGCGAGAAAAGAGCGCTGATTGATGGACTTGAGGATGGGGGTGTAGATCAATGTCATGATAATGCTGAGCGGTATGAATGCCAAAACCCAAAGTGTCAAAGTGGTGTGGTAATAGAACATGAGGCCCAAATAGACAAAGATCATGACCGCATCAAGGACGGCTGAAATAGCCGTTTCTGTCAATAAGCTCCTCAAGTATTGGCTCTCTCGAAAACGCGTCATGATTTCACCGGTTCTGCGGAGGGCGAAAAATCGCATGGGCAAACGGAGGAGATGATGGTAGATGTGCGATAACATTGAGATACTGATGCGTGCACCCACATATCCTATCAGGTAGTTGCGCAGCGATGATGTGGCGATCCGAAATAAGGCGATAATGATCATGCCTAAAAGCATGAGATTGAGGAGGCTGGTATCCTGATGAACGAGGACTTGATCGAGGATCATCTGGGTGAACAGAGGGGAGGCAAGGCCAAAGAGGTTCAGCAAAAGGGAGGCCATCATGATTTCGATGAGGATGCCGAGATATGGACGGGCGAGTGGGAAAAACCGCCTGAATGATGATTTTCTTCCCCTGTATCTCGATACTTTGTCGGTATATTCGAGTATTAAGACGAGTTTGGACCACTTGTCTTCAAATTCTTTGCGAGAAATTTTTCTGCGTCCAAGTGCAGGGTCTGCGATCCAAGCGTATTTTGAACTGATGCGATACAGAACGACAAAGTGATAGCCTTCCCAGTGCGCGATAAGCGGCAGGTCTCTTTCTCCGATTTCACTGTATCCAATCCGCACACCGCGCGTCAGAAAACCCAAGTTTTCAGCGGCTTCGGCAAGCGCGGATAGGGATGTGCCTTCCCGTGATACATTGGCCATGTCGCGCAGGCGATTCAATCCGATGGATTGCCCATAATATTGACAGATCATGCCGAGACAGGCCGCGCCGCAATCGGTCTCATCGTGCTGTTTGATGTAGGGAAATGTGATGTAGTTTCGCAGTTTTCGAGGGCTTTGATCAGAGATGCTATTTTCAGGTTCGATCTCTATTGTTTTAATCCGATCATTTTGCGGCAATGTCTCGCGCTGTTCTTCTTGTTCATTCTGATTAGTCTCCTCGAAAACTCGAATGATTTGGGGTGCTCTTTCAAGTACTCTGGCGAGGTTGATGTGCGAAAGGGTGTAGAGCACGACTTCTGTTTCTGTTTCAATAGTGAGCTGATCATCTATGCCGCCAAAAAAGTCGCCCGGTTTTAACCTTTTGGCGGGTTGGTCCGCCTCTCTCAATTGCAAGGTCCCGCGCCCAATGAGATAGAGACTTTTTGCTTCTTCATATACTGCTTTTTCCCCTGCTGCAATAACCTCTCGCTCCAGACATTGAAAAAAAAGCTGCATGGCTTCAGGGAGGTTTACGGTGTCCAGTTTCAGAAATTTTGTGAAGTTCCGATAGGCGATGTCCCGCACTTGATTGAGCAAGTAAGGGGTCAGTTCGCGATGCTTTGATACGAGGGCGTGAAAGCCGCTTTGAGAAATTTTTAGTACAGTTGAAGGTTCAACTGCTCGAACGGTTGCCCTGCGCGGTTTGCCCGTGAGTAACGCGCCTTCTCCACAGTGGTCGCCGGGAAAGAGATAACCTATGGTTTGCATTTCATCATTGCGGTCTCTTGTTAAAACCCTGAGTTGCCCGGATACGACATAGTAAAAGCAATCACCCCTGTCGCCTTCATAAAACAAAACCTCTCCGAGATTGACCTGCAGTTCCTCTGCATGAGGTCTCAGAGAGGCGTATAGATCGGTTCGTTTCATCTTTGTTTTTACCCACTTTGATAAAGTCTTTTACTCAGCTTCAAATACACCCCACTTTGAGTCGGGTGAGTCCTTGATTATTTCATTGTCCGAAAGCAGGACATGAAATCTGTATCGACTTCTGCCAAAAGGCATCCAGGTATAAATGGAATAGCAACGGCGGCAAGCCGTTATCTTGATCTCTGTGTCACATGGAATGCAGTCCCAAAACCCTGCCGGTTTTCTTTGGCATCGCAGGCACTCAACTTGTTCAATCAGGTTTTTATTTCGTTCCTGGAATTTCGCCAATTCATTAGGAGACACTACGGAGCCGATATACCATACACCTGAAGAGTTGCACACCTTGCAGAAAGATCTTTCGTCGCCATCCATTGATCTCTTTTCACCCGAAAAATCATCGTACACAATCAGGCAATTGTTACAAACGAAAATGCCCTCCACGTCTGGCTCGCGGTCCTCAAACCGCTTGAAGTAAGTCAGAATATCGGACTTATCACCATTGGACAATTTTTCGAACGGTTGCATTTTGGATCCACACTCGTGGCAGCAGCAACCAAAGAAATTCTTTGCCCATCGGCCACCAAGCACCAGAACTACGATAACGAGAGTGATCATAATAATAAATGCTTCCACAGCCGGTTCCTCGCTCTATGCTCTAAAGGTTTTTGTCTCTATCCATCTGTGTTCACACTCGCTACGTTGTAGAAGCTCGCACTGGAGTGATGTTCTGCGCAGCACAACGCCAGTAATCCAGTGTTGCGCCTGTGCTGTAGTTGCTCTTGCCTTTTCTTTTATTTCACACCTGCCTATCGCCCGTCTGCCTCTGCACCTGGAGATGTTACATTTTCTGATCTACGGGTTTTCATCCGTTTTTTTACGTTCATTCTTTAACTGCTCTTTGAAGAACTCAAGAGGACATCCCGCATTCGTTCCATCGTGATCTCTTGATACCAACTGTCATAGCTTATGTCGTAACAAATTTTGAATATTGCTTTGCCAACCTCTTCGCTCGAAATATTCTCTTTTATTCCTTCTAAATACTCAGACAGTTTCTCTGCATCTTGAAGTGCAGCGCATGCCTTTTCCCGAATATCTGGTATTTCTGCTTTTGCGTTGAAACGCCAGCGAATCCTTTTGACAAGCTGCTGAAATTCCCACTGTTCCATAAAAGTCAGGAGCCTGTCACTGCAAAGGGTGAGGATAACGGCTTCGAGACAAGCCATCTGTTCCTCGGCGGTGGCGGCACTGATTTTTCCAGAATTGGTAAATTGCATCAGAAAATTGAACATCTATCTCTTTCCCAAATCGCGACAGCCTCTGTATGCTGCAGGTTATGATCTACGAGTTCTCATCTCTATTCATCCGTGCTTGCCTTTCCTCTGCATCCATCTATCGCCTACCTACCTCTGATCTATGTGCTTATGCTACGTCCTCTGTCCCGCAGGTTTGCATCACTGGATAGGACCACTCCAGTGCAGGCTCATATGAACTGGTTGTAAATCGACCAGTTGTACACACCGCTTCTGGCAGTAGTTGTTTTTATCTACTCAATCAATTCTTTGACATCGTGAACGCGAATATCAACTTCAGGCAAGTGCTTATTCAGAATGTCTATGATGTGATCCTTCGGACCGACAAAGATCATGATCATATTCTCCGGGACAAAGAACCTTTCGAGAAAAGCTCGCACCTCAGCATCGGTAATCGATTTAGAACCTCCTTTGTGAGTTGGAGGATTATAGATGGCTCGATATACCTCACTGTCCAGTCTTCGCTGTGGTGTCAACAGCTCATGAGCATGAGCATAGACGACATTGCGACTTTCACGCGATTCTTTTATTGCTTTCCAAAAGCGAGGGTTATCGCGAAGCTCTCGGATAAACCTGGACATTTTTATAATCAGTTCTTCACTGTTATGGAGTTGGGGATCGGCGTAGATTTCGAGAAACCTGACATATTCAGACGATCGATAATCGATACCAGTACTATAGACCAATCCCAACTTATCTCGAAAATATTTGTAGAGCAACCCTCGAGCACCATATCGTCCAAGCGTCATGGATATCATGGGGGGAATATAATTGGGTCCACTTATACTCCCATAAGGAATCAGCCAGGAACATCCAACATTTTTGCTGTTTGAATCAAAAATAAAAGCTGAAGGACCAAAATGATGATCGATTACTGGAGGTACGAATGAATGCACAAAACCGTCTGCCTGCTCGCGTTGTAGCAGGCGACTTTTCCGATCTTCTATAATTGGACGAAGCAGTTTAGCGACCTCAGTGGAATCTCGGTTTGAGACCGTCTTAAAGAACACCACTTCTGTTTTCTGAAGTTGCTCATGATATTGTCTGATGTCTTTTGCAGAAAGCCCCTTCAACATTTTTAAGGGCTTGTATCTTTTTTTTATTTTTGTCTGTGCAAGTGCAAAATTTCTCATAAAAATATCGGGTCTTCTCCTGAGATGATTCTGGTAATCAGCAACCCTCTGTTTTTTTACTTTCTCCAAGTCGGATTCAGAAAAATCGAAATTATATATGACATCGCGGACTATTTTTATGGACTCAGCGCAATTCTCAGACAGGGTAGAAATGGATATGGTCAGGGAGGTTGTGTTGGCAAAGACGTATAACTCTGTGCCCAATATTGCCAATTGATTTATGTGCCCCTGATTTTTTGCGGACTCTAAAATCAACTTTGAGACTGTGTTTGCAATTCCGATCTGAGCAGGAAGTTCTTGGTTGCTTCCCGCTCCGAGAAAGACAATATCAATTCTTGTTAATGGGGCGCGTTTGTCCTGGCGATAAAAAATTTGATGGTTAGAAATCTCTGCACCCGCGGGCAGGATATTATAAAAAGAATATAGTACAAGGCTTAAAACTACTCTCTGGAGTCTATTCATTTGAGGATAGCCTTTCGGGAGAGCTTAATCTTCTTATAGCCCATCTCACCAGCAATACAAGACCTGCCAAAACCAATACCATAATCCCATAGTATAACGAGGTCCTCTGAGTTGGTTTTTCCGGCGCTGGCAATGTGAGGGAAAGCGTTATCGAATTATCATTTGTCAGGTATTGATCTACCAGGCGCGGGATGTCATCTCTGCGGGCAGATTTGAGATCTTTTATTAATTTTGGATATAGCAAGGGATCGTTGGCATGGGCAAATGCCCGCCCGAACTCAAGAGCCATGTCTGAGCGGTTATAAAAGTCGGAATACATTGACTTTAAATGCAAATTTTGAGCCGCAGTAAATTCATCCTCGGAGACACCGTGCGCCCTGATCTTCTCTAATTCTGTCTGGATAGTGGCCTCAATGGCATCTATGGAAGTGTCGGGGGACAGGTCTGCCGTGCAACTCAGCAAACTAAATCCTTTATAGTGGTGAAATGACACCCTGAAAATCCGGGCGAGCTTAGCATCAATCACAGAAGATCGCAGAGAATTTGAAGTTTTGGTCATAATGCGAGCAAGAATGAGCAAGGTTGCATAGTCGCGATGGCCTAAATGGGGGGTTTGCCAACTTTTCCTGAATTTGGCAATTCTGAGATTTTTTGAAGTATCTTTTACATTTTTTCCGAGTATTTCAGGATTGGGGAATTGCGGAGAAGGTGATTCGCCCGATAACTCACCTGATATTTGCTCACTGTCATAGGCTTCGTCCAGTTTGGTCAGGACATGATTGACATCCACATCGCCAATCACAACGATCAATCTCTTTTGGCGGCGCAAGAAATTTTCATAGTAATCTTTCAAATCATCAGGTTTGAGTTGTTTAATAAAATTCTCGGTGCCAATGTATGATGATTGATTTTTACCCTGGACTAAGCCAAAAAAGCGATTGGAAAATTTTCTGTTTGGGTCTGCTGAATTACGACTTCTTTCCGTCAGTACAATTTTCTTTTGATTTTCAACGACCTCTTCATTGATCTTCGTATTGTAATATCTGTCGCGGTCTATCTCAATAGCGAGGTCAAATTTATCCTTTGGAAATCGCATTCTCAAGTACATATAATGGATAGTTGTAAAGGCATAGTTTTGGCCCCCATTATCGACAATAATCTGATTGAGTTTTCCTGGCTCGTAGCTGCCAGTATCAAACATGATATGCTCTAAAAAGTGTATTCGCCCTTGTTCACCTTCCGCTTCACCTGTCCAGCCAGCACCGTAAAAGGTATAATATTCAAAGGTCGGTATTGTTCTATCTACAACGATAACGGCGTCTAGGTTGGAATTGATAGTGTAGTGCTGCGCGGTGAGTTCTTCAGATAATGCTGCTGTCCCAATAAGTTGGTAGGCCGAGCAGGTACCCGACAAGGCGCAGGCAAGAAATGAGATGAGTGCGTAAGTTTTTATCATGTTTGATACTCAGCAAAGTTGGAAATGGCTGCTTTGTCTATATGTCTGGATGCATTCTTGCACTACACAGTATAAAATTTGGAGGTTCTTTCGGGAAGCCTGAAAGAACCTCCTCTAAATTTTTAATATAATGAGCCCTGGGGCAAATTTCAGGATTCATTCCTCATCATCAATTTCATTCTCCAGGGCTCCTCCGTTCATGCCTTATTAATGCTTCCGATGCATAAATAGAGTTTAGTACTATCTCAACAAATTTAGGTGACCATTTCATTCTCTGACAGGTCAAAGTCTCCTTCCATTCCGTCCAAACCACTACTATCATCATCCTCATCATCTTCATCACCGGTCAGCCAATCCCACATATCGTCCCACCAACTGTCGTCATCTGCATCCTCACCACCTCCACCGCTATAGCCTCCATAACCTCCATAGCTTGAATAAGTCCCCCAAGTCCCGCTCTGCGTACTACTTCCACCGTCTGGTTTCTCATCATAACAGTTCGGATTAGACTGGCACACTGTTGGATCACCAGTCTGCTGATTCCCTTCATCAGAATTGCTGACCATGAGTTCAAACATTGTGCTCTCTCCTTCATTCCCTCCTCGAGCCATACTCATTTCTTGTGGTGAAATGGTCTCAGAGAGAATAGCGAGCGGCTTGCAAGTGAGTTCCGCGATAGATGTGGGGTGTTCAAGAATATTTTCTGGCATGATACAACCTCCTGTTAAGGGTTATACTTCTGTTGCGAACAACAAACGAATGGTGTACCTGTCTGTCTCCGGCATAGGCAGGCAACTAACTGTTCTCCAAGCCAGTTCATTTGCGGTGATTCGTTTTCTATTCATACCTCCTTTCGTTGCGTTCAGCACCATGGGTAAGAAATGGGTTTCATAGTTGAACCATTTACCAATTCGCACCAATTATCAGCCCTTATGAATTAGGGATCATACACCTCTGTATCTTCTTCCGTCTCGTCTTCTATTTCTTCTTCCTCTTCCTCTTCATCAGTCAGCCAATCCCATACATCTTCAACAAACTCTGTAGCCTCGTCCCATATTTCTTCAGCAGTCTCGGTAATCTCGTCTAACAAACTGCTGTCCTCTTCATCAAGTCCCGCTCCGAATGAAGGCCCATCAGGTGGACACGGCTGCGTGTCGTCGCAGCAGCAATCTATGCAACTAGGATCTTCGCATAGCTGGCCCGGAGGTTCCTCTAGAGGATAAGCCAGTAGATCAATCAGGGTATCTGACTCTTTATCGCCATCTTTTTCAGAGGCCGATCCATCTCCTCCTCGCGCCCTGCTCATTTCTTCTGGCGAAATGGTCCCGGAGAGAATAGCGAGCGGTTTGCAGGTGAGTCCTGTGATGGATGTGGTGAGACTATCTTGTTGGTCAAAAATATTTTCTGGCATGCTGCCAACCTCCTGGTAAGGGTTATACGGCTTGAGTAACGACAAATAGTGTATAACCGGCTGTTCTCCAAGCCAGTTCATTTGCGGTGATTCGGTTCCTTTTCTATTCTACCTCTTTTTGTTGCGTTCAGCACTATGGGTAAGAAATGGATTTTATAGTTGAACCATTTACAAGTCCGCACAAATTATCAGCCCTTATGAATTAGGGATCCCAATATACCTCCTCTTCCTCTGTTTCTTCTTCTGTTTCTTCCTCATCGATTTCTTCTTCCTCTTCCTCCTCTTCTTCCTCCTCATCATCGGTCAGCCAATCCCATACATCTTCAACAAACTCTGTGGCCTCGTCCCATATTTCTTCGGCGGTCTCTGTAATCTCTTCCCACAAACTTTCCGGTTCCGGTTCTGGATTTAGATCTGGCTCTGGAAAATCTACAGGACATGGATCTGGACATGGTGGAGTTGGACATGGATCTGGACATGGTGGAACCGTATCCGGCTCCTCAATCGGGGGACTATTCCCTATATCATCTATGCCTCCCCGAACCCTGCTCATTTCTTCTGGCGAAATGGTCTCAGAGAGAATGGCGAGCGGTTTGCAGGTGAGTCCTGTAATGGATGTGGTGATACCTTCACTTTGTTCAGAAACTTTTTCTGACATAATACTACCTCCTGGTAAGGGTTATACTTCTCAAATGAACAACAATAATCCGCAGTGTTTCGAATTATTTATTCAATCAAACTCTGCGTACTTTGCTCATGAACCTCAATTTCAGGCCAGTGTGTATTCAGAATACCTGTGATGTGATCCTTCGGTCCTGCAAAGACCATAATCATATTCTGCGATATGAAAAATTTTTCGAGAAAGGAACGCACGTCCTCATCGGTGACAGAATCAGAACCGCCTTTGCGGGTTGGTCTGTTGTAAATGGCTCTGCTTACCTCACGGTCAAGGCTTCTTTTGGGTGTCTGATTGTGGACATAAGACACCTTGAGAATCTCACGGCGTTCTTTTAATGATTCCCAAAAGCGAGGGTTGTCGGAAAGCTCTCGAATGAAATCAGACATCTTTACAATCAACTCTTCACTGTTATGAAGCTTGGGATCGGCGAAAATATAAAGATACCTGACACCTTCTGACCATCGCACCTTACAAGAAGGGCCATAGACCAATCCCAATTCTTGTCTGAAATACTGATGAATCAGACCCCGAGCATCATCCAGCAGCACATCTGATATGAGTGTTGAAATAGTACTTTCTTCACTAATATCTCCACAGGGAATTAACCACTGGCATAAAACACTTTTTATATTTGCATTAAAGACAAAAGCCGAAGGCCCAACGCTATAATCCGTTGTTGGAAATTTCAGTGAATGTACAAAGCCACCCCGTTGTCGTTCTTCTGTAATTGGACGAAGCAACTTCGTAACCTCAGTGGAATCGAGGCTTGAAATCACCTTAAAAAACACCACATCTGTTTTCAGAAGCTGATCATAATATTGCCTGATATCCTTCAGTGAGAGATCCTGGAGCGTTTTCAAGGACTTGAGTTTCTTGATACCTTTTGTTTGTGCAACTACAAAATTTCTCATAAGTGGATGAGGATCTTTCCTGAGATAATTCTGGTAATCAGTAACCATCAGTTTTTTTATCTGTCGTAAGTCGGACTCTGAAAACTCGAGATCATATATGAGGTCGCGAACTATTTCTATAGACTCAGCACAGTGCTCAGATAGGCCATAAATAGATATTGTATGGTATAGGGTCCTGGGAGAGGTATTTAGACGAGTACCTAATGCTTCCAGTTTATCCATATACCCATGCTTTTTGGCAATTTCCTGAATCAGTTTTGAGGCTGCTACTGCAAGCCCAGTCTGAGATGGTTGTTCCTGTTTGCTTCCTGCACCGAGGAAGACAATCTCAATACTGGTCACTGGGGCGCGTTTGTCCTGGCGATAAAAAATATGGTGATTGGAAATCTCTGCAACCGCAGGCAGAACGCCAACTACATAACACAGGACAAAACTAATCATCACTTTCAAAAACATATTCATTGGCCTTTCGAGAGAATTTCTGATGCAATTTTTTTCCCCCCCATACCAACAATGCGACAAGACCTCCCAACAGTGCTATAAGACCTACGCATGCCAATACCATAACTCCATACTCCAAGAAAGTTCTCGGAGGGGACTCTTTCGTTTCGGGCACCGTTAGAGCGTGAGTTATCGAATTATAATCCATCAGATATTGATTGATGATGCGCGGGATGTCTTCTCTGCGAATGGATTTGATATCTTTTATCAATTTGGGATATAGGAGTGGCTTGTTGGCAGAGGCAAATGCTCGCCCAAATTCAGAAGCCATACTCGAGCGATTGTAAAATGAAGAATACATTGTGGTCAACTGCTGGTTTCGAGCCGCATTGAGTTCGGACTTGGAGATGGATTTCAGCCTCTCTAATTCTGTGCGGATCATGGCATGGAGCGTATTTCTCGACGTATCGTGAGGCAGTTCTGCATAGCACGTCATCAAACCAAATCCTTTATAACTATTAATCGATACACTGAAGGATTTTACAAGCCCTGAATCAACTAAAGATGATTTCAATGAATTTGAAGGTTTCTCCAAAATACGTTCCAAAATGAGCAGGCCAGCATAGTCGCGATGGCCTAATTCAGGTATGTACCAGCCCTTCCTGAACCTGGAAAGAAGGAGATTTTTTGATGTGTGTGTTTTTCTTTTACCGAGTACTTCATAGTTAGGGTAGTGAGGCGTAGGTAATTTGCTCGACAATTCGCCCATTATTTGCTCGTTGCCATAAGCTTCGTCCAGTTTTGCCAGGACATAATCAACATCTACATCGCCGATCACAACAACCAATCTCTTTTGGCGGCGTAGAAAATTCTCATAGTAATCTTGCAAATCAACAGGATCGAGTTGTTTAATAAAAGCCTCCGTACCAAGGGGCTCAAAATTTTTCTTATGATAGACTAAACCAAAAAAATAATTTACAATCCTGCGATTTAAACTTGCCACTCTACGACTTCTTTCTGTCAGGATGATTTTCTTTTCCTTTTCAACGACCTCCTCATTGATCACTGTGTTGTAGTATCTGCCTGAGTCTATCTCAACTGCGAGATCAAATTTGTCCTTTGGAAATCTCATCATAAAGCGTGTATAATGATAAGCAGTAGAGGCGTTTTTTTGTCCTCCATTCGCGATAACGATTTGGTTGAGTTTTCCATATTCACGGCTTCCAGTCCCCGATATGATATGCTCTAAGAAGTGTAGTCGTCCCTGTTTACCCTCCTCTTCATCTGCCGAGCCAGCACTGTAGTAGGTCTGGTATTCAAATGTCGGAGTTGTTCGATCTGCCACGATAACAGCGTCGAGATTGGCATTGATAGTGTAGTGTTGCGCGACGAGTTCTTCAGATAATGTCGCTGTCCCAATAAGCTGATAGGCCGGGCAGGTGCTCGACAAGTTGCATACAAAGAACGCAATAAGAGTGTAAGTTTTTATCATGTTTGATACTCACAGAAAAGTTGGTAGCGACCGCTTCGTGCATTCTCTAATACTACACAGCAGAAAATGAGAAGATTCTTCCAGCAGGCGTGAAAGAATCTTCTCTATCCACTACCTTAAAATGGCTACAACGCATCTATAAAATGAGTTTAGGGCCATTCTTCCTCTATCTCTTCCTCCTCTGTCTCTTCCTCATCTTCCTCATCTTCCTCCTCTTCTTCCTCTTCTTCCTCTTCATCATCAGTCAGCCAATCCCATACATCTTCAACAAACTCTGTAACCTCTTCCCATACTTCTTCGGCCGTCTCGGTAATATCTTCCCATACTTCTTCGGCCGTCTCGGTAACCTCTTCCAACAAACTTGGTTCCGGTTCTGGAAGTGCTGTCGGCTCAGGACTACAAATTGGAGGATCCGGGGGATCTGGGGGAAACGGATCGGGATTGGGATCCTCAATCGGAGGATAAGGCTCTGTACATCCTCCACAGACCGCTCCATTCCCTCCCCGAACCATGCTCATTTCTTGTGGTGAAATGGTCTCAGAGAGAATGGCAAGCGGCTTGCAGGTGAGTCCTGTAATGGATGTGGTGATACCTTCACTCTGTTCAGAAATATTTTCTGACATAATACTGCCTCCTGATAAGGGTTATACTTGTGGATTGATTAAAAATCTCACTTAAGGAATTTTGCTGCCTCTCCATCTTTATACGTACGATCTTTGTTGTGAAAAAATTCTGAAATTTTATGCATTACTTACTTCTCTTGATTTAATAGCCGTCATGTGCAAATACATACACATACCAAGAGGCCTGTTCTGGTCCTATTCCATCAGGGGGAGCATCACAACCCCAAATTTCAGCGAGCCGAGCCTCTTCCTGCTGGGCTTCCCTCTTAGAATTATAATGCCCCACAATCCTCCAGTTTCTAAAGGATCGATATCGGGAACGCCAATATTGCTTTCGCTCGTCGGGGTCCATCGTAATTCCAACTCTACAGGCCATCTTTCAACCTTTTGGTTTATGAGGCTATTTCCAGATCATAACGTCGCTGCAACAAAGACGCATCGGCTTCTGCAATCTCCATACACATCTCCATCGCCAGTTCATAGCGATAGCGCGTCTGCTCACAAGCGACAGGATTGGGATACATCGGATCACCTGTCGTCGTCCGCGCATCCCAAAGACACCCGCCACCACACAGGTTGCGCGCCCAGCAGGTTTTGCACTCAGGACGATTATTCACATTGAACTGCACGTCAAAATACTGCTGCTTTTCGCGGTCAATACCCGCAAACACATCACCCATCTTAAACTCGGGGGCATCGGACAAACTCGAGCAAAAATAAATTGATCCATCTGCTGCAACAGCCAGATACTGCTTGCCACCGAGACACCCGTGACAGGACTTTTCGCGCGTCAAAAGTTTTTGGATCCTCGGATCAAACTCCTCACTCTCTTCACCATTTAGAATAGCTTTGAGCGCACGGCGACTGCGCTTGTAAATTTGCTGTTTCAAAACGGGTAGGTGTTCTTCCCGGACAGCATAGGGCGCATCGGGGGAGACAACCGCCGGACCGATGAGAGCGTTATCAGTACCCAGAGAACGCAACGCATCGGCTATCCGATCCTCATCCATATCATACGCGGTCATAACAGCCTGCAAATACACACGCTCTGGTGCCTCAGCAGTCAGCTTTTTGACATTCTTTGCCACAACATCATAAGTCCCAGAACCATTGTGAAACTTGCGAATGCGGTCCTGTGTTTTACGCCCACCATCTATGCTGACCTTAATCTGAAACTTTTCATCAACCAAAAACCGCTTCATCTCGTCGGTTAACAGCGTGCCATTGGTCACAATACCAAAACCAACCTGCACACCCAATCGCGCCCCCAGGGATTTGGCAAATGGTACAATCTCGCGCAGCAGCGAAAAATTCAAAAGCGGCTCACCGCCAAAAAAATCAATCTGGCACCGTCCGAACACCTGAGCCTCGGAGATGATCCATTGTATGGCTTGCTCGGCAACATCGGGTTGCATCAACATGGCCTTACCGCCATAATCCCCACCGTGGGCAAAGCAATACGCACATTGGATATTGCACGTATGCGAAACGTGCAATGACACCTGCAAACGATCTGTCTGCGATACGCCACAGGCTGCCACCCCTTCTGTCGTCGGCACATTGGATATTAGGGGTAGTGCATCATCCGAAATCAAACCCACCTGCGCCAATTCCTCAATCGCCTCGGCAATTTCCTCAGCCTCGTATTGATCGGCCAGCACCTGAACAACCTGGGCAACAGACAAACCCTCGCAACACTCTAAAATCAACTGAAAAAGGGTATCTAATTCAAAAAACAGACCCGTTTCCACCTGATAGACAACAGACTGTTTGTGCCCTTCAGTTTGAAAAAGATGCATGTCGCATTTTTGAATGCACAGCATGTCGGATAATCCTCAGAACAGAGATAATTCACTCTGGACGATTAAGATCGTCCCAATCATCATCGTCATTGGGAAAAGGCAAGGGAGGAACAGACGGCCAACCTGCTGGACAGCTACCAACTCCAACACCGTCCGTCGCCCGATATGTACGAATACCACTTTCTATATCCATCGTTCGATAGCGTCCTTATATTTCTGTAAAATTGAAAAAGTCACCGTAGCTCCGAGAAAAGTCTTAAGATAGGGGTGACAAAGTAGTATAAACCCTAACTTGGAGGCTACGATGACCTACCCCAAAGATATTAAAATTGCCGCGC
>JAJEDY010000011.1 GCA_022821275.1 Candidatus Latescibacterota bacterium | reverse complement strand
CGCGTTAGGTCAATGCCTGGCGCGGCTTTATCTTTCTTGTTTACATTTATGACCAACCCTCAAATAGTTACATTATGAATACCTGTAATAAAATACAAGTGGTGTGGCTCGTTCTATTCCTGGTGCTTGCAATTACGCCGGTGTGGTGCCAATCCGTTTTGCCGCAAAAAGCCGCTGGCGATTCCATCGTATTTGACGCCGATGAGGTCGTTTATCACGTACAGACCAGACGCGTGGAATTGACCGGCAATGCTACCTTGCGCTATCGCGATTTGCAACTCAAAGCCGGTCATATTACGTATGATCAAAACACCAGGCACGTCACTGCACGCGCATTGCCCGATTCTACCGGGGCAAAAACTGTGGGGCCGCCGCAATTTACCCGCGGTAGCGAAAAAATATCGGGCGAGTACATGGTTTATGACCTCGATACAGAACGCGGTAGTGTGCGAGATGGACGCGCGTCACATCAGCGGAAACACTATCGCGGTGCCCGTATTGCACTCGACGGTCAAAAAGCATTAAATGCGCTGAATCTCTCTTTGAGTACATGTGATCGCGACCATGTACACTACGATTTTTTGTGCAAAAATGTGCGTATTTTGCAAGACGACAAAGCGATTGGGCGGTCTGTCACCTTTCGCATTGGCCCGATTCCCGTTTTCTGGGTTCCCTTTTTCGTTTTTCCCGTCAAGCGCGGGCGGCAATCGGGCTTGCTCACGCCGGGCGTGGGTAGCAATAGCCGCGATGGCATTTTTGTTCACAATGTGGGATATTATTTTGCGCCGAGTGAATACTGGGATGCCACGGTTAAGAGCACTTTGCGCGAGCGCGGTGGATTTTTGCTCGAATCGCGATTTGCCTATGCCAGGCGCAATCGGTATAGTGGATCAATGGACATCGGGTATGACCACGATACCTCAGGGGATGGCACAGCCCACAATTGGCGCTTCAATTTGCAACACCAGCAACGCGTCAACGCCACGACCAATATCAGGGGGAGCGGGCAGTTTTCCACCAGTACCAATTTTGATCGACGCAATAGCAATAATCTCTATCGCTATCTCAATCGGCAATTGAGATCCAGTTTTTCTTTTGATAAACGCTGGACGGAATCCGGGCGCAGTATTGACGGCAGCCTGACGTATTACCGCGATCTGAGGACAAAAAACAATAGCTTTCAGGGCTTTCCGCGTCTCAGCTTTCGACAAAACAGACGCCGCATATTTGGAGGTAATGAACCCACATCTGTTATGGGACCGTGGTATCGCGCCTTTTACTACGGTTTTTCGAGCACGCTGTCCAATAATTTTGCACGCAACCTCGATCCGGTATCCAATACAGAGCGCGTCTCTCTTCAAAACCGCGTCACTGTCAACAGCCAACACCGCCCTATGGGATGGCTCGATTTCACACCGAGCTTTAATTTTGGCGAAGAGTTTATATATAGCGATACCGATTCGACAACCCGACGCACGTCTTACAATGCGACACTGACTTCGGGTACGACACTATACGGCATTTTCCAGCCACAAATTGGTCGGTTGCGCGGCATTCGGCATCGTTTTCAGCCCCGGATTAATTTCAATTACAACCAATCGGGAAGCATCTTTCAGGGAACTATGGGTTTTGGAGGCAATCGCAGATGGAACGACGCCAGACGCAGCATAAATTTTAATATTGGCAATACTTTTGAACTCAAAACCCAGCGGGACGACGATGTGCGGCGCTTTACTCTGGCGACTCTCAATTTGTCAACGGGGTACGACTTTGACTCGTTGAGGCAAAAATGGCGTCCGCTTCGTACCAGCGCGTCTCTCAAACCCGATCGCCGGGTGGATGTTCGCATTGCGATGACCCATACGCTTTATGACAGTACAGGCCAGCGGGCACTTTTGCATCCGCGCCTGCAGAACCTGACCATTACCTCTAATTTTCGTTTTTCTGGCGGTCAATCTGAACGAGGCAATATGGTTATACAGTCCGCTATTGCTGATGGATATGACGATGGGTATGGCGGTGGATATGGCGGTGGATACGGTGGTGGATATGGCGCAGATTTTGGCTTTGAACGCGATTTGTACAGCGATTTTGGCGGTACCAGACAGCCGTGGCGATTCAATCTCTCCCACTATATTGCGATGCGGCGGTTCGGCAATACAACGAGCAAAACATCCTGGGTCAAGGCAGATGTTGGCGTCAATCCTCGCCAATTGATAAGAATTGACTATTCGATCAATATCGATATTCTGCCCGATGCCAAAGTTTCGGCGCAAAGCCTATCGCTTTACCGCGACCTGCACTGTTGGGAAGCGCATTTTTCGTGGTATCCCGCGGGTTTTAATAAGGGTTTCTTTTTTAAGATCAATATCAAAGATATCCCACAAATAAAGTTTGAACATCGCCGTGGGGGATTTGGAATATAAAATCTTTCACCTTGCACACCTGCCACAAATAGCTTATAAATGATATAGGCATTTTTAGTATTGGAGGATAGCGTGCGGGCATTGATTCAGCGGGTGTGCCGGGCAACGGTTCGCGTTGAAGAACAAGTCGTTGGTCAAATTGATCGCGGTCTTTTGATTTTGCTGGGTATTAGCGATACCGATGGTCTTCCGGATATGGAATATGTTGCCGAGAAATGTGCGAATTTGAGAATTTTTGAAGACGATCAGGGAAAAATGAACAGATCTTTGCTCGATACGGGCGGGCAAGCGCTGGTGGTTTCGCAATTTACCCTGCACGCCGACACCAGAAAAGGTCGCCGGCCGAGTTTTAATCGGGCTGCACCGCCGGATATTGCCAAATCCCTGTACGAGCAATTTGTCCAGCATCTCCACACCTTTGGTATTCACACTGAAACCGGCGTTTTTGGCGCGTATATGCAGGTCGAAATTCACAATACAGGTCCTGTTACATTAATGATTGACTCAGAGATATGAAGAAACTGATTCTCGCTTCTGCCTCACCCAGGCGTGCGAGTTTATTGCGCTTGTTAGATATTCCGTTTGAGGTCGCGCCGAGCAATGTCAATGAAGCTCTGGGTGCCACCTTGCCTCCTGCCGAACATGTGCGGGAAATCGCACAGCGCAAAACACGGGCTGTTGTCCATCGTTTTGATCACGCGCTCGTTTTGGGAGCCGATACAGTTGTGGCATTGGAAAATGCGATTTTCGAAAAACCGAATGATGCCAAACACGCCGCAGACATGCTGGCGCAACTTTCGGGTAAAACCCATCAGGTCTATACAGGGTTGGCTCTCACAGATACGGAAACCGGACAGACCCTCACTGAAGTTGCAACTACGCACGTCACCATGCGCGTGCTCTCATCGGAGGATATCGCGCGCTATGTCGCTACTGGGGATTCTATGGACAAAGCCGGTGCTTATGGTGCGCAGGGGCGTGCCTCTGCATTTATTCAATCTATATCCGGTTGCTTCTACAATGTAGTGGGTTTGCCGCTTGCGTGCTTTTGGAGCCTTTATAACCGTCTGGTCGGGCAATCGCTCTGGGCGATCATACCCGAAAATAGTGACACGGCAGACATTTAAAAATACAACGGGAAATACAACCATCCATGTTAGATCAAAAACAAGAAATCGCTGAGTTACTCAAAACGCAGCGCGAGAATCTTGGTCTGAGTATCGACGATATTTACGAACACACTCGGATCAATCCCGAGTTTATCAAGGTGCTCGAAGCGGGCCAATTCGATTTATTACCCGTAGCTTATGCGCATTTATTTCTCAAAACTTATGCACAAGCACTCAACCTCAATGTTCGGGATATTCTTATTCTTTTTGAAAAAGACGTTGCGTTGCCGCGCGCGCGGACCACAGTACAGTCCCCTCCAGAACGCGGGATAAACCGCAGCGCAATATTTATCTCATTACTCGCATTCGCGGTGATTACAGTGGTGATCATCATTCTTAACTCGCGTGAGGAAACACCGCTCACAGCCCCCCTCGATACAACCGCATCTCTTTCAATACCAGATAGCACGGAATCGGTTATTTCACCCGAACAAATAGGCATTGCCGAAAAGGAGATGTCGCCGGGAATACAAGATAGCGCGAAATCCTTACAAGAGATGCAACCGCGAGACAGCACTGAGTCCATTATGCCATCTCAATCCCTACCTGAAAACCAGGAGGTACCAGCTTCTCAACCGGCATCTGTCGTGTTCATCACATATAATTCGCCTGTGCCCGGCGTCATTGCAGAAGGAGAAATCATGACCCTTTCCGGCGTTGCAAGAGAAAACGCGCATCTATCTATTGCCGCCGATGGTCGCGGGATTTTTGCTGGTGTTCTTCCAATGGGTCAGCAGCAACGCTGGCTGGCTCATGACCGCTTTCAAGTGGAGATACAGCGCGGTGGTTCGATTTCGTTTTCCCTGCAGAACCAGCCTCTCGAATTTGCCAGCCCACCTGATCGCGGTCTTCGCCTGACTATTTTTCGCACCTTTATCAAAGTTGAAGAACTCGGCGACACGCCTTCTGCCCCCAGATAGGCCGATAGTTTCTATGGCGCATCCTTTCGCACACATCGTTCCCCTGGGCACATCCCTCGATACATTCACCTACCGCATTCCCGACGATCTCCAGGACGATCTGCAAACGGGCTGCCGCGTTCTCGTTCCTTTTGGAGAACGCTGGGTCACGGGTATTGTCGTCGGCTTTTGCGAGACGTGTGACCTGCCCCCCAATCGCGTCAAGACCATTGCCCAAATTCTGGATTCTTATCCACTTGTGACACCACCGATGCTCGAATTGTGCAAATGGATGGCAGGGTATTATCTGTGCAGTCTCTCGGAAGTCCTTTCAGCGGCTCTTCCATCGGGCATTCATCTGGATAGTGGGCAGCATTTTGCCCTTGGAAAAAACTTTGACGACGCGATCAGCCGCCTACTTTCCACGCGTCAGCGCGAGGTCGTCGCCGCTTTGAACGAACTCGGTTCGGCATCGATGCGCCAACTTCAAAAACGACTTGGAAAACAGGGTGTACAGCCCGCGATATACGGCCTTTTGAGGCGGGGTGTTCTGGTCGCGTTTCAAAAGATGTCAACACCAAAAGTAAAAACCAAAACTCAGCGCGCAGCGGCACTCGTGCCCAATGACCCTCGCTGGTTTGACCTGGAATTGCCCACACTTGAAAAACGCGCTCCCCGCCAGGCGCAGTGTATTCGCCTTCTGCGTTCGGCAAATCGCCCCCTTTTGACCGCACAACTATCCGCAGAAGGGATTTCATCGGGTGTACTGAGAGAAATGGTCAAGCGCAATTTGATATGTTTTATCGACCGCGAAGTGGTACGCGATCCTTATGCCGATGCCGACCTTCCCCCGCCTGAGGTTGTAACGCTTACGCCCCATCAAGCGCGGGCTATTCAGGCGATTGGCCAAAGCATTGATGAAAACGCCTTTCGGGTTCACCTTTTGCGCGGGGTGACGGGCAGCGGCAAAACACTGGTTTATATTCGGGCGGTTGCACACGCGCTCGCATCGGGAAAAGGCGCGATTGTTCTGGTGCCGGAAATTACCCTGACACCACAAACCGTCCGCCGTTTTCGCGTCCATTTTGGCGATCGCGTCGCGGTTTTGCACAGTGCCTTGTCCCCCGGAGAACGCTACGATGCCTGGCGCGAGGTTCGCAGGGGAAAACGCGCCGTTGTTATTGGTGCGCGCTCAGCTATTTTTGCACCTGTCGAAAATCTGGGTCTTATCATCATTGATGAAGAGCACGATGGTTCGTATAAGCAAGACGATCCCGCACCTCGCTACAACGCGCGGGATGTCGCTGTGATGCGCGCGCATCTGCAAAATCTGCCCATTGTGCTGGGATCGGCGACCCCTTCTCTCGAGTCTCATCACAATGTACAGACGCAAAAATTCAACGCTTTAATATTGCCAGAGCGCATCGATAATCGTCCATTGCCCGCTGTCACACTCGTGGATATGCGACGCGAAGGCGGCAGTTTGTTTTCTCGTCCGTTGCGAGAGAAGATGCGCGAACGCATCGAAAAGGGTCAACGCACTATTTTGCTTCAAAACCGGCGTGGGTACGCGCCAACGGTTCAATGCGCTGACTGCGGGCAAAGCATCCAGTGCGACCACTGCCAGGTGACCCTGACGTATCACGCGACCCGACGCCTGATGATTTGCCATTATTGCGGTTATATTGAGCCTTCGCCCTCGGCCTGTCCATCGTGTAATAGCAGCAATTTTCATTTGCTGGGCGTGGGTACGCAGCGCGTTGAAGAGACCCTCGAAACACAGTTTCCCGGTGTGCGCGTTTTGCGAATGGATGTGGATACCACGAGCCGCAAGGGCGCGCATGACCGCATACTCAGTCGCTTCTCCCGAGGCGAGGCCGATATTTTACTCGGTACGCAGATGATCGCCAAGGGTCTCGATTTTCCCGGTGTGACACTCGTCGGCGTTATTTCTGCGGATACGAGTATCCATCTGCCGGATTTTCGCGCCAGCGAACGCACATTCCAATTGCTCACTCAGGTCAGTGGACGCGCCGGACGAGGCGAGATTCCGGGGGAAGTCGTTATTCAAACTTATATGCCCGATGGCGAAGCCGTGCAATGCGCGCAGGGCCACGATTTTGAAGCTTTTGCTCAGCGCGAACTCAGTGCGCGTCAAAGTCTTGGCTACCCGCCCTTTGGGCGCGTGGTGCTTTTGCTCTTTAAGGGCAAAGATGAACACGAAGTTGCACGCTCGGCTGGCGTAATCGCGCAGGCTTTGCGCGAACAAACCCCTCCCGATGTCGAAATTCTGGGTCCCGTACAGGCCCCTCTTGCACGTATTCAGGGTACCTATCGCTGGCAGGTTTTGCTCAAGTCCGATTCGCACAGTCATCTCAATGCCGCCGCCCGCAATGCCGCCACACAATTTGCTCCCAATAAACGCCGATCTCGTGGTGTGACTCTGGCGATCAATGTCGATCCGATGTCGATGCTTTGAGCGATTAACTATGTTCCCTCGAATTAAATCTCTCGCACAACACACGGCAGTCTATGGCATGGGCGATTTGCTCAGTCGCGCAGTGTCCATTTTGCTCGTGCCCATTTATGCCAGACATCTCACACCTGCTGACAATGGCATTTTGTCTCTGGCATTTGCATTTATCGGGTTTAGCGCGGTTTTTTATTCTCTCGGTCTCAATCCCGCGCTGATCCGCCTCTTATCTGGCAAGACCGATCTCGACAAACATCGCGCTGCATTTAGTTCCGCATTTTGGGCACTGTTCGCCACAGGTGTTATTCTGTCGAGTCTGGTCTGGACCAATGCCGGGAGTCTCGCGCATCATCTTTTGGGCAGTCCGGATTACAGTGCGATCTTCGAACTTATTGCCGCTGTTGTCCTTTTGGACGCGCTGTCAGAACCTCTTTTCACGCTTTGTCGCGCGCGTCAGAGATCCTTTCACTATGCGATTGTGCGGGTGATTCAACACACGCTACAACTCGGTCTTACCGCTTATTTTATTGCCGGTCTTGGACGCGGACCAATCGCGGTTTTTGAAGCCAATCTCATCAGTTCTCTCTTTGCACTTATTGTCATGTTTCCCGTTGGGCTGCGCTTGATTCGTCCAACTTTTGATGTGCGTGCGTTGCGCGATCTTCTGCGTTTTGGTCTGCCCTTTGTACCCTCAGCTTTTTCCTTTCTTATTATCAGCCTGTCTGATCGCTTTTTGATCCGTTTTTTTCTGGATCTCGACGATCTGGGTATTTATGGTATTACCTATAAACTCGGTTTGCCCATCTTTTTTGTGGTTAAAGCGTTTCGCTCGGCCTGGGCACCCGCCGTGCTCGACGAAACCGATGATGAAAATACAGAGGATGACACGCGGCAGATGTGTGCGCGTGTCACTACGTATTTCACGTTGTTCGGCATTTTTGGCTGCCTGATTTTAGCTACTTTTGCACGCGAAATAATCGTCCTGATTGCCGGTGACAATGCGCAGACTTATCTCGAGGGGATACGGGTTGTACCCCTGGTGGGACTGGCATTTTTCTTTTACGGTCTTTATATCATTCTCACCGCGGGTGTATATGCCGAAGGTCGCGCGGGGTCTCTGCCATTTATTGTGGGGACGGGTGCGTGTGTGAATATCGCTATCAATATTTTTCTTTTACCCAAAATTGGATTTATTGCCGCTGCTTATAGTACGCTTATCGCGCATGTCACGATGACGGTTTTGCTCTATCTCATCGTGCGCCGGTTTTATCCGGTTCCCTACGAATATGGGCGTTTGGGGAAAATATGTGTTGCGGGGGCGGTTGTTTTTGTCGTTTTATCCCCTCATCTCCAGGATACGTCAATAGAGGGTGTTATTGCGCGTGTCATTTTTGTCGCGGGCTATCCTCTTATTTTGTGGGGCTGGCGTTTTTTTACGTCCTAAGAAGCCATTGACTTTGGTCTGCAATTCTGTATATTGATTATCGACAAGGATCTGCGTGACTGGCGAATGAACGTGGAATCGACCACGGGGAAGCGCAGTGCTCTTCATCCGATAGCCGATCGCCTGGGCTTATGAAAATCCACACACAGCCCGGGCTATTTTTGTATCGGGCAAAAAACGAGGAGAATATCCATGTCCAGCCCTCTTGCCAACTATCTGTCTCAAAATACCACTCCAAATCCCGGGTTTATCGCCTATTTGGCCGCGCTGGAACAGGTCGCCTCCATATCGCCCGATGTGGCAAAAAATATTGTGCGCGAGTTGGCCGACCAGCGTTCGAATCTCAAGATGATTGCCAGCGAGAATTATTGTTCTTTGCCCACGCAACTGGCGATGGGCAATTTGCTTACCGATAAATATGCCGAGGGGATTCCCGATCACCGCTTTTACGCCGGTTGTGACAATGTAGATGCGATTGAAAGCCAGGCTGCAAAACTGGCGTGCGATCTCTTTGGCGCGAATCACGCTTATGTGCAACCCCATTCGGGTGCAGATGCCAATATGGTCGCTTTTTGGGCGATTCTTTCGGGGCGCGTTCAAGATGTCGCGCTCGAAAAAATGGGGAAAAAATCGCCGTTTGATCTCTCGGCTGACGCATGGGACGCGCTTCGCACGCAATTGGGCAATCAAAAGCTCCTCGGGCTGGATCTCGCATCCGGGGGACATCTCACGCATGGCTATCGCATCAATGTGTCCGGGCGCATGTTTGAGGCGCATGCATACACGGTAAATAAAGAAACTGGTCTGATCGACTACGATGAAATCCGCGATCAGGCCAGAGCCGTCAAACCTTTGATTCTTTTGGCGGGTTATAGTGCTTATCCACGCAAAATTAATTTCCGCATTTTCCGGGAAATCGCCGATGAAGTGGGGGCTGTTTTTATGGTCGATATGGCGCATTTTGCCGGGCTGGTGGCTGGCAAAGTTTTCGCGGGCGATTTTGATCCGGTTGCCCATGCCCATGTCGTTACCACGACCACACACAAAACCCTGCGCGGTCCCAGAGGGGGTATGGTTTTGTGTACGGAAGATTTTGCCGAACAGGTCGATAAGGGCTGCCCGATGGTGCTCGGCGGTCCACTGCCCCATGTGATGGCGGCCAAAGCCGTCGCGTTTGAGGAGGCGAGTACGCCCGAGTTTCAAGCGTATGCCGCGAGAATTGTCGATAATGCCCAGGTGCTCGCACAGGCGTGTGTGGATGCGGGGCTTACGGTTCTTACTGGGGGGACTGACAATCACTTGCTTCAGATTGATGTTACGCCTTTCAAGCTCACGGGTCGCCAGGCGGAAACTTTGTTCCGCGATGCGGGGATTACACTGAATAAAAATACCATTCCCTTTGATCCCAATGGTCCCTGGTACACCAGTGGTCTCAGGGTAGGCACTCCGGCACTTACGACGCTTGGCATGGGGTCAGAAGAGATGCGAGAGATCGGCGCGATTATGGGCAATGTGCTCACCCAGGCACGGCCATTGAAGTTCACGAAGGGCAGAAGCGCGGGTCAGTACAGCAAGGTCCAATACAGAGTCCAGGACGGTGTGCTCGAAGACGCCCAACAGAGGATCGCTACCCTCCTCGCGCGTTTTCCTCTCTATCCCGAGATCGATCTGGCGTATCTGCAAGAGGCATTTGGATCCGCAGATGGCGCAGATGGACGCAGATAAAAGGCGAGAGAAGAGTAGGGATGGGGGCTCTGATTCCGCAGTTTTTAGATAGCTTGTTTAACTAAACAATAGCTTTAAATAAAATAAGGGATTGGTGAGTTGTTTTTTGGGGACGGCGTTGGCCATCATGCCGCAGATCAGGTCGCGCACTTTGTCGTTGTGTGCGGCTTTGTGGATTGTAAAATTGAGGAGGGGGCGCCATTGTCCCAAGTTTTGCATTCGCGTGCTTGTCGCCAATTCATCGCCTATTGCATCCCATAATCGGTCTTCGTAGCGCTTCAAAAAAGCCGCTGAATAATCATCTGCCGCAAGGGCTTCCTGCACGGCATCCACAGCAAAACGCGCGGAATACAACGCATTGCCAATTCCCTCGCCCGTAAAGGGGTCGATCAATCCCGCGGCATCACCCAATAGCAATACGCCATTCCCATAGCTTTTTCGGCGGGTGCTTCCCACGGGGAGATTCCATCCCACCGGATCTTCTGTCGGGCGCGCATTTTTGAACCGATGGGCATAAGGCGAGCGGTTGATTACTTCGCTTAGTGCTACTTTCAAATCCACCCTTCGTTTCTTCAACACATCGTGACGCATGCCAATGCCCACATTTGCCGTCCCATTTTCCAATGGGAAAATCCAGAAATAACCCGGCAAGACTTCATCTACAAAATGCAACTCGATTTGATTCCCCAATTCCGCCACATTTTCGTAATAGCAGCGAATCGCCACCACCCAATGTCTCGATTCATGGGCGTACAATCCCGCTTTGCGCGCGACCATTGAGTTAAAACCATCGCATCCGAGCACGACGCGGCTCCGTATTTCGCGTTCTCTGCCATCTACCACGCCGCACACGCCCACAATTTGCCCGTTTTCCCGTATCAGATCTTTAACGGCAAATCCCTCATAACAGGTGCGTACAACTTTCTTTGCTTCCTGGAAGAGAAAATTATCCAGTATCTCGCGCCGGATCACAAATCCTTCCATCGGCAGTATTTTGCCCGTGGCGCCATCCCGGTGATCATATCGCCGCAAATCCACGCGCGCATCCACGTGATTTGGGCTGCCAAATACGACTTCTCGAATGGTCGCGCCGGGCAATCGGGCCACCTGGTCGAACAAATCGAGTTCGTGTAAAATCGATACGACTTTGCCCGATAGCGCATCGCCACAGATTTTATCCCGCGGAAATCGCGCCTTATCTACCAGACAGACATTGAGTCCCGCGCGGTGGGCATATAACGCCGCTGTGGCGCCTGCCGGTCCTGCGCCAACAATGATCATGTCGTATATCTCAGTCATATATCTCCTACATCTGAATTGCAATTGAAATCATCATATATTATCGTTTAGCAGGTACAAGGCTTCGGCATTCCATATAGTAACGCTTTTCGTCGGCGTGTCCAATGGATATGGACTTTCGGGGATAGGCGCCGTAGCGAACAATGGATTCGAATACGCTGTCTTTTAAAATGGGTGGCATGTAAAAACCGAGTGCGTCGGATTTGTTGCCCAGGTCGTCGATTACGTCTTCGCCGTGGATGAATCCGACTTCGGCTTCGGTGTTTTCTCGCGTGAACAGGTCGAGCGCGGCTTCCATTGTTTCGGGTATGGTTCTTTGAGATGGATTTTCAATTGCGAGTATGCCCAGGTCGCCCGCGGCGCGATAGGGGAGGCAATGGGTGGATGCAGATGATAGGGCTGCGGTGCGCTGATGTTGTTCCTCGGACGATGAGACTTTTTCCAGACGCGTCCGGGTGCCCGTTGCATTGAGCAGTGCGACGAGGGTGTTGCAGGTGGTGTGTGGATCAACCCGGGTGATCAGCCTGTGGATTGGCTCTATATCTATCGCGTCGTCGTGCAAGTTGATCAATTCGACCATGGCATGTCTGGCCGGATGTCGCGCTGATCTGTTATTGCGTGTTGATTTTATTTTTTTCCAGGCTTTTTGCGCGGCGGCAAATGAGTGATTGCCATCGCCCATCGCGTAGAGGAGAGATTCGGCCTCGACGCCGTATTTCTGATGGATGTAATCGGGTTCAATGCGTTTGGCGAGTTTTTGGGCAATGCGCGCGATGTCTTTTTGATCGTCGATTAAGTGATATTTGAGGTGTCCTCCGTTCATCATGAGTTCGAAATCGACGATCTTGGGATGGTTTTCATCAAAGAGGGGTTCGATAATTTCTTTTTTGGGATCGTCAATGAGTACTAAAATATGAGGGGATTCGAGGGAGGCGTTGCCCCGAACTTCAAAGCGCGCTTCGAGGTTTTTGGGATAGGTGCCCTCGGTTGTGCGGATGAGGGTTTTGGACTGGCTGCGGCTGTCGTAATGTTCGAGGTCGAGGGTGACGACGAGTCCTTTGCGCGATTTTCCGGAGGGGAGGACGCGATCGACGAGCAAAAAGCCTTCGATTTCGTCGCGGAAAATGTCATTAGTGACAAAGCGTTTCATGTTGTTGTGTACGCGGGCAATGCGTTCTTCGTGTTCGTCGTCGTAGAGATAGACTTCGGGATAGATGAGGTCCAGGGTTGAGGGCGTGTCTCCGACAATGCTTTTAACTTCTTCCCAATACGATATGTCGTGTACATACTGGTCACAGGCTATGACTGACCATTTTCTTAAATCGATTTCGGGATTTGGGAGTAAAATTTTGGGTACGCCGAGCGCGATATTGTCAAAAAACATGGTGTTTTTCCTCTGCAAGAGATCGATTTATTCTCATCAAACAGAGACAATTTAATGCTTTATCTCACAGTCTGCAAACACATACATTTTGAAAGGAGAAATTTATGGCGCGAAGACCCAATGTGTTGTGGCTGATGTCGGATCAGCACAATGCCAATTGTACGGGATTTGCCGCGCATCCAAATGTCAGGACTCCCAATATGGATCGCATTGCGGATGAGGGGGTGGTGTTTACACGCGCTTTTTGCAATAATCCTATTTGTTCGCCGTCGCGGGTCTGTTTTATGACCGGGCAGTATTGCCATACGCATCGGATGTTTGGCAATGATCATTCGGAGATTCCCGAGGCGAATCCCAATACGCTGGCGTGTCAATTTCGGAGATACGGATATCAAACGGCTGTGATCGGCAAGGCGCACATGGTTCGGCACTGGGATGAAGATGGTTTTGAGCGCATTCGATATACGGATTTGTGCGATGCGACGCATTTAGACCCAACCGAGACGCACTATTTTAAGTATTTGGAAGACCTGGGGTTGTCGGATTTTTACGAAGAAGGCTCGGCCAGACCCGGGCAGGAATATACGATGGATGGCAGTGCGCCAGCCAAACTGCCATATCAGCATTCGATTGAGCATTATACGGGTAATGAATCGCTGGCATTTTTGAAGGAGCGTGACGATGAGCGGTCGTTTTTTTTGCACATGAGTTTTCAAAGGCCCCATGCGCCGATCGCGCCTGCGGCAGAGCATTTTGATATGTACAATCCCGATGAGATGGTGTTGCCCGATAGTGCGGTTGATTATTTTGAGCGTCGCTTTGCCGGCAAGCCCGAGTTTATGCAAGCGCGTTTGGCCGATGGGTGTGGGTATCCGCTGGCCGATCCCAATCCCGATCGCTTGAAGCGTTGTTTGGCGAGTTATTACGCGCTGATTACGGCGATTGATTCCGAGATTGGGCGGGTGCTGGATTATCTGGATGAGGTGGGGGAGTTGGAGAATACCGTGGTGTTGTATTGCGCGGATCACGGAGATTTTGCGGGCGATCACGGGTTGTTTCACAAGAATTTTGGGATTTACGATTCGATTCATCGCATTCCTTTTGTCTTGCGCTATCCAGATGGACCCTCGGGCGCGAGGTGTGATGCGATTGTCGAATCGGTCGATTGGTATCCCACCCTGTGCCGTCTCTGCGATATACCCATTCCGGATGGGCGCGATGGGCGCGATTTGATTCCCGTTGTGAATGGCAAGGTAGATGGCAAAGACGCGGCGTTTTGCGAGTGGGATTGGGGTAATCCCGGGGGCAAGGTGTCGGCGATTCGCACGCGCGATTTTCGGCTGGTGTTTTACGGGAGTCTGGATGAGGGTGAGTTGTACGATCACCGCAATGATCCGGGTGAGATCGAAAATGTTTGGGCCGATCCAGCGTATGCAGATGTGCGTTTTGATTTGCTCGCACAATTGATGCGGTTCACGTTGCAATATCGAACCGATACGGGTCGGTCGAGTCACGAGAAGGGTTTGAACAAGCGGTTTGCGCCGACAAATCTGGTTCACAAAGGCAGGCGGTATTGGCGCGATTTGAAAGAGGCATATACGAAAGAGACGGTTTGGCCGCCGGAGTGATTAACGCCTTGTGATGGCGAGTACGATGATCAAGCCGATAAAGAGTCCGGGAATAACAGCGAAACCCGCTTTCAGGCCGGCGTTGTCTCCGATGACGCCCATGATCCAGGGGATGAGGCCAAATCCGGCGATGCCAAAGCAGGCGAGTATTACAAAGAGCATGGTGGCATCAAAGGATAGGTGTTCCGCTGCTTCGGCGAGTATGGTAGGCCAGAAGCAGGCGGTTGCAAATCCAGCGAAAAGGAGCAGGATGTAAAATCCGAGCAGGTTTTCGGAGAAGGGAATGCCGCTGCTGACGACGACACCAAGGATGGCGGAACCGAGCATCAGGGTTTTCAGACTGATCATCTGGGACAATTTCGCGGAAAGCAAGCGGCCCAGTGCCATTGTGATCGCAAAGACGACGACTGCGATTGCACCGGCGCGGGGCATGTCTTGTAGATAGGTTTCCACATAGCTACGGCTCCAGAATGTGAATGCCGCTTCGATACCTGCGCCCAAAAATATGGCGATGGCAAAGAGCCAGAATTTGGGCGTTTTGAGGATTTGTGCTATCAGGTGTTTGGATGATTGCTGATCTGCTACGGGTATGGGAAAGCGCGATAGGTGGAATAAGATGCCCATGATAAGCGCGCCTCCTGCAGCAATGCGAAACACGAGCCGCCAGGAATAACCGAGGGTCAGGAGTTCGCCAAAGAGGAGCGCAGAGACCATGACGCCGACGGGGTAAAAGGCGTTGGTGATGTTGAGGTATTTGCCCGAGTCTTTGGGGTGGATGTCGATGATTAGGGGATTGATGAGGGCTTCGGTGAATCCACCGCCAATGCCGGTGACCATGAGGGACAGGATGAGCATGGGATAGCTGTCGGCATAGCTGATCATGAGAAGGCCGATGGCGAGGAGATATTGTCCATAGGTCACAAAATGTTTTTTGCCCCATTTGCGCGCGAGGATGCCGGACAGGATTAAGACGACGAGCAAAAGACATGTTCGCGCGGTTTCCAGACCGCCGCTTTCAGAGAGGGAGATGGACAGGGTGCTGGATATTTCGGGCAGGCATATTGGGGTGACGACACCGCTGGTGGCAAACATCATAAACCCGCCCCAACAGGCCAGATCGAGTCTGGTGAGTTCGGTTTTCATAGGCACCGCTATTCCAGATAATCCATTTCGGGGCGCAAGTCCCAGCGGATCGTGTCTGCGGGTTTGGTGTGGCGCGCCCAGGCCGTGAGGATGCGGGCGTCTCTGTTTCGGGCGGCGAGTTGCGTTGCGATGGCGTCGGGATCCCAGCCGTCGAGGATGCGGGCGGTGAAATTTTCGATCAGGCGTTGGCAGGACGGGTCGTTTGCGCGGTCGTGCAATTCGGTGGGGTCTTCTTGCAGGTTGAAGAGCTGACAGGGCTGGTTGTGGTAGTAATTGAATTTCCATTCGTCCTGCCGGATCATGCGCTGGTACACGCCTTCGGCGGAGAAGGGACCGCCCCCGCCCGCTCTGTCTTGACAAAATTCGGAGAAGGCGAGGTTGTCCCAGGATGTGTTTTCACTGTGCATAAGCGGCAAGAGTGAACGCCCGCGAGAGTAGGGGAGTTCGGGGCATTGCATGGCGTCGATCATGGTGGCGTTGAGGTCGAGGGAAGAGATGACGTTGTCAAAGCGTTTGCCTTCGGGCAGGTGACCGGGCCAGGAGAGGATGGCGGGTACTTTGGCGGAGTGTTCGTAAAAGGTTTGTTTCCACCACAGGCCGTGTTCTCCGGCTTGTTCGCCGTGGTCTGACATGTAAATGATGAGGGTGTTGTCGATCAAATCGTTTTGACGGAGGGCTGAGAGGATCTGCCCGATCATGTGATCCATGCGGTCAACGAGTGCCCAGTATGCGGTGCGCGCGCGGTGGATTTCGGCTTCTGTGACGGTTGTAATACCGCAGCGTTCGCGCCATTGTTTGATGTGGGGATGCAGGTCGTCGGAGAAGGGGACAGAGACAGTGGGGGATGGTACGCGGCCGTCGTAGCGATCGTAGTCGGCGCGGCGCGCGACAAATGGCTGGTGGGGCAGCATAAAACCAACTGTGAGAGAGAAGGGTTCTGCGGGTTGTCCCGCGCGTTTTTTTACGCCCAGGCGGTCGAGGTATGCGACGGTTGCTGCGGTTACGTCTTCGTCGTGTACTTGATACGCACTTTGTCCAATACCCGATTTCGTCAGGCTGACGCGGGCGGGACCTGCTGTGCCGGAGAGCATCCCGTGGTTGACGCCGCCACCACCGGGATGATTGGGCCCGTGGTCGCCGACGAGGCGCTGGGCATATCCGTGTAGCTGATCGGGTCCATTGGAATGCATGCGTCCGACGAGCACGGGGTCGTAACCTCCTGCACCCATAGAATGGGCAAATGTGGGAATGCTCGAGTTGAGTATGTGCCCGTTTGTCCACACTTCGTTTTCAAAGGGATAACGCCCCGATAGCATGGACATACGCGAGGGCACACATATCGGCGAGGGGCAGTAGCAGTTTTCAAATACGACGCCGTTTGCCGCGAGGCTGTCGAGGTTGGGGGTTTGTACGACTTTGTCGCCATAACAGCCCGTCACATAAGGGTCGTGCTGGTCGGAGTGGATGTAGAGCAGGTTGGGTTTTGAATGCGCCATTGCGTGTCCTGTTTTTTGGTTATGAGGGGCTTTGAAATAGCTCTGGCCTGTTATTGACTATCCGAGACCGGGTAAAGGGTTAGTCTCGCTTTTCTTCCCGCGCCTTCATCGGAAACGATTAGTGTGCCGTCCGCGGTGAAGGCAATACCTTCAACCTGACGATGCCACTGGGCGGGGAACTCTCTGACAGCAACGATCTTGCCCTCTGGCGTGATCTCCGCGATAGCCCCCTGACGAGCAGCTACGATAAAGTAATTTCCCGATATTGGGTGTCGCTCGATTCCCGAAGGCTGGAATTTTTTTCCCTTGATGTGTTGAGAGAATTCAGCGACAGGTATTGCGGTATGTGCATCTACACTTAGCTGTTTGCCGTCAATTGACCAATGATATATTGCCAACTGTCCCTCCATGTCTGCACTGCGAGCGTCCTTGCACATCAGTAAGAGTGCCCGCTTGCTCTCATCATACGTCAAGCCCTCTATTTCGCAATCTCTGCCGACCCCAGTCGTATAGACATTGAAGAGAACAGACGCGCCAGCAGCCCCCTCAAGACACGCGTATAGTCGTCCTGCACTCGTGACCAAATAGATCTGGTCGTCAATTGTTGCAATGCCCTCAAAATCATCGGCAACCGGGTTCTTCATGTCCGATAATTGGAATGCTTTTGCGATTGACCCATTTTGATAATCGATCTCGAAAATGATCCCTCTTTCATCATTGTGCGCGAGGAGTCGGTTGTCTCTGGTCATTGCCAAACCAGAGATCTCCTCAAGATGCTCGGGGAGCTTCCAGTGTGTCGCGGTATCTTCATTCAGTGTATAGCTTTCGAGAGATATTTTCCTTTGTAATACCGCCATTGTGTCCGCTGTAGAGCGGATGATTAAAGTGTCTGGAGCGGTCTTTTCGTTTAGTGTATAGCTTTCGGGAGATATTTCTTTTTTTATTATTGCCATCGTGTCCGCCAGAGGGCGGACGATTGAAGTATCTATCATTGAAGCTATGTCTGACGAGTTTCCACTAAAATCTGAAGATGGATCCCCTCCATAGCCCATTGACAACAGGTAGAGAACAATGCCAAAACCAAGGAAGCCCAGCAGAAATTTATCAGTGTGATTTTTCATTTGTCATTATACCGTTATGAGTGTACCTATCAGACCTTTCTGGTGACTGGAAGGCTTTGAGGATACCAATTTTAAACTTTAGTCAGCGTTGCGTTTTTGATACTTTTTTTGCTTTTTTCAATATCTTGGATGAGGATAGGCAGAGCGACGGATTGTTTTAATAAAACATCATATACAACGATGGCCGTTCCATCCTCTTTCTCGATCACATCTGCTACCTGCCACTGTTTGGTCCCGGATTTCAGGATTTGCGCTGTTGCTTTTTGCGCTGATTTGACCTTTGTTGTATGTACTTCTATCCGGGCATCATAGGAATTTCCGGTGGCAATGGCCTTTGTTCCAGAGGTCTGGACCGAGTAATCAGGTGAAACAATTCTCCAGCCGGATAGTACTGGTGGTTGCGCTCCATAATTGGTTTTCCACACGCCCAGTGTTATGGTGACAAAAGCCAAAGATGCCAGGTAGGCCACAGTCGTAAGCTGGGTGCCAGCGGCTAGCCCTATTCCGATGACCATAAATAAGTACACGGCATCCATGGTCTCTTTGAGTGAAGTCCGAAAGCTGACGGCTGCTACGATACCCGCCAGGCTGAACGCAAGGGCAAGACTGCCCTTAACCAAAAAAACAACCAGCGAGATGGCGACAGGCACCACGAGCAGAGTTTGGACAAATGATTGATGGTATTTCTTAGGCGGATGCGTCCAGGCATATACCCAGGTAAGTGGGAGGGTAACCCCGAAGGCGAGTACCAAAGCGACCACAACTGGAATCGTGTGTGCCGGGTCGGCAAGTCGGTTTATCCCTTCTCTGATGTCTCCAAGTGGAATGGCCGTATCGGTTCCGGATTCAAGGGGTTTTGCTACAAAGATGCGTTCACGCTCCTGGGCGACGTAATAGAGAATTTCGGGGAATATGTGAAAAATTGCGTTGAGAATCAAAAGCCAGGTGACATAGTAAATGGCGAGACGTATGATGATGTTGTTGAGCATCGCTTCCTCCTTTATGAGCTAAAACATAAAACCAGCGCGCAGATATACGCCCGTCAAGTCATCGCCTTTTACAACTGCCGCGCTCATGGTCTGCTGGCGCCGGAGGAAAGACAGCCAGAATCCACCTCCGATACTGGTGTGCCATTTATCAGCATTGTCCGGATCTTCGTCATAAAGCACCCGTCCGGCATCCGCCGTACCGAACAATCCGAACTCTCCTGGCACCAAAAGCTTGATTTTGGTCAGAACCAGCCGCAGTTCAGAATTTCCATACAGTGCAGTCTCCCCAGCGAACCGATTTTTTCGGAAACCACGCAAATTGCCACTGGATATACCACTACCGGCAAAGCCGGTCCCCCCCAAGAAGGCACTCTCGTGGAAAGGAAAGTTCCCCCACACCTTCTTGCTACCCGCTCTTAAGGCAAGGGTTGGGTTAGTCGGAATAGGGGCAGTCAGGTAAGTGGCTACTTCACCATCTATGTTGCCAAAGGTCGATTCTACATCCCAGATTCCCGGATAGATGGCTCCGGCAACTTTGACCCAAATTCCACGAGTGGCATACCCTGAATTGTCACGTGTATCGTACATGATTTCCCCCTGTGCGCCTACCTGTCCGAAGGAGCCCGTACCGTAAAGTGGAGAATCAAGCGAACCGATAAATTTATCCTTATGGGAACTCAGGGGTGTGTTTGAATACTTGATAATCGGTCCAAAGTCAATGGTTAATTTTGAGCGAAGCGATTCCATACCAACACTGGACTTATCTCCTGCACGCTTTCCTGATCTAAGCTCGAAGGCTGGAGCGAAAACGAAATGTCTTTGCTCCACCTTGTAGAAGGAAGACGGATGCGGAATCTCTGTTTTGTTACCGAATTCGTTGAACCGGATTACCTGGATTCCAGAGTACTTGAAGTAGATTTTCGCATCGAAGTCGCGCATAAGTTGGCGAAAGTTTCCGGTATAAGAAATAAAGGGCTTAAAACTATTGAGACCTTCGAGAAGATTGAAAGCCGATCCGACGGTAAAAGAATGTTGCGAAAAGAAAGGATCCTTTCGATATCCGAAATACTGCCGGCTATGGTGTACGCTCACGAACATACCCAGGTCCGGACTTATCATAATGAGCGGGAAAGTAAAGGGCTGCATGCCCCAATCCAGAGCATACCTTGCACGAAGAAGTCGCGCGGGAGGACGCTTGTAGGGTCGTTCGTCGATTTTCGCTCCCTTGCCTTTGACGAACTGATTTTTTCCACGATAATCATAAAACCGGGTTTTTGAGACACCAGATTGGGATGTGTTTGTGAGTGTGTCATCCCCACCGCCACCATCAATGCGAACGACCATCTGTCCCTTTATCCCCGATATTTCCGCACGGTCATCCCCGCCCCGGAGGTATATTCGGACTTCCCGGGTTTCTTTGGGGTGGAAAATTCTTTGGAAATAGGGCGTCTTCCCTTCTCCTCCAGTACTTTCCCTTAGACCGATACGGACCGCGAGATCACCGCTCGGCAGGTGTTCACACCGGGCGTACTCGTCCTTATCGGTCGCCTGGATTTCGACCTGGCGGGTAATCAATTCATAGTATCTGCTGGCAAAATTGGGCAATGCGTCTCGCCTCGATTTGAGGGCTTCTGTAAGAGCTTTCCCAACGATCTCGTAATACGGTGGTGGGAGCTTTCGCACGGCATCATCAATGACCTGGTCGTGCAGGTCATTGCGAAACGCCGTTACTACTGAATCCCAAGCGGTCTTATTGAGTTCAGCCAAAAACTCGCGGTCCATCTCCCAACCAGTAGTCGATAGGCCCACCAGATTCGGATACGTGGCATTGAACTTGATTTGTCTGGGGAGCCTTCTACGCGCGACTGCCATAGCAAATCCCTCGGAGCCGACAAAAGCCTGGTCGCGATCCTCAGGTATTGGAAGCCATGTATGACAATCACCATCGGGGAACCGCGCCCATCTCCACTGACCGTAATGGCGGTCCTTGTCGTTGATGAGAAAATCCATCAGTCTCGCCTTTAGATAGGCACGGGCATTGACGCGGTTGCAAGGACTTTTTTCCAGGTGCTCCCACAGCTTCTCCGTTCCGCTGATTTTTCGGGAACTCGCAAAGCCAGGCGTATCATCTGGTCCTTCAGATGGGTGTTCTTGCAACATTCCGATCAGGCCGGCAAACTCCTCGCGGTATTCTCCCAACTTCGGATCATCCGAAATGACTACGAGCGTATGCTTGGAATGGAGGATACCAGTGGCTTCCATAAGCGGATCAACCACGAGTGCCCCTGTTGGCAAAAGGTTAGTGATCAAGTCCTGAAGTACGTCATCTACGATCGTATCCTTGAGTTCATCCCATATCCTTTTGGTAGGATCTTTATCCAGAGAGCGGACCGTATAGCGACGGCCATCTTCCCCTGTAAAGTGAAGCGAGATGGACTGTCCAGCCCCACCGGTGCGAAGCGGCGTCAAGCCACCTCCTACGCTGTCGAGATTGAGGACCGCAACCTCGATAGGGGTGGTCCAGAGGTCCCGATAATTGCTGCCGTAGAACCAGCGTTTGAACCCGCTGGCCCGGAATCTTTCCCCAGGAATTACCATATGAGTCCTGGCACCCGGCGGAGGAATAGATCGGTGAATCCTGTACCCCGGAGCAGGTGAATCCTCCTCAGATGTAGATTCTGTCGGAACAGAAAAAGCGAACACCAGGAAGAATAAAATAGCGTTCCACTTGAAAAATATCATGTTTGTTCTTTTGTTAAAACGCAAATCCGATTGCAGTATAAATCTGGATGTCTTTTTTTTCTGTGCTCACAATATCAACGCGAATGGGCCCAAAAAACGCTGTGTTGATATAACCCCCAATACCAAAACTGTGGATACGGGTATTTGGTCGATCCGTATTGTTGCACAGACCGCCCTGATAGAAAATTCCAACAGCACTGCGGGGGATGGATTCCCAAAATGTCATATGCTTCCAAATAGAAATGCCCGACGATACGAACCTGAAAGCCCTCAACTCATCGCGTTTGAGACCAACAACGCGCAATGCTGCGCTACTAAAGTGTCCTGCACCACCTAATGCGAAGCGTTCATAAACCGGTGCAGGCTGTGTCATATAGCCTCCTTGAGACCAGAGGCTCACACTCAATTGTGGATGGGGACTGGCGAAGTACGCGAGTTGTGTTTGCACCTGCTTATGTGAAAATGTCCGATGAACCCATTTTGCTTGCGTTTGAAAATAGACGCCTTGCCCTGGCAAAAATGCATCGTCTCGCGTGTCAATACCTGCAGATAACCAGAAGCCGGGCAGAGATTTAGACGCATTGCCTATTGAACGGTCCGCATTGCGAATACGGACATGTTCAACTTGATATCCCACGTTGAAGCCTCCCCAACTGTGAAACAAAACCTGCAAGCCCAATCGCGTGCGAAGACGCTTCTCGTTATACGCACTCTGGCGTTGCCCATTTTGAAAATACAACCTATCTTGATTCCAGCCTTGAATCTCTCCGAGAAAACGCAGGTCCTTAGATGCGCGAAAAATTAAATTCATTTCGGCAAACTTCAAATTGCCCAATAGGCCGCGAAAATAAAACTCTGATACGCGGCCATAAGCATTTTGATGTGCAAACTCGGCCATTGCCGAAACCCGAAAATCGTTGTCGTACCGAAGGCCCACTTTCATCTCACTGGGGGGGTTTTCAAGTACCTGAAAAACCAATTCGTTCTGGCCTTCATGGTAGAGGACCTGATAATCTACCGTTTGAAATAATCCGGTCGCATACAACCGGCCAGATTCGCGTTCCAGTTCTCGAAACGATATCGGCTTATTGACGAACTTTTCCAACCGCGATGTAAATACCTCTTGTGAATAACGTTCTAAACCCTTAATCCGAACCCGGTCAATCACAATATCCGATGGTATATCCGCCCAGGTTTCGAAATCAAATTTATCTGGCAATATCGACGGTCTTGACTTTCCAACGCGCTTTGAAATTCCGAGTGTTTGCAGAGCCTTCCTGATCACATCCAGATGTTTTTCGGCTTCTTTTTCGCCAATGGAGATCAAGGTGTACGACAGATTAAAATCGCCTGCATCAAATTTTTTCAAATCGGGCGTTATCAGCACATGGGCGCGTTTTCGATTTGTAATTTTTTTTTCTTCAATTCGAAAACTAACAGCTTGATCAATGACGTCGATAACATCTTCAATTTCGTGCTTTTGACTGCGCAAAGGCGTGGCACAATCAACGGCAATAACAAAATCAGTGCCAGCGTCTAATGCGACATCTACAGGCAGATTATTGACAATGCCGCCATCTACGAGGTGGGTTTGTTCTGTACTCACTGGCGCAAACACCCCGGGAACAGAAATACTCGCTCTGATTGCCGTGCCGAGCGAGCCATTTTTAAGCACGACCTGTTCGCCAGACAAAATATCTGTTGCAATTGCGCGAAAAGGCGTTGGAAGCCGATCAAAGTCGTTTCGCGCCCGATAAGTTACGCCAAGGGTCAATTGATTGAGAAAATGCTGGATTTTTTGTCCGGCAAAAATCCCATAAGGCAATTTTAGGTCCAATCTATCGAGGCGCAATGCGAGCATCTGGCGATCAGCCATTGGTTTGCGATACAAATTCGACAGGCGCCGGTTGGGGCTATTGTTGGTTATTTCCCACCAGTCTGTTTCTACAATAATGCGTTCGACATTGTCAACAGAGTATCCGGCAGCGTACAATCCTCCCACCAGAGCACCATAACTCACGCCCACAATCAAATCAATGGGTATGCCTTCGCGCTCGATCACGCGCAACACGCCGATATGTGCCCCTCCACGCGCGCCTCCCCCACTGAGCACCAGGGCGACTCGGGGTTTCTGTTTTGCAAAAGAAGGAAGCGCGATAGACAAGGCAAAACCCAAACACAATACAAAAATAAATAGGCTTTGAACTATGTTGGTTGCGTATAACGTTTTGTTCGTCATCTGGTTTCCGACTTTGAAAGATCGGTCCACTCTCTGCCCAGGTCAAATCGTTTTATGCACATATCTCAATGAATTACAGAATGTTAAAAAAACGATATATCACTCTAAAGCCAATATATCGCCCTTATTAAAGAGGAGCAAGCTCTATCTCTTAATTATTATTTATTAGTTTTAGATCAATCCTCTCTGCATCGCAATTGCGGCGGCTTCTGTGCGGTTGCCCGCGCCGAGTTTGCCCAGGATTTCGCTGACGTGAAATTTTACTGTGCGTTCGGAAATGTTGAGTTGATCGGCGATTTCCTTGTTCAATAGTCCCGTTGCCAACAGGTGTAGCACTTCTTTTTGCCGTGCGGTCAATGCATCGGGATTGTTCACGCTGTCCAATAGCTTGGAAGCGATGAGGGGTTCGAGCAGGGATCCGCCTTCGTTCACCACGCGTACGGCGCGAAAAACATCGCCTCGAGGTGCGCCTTTGAGCAAATAGCCTTTTGCGCCAGCCCGCATCGCCGATACGATGCGCTCGTCCGTATCAAAGACCGTAAACACGATTACCCGCACGCTGCTTCCCCGTTCTCCCAGTCGCTGGAGCGTCTCGATACCATCCAATCGCGGCATCTCCAGGTCGAGCAATAGCACGTCGGGCGTGCGTTCGGCGACTATGTGCAATGCTTCTGCACCATCGCCAGCTTCCCCTATGACCTCAAAATCGGATTGGGTCTGTAGCATGGCAATCAGGCCATCGCGCACAACGGGGTGATCGTCTGCAACGACAATGCGAATGGGTTTGCTCATATCTCGCGCTCCAGTGGGATGTGGATTTCCAAACGCGTGCCGCAGTCGGGCGCGCTTTCAATTGCAAATGAACCGCCCAGTAAATGCGCCCGCTCATTCAAGCCAATGAGACCGTATCGATCTTCCCGCACGTTTTCCGGATCAAATCCACGACCGTCGTCTTCGACTACGAGTTGGACGTATTGAGGCGTTGATATCAGTTCGATGAGGACTTTTTGGGCATCTGCATGTTGCGCGATATTGTTCAGTGCCTCTTGTGCCATGCGATATAAGCTCGCTTCTATTCTGACGGGTAGGGGATGTTCGCCAATACTTTTTACGCGTACACGCGCTGGGCTGCCCATATTTTGTCCCAGAGTTTCCAATGCTTCAATCAACGTGCGATTTTCAAGTGGTGCAGCGCGCAAATCCAGCACTGCCCGCCGCGCATCTTCCAGGTTATCGCGCGCCAGAGCTATGACATCGCGTACGGTTTCGGACAGGATTTTGCGCTCTGTATTGCCGTCGAGCAAGGCATCCAGAGTTTCCAGACGCATTAAGATCGCCACCAGATTTTGACCCAGGGTATCGTGTAATTCCCGCGCGAGTCTGAAACGCTCATCCACCGCGCCAATTTCAACACTTTTTTCGTATAGACGCGCGCGTTCAATTGCAATGCTCATCAAGTCGCCCACTGTATTGAGCAAGCGCAAGTCTTCATCTGAGAGTTCGCGCCATTCAACACTGCCTACATTTAATACACCCACCTTTTTTTCCTGCGCGTACAGCGGGATACTCGCGTGATACTGCAAGCCATCTGTGCCTTCTACAAGTCCTTTCAGGCGGCTACAGGCCACGACATTTACATTTGCCGCACCCTTCAAGTCGCCTTTCTCGTACGTGTCCAGACAATAGCACCAGCCGCCCATTTTGTCCGGGTTGTCGCGCAGTACAGGGGGCAGGTTTTGCGCGGCAGCCAGATAGGGTTGGTGTGTGTCTTCGTGCATGAGCCAGATCCAACTCGTGCTCAAGCCGAGCAATGCGGCTACTTTTTCAAGTGCCGTTTCGAGGGCTTGATCGAGGTTGACGGATTGGTTGAGTGCATGGGCAATCGCGTTGAGGATTGAGAGTTCGCGATTGCGTTGTTTGAGTTGGTCAGACATAAAAGTATCCGCAGATGAACGCAGATGAACACAGATAAAACGATTTAATATTTGCGAATTGGGTTTGCAGCCTCTTCTGCCCGGTGTCAGTTTTTAGTTTTTTGCAGCGAGATGCTTAAAATCATGTCCTGTTGGTGCCTGAAATACGCTGAGGTCAAACTCGGGCACTACGGATAGGATGTGGTCGAAAATATCTGCCTGAATCGCTTCGTAATTCGCCCATACCGTATCGCTGCAGAAGACGTAAATTTCTATTGGTAAGCCGTGTTCTTGTGGCGGTAGTTGTCGCACCAAAAATGTCATTTCCAGGTTGACTTTTGGATGGTGTCTCAAATACGCGACGATGTATGCCCGAAACGTGCCCACATTGGTCATGCGCCGTCCATTTACCAGGCTCGACTCATCTATCTCTTGCGTCTGGTTGAATTTTGCGAGTTCGTCTTTCTTGTGTTCGATATAGGCAGCGATGTATTTGATTTTTGAGAATCGCGCCAACATCTCTTCGTCGCAAAATTTGATTGTTTGAATATCTATTAAAATTGATCGCTTAATCCGACGTCCACCCGATTCCTGCATGCCGCGCCAGTTTTTAAACGATTCGCTGATCAATGAATACGCGGGAATCGAAGTGATCGTTTTGTCCCAATTTTGCACCTTTATGGTGGTCAATGTCACTTCAATGACATCCCCATCTGCGCCGTATTTTGGCATCTCAATCCAATCGCCCACGGCGACCATTTTATTCGCGCTCAGTTGTATGCCCGCGACCAGTCCCAGGATGGCATCTTTGAATACGAGCAAGAGTACGGCCATCAATGCGCCCAATCCGCTCAGGAAATATACGGGATTGCGGTCTAACAAAATTGACAAAATCAAAATGCCGCCTACAAAATACGTCAGTATTTTCAAGACCTGCACAAAACCCCTGCCGGGGACTTCTCGAGAGATCTCAAATGTTTGATAAACAGATAGCGCGGCATTGAGAAATGCCGCGATGCTCCAGACACTGATGATCACGACAAAAATTTGCACAGCATCCCGAACAATCGCTACGCAATAATCCCGGTCTGCTTCTGTCATTCCCGCAAATGGCAAGTCGGCCAAAAGGTAGATGACTACTGCGGGAGCCATATGTGCCAACCGGTCCAGAACCCGATGCTCCACAAACGCATCGTCCCAGGGTGTTGTCGTTTTTTCAATCACGTACTTTAGCGTTCGCAGGGCTATGCGCTTTACGATAAAATCGGCAATCACACTGAGCACCAGAATGCACAGGCCCACCAATAGTGGTGCGGTCCAATTTTTAGCCATCTCCGGTTCGGCACCCAGACTGAGTAACCAGTCGTAAATGAATTCTAACATTATGATTTCCCTCTTTCCCTGAGCTTACAACAACCCATTGTGCCGCAGCAACGCCTCTGTGCTCGGTTCGCGTCCGCGAAATTCTCGATACACATCCATAGGGTGTCTGCTGCCGCCCAGTGCGAGAATTGTGTCGCGGAATTTGCGTCCGGTTGCTTTTACGGCTTCTTCGTCATCCAGTCCGGCTTCTTCAAACGCCCCGAATGCGTCTGCGCTCAACACCTCTGACCATTTGTAGCTGTAATACCCGGCGGCATAGCCTCCGGCGAAGATATGGGAAAATGAGCACAAGAATCGACTCTCTGGTAGGGGAGGCAATACGGACATTTCTTCGGTTACCCTGTGCTCCACATCAAAAGCCGTTTCTTCGCCATCTGGATCGTAGGCAGAATGCAGTAGCATGTCTGTTTTTCCAAAGGACAACTGACGCATCATCAAGGACCCCGCCTGAAATGTGCGTGCGGCGACGATTTTCTCAAACAGGTCATCTGGCAGAGGTTCGCCCGTTTCCACATGTGCGGTCATTCCAATTAGCGTGGGTTTTTGATAACACCAGTTTTCCATGAACTGGCTGGCTATTTCCACGGCATCCCATTCCACGCCGTGCAATCCCGCTACATCGGCATAGTCAACGGTCGTCAACATGCCCTGCAACCCGTGTCCAAACTCGTGGAACAGGGTTTCTACTTCTGAAAAACTCATGAGCGATGGCGTGTCTCCTACAGGAGGCGTGCCGTTGCATACGAGGTGTACTACGGGCAAGCGAAGTTCGCCGTTGAGCCATCGCCGTCCCAGACAGTCGTTCATCCACGCGCCACCGCGTTTTTCTGCTGGACGGGAATAGGGGTCCAGATAAAACGACGCGATGCGCTCGCCATTGCGGAGCACTTTGAAGAATTGCACATCTTCATGCCATTTGTGCGCGTCTTCATCATCTGCCCGCGCGATCTCAATATCAAAAAGGCGTTCTGACAATTCAAACATGCCATCGAGTACTTTGGGAAGTGGAAAATAAGGGCGCAACTGATCGTCGGTATAATCGAATTTTTGCTCGCGCAACCGCTCTGACCAGAAGGATGTATCCCAGTGCATGACTGGCTCTTCCTGACCGCTCGCCTTTGCCAGTGCTTCCAGCGCGCCAAAATCATTTTCGCTATGGGGCTGCGAAGCCGCCTGCAATTCGCCGATCATGCGCTCGACAGATGCCACGTCGGGGGCCATTTTGACATTCAGGCTCCTGTCTGCATAGGTCTCAAACCCCAGAATTGCAGATTGCTCTTTGCGCAATTTTAAGGTACGCGCTATCAACTCGCTGTTGTCCCATTCGCCAGAGGATGCGCGCTGGACATAGGCTTTGTACACTTGCTCGCGGTGGTCGCGTACGCGATGGTGTTGCATAAAGGGATAAAAGCTGGGGAAATCCAGTGTGATGCGCCAGGGACCATTTTCCGGCGTGGCTCCGCTGCCTTCATTGGCCTGTGCATAAGATTGCGCGGCTACTTGTCGCAAACTGTTCGGCCAGTCCTCTGTATCTTTTTTGTTTTCAATAATTAGTTCATAATCTTTTGTCGCGTCCAGCACATGGTTGGAAAAATCTGTGCTGATTTGCGACAATTCTTTGGCGATTTCGTTAAAGCGTTCCCTCGCCGCGCCTTCTAATCCCACTCCGGCATGTTCGGCTGCGCGAATTTTCAGTTCGATACATCGCTTTTGAGCCTCATTTAGCTCTGCCCATTCCTCTCCGTCTCGAATTGCCACCAGGCCTTCGTAAATGGGACGGCTCTGCTGCACGCGCAGACCAAATGCCACGACATCTTGCAAGACGGCTTCGTGTGCTTCGCGCAAGGCATCCGAATTTTTTACGCTGAGCAAATGGCCCACTGGTCCCCAGGCATAAGAAAATGGGACGTCGAGTTCTTCGAGTGGGACGAGCAACCCATCCCACGATGGGGTTAAGTTTTGCTCCAATGCCGCAATCTGTTTTTCTGCTTCTGATAGCATATGTTTTACGCCCGGTACAACGTGTTCTGGCTCAATTTCGTCGTACCGCGGCAATCCCTCTTTGACCAGCAGGGGGTTGTTTTTTAATTCACTCATTACACATACCTCATTTTTAAGAGCCTGAAAATAGATTTAATCCAACTTCTCTATCTCATCTACGATATCTCGCACCGAGTTCAGTATTTTGTACGCAGATGAAAAGTCTCCGTATTCCGACAGTGCATTTGGCACAGCGAGCACGCGCAAGCCAGCCGCTGCTGCTGCGACACATCCGCGCTCAGAATCCTCCACAACAACGCAGTCATCGGGTTGTAGCCCGTGCAATCGCATGGCCGTCAAATACGCATCTGGATGTGGTTTTGCTTCTTCGTAATCTTCTCTTGCGAGCACAAAATCGAAGAATGGGAGCAAATCCGTCTTTGCATGAACAATGTCGAAGTGATCTCTGCGAGAACCCGTCACAATGCCCATTTGTACGCGGCCATGGAATGTTTCGAGTGTTTCTACCACGCCATCCACGATCTGTACGCCTTCGGCTAATAACGCGCTGTACCGCGCGTTGCGTTTCAGACGCAGTTCCTCAATCAATTCGGCATTTTGATCGGACATAAAATCGAATACACTCAGTCCTTTTTTTAACGACTGTTCGGCAAAATTCTCAGGCGTCAATTCAACGCCCTGTGTCGCCAATACCTCATGTCCCGCCTGAAAGTACAGACCTTCGGTATCTACCAGCACCCCGTCATTGTCCCACAAAATTGCACGAATCACAACTCCTCCTTATATTCATTATTGCAGGCGACCTCCGTAAAATGGTTAAAAACAAACACCTTTGAAATCTACGTGAACAATGGACTCAGGTCAACACATCCGCGCTTCTTTTGCGCAGACATCCGATGGTCTTGCCGCTGAAAATGATTATGCCCGAATTTTGCTCTCCCCGGTGCAGGGTCAGGTGTTTTCCGATCATCTGGTAGAAGCTACTGAATGTAACTGCCTCATCCGTCCGCTTAATGGGAAAGATATTTCGGTCTATATCGACGACCAACCTGTCGAAAGCCTCGGTTTTCTCCGCGACGGGCACGCGCTGTGGGGGCGGCTCGCTACGGGCGATCATCCGGGGCATATCCGTTTTTGCATTCGCTCAGAAAATGTCGATCTGCTCTATGCCGAACTCGATGTGCGTCCCTCCCATCTCGACTACGAAACCGATTATCAATTCATGCGCGCCGATCTTGAGCACATCAGCCGTGAACTCATTTATCTTCTGCCCGATCAAACCCGTATTACGACGCGTCTGATAGATGACAAGGGCAGCAATTTAGACTTTCATCAAGTGCTGGATCGTCTTTTCAATCAACTCGTCCGCACTTTGCATGCGATTCTCAAACGCCCACACCGCCGTCTCAAAACCGTTCAACACACCCGTGCGGTTGATCGCGCACAGGGCCGCGATCCCGATGCGGTTGCCCATATGATTCGCTCGCCGCAATTTTGGACGCATAGCGGGACCGATCTCCCACACTTGCCGTTGGCGGATGGTATCGTCTGTACGCATTTGCGCGAGACCCATCGCCATTCCGATATTGATACGCCGCTCAATCGCCATCTCGTTGCCTACTTAAAACGTCTGTCACTGCGCGCGAGACCTATTGTGCATACCGATCTGGGACATCGTTTGAAAATATACGTGGATCGCTGCTTGCGGTTGCTCCCTTTGCCGCCTGCGCGACGCGGTGACGCTTTGCCCGTTCATCTCGATGTGCGTTACCAGATGGCTTTTGCGCTCATCCGCGATCTCAATCGCGCGCTCGCGCCCTGTACGGGTGGTCCATTTGATCTGTCTTATCGCGATACGCACGCTCTTTACGAATACTGGGTCTATTTTACGCTCGTTCATTCTCTGTGCGATATGGGCTTTGTTCCGATCCGCGAAGATAACCTTTTTCGTCTGACCAATCGAGGTCTGAGCGTTTCGCCCGCGCAGGGCGAATCCTCTGCGATACATCTTCGGCGCGGTGAGCACAGCATTCGCTGTCTCTACAATATGACCTATACCACCTCGGCGGGACGCGCGCTCACACATGATCTGAGGCCAGATATGATTATCGAAATTCACAACTCGAATAGCGAGCGCGCTATTTATGCATTTGACGCCAAATATCGCCGCAAAGATTACAATGGGACGTGGATTCCCATGCGCGAAGATATTGATAAGATGCACGCCTACCGGGATGCTATTGGCCAGGTGATAGATACAGATTTTCAACGCATTCTCAAAAGTGCTGTTGTTCTGTTTCCCGCTCAGGTAGATCCCGCGTATCAAACTCACGCTTTTTATACCAGCCTGTCTCACGGGATCGGTGGCCTCCCGCTCTTGCCGGGCGATGCGAATACGTTATCCGAGCTGAAAGAATATATCAAAGAGCATATTATGGTATAAAAAACTGGACCGACCTTCGCCGATCCAGTTGTGCAATTTTTTAATTTCGCTATATTTCCAAAACATCGAATGCAACTTCCCTCCAGCCCCTTTGCCTTATGACCGATTCCCAACTTCTGCAAGAATTTGAAGCCCTTGCTCATCGTCTGAATATTCCCCTCTTCCGCGAAGACCTCATGGGTGGTACAGGTGGTCTGTGTGTCGTGCGCGGCGAACAGCGCCTGATTCTCGATTACCGTCTCGATGTGCCCACACAGGTCGATATTCTCGCACACGCTTTTTCCCAATTGCCCCTCGATGATGTTTTCATCAAGCCCTCCCTCCGCGCTCGTATTGACCTCTACGGCGAAGCTCAGGTTTAGCGATTTACCCACAGGATGAGATTAAATATTCCACCTGCTCTTCAGGCGAGACGGTGACGGTTCGATTGGCCGGGATGAAGAAGGTGTCGCCTGTTTGTGCGGTGTGGGTTTTGTTTAATTGGGCCTGGCCAGTGAGGATTGTGAGTGCGGCGAATGTGGGATAGGTGTGTTGGACGGTGCCTGCGGGGGCAAAGCGTTCGAGGCGGAAGTATTGGGTGTCTTCCGGTCCGATGAGTGTGGCGTTTGCATCGTGGCGCGAGTTCCGCGGTTCTGGCGCAGGTGCGTCAAAGGCGATGACGTCGAGGGCGCGGTCAATGTGCAGTTCGCGCGGCTTGCCGTCGGTGCCGGGGCGGTTGTAGTCGTAGATGCGAAAGGTGAGGTCGCTGGATTGTTGTACTTCGTAGATCATGACGTTCTGGCATAGGGCGTGTACTGTGCCGGGCGGTACGAAGATCACGTCACCTTCCTGTACATCGAAGAATTGCACGGTGTCCTGTACGCGGTTTTCACGGATGGATAATTTCAAGCTGTGTTTATCGACGCCGTCTTCCAGGCCACACGCCACGCGCCCGTGGTCTGATTTGAGTACGTACCACGCCTCTGTTTTGCCGTACGTGCTCAGGTTTTCTGCACGGGCATAGGTGTCGTCGGGGTGTACCTGGATGGAGAGGTCGTCGCATGCGTCGAGGAGTTTGATGAGCAATGGAAATTCGGTGCCGTAACGCTGGATAACGCGCTGTCCGAGGAGGTCTGCGCCGTAATTTGCGACGAGGTCGGCGAGGTTTTGTCCGGCAAGTGGGCCGTCTGCAACAATGCTTTCCATCCCCTTGTATGCCGAGACTTCCCACGATTCGCCAATGGGCACATCTGGAGGTAGTGCTTTGTTGTAGTATGTCCCCAGGCTGCGCCCCCCCCAGACGGTTTCGCGGAGGTAGGGTTTTAAGGGTAAGAGGTCGGGTATCATAGATGCTCCTGCTATAGGGTAGTCCTGTGCCTGTCCATTGATGTAGGGGCAGTGCCCTCCGTATAAAAGCATTACGGAGCAGGCTCTGTGCCTGCCCAACATGCTCGTCAAAGTGCGGATACGGGAATCGACATGGCAGTTTCTGTGAGTGGTAATAGTTGTTCTGTCAGGCAGATGACGCCGCCCGGTCCGATAGGTATGTTCAATTTTTTTAGAACGCGAAAATGTTGGACGTGGTTTTTGTTGGGTGAGGCGGTTTTTTTGATTTCCAGCGGATAGATTGTACCATCCCGCAAAATGAGGAGATCAATTTCTTTTCCGTCTCGATCCCGGTAGTAATAGAACGGGGGCATGTGGCCGTTGTGCCGGTAGCTTTTCAACAGTTCACTCACGATCCAGGATTCCAAAATGGAGCCGGACATTGCGCCGGCTTCCAGTGTTTCAGGGCTGGACCATTCGGTGAGGTAGGCGCATAGCCCGGTATCGAGAAAATAGAGTTTGGGGCTTCTCACCAGTCGTTTGGTGAGGTTGGTATAATAGGGTTCCAGGAGATAGACGATTCCGGAAGCCTGTAAAATGGAAAGCCATGTTTTTGCCGTGTTTGGCGCGACATCGGCATCGCGCGCCAGGTCCGAAAAATTTAACATTTGTGCGGTTCGGGCAGCGGCAGCCCTGAGGAAGCGAAGAAAGGATAGCTCATCGCCTACCCGGGCGAGGTCTCGGATATCGCGCTGGAGGTAGGTCTGCAAGTATGAACTGTAAAACAGGTTCCAATCCATCTGGTCATCCAGCGCAATAGCTGGAAAGTCGCCGCGCCATATCAGTCTGTAGAGTTCTTGCAGACCGAGGGTATCTCCAGCCTGGAGCCTGTTGCGAATAGTGTCGGATGCCGGCAAGAATGGGGGAGAGTCGCTCCCGATTCGCTCGCGTCTCGATAGGCCAAAAAGCTGCACGATGCCCACCCGACCGGCGAGAGATTCGGATACGCCTTTCATCAGATGAAATTGCTGCGATCCCGTAAGCCAGAATTGGCCGGGAGAGCGGTCTCGATCTACGGCGATTTTGATATGGGGCAATAGCTCTGGCGCGTATTGGATTTCGTCGATGAGCACGGGTGGAGAGTAACGCTGCATGAACAGAGCCGGGTCTTCTTTTGCCAGGCTCTGGACAAGCGGGTCGTCCAGGGTGACATAAGTTCGGTCTGGTTCGCTCAAGTGCCTTAGAAATGTCGTCTTCCCGACCTGTCTGGCGCCAGAGAGCATGATTACGGGAAACCGGGAAGATGCGACAAAGGATTCAAGTGTTCGGGAAATGTACATTTTGATTACCCAAAAAAACGGCTATTTTGCAATCACACTGCAAAATAGCCGAAAATTTAGATATTGTCAAGGCTGTCAGACATGCCTTTTCAAGTAACACCCTTCATCAGTGGGGTTATGCAGGATAGTGCCGGAAAATCGCTTGACCTGTGTGATATTATACTATATTGTTTTTTCACTTAACATAAGGAGCCTAACATGTCTATGATGTCAGCGACTCCACCAGAGGAGACTGAAGCCTCTTGGTTAGTTCGTCAATCATTACTAAGCCGTTTTGAGGAAAAAGGTCATGCTTGTCTGGATGATTATTCCCGCAAAGAACCTGAATCCCCTGCACCACCACAAGAGGACGAACCAGTTCGCTGGATAAAGGCTAATTTGCCTTTACCTGGCGGACATCACATTGTTACCTTTGAGGAATTTCGAGACGGATCATGGGCGGTGTTTTTTGAAGATTTTCCGAGCATTATTGGTGGTAGCAATGATAGTTGGGAAGATGCGTTGGATGTCTTGGTCGAGATTGTTTGCGACGATATTCAAGATATTGAAGAACTCAAAAAATCCAAAGACAACGATAGTTCCCCATATCAGAAAAGGCGATATAAATTCTTAAAAGAGGTTTTCAAAGTATGACTTTGGCAGAACATAGACGAAAGGTTCTTAGAAAGCTCGGATTTGTTCACGATGGCGGGAAAAAACATGAAAAATGGGTATTTCCAAAAGAAACAAAGCGTGTAAAAACAGGTGTAAGTCACGGAAATGGAGATGTCGGACACGGCCTTCTGAAATCATTTTGTAAACAACTGCATATCACGAAACAGCAATATCAAGAGATTGCTTCTTGCAACATGTCCCAAGAAAGCTATTACAAACACCTGGTCAATAGTGAAATTGTTTAGGACCGGCACTCTGCTACATAGTGCCCTAAAAATTAGTGCCGAAAGAGAAAAGAGAAAAGAGAAAATGTAAAAGGGGGAACGCAACTTGTGTTCCCCCTTTTGTTATGCGGCTGCGGGTTTGGATATTTTTAAACCGAAACGTTTGGCAAGTTGCAGTGCGGCTTCTCGACGATCCTGAGCTTCTTCGGGATTTTTTTCGAAATTGGTATCTCTCAGACGCCGCAACCATTCGGGACTCAGAGGTTTGTTTTCTGGCTTCATTGGTTATATCACCTCCGGAGGCGAAATAATATCGATTGGACGATGCCCCAACATCAGACAGGCGGACTGGATTTGACGTCACATGAAATAGCCGAAATTTTTGATGTTGTCAAGGCCGTCAGGCACTTAAAAAGCCCAATTAGTGATTGAAACCATCACACTTGCCCAGTAGAGCCGTCATCGCGGCGTGGTGTTGAGCCGCGATCCAGAAGATTTTTTGTCATTTTAAAATATGTCGTCGAGTTTCAAAGTGTATCCTTGCAATGTGGGCATCGCAGCAATACATTACAACTCACAAAAAATTTACATTCAGGCGGTTCTAACGCACGACGAGTGCGATAGAGGAAAATTATGGTATCAGAAATACAAATCGCTCAGGATATATGGCCCGTGCTAAACCCTGTTGTGTTCGTTCCCCATGATGAGAGCGAATATCAACGGCTTGTGGCTATACTGGACGGTTTGATTGATGTGGTAGGCGAGAATGAAGATCACTCCCTCGCCTCAATGATGGAAGTCATTGGTGTGTTGATTGAGAAGTATGAGGAAGAGCACATTCCCGAATTGATGGAGGTGTAGCCGCGCGTTATTTGACAAAATAATCCGTCTGCTTATGCTTTCAAAAGTCCCAAATGCTTTCTGTCTCTGAACCTTGGATACACTGCTGCTATTGAAAATATTTTAGGAAATAAAATGCTGAAGCTCAATTACACCGCAAAAGGATTTTCTCCCGATTTAGGGGGGCGACTCAATGGCTCTCATTCGATAGATGATATTACGTGGGCAGAGTTAATCTGGGCTGGTATTACCGTAGGACGTAAAAGTTGGGAGGATGTAATTCGACATGGTTATCACTCGTTTTTAGAAATAATCTATCGGACCGCTATACTCAAGGCTAATTTAAGTTTGTCTCCTCAAGGAGAATTCATCAAAACGGATGCTTACAAGAGCCTTGATCCTTCTGAAAAGTCTGCAATATCCTACTTTCTTGGTTTGTCATTCGCAAAGCTGGTAGCACACCGCCTTCTATCAGTACCCTGGCTTGTCCATCTGGATTGTTTTTCGGACCTCCCAATAGACTTGAAGGGTAAGAACCGCCCAGATTTAATTGGTACAAATCTTTCGAGAGAATGGTGTGTTTTTGAAGCAAAGGGACGAACCCATAGTATCGCCGAAAAATTGATTCAAAAAGCGAAGGGTCAGGCACAGATGATAAAAAGCATAAACGGTAAGACTCCACATATTAAAGGTGTCTCGCTCTCGCATTTTTCCTCTTCCAAGCTCAGACTGTACTTGGAAGGTTCAGGCGAGATTAATTCAGATGCCGTTGATCTTAAAATTCCAAACGGAGAAGATCAATTTCTGGAATCTTATTGCCAACCTTTTATGTCTCTTATCGAAAACAGTACAGCAACAACCCGAAAAACAGGGGTCGTTAGGATGAGAGGCCGAGAGATAAATTTTGTTAATCTTGAGGAAGTAGATTTGGACGTGGGATTAGATTCTCAGGTGCAAGAGATTCTAACATCAGAGTATCGAGCGGAAAATGCCTTAAGAAGTATATATTATCTCTGTTCTCAATATCCTCCAGAATTTGCGGTTTCCACTAAAGCTCATTCTGGCAACAACGATACCACATTTATAGGATGGGATGGGGTTTTTGTTCTCCCCGGGCCGTCGTGGATATAGAAGAGATATGAGGGTTTGGCAATTGATCTTGGCGATGATATGTTGAACTCAGGATGCGGATGAGTATGATGTCGGGCATTTATGATATATTGTTAATCTATTCCCAGTTGTTTTTTGATCAATTTACATAAACTTTCTCTAATTTCTCGATGTCTTGGTATTGGTGCTTGCATATTGTTCTGGGGATTAGCATAAATGTCATGCCTTCCACCATGCCTTTTCAAGTAACATCCTTCATCAGTCAATTCTTTTATAAGGTCTCTTCGCTTCAAGGTATTTCCATCTTCAGTTCTACTGAGTCGGACTTTTCTACAGGAGTCTGCATTGTTTCTTCCATCATCAGACCATAAGCGTCTTTGATGTTTATTTTTAATTCTTCCAAGTTTGCACCCTGGCTAAATACACCAGGGACCTCACGTAGTTTCCCCACATACCAACCATCGTCTATCCAAAAATCCAATGTGAAGTTTCTAATCATAATTGCCTCTGTTTGTCGGGGTTATCAATACAATTCTGGAGTGCCTCGTTTTGCTGAATTGCCTTCACATCAGGAGTGCGTGGAGGATGCACAACTGCCTCACTATCCTGGCCTGCTGCGTGCTCAATCGCTTCTATTAATCCTTGTTTGATGCTCTCGAACTGACTCATATTTTTTCCTTGATTGATTATATCCAATGCATGGGCTATAAAAGTGGGGTCATCTCCTGCTTCTTCAAGGCAGGCTTCCAGGTACAACTGCACATCTTCTTCCGTTTTGAGGTACTCTGCTGAATCCCAGCGAGTTGTATTGATAGTCATAATTCGGTGGCCCTGCTGCGAGCACTTAAAATATGTCGTCGAGGTCCAAAGTGAATCCTTGCAATGTGGGCGAAGTCAATGTTTCCCCTTCACCATAGGTATTGATTACCTCGAATCCGCGCTCGCCAAGGCGCAGGATTGTTATGTTTTTTTCGGTTAGATCGACCATCCAGTACTCGGTTATACCGTGCCTGGCATACAGGCTACGCTTGAAGGTCTTGTCTCGTGTTGCTGTGGAAGGAGACAGAATTTCGACGACGAGGTCTGGTGCGCCTTGAATATTCGCAGGAGTGATGATATCGGCACGTTCATTGGAGACGAAGATCAGATCGGGCTGCACCACATCCGTGTTCGATAGCACCACGTCGAAGGGCGCGTGATAGACCCTCCCCAGGCGATTCTCAACCGCGAATTGAACCAATTTCCACCCGAGCATGCCAGAAACGCTCTGGTGAAGTTCTCCTGGGGCAGGGGGCATAACCAACTCTCCGTCCAAAAGTTCATAACGCTTGTCGTCCGGCGTGTTCAGGTAATCTTCGTAGGTAAACTTGATGATGGGATTTGGAATAGCCATGGTTGTCATCCCCTCTGATGGTGCGTTGCTTACACGGCCTGTCGCGTGTTCAATCGCTTCTGTTTGATGCCCGAAAAATGGCTCATATTTTTGGATCAAGCGATTGATTACATCCAACTAAGAAATAGCCGATTTTTAACTTTTGTCAAGGTATTTGATTCCAATGAGCACTTAAAATATGTCGTCGAGATTCAAAGTGAGTCCTTGCAATGTAGGCATCGCAGCAATACATTACAACCGACAGAAAATCTACATTCGTGCAGTTTTGACGCACGACGAGTATGATAAAGGAAAATGGAAAGAGTAGATTATGGTAGCAGAAATACAAACCGCTCAAGATGTATGGCCCGTGCTAAATCCTGTCGTGTTCGTCCCTCATGAAGAGAGCGAATATCAACAGCTTGTGGCTATACTGGACAATTTGATTGATGAGGTAGGCGAGAATGAAAATCATCCCCTCGTTTCAATGATGGAGGTCATTGGTGTGTTGATTGAGAAGTATGAGGAAGAACATGTGCCTGAATTGACCGAGATATAGCTGATAGATTAAACTAAAACTATTAAGCCCGGGGACCTATTTGGTCCTCGGGCTTTTTTATTTTGTTATTATGTACTTTCTATCTATCACCGTACACTTCCAGAACGGCGTTGCGGATTTGGTCATAATCCAGTGGTTCTGCTCCCAGTTTTTTTAGACGCGAGAGCGAGACGGTCTTCTGATCTCCAAGAGAGGAATCAAGCTTGCTCGTTGATAGAACATAAAACGTCCACTGCGTCAGGTCAAGAGGGTTGACGATCCGGCCATCCTTAGGAGTGAGAAGGCAAAAGACATACACATCGGCGCTGCGAATCCGCGTTTCTCCGTACTGGTTTTTTTTCGGGTCCCAGGGACGTTTCTTTGCAATACCGAATGAAATTGCAGATGGTCGTTTCTGAGGCCAGGACTGGAGATAAGCGGCTGACTTGACTTCGATTTTAATCCCCTCGGGCGTCGTTATATCGACGGTATCCCACTCGACCCGGACCGGCGCACATGCCCCGGTGGCTTGACTTACGATGTACTCCGCGACCGTGCCACGCAGGGTGTTGTTCAATACGTCGGAAGCCATCCAGACCCAGAAGTCCTGTATCGAAAAGGAAGTCGGTTTGTCCTTGTGAGTAAAGGGGGTTTCAGGCGGAAGTGGCTCCGGGGCGCGCTGAACTGGATGAAATTCACTCATTTTTCATTTCTAATTGTGGTCAAAAAACGTAGCGTATGCCGACTTGCACTTCGCGAGGGTCGCCGAGGCCAGATTGTACGGTGCCGTCAAAGTTGAAGAGCAAGCCCGCGCTGGAGGGGTCGCGGAAGTTGTCTGTGTTGAGCAGGTTGAAGACTTCGACGATGGCTTCCAAATGGCCGTTGCCTAATGGGATGGGGCGGGACAGGCGCGTGTCCCAGGAGAAAAACGCATTGTCTTTACGGAGGGTGTTGCGCTGGATAATGCTGCCGTCGGCGCATATACGATCAGAGGTTGCGCCCCAGGGATTGGTCGTGGGTTGGCCCGTGCAGGATGCTGAGGTGGGTTGTGCCGAATAGTAGCTTATGCGATTGTTGAGGAATATCTCGCCGGGCAATCTGGTCAGGGTCCACAGATTGAAGCGGTGGCGCTGGTCGCGGTCTGAATAGCCCCATTCGCGGTCCAATTGCGTGGGATCGACGTAGCGGAAGGTGAAGGGATCGCGCTCGTTGTCGTCGTCGGATTTGTCCCAGGATAGGGTATAGTTCATCTGGAATTGGAAATCGTCTTGCACCATCTGGCGCAGCCCAAAGCTGAGGCCGTGATAGCGCGATTTGGCTGTGCTTTCGACCACGGTTAAGTCGCCGACGCCGTTGCTGCCATCGGGACCCAAACCCGTTGACCAGGGAGAGCCGAAGACCGCGTCGTTGTGGTTGATAAAGCGCGTGAGATTATTGGTGCGGGAGTATGTATAGCCGAAGGTACCGACGACCCCCTTTGCATGCAATTCGCGTTCGAGGCCCACATGTGTGCTGATGGTGCGGGGGTTTTTAAAATTTTTGTCGAAGACAAAGATATTGGGGCGGAAGGGATCGCTTGTGGGGGAGGGCAATAACTCGCCATAGGTCGGGGGCGGACCCAATATGGGCGTCAGCGCGCTGGAGCGGAAGATGGATTGTCCGCGCGAGCCATTAGTCGAGCGGGTGCTCGCCAGGTTCAAACCAGGGATGCGGGCGTAGTAGATCCCCGCGCTGCCCCGCAACAGGGTCTTGTTGTCGCCGTGTACATCGTAAGCTATGCCCAGGCGCGGCTGGAACATATCCCAGGCGGAGGGGATTTTGCCATTGGAAGGGAATGTGTATGTACCCGTCTGATTGGTGACAGTTTTGCCAATGAAATCGGCGAAGAAGACTTCGTCTGGATCGGTGATGACATTGGGCTGGATTTGCGCCTCCCAGCGCAAGCCGTAATTGAGTGTGAGTTTGTTCGAGGGTTGCCAACTGTCCTGCACAAACAGAGCGAGTTCGTGTTGGGGGATATCCTGAGTTCCCGCGTCTTCCACGCTCAGGCCGCCAACGCCGGACTGCTGCAAGTAGATGAGGACAGGTCCGGTAATTTCCGTTCCTTCGGGACAGGTCCCGGTGGTGCTGGTGCTGCCGTCGGAGCATTCGACATAGTTGTTGCCCTGTTCGACGAAGTTGAGAAAGCCATCCACGGAATTGAAGATGTAACGCCCATTGGCAAAACCGATAAATGTTTGTGTGGATTCGACGCGGTTCCATTCGATCCCAGCTTTGATCAGGTGATCGCCTTTGCTTATGGAGATATTGTTGAGTAGCTGGATGCGTGTGTCGTAGTATTCGACCGGGATGAAGAAGGGCATGCCAAAGCGATAGCCGTGTAGAAAATCCATGCCCGTGTCGGGAAAGGGGCGCCCGGTGTTGGGGTTGTGCGGTCCGCCGTAGGGGCGGGGACGATCTTCGCGGGCGATTTGGAAGCGGAATTCGTTTACCGTGCTGGTAGATAGAAGTGAGATCAAACTGCCGTTGAAGGCGTGTGACCAGTCCCTTTCAATCGCATTGGCACTGCGTGCCCAGGAGTCAACATCAAAGGTGCCGTTTTCCTGTTCGGACCAGGTGTAATTGTATTTGAAGGTGGCGGAGTGTTCTTCCGACAGGTGATAATCGATTTTGAGCAGAAAAGCGCGGGCATCGTTGGTGCGGTCAATGGCACCGTAGTCGTCGGATAGGTTGAACTCAGAGGACATGAAGTGGCGCAGGCGGGCATCTCCGCGTTCGATATTGTTCTGTTTCGTATCTCTAAAAATCTGCTGGTCGTACGCGGCAAAGAAAAATGCCCTGTCCCTTTTTAGCGGACCACCCAGGGTGAAGCCGAATTGCCCCTGTTTGAAATTGGGCGTGCGTTCTATCCCGTTGTGCCGGGCCGTGCTGGACAGGGCGTCGTGTTTGCCAAAAAAATGTACGGAGCCGTGGAATTGGTTGGTGCCCGATTTGGTGATGACATTGACAAAGCCCCCACTGGAGCGCCCAAATTCGGCATTGGCTCCCTGGGGCACGACCACCATTTCCGCTACTGCGTTTAAATTAAAGGTGAAGGCGGGGCGCTGTCCGCCGCGCTGTTCGCCGAAGAAGGGGTTGTTGAAATCCGCGCCATCTACCGAGATGTTGTTGTGTATGCCGCGCTGACCAGCAATGGTCAATTCATCGCCATCAGGTCCTTGTACGATGCTCACGCCCGGGGTTAATAGCGTGAGATTGAGAAAATTGCGCCCGTTGTTGGGCAGGTCCTGCACGGCTGTTTCGGGCAAGCGCGTGGCTGTTTCGCTCTGGGTGATGTCAACGGTGGGTCTCGTCGCTTCGATGAGAACTTCATCCATTTGCAATGCCATTTTGAAGACGAGTTCCACTGTCTCGCCAACCCGCACCTGTACCCCTGTTTGACGTACTTCTGCCTGTCCCGTTGCCTGTACTGTGATGTCGTAAAAACCCAGGGGCAACAGGGTCGCGGTGAACTGCCCGAGATCGGATGATGTGAGGGTTCGCTGGTAATTGGTGCTGGTTTCTTTGAGGGCGATGGTGGCGTTGCCTATGGGGTTGCCGAACTGGTCCCATACAAAGCCGCGGATAACGCCGGTGGTCGCCTGAGATTGCGCCCAGGTGTGTGTGTGCAATAGGGTAGCGCACAAGAAAAGGAAGGATAAGACGCGGATGGAGGGGAGAAGCGAGAAAATCTTTAGTTTTGGGATTTTATATTTCATACAAGGTGAAAGTCGAGCGGGAACAACAGATCCCAAACTCCTGTTCTACCATCTCCTTATGCGGGCCTCAGAATTTTATACTGATCGCCATTGCCACGCGGGACGGTAGCTTCTTGATACGAGACGATAAACGCCCGCCGCACATGGTCTGTCTGGTTGCCTTTGGAATGATGCCACAAACAGGCGTGGAATAAGAGGATATCCCCGGCTTTTACAGGACATGGGATCGCATCGTCGAACATGAGATCGGCGGGACCCATACACTTTGGGCATTGGCCGCCAAATGGCCCATGCGTGACCACGCCGCCCTTGTGGCTTTGTGGCACGACCCACAAACACCCATTTGTCTCATCCGCATCCTGTAGCGGTATCCAGGTGGACATGCGCGTTTCGCTCAGGACGCGGGTGTTGTAATACGCGTCGTCCTGATGCCAGTGGCAGATGTCATTGGAGTGCGGCACTTTTGCCGTCAACTTGGCTGAATAAATTGAGATGCCGGGATTGACGATATCTTCAATCAGTGTCAATACCCGCTCATCCTGTACAAATTGACGGGTTATTTCTGAGCGCAATCCCAACTGCATGACCCATCCCTTGTTGCGTCCCGTATTTCTTTGTGCGTCCTGAAGTCGGTCGATCTCGCGGTCGATTTCCGCGAGTTCCTCCAGCGGAAAGATATCTGGCACAATTACATAGCCCTGTTCGCGATAGATCGCCAATTCGTCGGCACTGAGTTTTCGCAAGTCCGTTTCTGTCATTGTCATTTTTTGTTTACTCCTTTAAAAATAACTCGACCACGGGCACTGTCACATTGGGTTTTTGCACGGGCAATTCCAGTGTTAGCGTTTCTCTTTCGAGACTGCTGTCTCCCGTGTGCCCAGCGCGGGGTTGGTGGAATCGCACTTCTGAAGCATCGTTTAATAACTGGGCGTATTCTACCTTGCTGGCAAATCCGTCGAGATGCAGATGGCGGAACGGATAGGTGAACAGGTGTACGTACATTCGATTGGTCTCGGGATTATAGGTCAAGCGGCAATCCTCCGGCGTCTGAAATTCCTCTGGCGCGGCAGTACATCCATAAATGGATCGGCTGTGCCATTTCATCCACGCGCCCATTTCGCTCAGGCAATTCAATGCGCGATCGTCAAATACTCCGCGTCCGGTGGGTCCCACATTGAGCAATAAATTGCCTCCGCGGCTTACCACGCCGACCAGCATTTGCACAAGTTGCTCGGTGCTTTTCCAACTCGTTTCATCGCGGTGATAGCCCCACGACCCCGAAAATGTTTGACAGGTCTCCCACAATACGCGTTCGCCCTGATAGGTGACCCACTCGCGCGGCATAAATTGTTCGGGTGTGCGATAATCCCATCCGCCTTCCACATCATCGAGGTCCAGCCGGTCGTTAATCACAATACCCGGTTGCAACTCGCGCGTCATTTTCATCAGTTGAATGCTGTTCCAATCGTCTCGCCCTTTGCCGTCAAAGCCTTCGGGTCTGCCCCTTGCGCCGGCCGGATAACTGAAATCGTAAAAGAGCATATCCACTTTGCCGTATTCGGTGAGCAACTCGCGAACTTGGCCGCGCAAATACGCCGCGTATTGAGCCTGATCGCGCGGTTCATTCAGTTTGTCCTTGTCGGGATGGTTCCGCATGCTGTGAATGGCGTCAATTCTGAAATGCGGATGGTGCCAATCGATCAGGGAATGGTAAAAACCGACCTTCATCCCCCGGGATCGAAACGCTTCTACCATGGGTTTTAACAAATCTCTGCGCGCGGGCGTATTGGTCGCTTTGTATTCCGTGAGTTTGGAGTCCCACAGGGCGAAGCCTTCGTGGTGTTTGGTGGTGACACAAAAATACTTCATGCCCGCGTTGGCTGCCGCATCTGCCCATGCTTCGGGGTCATACAAATCCGGATCAAAGTATTTCAAATATCGATCGTATTGTGCGTCGGGTATTTCTTCTCGCTGCTTTATCCACTCGTGCCGCGCGGGCAATGCGTACAATCCCCAATGGATGAACAATCCAAATCGGTCATGTGTAAACCAGCTCGTGTCACCCTGCAGGTCTGCCATGTGGTCTCCTTTTTATAGTTCTGATAGTTGTACCTCGCGTCCTTCTCGCGCACTTGTGACGGCTCCGAAGACCATGGACATGGATTTCAAATTGTCTTCGGCATTGCATTCAGGTTGGCGATCTTCGCGAAGGGCGCGAACAAATTCGTTGAGCACGGGATTGGGTCCGTCGATTTCGTCGAGTTCGATTTGCTCGCGGATTTGTGGATTCTGTTTGTGTTTGAGCGTGTAAAAGAGGTCAAAGCCCTCCCATGTCAACGTGCCTTTTGGCCCTTCATAGCGCCATTCGCCGTTGTGTCCCGCAGGTACATGTCCCATTGTGCAGCCAATGCCGCGATGTGTGGCGACAATGCCGTTTTCAAATTTGAAGACAATAATCTGGCAGGCATCGCCCTGATGCCAGCCCCAGGGCAAATTCCAGGTGATGGCGTGTGCGCTGACGGGGTCGGCATTGAGGGTATAGCGCATCATGTCAAAGTGGTGGATGCCCATGTCGGTGAGGAACATATAGGGTTCCGTCACATAGTGGCTGCCCGGGTTGTCTGCCCAATCGACATAGAGCGATACGTCGAGTTGCGCCACGTCGCCAATATGTCTGGTTTCGAGCAAGCGCCGCGTGGTGCGGGGCAGTTCATTAAAGCGGTAGTTTTGTGTGATCATGTGTTTGACACCCGCTTTTTTGCCCGCTTCAACGATGCGCTTAGCGGCTTCGAAATTATCGCTCAGGGGTTTTTCGCCCAATAGATTGAGACCTGCATCAAAGGCTTTCATCGCGATGATTTCGTGAACAGCGGGTGGGGTGACATCCACGACAAAGTCGGCTTCTACTGAGGCGGCATCGCTGAGGTCGTCGAAGATGAGATTTTCGGGTACGCCGCGTTCTTCTATTGCGCGGTTTTTATTTTCTGCTGAGGGTTCGACATAGGCGACCAATTCGACTTCGGGATGTGCTTCACACGCGGCTTGCCAGTGACGCGCACGCCCACCGAGGCCGACGAGAATTGCTTTCATGAAATAGACTCCTTACCTAAAAATCATCCGATTCGACATAAGCCTGGATCAGGCGGTCTTCGCCTTCTTTGCCGGGCAGGCTGATGCCGTGTTCCATGCCGACGATACTCGTGCAGCCTTTTTCGTGTAGATGCTTGAAGATACTTTTGTAGTTGATTTCGCCGGTGGTGGGTTCTTTGCGGCCGGGATTATCGCCCACTTGAAAAACGCCGATTTCAGACCAGCAGCGGTCGATGTTGGGAATGAGGTTGCCTTCGGTGATTTGCTGGTGGTAGATGTCAAAGAGAATTTTGCAACACGGGTGGTTGACGGCCTGGCAGATCAGATATGCTTGCGGCGAGCCAGCCAGATAAACGCGGGGGTGGTTCGTCAGGCGGTTGAGCGGTTCCAATACCATGACAAGACCCGATTCTTCGAGAATGTCGCAGCATCGTTTGAGCAGTTCGATCACATTGGCTGTTTGATAATCCCACGCGAGTTTTAAGTCGTAAAGCCCGGGCACGACCGTACACCATTTTGCATTTACGCGTTTGGAAACTTCAATGGCGGCTTTGATATCTTTTAAGACGGCCTGTTTTGCATCTTCGTCGTCGCCGGCAAATGTGACATCTGAAAAAGATCCCGTGGCGACAAAAACACCCATTTCGAGATTTAATCGGGTCATTTCTGCGGCGATTTTTTCCTGCATTCCTATGTCGCGTTTGGGCATGCCATTATCTTCCCAGGCTGTAAAGCCCTGATCCGCGGCGTATTTGAGTTGGTCGAGATAGTCATCGCCCGCGCTGTTTGAGAAATGGCCGTAATGCGGGGCGTATTTAAGGTTGAATTCCCGTTGGGGCATGTAAATCTCCTTTAAGGTTGAAAAAAATAACGGTATAAGACAAGGGTTTAATTTGACAGGATCGCGCGCGTGTGTCAAATAGAAAATCGCCATGTGCTACGCGGTGGGATTCTGATTTCGTCTTGACAAAAGGTGTGGGGGGGAATATGATGGATGCAAAGAGCAGCGTGTAAATAGCCACAAAGGAGTATCAATATGTCCAGTACAATGGAGACCGCGACGCTCGGGGGCGGGTGTTTCTGGTGTGTGGAGGCGATTTATCAGGATGTGATTGGCGTGCATAAAGTCGTGTCGGGATATGCCGGGGGAACGGTAGAGAACCCGACGTATCAGGCGGTGTGTTCAGGTACCACAGGGCACGCCGAGGTGGTGCAGATTGTGTTTGATCCGACTGTGATTTCGTTTGAGGAGATTCTGTTCATTTTCTGGCGTACGCATGATCCGACGACTTTGAATCGCCAGGGGAATGATGTGGGCACGCAGTATCGGTCGGTGATTTTTTATCACGATGAACAGCAAAAGAAAATCGCCGAGCAGTCAATGGCGGAGGCAGAGGCGTCGGATTTATGGCCCGATCCGATTGTGACGGAGATTGCGCCGCTTCCAATATTTTATGAAGGGGAAGCGTATCATCAGAATTATTTTGTGGAGAATCCGTATCAACCGTATTGCATCTTTGTTATCAATCCCAAGGTGCAAAAGTTTCGCAAGTCGTTTCGCGATAAACTGAGAGGTGAGAAATGAGTGACGCTCCTGTTCGCGTTGGGTTTGTAGGCTGTGGGAGACAGGCGAGTGCATCGTGGTATCCCAATTTTGCAACCATACCGGAATTGGATCTGTCCGCCTGCTGTGATTTGCAAGCGGCGTTGGCCGAGCGCAATGCGCGGTTTTTTGGGGCGAGAAGATGGTACACAGATTTGTCCGATATGCTCGAGAAGGAAGATCTGGATGCCGTGATGGTCGTGGGACCGCCGGATATGCACTTTGAGTGCGGCAAGCAGGTGCTGGCGGCGGGGTTGCCGTTGATGATGGAGAAGCCTCCGGCGCGTTTAACCGCCCAGGCACAGGAATTGGCCGATATGGCAGAGGGGCGAGGGTTGATTACGCAGATCGGTCACAATATGCGACACGCGCCCGGGGTGCAAAAATTTCGAGAGTTGATGGCGACGCCCGAGTTTGGTAAATTGCTTTTTTTGGAGAGCAGATATTTTATGCCCAGCCCGATGTGGCAGGATGATATGGACTATCGCGCGGGCTGGCAGTATATGATTTTTCAGTCAACACACGCGGTAGATCTCGCGCGTTTTTTGGGCGGGGAAATCGAGCGGGTTTACGCGGATTTATCGGTTGGTGAGGGCGGGCGATTTGCAATTGCGTGTACCGCGCATTTTGATAGCGGTGCCACTGGAACCATTACTCTGACGGGCTGTACTCCAAATTGGACGTGTAAAATTGAAGCGGCGGGCGATGCGCGAGCACATTTGCGTTTGGATAATTTGCACACGTTGGATTTTGAACCCCACTCGCCCGAAGGGGGATACCAACCTTCGCCCGGTATTCCATCTCAATCGTATTCACCTGCGGTGCGCGACAATGCGGAAAAACGAGGTGGATACTGGGGGCAAATGCAGGCTTTTGCGCGGGCTGTACAAAAAGGGGAGGCAGGTTCACCAACCCTGCGAGATGCGTGTCAGGCGATGGTGGTATGCGAGGCGATTTGCGATAGTATCGAGCGAAAAGCGCCGGTGGATGTCGAACTTTCGTGAGGTTTAAGAAGGTGAACAAATTTAATCCGCCATATCTGCTGCCTGTGTATCGCCAATTTTCAGCGCGTTGAAGGCGCTATTTGTCAGTCTTTTGAGGGCTGAGCGAAGGTCATCTAAAAATGTGTAAAACAGGGGGACGAGTAGCAAGGTGAGCAGGGTGGAAGAGAGCAGGCCGCCGATCATGGTGAATCCCATAGGTGCGTAGGGCTGTCCCAAAACTTTACTGCTTCCCAGTGCCATTGGCAAAAGGCCGCAGACGGTTGTAAATGTCGTCATCATGATGGGGCGAAAGCGATTTGCACCCGCCTCCATGATTGCAGCGGTTCGATTCATGCCCTCTGCGCGCAGGCGATTCACCATATCGACCAGTACAATCGCGTTATTGACGACCACACCGATGAGCACAATGATACCCACCATGGCCAACCCGGCCATAGGTGTTTGGGTCGCAAACAGCGTCCAATAAACTCCCAGAAGGGCAAAGGGGATGGAAAACAAAACAGAAAATGGCAGGATAAAAGACTCGAACAAAACGCCCATTAAAAGGAATACGCAGGTCACGGCCATAATCGCGGCAAAATACATGGTATAATCTTCTTCCCGCAGCTTGGAATATCTTTCTCCTTTGTCCCAGGTATAACCGCGCGGCATCTCAAATCCTTCCATTGCGCGGTCAATTTCTCCATACAGTTCTTTGATATCTTCTTCGGTTGTGAAAGCCCGCACCCGCAACCGCGTTTTGCCATCTTCTCGCCTGATGGTGCCGCGTCCTTGATCTACGCGCAGGGTGGCAAAGTCCAGCAATGAAACCTGTGTGCCCGTTTCAGACGGAAAAGTCAAACGCTTCAGGCGTTGCAGCGTTTGCTGATTCAATTTTTCCAAATACAATCGCACTCTGATTTCGTGGTTGTCAGACTGGAGATAGGGCAATTGTACGCCCTGGAGCGCGAAACCAATGCTGCGCCCCACGTCTCGCGCTACGAGTCCAAATTTTTGTGCGCGTTCCCGGTCGATAATGACCTGTACTTCATCATTGGCGCGTTCCAGATCGGAATCTACGCTTATGACCGAGGGGATATTTCTCAGCCGTCGCTCAACCTCTTGTAATAAATCTGCGAGCACATCCACATCGTCTCCATAGAGTGCCAGTGATACGGAGGAATCACCGCCTTCGCTACCGCTCCTGCCTTGCCCCTGTACAGCTACTTTGACGCCTACAAATTGGGGGGCGTGCTTTTTCATGTCTTCGATGACGGCGTTGCGCGGTAAGTGCTGTTGTATGGGAATACCGATCAATGCGCGTACGGATTTATAGGTTGTCTGCCACCACGCCTCATCGGTCTTTTTCAGAAAGACGTGAATGGAGCCATACGTAGATCTGAACCACACGCGCATGGTTTCAATCCCGTATTTCTCTCGACGAGGCTCCAAAAAATCCTCGACTTCTGCGATTGTGTCGCTGGCATCTCGAATGCTAAAATCCTTTGGAAAGCTAAACTCGATGCGAAAATCATTGAGCATGCTGCCGTCTGAGTCGCCGCGTTTGAGTTCGTTCATTGGATAGCTGATGCTTCCGAGCAGGACGAGGGCGATCAAAAATGCATCGCGCCGATGGGCGAGTGTCCAGTTTAGCATGCGCGCGTAATAATGGCGCGTGCGTTGAATGATCGCGGGGTCGGATTTGACCTGGGAACCGCCAAAACGCAATGCCGCCTGCGGAATAAAAATAAGTGCCACAAATAGCGATCCAACAAGTGCGACCACAACCGGAACGCCAATGCGCGCGAGGAAAAAGGTCAGTTCTACACTGCCACTCATCAGCATCAGCGGCAAAAACACGACCACCGTAGTCAGCGTTGCCATGGTGATCGCCAATCCGACTTCGCCGGCACCTGCGATGGCCGCTTCTTTTGTGGGCAGCCCTTTGCCGCGCATGCGATAGATATTTTCCAGGATTACAATGGCATTATCGACCACCATGCCCACGCCGACCATCAGTCCCATCATGGTCAGGACATTGAGCGACCAGCCGAGAAAATAAAGTGCCGTAATTGTGATCATTACACACAGGGGAATAGATAGGGTGATAATCGCCGTCATCCGCACTGTTCGCAAAAAGAATAGCAAGACCATCGCGGCAAATAGCCCGCCCCAAAGCCCTGTGGTTTCCAAATTGCGAATCGAATCGTTGATGTATTCGCCCTGATTAAAAAATACATTAAAAGCGATCTGTTTCCCCATTAGCGGATCACTTTCGATCTCTTGCAAGGCAGCTACCACGCGCGCGCATACTTCTACAATATTGGCACCTGATTCTTGATAAATTGCGATTGATACGGCTTCTCGTCCATCAATGCGCTGATACCAGGACCGTCCAGGGATATCGTAAACTACGTCTGATATATCTCCGAGGCGGACTTCGCCCCGGGGGGTGCGGATGAGAATATTTTTGATTTCATCTACACTTTGATATTTGGCGAGTGATCGCACGAAAAATCGCTTGCCGCCTTCGCGCACATGCCCGACCGAAAGCGCGAAGTTGTCCGATCGCAGCGATTGCACCACCGTTCCCAAATCCACCCCCCGGGTCATCAATCGCTCGTGGCTGAGTTCAATCATGATTTCTTTTTCATCCACACCCCAAAAGCTGACTCTGCCCACACCCTCGACCCGTTCCAAACGCCGTTTCACATGCAGGTTTAAGAACTTATGGGGATCGGTAATGGATGGATCCAGAGAGACGCCCGCCCACATAATGGACCAGCTATCTACATTGAATTTATACACATAGACTTGATCGCGCACCTCTTCTGGCAATTCTAATTTGAGACGTTCGAGGCGGTCAATCACCTGATTATAAGCCAGGACCATATCTGTATCGGGCTGGAATTCAATGGGCGCATCCACGCCATAAGATGCGCTGTACGTGCGAATTTTCTTTATGCCCTTTACTGCGCGCAACTGTTCTTCCAGCGGGCGGGCGATTTGTTGTTCGGCTTCCTGGGGCGAGGCGTTGCGGTGATTGTATTCAATATCTATATACAAAAAAGCCGGTGTAAATCCCGAGGGAAAAAATTTCACCGGTACTCGAAAATAGGCCACAATCCCCACCAGTAGCAACGCGACCAGGCACATCGCAACCGTAACGGGGCGATTTACTGAGATGCGCGGTAACAGGGCGGATTGGCGGTTCATAGTTTTCTCATAGGGAAGGATGTAAGATTTTATGTCAAATCATTGGACGTATAAATCGTCAAAAGGGCTTCAGGAATTTTGAAAGCACTTGATAAATTGTACACGCCAGCGTATTCTTAATGGTCGTTAAAAATCCTGAAACGAAAAGGTGATATTCTATGTCCTATCCTCAAGATGATCCCAATGTACTTCTGCTGTCAGATCTTTTGCGCGTTCCCGCGCCATCGGGCCGCGAAGAACGAATGGCCCGTTTTATCATGGATCGCATTGCCGCTTTGGGGCATGCGCCGAAACAAGACCAGCAGGGCAATGTTTGGGTGGAAGTCCCCGGACAAGAGCCCGATTTGGGGCGTGTCGCGCTTGCCAGTCACATGGATGAACTCGCTATGGTGGTTACTGCCATCAATGCCGATGGTACTCTGCAGGTGCGTCCGAGCGGTGGGTTGCATCCCTGGAAAATCGGTGAATGTCCTGTTGAGATCATTTCAGATGGGGCAGAGACGGTTCCGGCACACCTCTGTTTTGGTTCTACGCATACGACTGACCCATCGGATCCCAACACGCAATTTGCCACGGGACAAAGCGGCATTACCTGGCCCTATTGTCATTTGCTCACAGGTCTGACGCCCGATCAACTCTCCCGCGCAGGTGTGCGCGTTGGCTCAACGGCTGTGCCAGTGGCCGGCGTGCGAGGCCCTCATTTTTTTGGCCCGCCCGACGATCCGCTCATTTCAGCGTGGTTATTTGATAACCGGGGCGGGAGTCTTACGTTGTTGCGCCTGCTTCAGCGCATTGCGGAGGAAGATACAAGCCCCAATCGCACGACCTGTTTGTGTTTTCTCGTTCAGGAAGAGACCGGATTGATTGGGGCACGCGGCTGGACTGCGCGAAACCCGGTCGAAATTTTTATCGCTGTTGATTCTGCTCCCATGCCGCGTAACCAGCAACTTCAACTCGATGGTCGTCCGGCGGTCTGGTCAAGAGATAGCCAGATGCATTTCGATCAGGGCCTGATTGCCGATCTCTCGGCAGCGGCTCAACGCGCGGGTACAGAGTTGCAATACGCCGTGTACGATCGCGCGGCGTCCGATGCCTCGGGCGTTCTTCAGACGGGCCAGGCACCCCGGGCTGGAACTATTGGGTATCCGCGAGAAAATTCTCACGGATATGAGGTTTGCCGTCTGAGCGTTTTTGACAATCTGATTGCCACTTTGTTTTCTTATCTCCACGCTTGAGATTTTTTCCGCTCGCTCCCTGTAAGGACGCCAGTATGAATAAAAGTCTTGTGACAAATCTGCTCGCGGTCAGCCTGATCGGTGTGGGTTATGTCAGTCCTGTTTATTCCGATCACTTGCTCGCGGTTGGTCTTTTTGCAACGTCAGGTGCTTTGACCAACTGGTTGGCGGTTCACATGCTTTTTGAGAAAGTGCCGGGACTCTACGGTTCGGGTGTTGTGCCGAGCCGGTTTGAAGAATTTAAGACGGGTATTCACACTTTGATTATGAACCAGTTTTTTACCGCTGAAAATGTTGCAAAATTTCTTGCCGAACAAAAAATACCAGATGAATTCAATGCCGATCCCGTTATTGAAGCCGTTGACTGCGATCGCATTTTTGACCGCCTGATGGAGGCTGTTATGACCTCTCCTTTTGGCAGCATGCTCAATATGTTCGGCGGTGCAGCGGCATTGCAGCCTCTCAGGGATCCCTTTGTGGAAAAAATTCAGGCAGAAATCCGCCTTTTGCTCTCCTCACCCAAATTTCTCGATGCCATCCAGAGAGGGCTGAATACCGCGAGTCATACGGACGAGATGATCGATAAGGTTGACGCCATTGTTATGCAGCGTCTAAACGAGTTGACGCCCGAAATGGTCAAGACCATTGTCCAGGATATGATTCACAAACATCTGGGCTGGCTGGTTGTTTGGGGTGGCGTTTTTGGCGGTTTTATCGGTTTGGTTACTTCAATAGTCTGGCGTTTTTAGTCAGTTCACCCAGTCCCCAGTCCCTCACCTATTACCACTTCTCGACAAATGTTTTTACCTCGCCGAGTTTTTCTTTTTTTTCAGACGCCCACGCGCGCAAAGAGGTCGCCATATCTGTGTCGGTTGCACTATCTGCCCATTGTGTTACAAAGGTCAATAATCGCGCTGCGTGAGGGCGGTTCAGGGCGGCCAATACGCCATACGCTTTTTTCATTTTTTCCACCTGTCCCATGATCAAATACGCTTCTGCGCGATATTCAATGGCTTCTGCGTAGTTTGGATTTAATGTCAAAGCGCGATTGTACGCTGCCATTGCTCCGTCCATATCTCCGGTTTTGCGCTTGACATATCCCAAACTGCTAAATGCCTGGTAATACGTTGAGTCCTGCTCGGTCGCTTTCGCAAATTCTCCCAGTGCGCGATTGTACAGATCCTGGATAAACCGCGCGTACGTTTCTCGCTCTTCGCCTTCCGTGAATGACATTTTTTCTTCATAGACCCAGGCCGCATCCCGGTGGCGCAAGCCTTCTTTGTGGTGACGGATCGCGGCTTCGTTTTGGCCTTCTTTCGGTTTGCGAGGTGCGGGTTTGCTCGGCGCAGCCAATACGCTGCTGCTCAGGGTTAAAATCAGAATCAACATCCATTGTATTTTCATGCCAGAATCTCCTTTGTTGATCGCGGATTATACGGATTACGAGGATTTCACGGATTATTTTGTTGCAGGTTGTGAGGGAGGTGAAGCGTCAGGCACTCAGGACCTGTGAAGCATCCCGAATGGCGTCTGCGAGTTCATCTATTTTTTCGCGGTCGTTGTCCGGGTGCATGCCAATGAGTACCGCGCGGCTCAAAATATCCAGCGATTTGGGGCACATGTCCATTGAGTATTCGATGTTCAATGCCTTATTTTGCGGCAGATTAAATGGGTCCAGCGCGGGATGGTGTGCCCCCTGCTTCCGCATAATGGGATCCCATCGCGTGTAAACGTGTCGCCCGGTATCGATGGGCAAAAAGGCGCGTCCTTTCGATTCCGATATCTGTTTGGCAAAGGCGCGAGCATTTTTTTCAGAATCGAAAATAAAGCCGACATGGGTGCCGCATTCGCAATCCAGGCTGTTGTTTGTAATAGATGTCAGGCCCGCGTCTTCGCCCACTTTTGTCAGGGTTCGTTTGTGGCCGCGCATGCGATCGAGCATTTCGTCGATGCGCTCGAGTTGTGCGTTGAGAATCGCGCCCGAGATTTCCGTGGCTCTGAAATTCAATCCGGCAAATTGTTCATCTGGCCGGTGTTCGTCGGGATTCCAGTAATAAGAACAACAATCCGCTGCCACTGATCCGCGCCGAAATACGGATTCATCGGCAGAGACGAATGCGCCGCCTTCGCCGCTGGTCATGTTTTTGAAATAGTTAAAGCTGAATGCTCCGGCATGTCCGATGGAACCGAGTTCGCGCCCTTTGTATCCGCCGCCCACGGCCTGGCAGGCATCTTCTAATACTTTTACACCGCGTTTTTCGGCTATGTCCATCAGGGCATCCATGTTGCAGGGCAATCCCCACATGTGCACGGGAATGATGGCTTTTGTGTGCGGGGCGATTTTTCGTTCGACATCTTCGGGCGAGAGGGTGATCGATTCATCTATTTCGGCAATAATGGGCATGGCGCCTGCGGCAACGACGGCGAGGGCAGTGGCCATATACGTACACGAAGGTACGATGACCGAATCGCCCGGTCCAACCTTAAGACCAATGAGGGCGCAATAGAGCGATGCCGTGCCGCTGGTGGCCATGCGGACCTGCACATCGCCCAATCGCTTTCCCCAATCTGCTTCAAATTGATCGCATTCTCCGCCCTTGCCATAGCGAAAAATTTCACCGCTTTCCAGAAGGGTTTCCACGCGCTTGATTTCGGGTTGTCCGATGCGGTACATAAAACTCTCCTATTCGTCTATTCAAAAACACGGGTGAAGGTGTTGCCGCGCAATGAGCGCGTTTCACCGTGCATATAACACACGCTGAATGCACGCCGCGCGATATCTGTGGTGTTTACGTCCGAACTGTGCAGCATCCAGTTGTGGAGCAAAACCGAGTCGCCGGCTTCTAATATCAAATCGATTGGCTCGTATTGGGAGACAATGGTCTCAATGTGTTCTTCGGTCAAAAATCCGGAGCCATGTTCGGGATTTATCAACTTGTTGTGCGATCCCGGAATAATTTTCACACAGCCGTTTTCAACGGATGTGGGATCCAGTGCCGTCCATATCGTGATTTGAGGATCGAGGGTTAGATCCGTCCAGCGGTCCTGATGCCATACCAGTGGGGTGCCATCGTGCGCGGGTTTGTTCATGAACATCGCCCGAAAACAATCTACGGGCGTATTTTTGCCATAGATGTGTTCACAGATTTCTCGAAACTGCGTTTTTTGCAAAAATGAAAGAAAGAGGGGATCCAATTCCAAATTTTGAATTTTGCGATACCCGAGTGTCGTGTATTTATGTCCTTTGCTTTGTGGACCGGGTTTTCCATCGTTCTCGGGGTCGGAATCCAATTGCATCATCACCTGATCGTAGTCGATGGACGCCGTGCCCAGCATGATCTCGTCTATCCGTTGCTGTAATGCCTCCAGTTCTCCATCGTCCATTATATTGCCCAGGTGAAGATACCCCTGCGCTTCAAATGTTGCCCACTGTGCTTCAGAAATATGCTGCCCCATGCTAACTCCTTTGAGATCTCTAAAGTCCTGTAAAAAAATAAAAACGCGCCGACGCGAGCACCCGCACTGCACGTACCCGATCTACGCGATTGCCTTCGATGGCTTTGTAGCCGCCAATAACAGCGGCAAAATCCAGGGTTACAGCCTTTTCCAATTCGGTGCCAAAACCGAGTGTCCAGGCATCGCGGTCTGTCTCAATTTGTATTTCCGGGACACTGCCCCCCCCCACATAGCGAACCGGATCGCGATAGTACCCACCTCTGACCGCGATGCCCCAGGGCGAGATGGCGTATTCACATCCCAGGTGCAGCCGCGCCGCGCTGCGATATTGCCGCCGGAAGTCATCGACATTGGGCGCAATATTTACTGGCAAAATCTCGTAAGTTACTTCTTGCAAGTCGCCGTAATGCAAGTCACCACTCACCGTCAACCCTCCCGACGACCATCCAATTCCCATCCCGAAAGTCAGGGGTTGACGAATTTTATATGCGTCCGAAAAAGATTCGCGTGGATAGGTATCTGTGCGGTCTTCAAACTCATCTTCAAATTCATCCGCCAGCTCAGCTGATACGCGCAAAGGCGTGGCTGCTGTTGCCACGATGCCAAATTGAAAACCCGTGGGATGCCAATACCGAATGCCGCCCTGGATACCCCATGCGGAATAGCTTTCCTCAGATTCAAAACGCTGGAAGATGCGGACGGTGTCGGCGTGTACTCGCTGCACATCCTCAAGGGTCAATTCCTGCAAAAAGCGATTGGTTCCTCCCCAGCGAAATAACGAGATCCCCGCCGATAAGCGCGGCATCAGATCAATCGCCGCTCCCAATGTCCAGGCGCCGAGAGCACCCTTGTCTTCTGAAAATCCCGCTTTGTCAAAATTGGCGATGGTATCATACGCATCGATCTGCAATCCGCCGTCAAAATTTCGATTGCGTCCAAAGCCTCCGGCAAAGACCAGGCTCCCGCGATACACGGGAACGGGATAGACAAAGCCGAGGGATGCAATGCGCGTGCTGCGCAATTCGAGTGTTGAAGAGTGGTCAAAAAACTGCGATATATTGCGAAAACGGTCGTGTGAAACGCCCCAGTTTACGGTTCCGCGCTCGACCCTCGCCAATCCCGCGGGATTCCAGAAAAGGCCAGAAAAATCATCGGATACGGAAATATAAGCGCCGCCCATGCCCATGGCGCGGGCACCAATGCCAGAAAAGCTGTCGAGAGCGACTTCTTGTGCGGGGATAGATACCGCGAAAACGCAAATCACAAATGTCGGGATACAGAGATGTTTTGACATTATCTCATCTCCCCTCTGCGGCGCTGCGTTGAGCGTTTTTCTTCGCGCTTTTCAGATTTTTCTTCTTTTTTTGATTTTTCTGATGATTGTGTTTTGGTGCTGCGCGAGTTTCCCGTCTGTTGCGTGTTTTTCGTTTTGGTGCTGCGCGAGTTCTCCGGCCGTGCTGCAGGTGTGCTTTCTGTTGTGGTATTGCCCGATCGAACGGTGCTGGCCGATGCGGGTTCGCCACGTACGCCTGTGTATCTGATGCGGGGACGCGGATTGACCCGTTCGCGTTCTATCTGAGGTCTTACTATTGGTGCTGGCGCATATACAATATGAGACACCAGAGTCCTCGGCGACCACCCTCGCCACCACGGATCGTACGCGCTTGCCCAGGATGAGTATTTCCAAATGAGGCGGTGTCGGTTCCACGACGGATATCGCCGGTATGGGCTATAATACCGGTATGGACTGTAAAACCGATCAGAGGGATTGCAATAATTATAATAATGATATTCAAATCTCTTCACAGAATTTTCAGAAGGCGAGGCTGGGGATTCAGCGCGTTGTTCACGATGCACTCGCGGTGCTCGAAGTTGTGTATAACACCCGGAAAAAACGATGAGACAGGTCAGTATAAAGCAGATGCGCGATGCCATGGCCAACCTCCAAGGGTAAGACGTGAAAGGATCACACGAGTCCCCGGCTCCTTATTGCTAAAAAATAGGGCAATATTACATTTTACACAATGCCTAACAACTGAATCAGGTTTTTGCCCGAAATTAGCTGTACGCCTGCGATAAATAGAATTGAATAGACGACTATATTAAACCAGTGGTCTGTGAAACGCTTGTTTAAGAAAATACCCAATCTCACACCTGCGTAACTCAGTGGTGATAGGATTGCAATTGTGGCGAGATGTTCGGCTCGCAAGATGTCCAATCCCAAATAGGGAATTAATTTCATCTGATTGATCGCTGCAAAAAGAATCACGGTTGTTCCCACAAAGAGGTCGCGAGGCAATTGTTGGGGGAGCAAATAGATGGTTGTGGGGGGACCGCCAGCATGTGCAATGGTCGATGTAAAGCCCGCTATTGTACCCATAAGAATGCCTTCTGCGCTGTGTGGATGTCGCTTTGCAAGTGCGCCTGTAATCAATGCGCGCAAAGCCTGAAATACGACAAAAAACAAACTCAAAACTCCCAAACCGATTTGTAACACGCGCTCATTCGCGCTAAAATATCCAAAGAATAGTGCGCCTATGCCGATCCCGATTGCTGCACCTGGCAAGAGCAATTTGACACTGCGCCGATGAAAATGCTTGCGGTAGTGTGCGACGGCAAATACGTCACACACCATTAAGAGTGGCAACAAAATCGCCGCCGAATCTGCCACGGGAATGACGAGTGCCATGAGTGGTGTTGCCAAAATGCCAACGCCGCCGCCAAATCCGGCTTTGGCTATACCGACAAAAATTACAGAAATGATAGACAGAATCCAGAAAACCGTCGGATAATCGGGTAACACAATATCTCCTGTTTTTCTCAGAACCGGGAACTATAAGCAAATGGCAAACGTCCCAAAATGTAATCAATTCAGATTGACAGCCTCAGCAGTCAATTGTATCATAAAGTACTCTCCCAAAGGAAATGCTATGAAATATACCGCGATTGTATTGTCTCTCATACTAATTTTGACATCCTCACTGCTCAATGCCCAGGAAACAAAATCGGCTGATTTTGATGGCAATGGCGCGGTCGATTTTACTGACTTCCTGACGTTTGCTCAGGGTTTTGGCAAGTCCTCAGGTCAGGATGGTTTCAATGAAAAACTCGACCTCGACGGCAATGGCACAATCGATTTTTCAGACTTTCTGCTTTTTGTCAATGCCTTCGGCAAGCCTTCAAGTCCGACGACGCCACCGGCAGAACCCGCGCCCCGGTTTCTTTATATTAGCGATTTGATTGGCAGTATTCAGGTTATTGACATCTCGACCAATTTGCTCGATCCCAACCGAATGATTCCCGTTTCTTTTCCCCGGGGTGTCGCGTTTTCCAATATCAATAAGCGGCTTTATGTGGCAGCGACCGATACTTTCCACGCCTTTACTGAAGATGGATTTCCCGAATTTCAACTCTCACTCGAAACGCCAGTCGCACCCGGCCAACCATTCGTTGGGCGCGGCGGATTTCGCATTGCGCTTTCACCCAATCACCAATTTGCATACGTGACCGAAGAAGCCGGTGCGGCAGTTGAAGTTTTTGATGTGTCTGCGGGCGAGTCTCTGGGCATCGTCAATATTCCGCCCACGCCCAGTGGCATTGCCATCTCGCCCGATGGTACGCGTCTCTACGTTGGGCATGGCTATGCGACAAATGCCGTGTCTGTTATTGACACGGGTATTCCAGCTCTGATCGACAGTATCTCTGTGGGCCAAACCGTCAGTCGATTGGCTGTTTCGCCCGATGGACAGAGCCTTTATCTCAACAACACCCGCGCGGGTCGCGTGCTCAACGTCAATACGAGTACTAAGGCGATTGCCGATAGCCTCACACTCGGGCAGGCCAATGATCTGGGCGTTGAAATCCGCGATATCGCGCTTTCTGCCGATGGCACGCGCCTTGTCGTATCTCTCAGTCGCCTCTTTTTGGGCTTTGATGCGTTGGGCAATTCCGTGCCCGCGTTCTGGGGGGGTATTGTGGTTATCGATACACAGACCTGGAGGCAGACAGCCGAAATTTTTGTCGGTGAAAGTGTGGCCAGTATAGGCCTTACGCCCGATGGTAAGACTGTGTACGTCGCCGGTGTCGAAAGACTCGACGCATTCGCTACAACGGGCAATTTACAGGTCTTTATTGTCGATCTCGAAAATAATAGAACCCTGGGTACTATCCGCGGCTTTAGTTTGCCAGTTGCCTTTTCCTTCGGCGCATCCAAACCCGCGATTCCCAGGTTGCTAAGTCCAGAACTGATTGTTTTCTAAAAGGAGATACCATGCCTTTCATTAATGTCAAAATGCTCGAAGGCCGTACGCACGAGCAAAAACGCGAACTCGCCAGAGCTATTACTGATGCAATGGTCAATATTTGCGATGCCAAAGCCGATGGCACGATGGTCGTTATTGAAGATATTCCCCGCGATCACTGGGCGCGAGGCGGCACACTTCTGTCGGAACAATAGGGAGATAGATACAATGGGCACGCAAGATACTTATACAAAACAAATCCTGGAGAAAGTAGGTAATCTACCATCTGAGAAAATTATCGAAGTCCTGGATTTCGTTACATTTATTGAAGAACAAGAGAATCTACGAGTACGCGAAGATACATTACAAGTTTCCGATCAGGAGTTTGAAATACTGTTAGACGATTGTTTTGGACGCTGGAAGGATGAAATTGATGGCATAAAATATACCAACCAGCTTCGCAACACATGGCGAGGCCCATTTGGAGGTGCCGATTGAGTGGTCTCCTGATCGATACCGATGTGTTAATTGATGCGCTACGAGGCGTTGAGTCAACGCGTCGGTTTTTGCTCAATCAACGCCGACAGGGCAATCAGCTCTGGATTTCGACAATTACCCTTACAGAACTTTATTGTGCAAAAAGTCTCGAAAATCCCGATGAGGAAAGCAGGTTGCGTCGGTTTTTGCATACCTTTCGCTTGGTTTTTATCGATGGTCGTATCGCCATACAGGCTGGAATGATCGTTCGTCGATACAATTGCGCCGTTCCCGATGCACTTATTGCGGCCTGTGCTGAAATCCGTGGCCTCACTTTAGTTACCAGAAACGTAGCGCATTTCCGACATATTGATAATCTTTCTTTTCAGTCATTTGAGGATTAAAACCGATCCGTTAATTTGTTGATTCGTCCATAGACTTGACATGATTTTGCCCACTGCATATATTGCACTGTCCATTTTTGAGATCGTTTAACCTGCTACCGGAACGCACCGGTTGCGTTGAGAAAGGAAGACTCCCCATGACATTTAAACGCGGATTTGTTGTTGCTCTTGCACTGGCCTTTGTTGCGGCGCCATTGTTTGTACAGACCGCAGAGGCAAAAGTGACGAAAGGGCAGGCTTCTGTAGCCAAACGCTCGGGCAAGCTGTATATCAACCAGCGCCAATACGACAAGGCGATGGAGCAGTATTTGATCGCGGCGGAAGGACGTCCAGAAGATTCCGAAGTCCAGTATTATTTGGGTTGGCTCTACAGCCAGAAAGAGCTTTTTGAAGAGATGAATGATCACTATAATCTGGCAACGGACAGAAAGTGGAAAAGGAAAGTCGATGCCGATCGCAAAGAGCTCTGGACGCGGTATTACAATATGGCGGTCAAGGGGATGAATGCCCAGAGGTTCGATTTTGCCATTGAGCAATTCGATCTCGCCATTACGATTAACCCCAATGAAGCCGATGCCTATGAGGGGCTGGCTATTACGCATCTCAATATGGGCAGTTCAGATGCGGGTATTGAGATGTATCAAAAAGCAATTGAGCTCAATCCCAAAAAAGCGCAGTCCTTTTTCAATCTGGGCGGTGCGCTTATGAATGTCGAACGGATTGAGGAAGCCCTTGAAATGTTCAAAAAGGGCCACGAGATTGATCCCGAAGAAATCAATATTTTGCAGCACATGTCGATTGCCCAATATCGACTGGGCGACAAAGAAGGCGCGGCGGAATCAGCGGAAAAAGCACTGGCTATTGCCGGTGATGATCCAAAAATTTTAAATATTGCCGCAACCATTTATTTGCAGGCCGAGAATTACGAAAAGTCTGCCGGAATTCTCGAAAAAGTGGTTGAGATACAACCCGATAATATGGACGCGTTGTTCAACCTCGCAATCGCGTATAAGCAACTCGACAAGGGCGATAAAGCACTCGATCTGTTTGGAAAAAGCGTTGAAGCAAATCCTACTGACGCCGATGCGTGGTACCAGCTTGGCCTGCTCGCAGACAAAATAGATGCTTATGATAAAGCTATTGAAGCTTTTACAAAAGTGACCGATTTGCAAGCGAGTAATGCCAGAGCATGGGCGGCGTTGTCTCGCGTTTATGCGCGCAAATCAGAAGTCTCGGAAGGCGAGGTTGCCGCAGAATGTGTGAAAAAAGCAACTGAGGCATTTCAGATGTACGAAGCGCTTCAGAATCAGGAGTAGCTGATCAATCGCGTTTCGGTTCACCGCAATGTGTATTTAGATAGACAATTCAAACCCGAAAACCCCGTACCAAAGTGCGGGGTTTTCTCAATCTTTCACCAGGAAGAGGAGTATCGATGTATCTGACAGATGAAAAAGTTGCTGTAATGGGCGCAGCAGGCGCTATTGGTTCCAATCTTGCACAAACGCTCCTGTCTTCGGGCACGGCGTCTCGCGTATCTATGTACGATCCTTTTGCGCCGGGGCTTGAAGGCGCGGCAGAGGAAGTCTATCACTGCAGTTTTCCCAATGCCGATGTTACGTGGACAACCGATGTTGCCGAAGCACTTGAAGGCGCATCTTATGTTATCAGCTCTGGCGGCGCGCCGCGCAAAGAAGGCATGACCCGCGAGGACTTGCGACGCGATAATGCAGAAATTGCCAAACAACTCGGTCTCGATATCAAACAGTATTGTTCCAACTGTAAGTTTGCCATCATTATTTTTAATCCGGCTGACATCACGGGGTTGACCACGCTGGTGCATTCGGGACTCGAACCCGGACGCGTGACGACCCTCGCCGCGCTCGATAGCACGCGCTTACAAACCCGATTGGCACAACATTTCGACATTTTGCAAAGCAAAGTCACTGGTTGTCGCACGTATGGGGGGCACGGCGAACAGATGGCCGTGTTTATCGGCGGTATTCAGATTGACGGGACGCCTCTCACCGATATTCTCGATGGAGAGACCGTCAATGGCGTTGGCATGAGTGCCGATGAATGGACAGGTGTTCAGGAACATGTGCGCGGGGGAGGTGCTCGTATTATCGATCTGCGCGGACGTTCTTCGTTTCAATCACCGGCACAACAAAGCGTTTTTATGCTGCGCGGCGTTCTGGTGGGCGAGTCTTATGATTGGCCCTGCGGTGCATATCTCAATGATGGGGAATTTGATCATATTATGATGGCTATGCCTGTGACCCTGTCTGCTTCGGGTGTGAACTGGTCCATGCCCGAAGGCACTGAAGACGATATCAATGCCCTGCGCGAATCTTACGCCCATCTGACTGCGTTGCGAGACCAGACTATTGACGACGGTATCTTGCCTCCGCTTTCCGAGTGGCGGGATAGCAATGTTCATCTCGGGTAAGAGGTGAGAAAATTAAAAGGTTTATTATGCCCTATTCTCCTATTGGTCAATCCATACAGGCGCTCGATACGCCCGCACTGCTCATCGATCTGGATAAGATGAAAAATAATATCCAGAAGATGGCGGCTCGATGTCGAGACAGTGGGTTGCACTGGCGGCCCCATGCCAAGGGCCACAAAACGCCCGCTATTGCCCACGAACAATTGCGCGCAGGTGCTATTGGCATTACTTGTGCCAAACTCGGTGAAGCCGAAGTGCTGGCAGATGCCGGGATTTCTGACATACTCGTCGCCAATCAAGTTGTTGGACGGGAAAAAGTCGCGCGGCTGGTCAATCTGTGTCGCCGCGCCGATGTTATGGTGGCGGTTGACGATCCCGTTCATATCCGCGCGATAAGTGACGCGGCCACAGATGTTGGCGTCAACGTGCGCGTGCTTATCGAAGTAGATGTTGGCATGAAACGCTGTGGCGTGCCGCCGGGTGCGCCAACCCTCGCGCTGGCACAGGAGGCTGATGCTGCGCCCGGTGTGGTTTTTGCGGGGATTATGGGTTACGAGGGACACGCGATGTCTCTGGATGATGCCGCTAAAGAAGCCGCCTGCAGGAAGGCTGTGGGAGAATTGTCAAAGACGCGCAGTCTCATCGAGAATGCGGGGTTGTGCGTTGGTATTGTCAGCGCGGGCGGTACGGGTACGCTCGCGTTTACCCCCGATTTTCCGGGTATTACTGAGATACAGGCTGGCGGGGGCATTTTTATGGATACTTATTATCGCGATGGGCTCCATGTTCGCGGTTTGGAACACGCACTTTCCGTGCTGACCACGGTTATTAGTCGCGCGGCTCCCGACCGCGCAGTCGCCGATGCCGGGCGCAAGACAACGAGTAGTCACCCTTCATTGCCCGAGGTCAAAGACCGAACAGATGTTGTCGTAGCCGGTCTGGCGGCAGAACACGCCTTGCTCAGCTTGAAGAATAGCGATCTCAAAATTGGCGATAAAATCCAATTTATTTCCGGATATTCCGACATGACCGTATTTTTGCACGATCAGATCTACGGCACGCGCAATGATCGCGTCGAAGTCGTGTGGGATATTCTCGCGCGCGGCAAAAAACAATGATCCGCTTTTTGCCGCTTTTTTTTTCTGCTTTTCTCTGGCCTTCAATCTCGCCTGCACAGACTGATTCGACATCTGTTCTCGATGCGCAGTGCCGCGATGCCGATACCGGTGCAAGTCTGCCTTATGTCACTGTTGTTATCCGCCGACCAGACGAATTTCCCCGCGTTTACATTACCGATCTACACGGGCGCATTGAGATAGAAGGACTCGCGCCGGGGATCACACACGTCCAGGCACGTCGCCAGGGATATGCCCCATCGGATACAACGCTTGTGCTTTCGCGCGGTTTGGTCTCCACGCTGGAACTTCTACTTTTACCCGTCCCTATACTCCTGCGCGAGGAAACTGCGGTGCAGGAGCACTCTGCGACCGATCTGGTCCGTCATTTGATCGCAAATACCCGCTTTGAATATCTCCACACTGGTTACGCAAATATGGCTACGTACGCATTTGATGCGTACAGCAGCCAGAAGGTGATTGACCGCAAAACAGAAGAAATTGTTGCGGGTATTGAATACACGATCAAAGGCTATCACCAATCCCCAGATAGTATCGCACAGCATATTACGGGCATACGCAATTGGGGCAAGTGGCGGTTGAGTGTTTCCCCGGGGCTCACGCAAAATCCTGCGCGGGGTATTGTAGATGATAAATCCTTTGAAATTGCGCCGCATCCGCTGTCGCCAGACGCGCTTGAACACTACCACTATGAACGCATTTCTACGGTGCAGGTGGGCGATCTTCACGTTTCGCGTATTGGTGTGTCGCCGCGGCACGGACACAAGCCGGGTCTGCTCGGCGATTTGTGGATCGCCCGCGATGATTTTTCGCTTGTGGGTTATGATCTGCGTCTCAATTTTCCCGCGCTCTTGCAATTGCGCGGCATAGACCACTGGCAGGTTTATCAGCAAAATACGCGATATCTCAACGAGTACTGGTTGCCCGAGCGTCAAATTTGTACGATTAAAACACGCGATTATACCGCGCAAGCGACAACGCGTTGCTATCGCTATGATTTCAATACGGATTTGCCTCCCGCAATTTTTGAAGCGCCGGAAATTGTGATTCTTCCAGAGGCGACCACGCGAGATAGCTCTTTTTGGACCGCACATGCAGCAGATCGAGATACCGCACATATTCGCATACAAAGCGAACTCCTGCAAGACGACCTGCCCGCGGCATGGAAAAGGCACGGTTTGGGTGGAAACAGGTGAGCGCAGATGCCTATTCTCTTTTCAGATGTGCATTTTTCCCGCGATGTGCGCCTTTATTTAACGGCCAATGCGCTGTTTGGTTTTGTCCTTTTTGGCGGTATTTATCCCCTTTTGTACAATCTCTATTTGTTGCGCCTGGGGTATAATACCGAGTTTGTGGGGTTGGCAAATGCGACGGGGGCACTTTGTTTTGCTCTGTCCAGCTTGCCCAGTGGGATGCTGGGTGGACGCTGGGGTAGCCGGTTTACGATGGTTGTTGGGATTTGTGTGTCTGTGGCGGGTTTTGGATTGCTTTCACAGGCGGAGTTGATTTCTTCCGGCACCCGCGATTATTTTATTTTAATATCTTATTCGCTCGGCGTGATGGGCATTGCGCTTTTTATTGTAAATGGCACGCCTTATTTGATGGGTATTACGAGTCCGGTTGAGCGCGATCCGGTCTTCGCCATGCAGGCCGCGTTGATGCCATTTTCGGGTTTTGTCGGGAGTATGTTGGGGGGCGTTGTTCCGGATTATTTGGCAGGTGTGCTCGATGTTTCACTCGCGCAGCCAGTTGTTTACCGCTATACGTTGTCCGCCGGGGTGCTCTGTTTGATTCCGGCGGTTTTCGCGTTGCTTGCCACACAGGATGTTCAGGTTGAACGCAAACGGGAAGAAGGGGGTAATGGCGATGTGTCCAATGCGCCTGCACTTCCTCTTGGGGCTATTGTTATTACGTCGCTGATTTCCGTTCTCCACGTTGCTGGCGAAGCGGCGGCGCGCACATTTTTTAATGTTTATATGGATAAAGGGCTAAATATCAGTCTTTCTCTTATCAGTGTGCAACTCGCCGCGGGGCAGTTGCTCGCTGTTCCGGCTGCGCTGTCCCTTCCATTTTTCTCTGCGCGTCTTGGCATTCGTCGGATGGTGTTTCTGGTAACGGTTTTTACGGCTCTTTTTCTTTTTTTTATGGCGCTGGTCTCAAATTGGATTGTTGCGGGTGTTTGTCTGGTGGGGATTATGGCGATGGCTTCGCTTCGCCGCTCGGCTTTTGCCATTTTTCACCAGGAGTTGGTGCCTGTGCGCTGGCGTACTGCGATGTCGGGCGCGATTGCTATGATGTCGGGCGTGGGCTATTCGGCTATGGCTCTGGGGGGTGGGTATATGATCCCGGTTGCGGGATATTCGAGTCTTTTCCTTACCGGGGCAGTGCTCACGGGGATGGGGGCGTTTTTGTTTTGGGTTTGTTTTCGGAGAGATAAACACCAACTTCAAAAGCAACCACAGATGGACACAGATGGACACGGATAAAAGCAAAAGGCTGTGGGGCTGGAGACAGGGGTTGGATGGGCTAACCGCTGACACAGGAGGCTGATATGAATACGGAGAGACCCAATATCCTTTTTTTGCTTACCGATATGCAGCGCTATGATGCGCTGGGATTTAATGGGAATGCGGTGTGCAAGACGCCGGCGATTGATCGCATTGCGAGAGAGGGCATGCGTTTTTGCCGGGCTTATACGCCCATTGCCCTTTGCTCTCCCGCGCGCGGGTCGTTGCTTACGGGAATGTTTCCGCACAATCACGGACAGATGTCGAATATGGGCAATTTTAATCGGGCTTTTGATTTGAATATTCTGGATAAGCCCGCCTATCCGCAGATTTTATCTGACGCGGGTTATAATGTCGGTTATGTGGGCAAGTGGCATTTGCCCAGGGAGGGCGATGGCGAGTTTTGGGGGTTTGACCCGTGGCATACGACGCGTGATTGGAACCAGAGTGTGCGCGATGCGGGTTTTGATTGGGGATATGCACAAGAGGTTCAGCGCATGGAATGGGGGGGTGACGCGCCTTTTTGCGGCCGGTCGCAGTTGCCCGCCGAGTATATGCAGGAGCACTGGACTGCCGATAGGACGATTGATCTGATTGAAGGTTTTTGCGAGGGCGACAAACCCTTTATGATTTGCAGCAGTTTTTTTGGTCCGCATTTTCCCTACTGTGTTCCGGAACCCTATGACGAGATGTACGATCCCGATACTGTGGCGCGCTGGATCAACTTCGACGAGCAGTTTGTCGATAAACCGAGTGTTCAACAAAAGGAGATGCTCAGGTGGAATGCCAGCCATTTGACATGGCCCGATTGGCAGAAGGTGATCGCGACCTATTGGGGATATTGCACGTTTATCGATGATCAGGTGCAGCGCGTTCTACAGGCTTTAGAAGAGGCGGGTCAGCTGGACAATACGGTGATTGTGTACAGTTCGGATCACGGCGATATGTTGGGCAGTCACCGCTTGTTTAATAAGATGATGAATATGTACAACGAGACGCACCAGGTTCCATTGGCGATCCGTTGGCCGGGTGTTGTTGAGCCCAATCGCGTTTGCGATGATTTTGTGAGTTTGGTCGATATGATGCCGACGTTTCTAGAGATGGCGGGTGTGGATATTCCCGATAAGGTCGATGGGTGTTCTTTGATGCCCTTACTGCGCGGGGAAACGCCATCGGATTGGCGGGAGGATATTTTTGCAGAGCATCACGGGTACGAGCCTGCGCTGTGTACGATTCGGATGGTGCAGACCCAAAAGTGGAAGTATATCTACAATCCGTGTAGCGAGGATGAACTCTACGATCTGGAGAGTGATCCCGGAGAGTTGCACAATTTAGCTCCGAAGCTGGGATACAAACACGTGCTCAGGCGCATGAAGGAGCGCATGGTCAAATGGCTGAGAGATACGAATGATGGGATTGTAAATGATGGCGGCTGGCAGTCAAATTCTTACGATTTGTTTGTGTCGGGGCGAGAGCGTTGAGGGATACAGGCATAGAGTTCACTCGATCTTATACCGTGCCAAAAATTCAGCAGGTGATAGAATTGGAATACCCCGATATGATTTCAAATTCCTAAGATGACGATCACCAGATACAATACAATCCGCGTTGCCTTCAACTGCTGCTATGATAATGGTATCATCCTCGGGATCATCTTCTATGACCATCAGGTTGAGCGCGTGAGGAGTTAGAATTGTCTGGTTTTGAAGCAATGCGAGCAGTCCCTTAATACGCGCCTCTGCTCGAGCAGGAGGAAACAAGGCAAATATGTGAGGACGACGTAAAACTTCCTCAGTTTTGGTTATAATAGCCTTTGAAGTAATCACACTGACTTCATCTCGCCGCCACGCGCCCTGTATTTGACCAGTAGAACCTCGGGGATTAATCAAACTGCTCACCAAAACATTTACATCAAGTACAACACGGGGCATAAATCAGTTTACCTGTTATTGCTTTTTGGCTTTCACTTCCTGCACTGCTTTTTCGATCTGGTTCTCTATAAAATCAGGTTCATAATTTTTCAGGTCTTCAGCTACTGTATCGAGAATCGCAAAATTTTTCTCCTTCTGCTTCAGATAAGCTTGATAGGATTTATAACGTTCGATGGGCATCATAACCGCTACAGGCCGATTCTGATTATCCTGAATTACGCATTCTTCATTTTGGTTCCGGCACGTTTCGACCATCCGGCGTAACGCTTTATCACTGTTCTGCAACTGTATCATCTGGGCCATATTTTATTCCTTTGTTAAGTAGTGTGTACTATAAATAAAAACATACCACAATCGCTATAGATAGTCAATTCAGGTCCCATTTATAATTCTAAAATTTGAAACAAACAGGCGGGCAATATTGGGTTCGCTCATCGCAGTTTCGTGGATGATCTCATCTTTATTGACGGAGAAGGAAAACACTCACTACCTTTAATTTCTAAAAAAAAGCGCGGGGAGTATCAATAATACGCCAATAGAGGAAAAACAGAGTCCACCAACTGTACCCAGGGCAAAAGCGTGCCAGAGTGTGCCGTTTGGAAACCAGATTAAGAAAGGTAATAACCCGCCTATAGACGTCGCGCCAGTGACCAGAATGGGACGAAGCCGGCTCAGGCAAACCTCGAATATTGCCGACTGGGGAAGGGGGGCTTGATTTTTCACTGCTCTTTTTTGTAGCTGATAGAGTAAAATGATCGCGTTATTAACAGAAATCCCGATCAAGAATACCATCGCAAAATATCCACCCTGTGTAAATACGCCGTCAAAAATGAAAAACACAAGAAAAAGCCCAATAAAAGCCATGGGCACAGTCCAAAGAATAATAAAAGGTTGCCGAAATGATTCATATAGTGCAGCCAAAATCATATAAATGAGAATGGCACTCAGGAGCACTGCGCCCCACAATGTCCCCTCATCATCAAAAAAATCGAATCCCCCCCTATTAAAACCATATCCCAGAGGCAAAACCATTGCGTCCTGGATATTCATGATAATTCGACCGCCATAGCGTCGTAGCCCTGCGTAGTCACTGGTCACCAAACGCGAGTAGGCTTGATCTTTTCTATGAATAACAGGTAGTGTCGGACTTTTTTCGATTTGTGCAATATCTTCTACTTTCAATACCCTTTCTGCGGCCTGTGTTTGTTTGTTCAGATCAGAAATCGTATGGACGCGATCTTCTAAGAGATAATCTATATATACTGGAATACCCTTCTTTTGTCCCTCTATAGCAGATCGATACATGCCGTCCGATAGGGTTAAACTGGAAATACGGCTGAACATAGTACCAACGTCTTCACGCGTTTTCCACAAGTGCTCTCTATCTGGTATTGCGACAACATTCCATGCAGGTTTTCTGCCAAATGATGCTTGATCTATCGAAATATTAGAAAAACGCCTGTGTTTAGAGATTTCCACAGCTAAATTTTGCGCTATTTCTTTTACTTTCAAATAATTATAACCACTCACAGAAGTGACAAGTTTTGAAATATCAGCCCCTCTCAGATTTCGAAACCCCGGACCATACCCTTGGACTGAGCATTCTATGCCGCCAAGCGAAACAGCCACCTGCTCAAATGCCTGTTGGAGTTCGATCAATAAATCATCTGGATCCTGCCTGCGCGCCATTTTAACCTTCAAAAGGGCTTCGTAATTATTCTCAACCCGCGTTTCATAATAAATATCTGAAGCGAATTTGTCCAAATGGGTCTCAAATGCCGACACGACTTGTAAAAGATATTTGACCTCTGTATAACGAGGCATTTTAATATCGACAGTTACATAACTATCTTCTAATCTTACACGCCCTCCTACAGAACCAACAATGGGAACATGGCGATAGAATAAATAATGGCTTCCCCCCAACACAGTGTCGATATAAGGTCTTGCATTTAAGTATGTCTCACTTGCCAATACCGAATCGTATAATTCAGCGAACCGCGATTTAATCATCTGTGTAGTGGATAATTCCTGTTTTCTCTCTTTGCTTTGAACATTAGACGCCATATTGTCTGGCAAAAGCCACAGCGGTATTCCAAACAACCACACCATCGCAACTATAGCAAATGGTCGGTAGCGAATCGTTTTATTCAATAGCCACCAATAGGTAGCCTGCCATCCATCTCGTTTTTCGGAGTCGGTATTAGCAGAAATGATCTCCTGCGGATGATTTTTTTTAGATCGCAAAATAAAGTGGTGTGTAGCGACATAAACCAGTGTAAAAGCCGATAAAGTCGAAGCCACAAGGGCACTTGATACGACAATGGCAAAGGGTATCAGATAAAGCTTTGTCTGAGCCGATAAAATGACCAGAGGTAAAAACGCGCCAAGTGTCGTAAGCGTAGATGCGAATATGGGCATTCTAACACTTCGAATGCCACGATCTTCTAATTCACCAGCGTCGCGAGTCGCCTGATCTTTTTGCAAGCGGTCGATAACCACAATGGCGTTGTCTGCCATGATGCCCAATGCAATGCCAAGCCCTATCAACGTCACGCTGTTCACACTGATTTTGCAAAAGAACATCACAATAAACGTCAAACATAAAGAAAATATTAAAGAAACAAATACAATGATAACCGCTGCCATGGACCGAAACGCAACAAGCAAAATCAAGAACAGACACCCGGCAGAAAAAACCACACTTTGAAGTAAAACCGAAATATCTTCTTTCAAATCCTGACTTCTGTCTTGAATGACATCGATTTTGACATCAGGCGGTAAAGCACTTTCTTTTTTGAAATTCTCCAATTTTTTGTGAATATCGTTGGCGAGGGCCAGGATATTAGATCCCGGTTCGCGCGTGATTTCCATGACGACAAAGTCGCGCCCATTGATTCGAAAGAATGTTTCGGGATCGTCATAATCGTATTTTATGGTCGCCAGATCACCGAGCAAAACGGTTAGATCGCCTGTTGAAATAGGCAATCTGGAAAGCGCGGAGACAGGATGTGTATCTAAAGACTCCAATTTCACCCAGAATGTCTGGTCATTATTAGATATTTTTCCGAGATAAATTTCTTTATTAAATGCAGAAATTTGTCGATAAATATCCTGGAGATTCAAACCCAAAGAATTCATCAATGCTCGCGAAACTTGAATCCGCAAGACTTTCTGTGCCCCTCCGGTGATGCTAATTTCACCAACCCCATCCATACCGATAAGCCCAGGACTTAAAACTTCTTCTGAAATTTTGCGAAGTTGATTGAGGCTTTTGGGTCCCGTTATTCTCAGACGCATAAAACCGATTTTATCGCGAAATTCCCGGGGAATATAAGGTCGAATTTTGGGAGGTTTAATCTCTTCGGGAAGTTGCTCATAGAAACGCGCCAATTTGTCTTTTAACTCCAGACGAACATAGGTCGGGTTGGCTGTTCTCAATAGCTCCATCGTCAACTGTGCATATCCAAAACCAGAACTGGAACTCACACTCTTAACGCCGGGGATGCTAACAGCAATCGCTTCAAGAGGCGTTGTTAATTGTGACTCTATCGTTTCCGGGGAAGCTCCTGTCCAGGACGCAGAAAGACTCATCCGGGGATATTCCAGAGCGGGCAGCAGTTCAATAGGCAATTGCAAAACAGCGATCAGGCCAACTGAAATGACAGCAATCGTAAACATGGCGACCGCTATGGATCGCCTTTGTAATTTATCGGTAAATGTCATCGGTTTTTACGCACCACTATGCCATACAAGGCTGGCACAGCAAATAAAATCAAAAAGGTTGACAACCCCATACCCCCAATAATCGTCCACGCAAGCGGATGCCACAACTCAGCACCTACCCCTTTGCTAAGGGCCATGGGAACCAATCCCAAAATTGTTGTGACCGTCGTCATAACAATAGGTCGAAGACGTTTTTGCCCGGCCTCCTGAATTGCGACCAGCAAAGTCGCTCCTTCTTTATACCGCTTATCAATAAAATCGATTTTAACAATAGAATCATTTACGACGATTCCCACCAGCACCACAATGCCAATCAAGGACATAATATTTAGAGATTGTCCTGTGACCAGAAGGATAAAAATGACGCCTGCCATGGCAAGTGGAACTGCTGTGAGAATAACAAATGGCAGACGCAGAGACTCAAAATGGGACGCAATGACCATAAAAACGAGTGCAATCGATAGGGCAATAATGACAGTTAAATTATCCAGCGACTCCACGATGAAGGCATTTTGGCCCGCGATCTCAACATCATATCCTTCGGGTATTTCCAACTGGTTGATATACGCCTGTAATTGCCGAGAAATTTCGACGGGGTCTTCTCCCCGAACATCCGCCAAAATTGCCACAACCCTCGTGCCCTTTTCATGTCGAATTTCAGAATACCCCACGCCCTCTCTCACGCGGATAAATTCCCGCATGGGCAGCATAGTACCAGACGAATGCGGTATTTCAGCATTCAGGAGATCGGACAATTGTACCTGTACATCTCGTTTTATTGTCACTTCGAGAGGTGTTTTGCCGCCAAAAGCTTCAATCTGGCTCGCCTCAACCCCGCGCAAGTACGCGCTCAAAAAATCAATGATCTGCTGTGATGTAATACCATAGTGGGCGGTTCGGTCTCGGTCGATGTAAATGTGGTATTCGGGATTTCCAAGTTTTGGAACGACCCGAATGAAATCGAGTGAAGGCCAGGTGGTCAGTGTTTTTGCAATATTCTGTGCGATAGATTCACATTTTTTTAAATCGGGTCCAAAGAAACGCATTTGAACCTCACGCGAAGACATCTGAAAAAGCGTTACAAAAGGGGATTGTGGTTCTTGAATTTCGATATCGCAATTGGGATAGTTCTTTGCGACCTCCTGAACGCTTTGAATAAATGGATTAAAAGAATAACCCTCTTTGAATCGCACCTCAATTTTTGCAGTTTCTACGGATAACTCATCGCGTTGAGTTGACAAAACCGCATGTACAATGCCCACTTGAGAAAAGACATCTTCGACTCCCGGATGATTGAAAAATAAACTTTCTACTTTACTGGCAATATGGCGCGTGGCGAGCAGGTCCGTTCCCTGAGGAAGAGAGATTTTAATCGTGATGCCTCGCTGGTCAACCGACGGCACAAGCTCTTTCTCAAGCCCCAAATACAGATAGGCAGAGAGCCCCAATAGACAACCATAAATGCAGATTACAAAGACGCGATGTTGAATCACCCAACGCAAACGCGCTTCATACCAGCGGGCAAATGCGTTAAACGCGGTCTGAAATGCGTCAAAAAGGAGATTAAAAACAAAAAAAATAGGCCGCAGAACAGGGCCATGTAAGAAACTGCGTATTATAGTATCTGACCTGTGATCAGATGGCGTTTGCTCCATGTCACTGAGTCGAGAAATCAACATGGGGAGCAGGGTTAAAGATACCAATAGGGAGATTAAAAGTACACAGGTCACAGCCATTGACAGATCAAAAAAGAGCTCTCCTGCCAATCCTTTTACAAAAATTAAGGGAAAAAAAACGGACACAGTGGTCAGCGTTGATGCTGTGACCGCAAGGCTGATTTCACGGCTTCCAGAAATTGCAGCCGCCATAAGCGGCATGCCGCTTTCTCTGTGTCTTTGAATATTTTCCAAAACAACGATGGAGTTATCGACGATCAATCCCGTGCCTAATGCCAATCCGCCTAAGGAAATAACATTGAAATTTATATCCAGAAGAAACAGGAGAATGAATGTCGCTGTAATCGCTATCGGGATGGCGACACCGACCATCGCGGGAATTTTCCCACCTCTTAAGAACAGAAACAGAACACCGAAGGCACAGCAGGCCCCTAAAAAAAGGGCCATTAAGACATTGTCAATGGCTTGCTCAATAAAAAATCCCTGATCTGAAATAACCCCGACCTTAAAGCCCGGAAATTCGCGCTGTATTTGGCGCAATATTCGATGCACTTCCCGACAGCTCAAGACAGTATTGCTACTGCCCTCTTTTAAGATGGATAACGCGACAATCTCTCGTCCATTCCAATTTGTAAAACCAGATCTTTCTCGATAGGTGTTAGAAACGGATGCCACATCGGAAAGAGAAATCACCGCCCCATTGGGTTTATGTCCAACGATGGTTTTTTGAATATCCTCTACGTCTTGAAATTGCCCAATGGCCCTGAATGAGTATCGGAAGAGTCCTTTTCGAATTGTGCCTGCAGACTGCTGTGTCCAGTTGTTGCGGTCAAGTGCTTGAGCGACCTGATTTAGTGCAATGCCCATACTATTGAGGCGGTTTATATCGACAATAACCCTTATTTCGCGTTCAAGCCCACCTAAAATAACGGCTTGTGCAATGCCATTGATTTGCTCCAACCTGCGTTTGGCAATAAATGTGACAAAATTTTTAAGCTCCATTAACGCTTCAGTGGCGTCACGCTGATTCTTTGGGTTTTCAAGGCGACCAGAAGTGACAACCACTGTCATGATGGGATCGGCAGCCGGATCAAACCTCAAAAGATTTGGTCGCCCGGCGGATTCCGGAAGTGCGTAAGACAAATCATCGAGTTTCTCCCGCACTTCCAGAAGCACCTGATCCATCTGCGTGCCCCAATAAAACTCAAGCGTAACAAGGGAGATGCCCGATTTCGATACCGATTGTATGTTTCTAACTGACTTGAGTGTCGCAAACTGGGATTCGATTTGTTGCGTTATTTGCGTCTCAACTTCCTCGGGCGCAGCCCCTGAAAATCTCGTTTCGATCACCAGACGAGGAATCGATATATCGGGAAGCAGTTCCACGCTTAAATGGGAAAATCCAAAAGCTCCCAAAAGACAAAACGCGACAAAAAACATGAAAGTCGCAACGGGTCTTTTGACTGATAGTTCGGAGATATGCATCGTTTGTCCAAAAGCTCTTAAATTTTATGGCTCAATCGTCTTGACAACCGCAACAGGTGTATCGTGAGCGAGGTTGTAATGCCCAGATACAATCACGGAATCTCCTTCTTGAACACCCTTTAAGATCTCCGTATAGATCTCATTTTTTAGATCGCTCGCGATGTATCGCCATTTTGCCAATCCATTTTCGACAACAAAAATCACATCTCTCTCATCTCGGTTTAAGATGGCATCGGTTTTTACGACCAACCTGTGATTGTAAACGCGAGCCGCAATCTGAGCATTGGCAAACATGCCGGGTTTTAGCCTGAAATCGGGATTGTCGATTAAAATACGCACTTCGCAGGTGCCTGTTTCGGGATCGACTACAGAGCGAATCACATCGACAGTTCCCGTATAAACCGTATCGGGATACGCAACAAAAATCACCTGAGCAGGTGATCCCACATTGATATGGCGCATCTCGCTCTCTAACACACGAGAGTTGACAACTACTTGATCTAAATCAATCAGTCGCAGGACTTCCTCACCGTTTTTGATCCAACTTCCTAAAGAGAGCTCCAAATCCACAATATGCCCGTTAAAAGGGGCATAGAGCCTTGTTTGCTCAAGGGTTAATCTGGCTCGCTCTAAATTGGTCCAAGCAGTAATCAAACCCACTCGTCCAGCGGTCAACCAGAGTCGGTTGTATTTGGTCGATTTATCGGTAAGCCTTACATCCGTCTTTCGATTTTTTGTTTGCCCATCCACTTTTTTTAATTCTTCAGCCATAGAGGCCAAAAAGCGTTCTTCAGCCTGCCCTAAAATGTTTTCGCGCTCTGAAGAATCAAATCCCAGTTCAATGGCATATTGCGACAATTTTGACGTGTAGCGGTTTTGGGCATCGATGAATGCTTGCCTTTGTTCTTCTGAATTTAAGGCCAATAAGAGCTGATCCCGTTCCACAAGCATATTTTCTCGAATCGGCAATTCAGTAATCTGTCCACTCTGTTGCGAGATCATCGACATTTCTCGCAGTGCTTCTGTATAACCTGTCGCACGGACGTGTTGTATCAATTTTTGTTTTTTTGCGACTGCCACCTCAACCGGCACGGGTTCTATGTCTATCTGAACTTTGCGCGGTTCAACAGATGTTGCGGTCGATGTGCTTTCGCTCGCGCTCTGGGGAATCGCGGTGTTTTCAGCCTTGAGTCCAAATTCAAGGAAATAGAGACCAATACCAAAAGCCCCGATAATGACCCATATCCATTTTTTGTTTTTTTGATTCATAATTTGAACCCGTTATCCACCATCTGGAGATGTCAAATCGGTTTCAGACAATATCAAGTAAAAAATCCCTTGATACAAGGGATTTAATACATCTCTAATTTTCTACTAATATCAAAAGATAAACATCAACTTTCCAATAGGGCGAGACGTTTCGGGGATTCTGCCTCTCTTAATTCACGGTTTGGCTTATCGACGTGATACTGGTCTTGAAACAGCCGCCAGCAAACCCCGCGTTTTTGCATCAATTCTTCAGGGGTTCCCCGTTCTGCGACTTTGCCATCTGACAGACAAATAACTTCCTCAACCTTTTGTATCGTGGACCAGCGATGGCTGACCACGAGAATCGTTTTGTCTCGATAATGTGAACGCAATAAGTCATATATAACGCCTTCACTCTCAGAATCGAGTGCTGAAGTCGCCTCATCGAGTAGTAGAATATCACCCTTTTTTATCAATAAGCGGGCAAGCGCGATGCGTTGCTGTTGTCCGCCAGAAATTTTCGTCCCCTGGTCGCCCACAAGAGTGTCCAAACTGAGACTTTCAAAACCCATAGCATTGAAAACACTTTCAACAGCTTCAGCGTGAATTTCCGAATTGCCATAAGAAATATTGGCCCGGATGCTGTCCTGGTAGAGCATGGGCGTTTGCGTACCATAAGCAATATGGTTTCTCAGGTCATGTATATCCATGTCCCGGGTATTAACATTGTCAATGGTGACACGGCCATTCTGTGGATGGACAAAGCCACACAGCAAATGGAGCACTGTCGTTTTTCCACATCCGCTTGGCCCGACCAATGCGTAAGACTTTCCTTTCACCAATTCCAGATTCAAATCTTCAACAATTTTTTCTTTTTCATAAGCGTAGTGAACATTCTCAAATCGAATGCGATCTTGAAACGCAAAGGGCTGAGCTTGGAGATTAGACTTTGAAGATGCCGCGGGGATTTCCATCAGGTCTAATATGCGACGCATGGAGACAGTTGTTCTTACATAGTTGACGTACAGGCCATTTAAACTTTGAATCGGCGAAAATATGCGGGAAAAATACTGGAGAAAGGCAAATAAACTTCCCAAACTCATGGTGCCCATTATGACCTGATACCCCCCAATGAGTAAGATCGATGCGGGGACCGCAGCGCGGACTCCGCCAGATATCGTACCCATAGAAGCAGAATAGAAGACATTTCGCAAATTTAAGTCCATCAGTGTAGATAGCCTGTTATCTAAGATATTCTTTTCACTCCCATATCCGTTGTGAGACTGAATCAGTAAAACGCGGCTCAATCGCTCGACAAAGAAACTGAGCAACTCAGACCGCTCCTTTTGGCGTTCTTCGGTGACATTTTTGATTTTGGGACGAAAATAAATCAGGTTGGCAATAAAGATAGGGGCTGCAATCAAACACAGGAGAAAGAGTTTCACATTCAGATACGCCATAATTGACGATAGCCCCAATAGCATCAGGCAACTGCGCAAGAAATTGAATGCACTTGAGGTTAGAAAATTTCTGATGATACTAATGTCGTTGTTGATTCTGTGTACCAGATCGCCTGTCTTTGTTTTTTGATGAAATTCAAAAGGGACATAGAGTAGGTGTTCAAAAATTGTACTCCGCATATCATTGACGACCCGGTTGTTGATCCAGTTATACACATAGTACGACACAAACGACAGAATCAAATTGAGACCCGTGATCCCCAGCAATATGCCGACCAGCGTCACCAAATACTCATAATCTCGTGTCGGCAGTGCTTCATCAACAATAATTTTAAAGACATAAGGGAATACAAGCGATGTCGCAATCCCGACCAGCATAAAGGCGAGCACAACCAGGCCATAATGCCAGTAGGGAATGACGAATTTTAAAAAGAATGCGATCATGTCTTTGTTTTTTTTCATTCTTGCTTTCCACCAAATGTTGAGAATGAGTAATTATCCAGCCACAAAAGGCACAAAATTACAAAAGGAAGCTATGATCATTGCACCTAATCAAGAAAGGATGCTGTAGGAGCGACATCCCTGCCGCGATCACTCAGATTCTGCCAATACCCATCGAGAGAAAATGGAACCTTCTGTTTCCAAAAGAGCACTAGAGCAAATGAGAGCAGCAACATATCCTGCGACAGAACCCATTCCAGAGAACCGCGCTCCGTGCCAAAGCCAAAGCATCCGCAGGACATATTCACGCCCTGATAAATTTTAGTGCCCAATGCACTGGCAAAGGCAATAAGCAGGCCCGAAGCAATGATCGTGCTCGCGTGCGTCCAAAATCCCAGGATCAAACACAGGCCAATGACGCATTCGAGATAGGGCACTAATATTGTTACTGGAAGAATCAAAAACTCGGGCAGCAGATGATACGCCCGCACGGTATATGAGAATAACTCGATATTCGGTATTTTTACGATGCCAGCCCATAAAAATACGCCTCCCAAAACGAGGCGCATCATGACTTGTATGAAAGAGAAGAACATTACTGATCTTTCTCAACTGCAATGGGAAACTTCGCTTTCTCCCAGGCGGGAAAACCTTCTATGAATACGTACACGTTTCTATGATCGCCCAAGTAGTCTTTTGTCCATTCCGCAATTTTCAAGCTGCTCTGACAAGTCACCCCAGAGCAATACACAATAATCGTAGCACTTAATGGAATATTTAATAAAACGGTTTTCTGTTTTTCAAAATTTGAGATAGGCAGATTGATGGCTCCCGGTATGTGACCTATAGCGTATTCTCGATGAGATCGCGCATCGAGAAATACGACGCCCTGTTGGTCAAAAAACCATCTTGCAGCTTGTAGAGAAATGGCCGGAATGTCTTTGGAATGAAACAGGTGATCTGTATTCTGAAAGCTGAGACTTCCAATACTGAGGAGAGACGAAAAGGCGACCAGTATGCCCATTTTTAGGAAATTATTCATAATACACGCAAAAAAGAGTGGGGCTATAAGTGTCTAAAATAACCTCCACTCTTAATCAAAAATCACAGGTCTATTTAGAACCCCTCCTCCAGCCCCTCTCCGATGTAGGGAGACCAGATCTTCCTCCATACGCATCAGGATTTATCATAGTCCAGATTTACCGTCTTACCTTTGAGCTTGAGCCAGGCTGCCACTTTTTGCTTAAAACTTTCTGGTCCAACGCGATCACCAACCATTCCGAGGTGCGCGTATATAATTTTGCGCGTTCTTTTTTCGTAAAAGAGCAAGGTCGGTGTATGTGTAATATTCAGATGCTCGAATAGCGAAGGCTCATTTTTGTCATAATAAACAGGCTCTTTCCACAAACCACCGAGTTCTCTTTCAATTTTTTCTTGCGTCGTCAGTGGGGTAATTTTGGCTATGGCAACCACATCGAGGTTTTCTGCATTTTGGGTGTAAAACTTTTGCCATAAGTCCAACTCGGTCTCCAAACAGGAAGAACAATCATTTTTCGTAAAAAGAATCGCAACAGAGTAATCCGTTTTTTCTCCAAGATTTCTTACTGCTGTTGAATCGCCAGTCAAGATTTTTAGAGAAGCTTCGGGAAAAGTCATCGTTTCCAGCGTTCTGTGTTGCACGCCCAGATTCTTAACATAATTATACCTTTCTACAATAGGTGAATACTCGGCAAGCAATGCCTTGCTTTTGCGATATTCGACGAACAAAACAACTGTAATGATTGCCCATCCCACGAGAATGAGGCTTCCCAAACCGATTATCGCCTTTTTGGGTATCGGCAATTTTAAGGGATTATGGTTTAAGGTTTTGTCCATTAAATTTCTCCTCTAACGATCTTATATTTGGCGATTATAAAATTGTCAGGCTGATCATTCTGAATGCAATACACAAAACCATCTTGGTCAACTGGTATGCGCTGGATAGACAGGGGTACGTCCGATGATATGTGCATATCCGCCATTAATAGATGCCCAGTATTTACATCATACGCACTGAGATAATAAGAACGCGTCCGGTCAAAAATGCCTCGGCGTACTTCTTCGGTTTGTAAAACTAATAAAACTGAATATTTGTCAACATAAGCAACATCAGAGATAAATGTTCTTATCGAATGCTCGTTCTTTATTCGTTGATTGACCAAGTTCCTTCTTGCTTCGTCATTCAAATGCTGAAATTTTTCTGCACTTTTATCAACCCATGTGGGTTTCGTAATCGTTGTTGCAACGTTGAAAACTTTGGAAACCGCCTGGCTTTCATCATACTCAACAACAATCGGGATGTTAGAAAAATAAAGATACGTTTGTGAAGCTCTGTTTGTGATAAAACGAGGAAATGACCACTTAAATTCAGTGAACGGTTTGTCAATTTTATCACCTATGATCTGACGGTTGACAATCTGTTGGTTGAATTTTCCATGATGAGAAAGGACGTTGCCCAAGGTATCAAATTCACAAATCAACCAGGGATAGGTATGTGCCAAATCCTGCTCTCTTGTTAATGCTGTAGGTTGTTGGCAGTGTAGGATCGTATGATGTTGTGTGATCGCAACACAATTGCCCTGAGGTGCTGACTTTTGTGATCGAGTTCCAAAAGACCTGATGAATACACCCGAAGTGTCAAACAAGGTCATTCGAAGGTTCCCCTGGTCAAAACAAACGACTAAGTTATCTTTGACATCCATCGTATATAAATAGCGAAACTCACCGGGTCCTTCGCCGCTCCTGCCCAGGGCGCGAATAAATTCACCTTCCTTAGAAAAGATCAGAACTTGCTTACGGCTCTTATCCATGAGATAAATTCGGTTTTCATCAACTCGCATTCTATGAATTGTTCCAATATAATTTTCCTCATTTTCTTTTATGTGTATCTCTGAAACCTTCTCCATCTGTATCTGCTTTTTCTTTACTGTTTTTGCAACTGAATTTTGCAAAGGTATCTTGTCTTGAGATATTTCTGCATTCTGATTGCAAGCGAAAAATAAGTAAAAAAAAGAAAGTAAAGTAATTGATTTCGTCATGTACATCCTCAAAAGCTACTTTAACCTTTTAGTTATATGAAATAATCTTTAGATTGGTTAATTCTAAGAATCTACATATCTAATTTTTGTAAGTCAATAATTAGATCAGTTAAGAATGGGGCAATTGATGCTACCTGACTATCAGTTGCCCCATATTATCTATCTGCGAGGTGCGCATAATTGCAGACTGCCTTGATGTATGAAATGGCTCAGGTTGGCAGAACTCATATGCTGTTCATAATCATCTCCAGATACTATGATTTATGCAACCCTTCAGGTATCTAACAAGTAGCCAGATCGAAAGGTTCACCGTTAATTTCACCGAATCTAGTATACTCTGTGCAATCTGGAGTTACCCCGCTTTAGTGGATAGTGTATAAGTTTCAACTTCATCACCCATTGCCATCAGTTTTTCATAGGTGATGGGCGATTGGTACTTCAGTGCAGAGTGTCTGCGATGTGGATTATACCACCCTTCAATATACTCAAAGATAGCGAGTTTGGCCTGGCTATGATTGGGGAAGCTTTCTCGGTCTATCACCTCGCACTCAAGGGTAGCAAAGAAGCTTTCACACAAGGCATTGTCAAAACAATCGCCAACCGATCCGACAGAGGTCTGACCCCCATTCTTACGCAGCGTTGACCGAAAGCGTAGGAGGTATATTGAGACCCTTGATCTGAGTGATGGATGACCCCATCTGGTCGTCGATTCCAAAGTGCCATATCCAGGGCATCCAAGACCAATTGCGTCTTCAAGTGTGAGGCCATGGCCCAGCCAACCACACGTCTGGAGAAGGCGTCGAGAACAACAGATAGATACAAAAAGCCAGAGTAGGTGGGTATGTAGGTAATATCAGCAACCCATAGCGTGTTGGGCGCCTCAACCCTAAAGTCTCGCTTGACCAGATCAGGGGCTTTTTCTGCTGTCTCAGATTGTTGTGTTATACGGATACCTTTTCTTCGGCTGACACCACATATATTGGCTTGTCGCATCAGTCTTGCAACACGCTTACGACTCGTGTGGATCCCTATCTCACGCAGGTCATGAAAAATACGAGGCGCACCATAAGTTCCTTTGGAACGTTGGTGAAAACCTTTTATGAGTTCTGTCAACTGTTTATCGTCCTGTGCCCTTTGAGATACAGGTCGATCACACCAGACATAATACCCGCTGGTGGAGACGCCCAGCATTTGGCATAGCATGGTGATTGGATAGACGGCCTGATGCGCCTTTATATATCTGAAGATTTGGGGGGTATCGCTTCGGTCTCCCGTGCGAACCAGGCCGCGGCTTTTGCAAGGATCTCGCGCTCTTGTCGTAAGCGTTTATTTTCTCTGCGAAGCCTTTGAAGTTCTTCCCGCTCACGACTGGTCAACCCATCGTCTCGACGGCCTTCATCGCGATCTGCTTGACGCACCCAGGCACTGATCGTCTGGGCGGTCGGCTCAAACTCTTTGGCCAAATCATTGGCACTACGACCCGATCTGACCAGCGCGACCATTTGCTGGCGAAATGCTGCTGGATATGATCTTTTTCTGCCCATTTTGGACTCCTTTCTCTGAAAGAGATAAGTTGTCCACTAAAACGGGTCAAGTCCAATCACCCATATCGATTTTATACTCACAGATATCATCACCGTCACAGTAATAGTCATCAAAATACTCATACTCATATTCATCAACCCAATCCTCGTTCTGATATGCGAGAACAGAGTTCATAATCTCCCTCTGAGGTTTGAGCAATACGCGCTTCATTTGAAGCTCCTTTCGTTATGTTTCGAGACCCGCGTGAACAGCGGCTAAAGGTCATCAGAATGCTTTTGACCAAATAATCACACGGTTCCCTGTGATTAACAACCTTGATGCACTCTGCATCGTAACTTGATCTAAAGATATGGCCTTGTGATTCCAGCGACAAACCTTATGAATATCATTTTCTGCCACACGTATCTATTTTGCACACTCAAATGTGTCTTTTGTAGCAAAAACGGCATAGGATAATTAAGCGCGGTGTTGGAGGTATTCCTGGCAAAACACGGATTATGTCTATAAATTTTGATGCCTGACCTCTATCCCACGCTGCTGAGGATCTGGCGTACCATTAGCGCAATACTGTTCACAGCAACGTGATCGCTTCAATAATCAAGTAAAACAGCAGGACCTTGAGATGTGTGTCAGCGAGATTCTGTAAAATGGAACAGGACAACACACTTTTTGAGTGCATTGTCCTGTTGTCTCATTTCGCGAAAGATATTTTTATTCCGGTTCTCGATCTCTAATTGTCCTCTCTAACTATCTCGTATTTAGCAATTACAAAATTGTCGGGTTTATCACTCTGAATGCAATATATAAAGCCATCAGGGCCAACGGCGATGCTCTGTTCTGTCAATTGTGTTTCTGATTGTAGAGGCATATCTGTCATTAAACGACGCCCCGTATTTACATCATAAGCACTCAGATAGTGAGTACGTGTTCGGTCCAAACCTCGGCGTACTTCTTCTGTTTGTAAAGTCAATAAGATGGAATGCGTGTCAACATAAGCAATGTCATACATTTGCGTTATTTCCGAATGATCTTTTTTTATTTTTTCGATGACCAATTTCCTTCTTTCTTCTTTACTCAAATGTCGGAGTTTTTCTGCATTTTTCTCATCGTCTTTATCAACCCACTGTGGTTTTGTAATTGGCGTTGCAACGTTGAAAACTTTGGAAACCGCATGGCTTTTGTCATATTCAACAACAATGGGAAGATTGTCAAACCAAAGATACGTTTGAGAATCTCTTGTTGCGATAAATTGAGGAAATGACCACTTAAATTCAGCAAGTGGTTTGTCCAGTTTATCCCTGACAATCTGTTGGTTGAATTTTCCATGATGCGAAAGGACGTTGCCCAATGTATCAAATTCACAGATCAAATAAGGATAGGAGTATGATAGCCACTGTTTCTTGGGAAGTCCCTTAGTTTTTTGACAGTGTAGAATCGTATAATGTTGTGTGATTGCAATGCGGTTACCCGAAGGGACTGACTTTTTCGATTGTGTCCCAAAAGACCTGATGAATACGCCCGAAGTGTCAAACAAGGTCATTCGACGGGTTCCCTGGTCAAAGCAGGCGATCAAGTTATCTTTGACATCCATCGTATATAAAAAGCGAAATTCGCCAGGCCCTTCACCGCTTCTACCAAAGGCGCGAATAAATTCGCCTTCCAAGGAAAATATTAGAATTTGTTTCAGGCTATTATCCATAAGATAAATTCGGCTTTCATCAACTTTTATTTTTTGAATTGTTCCAATATATGCTTTTTCATTTTCTTTTAAGCGGATTTCAGAGTTTTTTGTCATCCGTATTTGATGGTTCTCTGTTGTTTGTGCCGCTGAATTTTGCAAAGACGGCTTGTCTTGCATTTCTGTATTGTGATTACAGGAAAAAAAGAAGCAAAAAACACAAAATAGAATGATTGTTTTTGTCATACATAATCTCCTCAGAGTAAAATACAGGGAAATAGAAAAATCGGTCAAGTGCTGTTTTTAGTGAAAATAATAAACGCCAGCCAGTTCGGTTAACAGCCAACACCTGCCTGTTGGCAAACAGGCGTTGACCCTTCGCAAGCGAGGTTCAATATCCAACAGTAATGAATATTAAACAGGACAACATACGATGCAAGTACGCTGTCCTGTTGTCTAATATGAGGCAACCAATGCTACAGAATCATCCATCTGTTGCCCATATAATATTTTCCAACAACTCTTACCCTAAGCATCCCTTAACTGTATAGTCAGATGAGGGCTTTTCCCACATAGTGCACTCTCCAGCATCTTCTTCATAGTAACATTTCACACCTCTACAGGTAGTGTCACATTCCCAATAAGCAAAATAGGTACCGTTTTCATACCAATAATCAGCCTGGTTGCAATCCCAAGCAGGATGAGACTCGTCATGATATGCAAGAACTGCATTTACAGCCTCGCGCTGGGGTTTGTGCAACGTGATCTTCATCTGAGATCTCCTTTCGGTGTGTTTCGAAACCAACATGAATGGCGGCTTTAAGGTCATCAGAATGCTTTTGACCAAACAATCACGCGGCTCTCTGTAGTGAACAACCTCGATGCACTCTGCATCGTAACTTGATCTAAAGATATGGTCTTGTGATTGCAGCGACAAACCTTATGAATATCATTTTCTGCCACTCGTATCTATTTTGTACACTTAAACACATCTTTTGCTGCAAAGTCAGTCACAGAGTTGTTGTCGTATCGGAAGATTCTCTTTTGCAATGGATTTGAAGGCATTGGGGGTTGGGAGAGGGGCAGTGGCATCGAATGATCAGACAAATTGTATGCCAACCAATCAGTGTCCTTTAAGGACTTTCGATACTGGCCTGGCGACATATTTGTAAAATCAAAAAAGACTCTGATCAAATGGTTGCTATTTGTGAACCCGCACTTGTCAGCAATCTCATAAACCAGATCTTTAGTTTCAGCAAGATGACGTTTTGCTTCTTCCACGCGATAAAAGGATAAACACTTGTGAAAGGACATCCCGATATGTTCGCGAAATAACCGCGTCGCATAGCTCGATGAAATCCCGAAATGATCGCACAGTGTGCTCAATTTTAAGGATGGATCTGTGAAATGGTCTCTCAAAAAACCGTCTAATTTTGAAGCCCATACAGAGTGAGATTTTCTTCTCAAACCCGTGATCATCAGGAGTTTCTGAAAAAAGAACGCTATATTCCCTCCCTTCGGGATATAGTAATCAGCCCCCAAATACATCGCGTCAACAGCTTGGACGATATTATCCTCGCCCCAAATAATCACTTTCGATCTCTTCGCCAATTTCCTGATTTGAGAGACTTGCCCAATACTGTCGAGTAAATCCATTGAAATACAGAGGACCGAGGGCCTCATTTCCTTCAAACAATCCCAAAACCTGTTCTTGTCATCTGTGGTTTCGATTATCTCGGCTTCAAAATTTTTCTCAATTTCAGAGCGCATTTCTAAAAGAAAAACAGAATTGGCACAGGCCAGAACGATTGATTGATGTGGCATTCACCCCTCCCAAATGCTGCTATTTCGAAAAATAGTCCACGATAATTTTGAATAACCGCTCTTGATCTCTCTCAGATAAAATTTGTATTGCTGGCAAGTCGAAAGACTCCGTTAGCCGTTTGAGATGCGAATCTATTTCTTTTTGTGGCAGTTCACTCGTCGTCACAAGGCTTTTGCCATAAGCTGTGCGGACATGCTTTTCTTTGTCCCCCATAGCAAGGGCCAGAGTGGGTGCTTTACTTATGGCGCGTATGCCATCTATCGTGTCCCGGATGTATTCATCGGTATCAATACTGTTGACAATAAGAACACACGCATCTGGTTTGACACCGAGAAGAAAAGCAAGTGAAGATAGAGAATGTGTCGTGTGATCATACACATCATAAGGTATGGTGCCGGATTGTGAACCCGTGATGATGATTTCGGGTTGCATGTGGTGGTTGATTTCGCGCATCTTAAAATCCAAAAACGGGACATAGGATTGCTGGGGCATTTTGAGTGTTGAACCATACCCCATGGGAAAGGCAAAATCCATTCCGAACAATTCCGAGTGGTGTTCAGTGCCGATCTGAGCCACTTTGTAATCGGCTTTTAAGAATGACCGGCGTAAAGCCATCTGCAACGTAAATTTGCCTTGTTGAGAACTCGTGCCCATGACAGCGATTACAGGTGCATCCACATTGGGATAAAGATCATACGCCTCCTGGGAAGCAGCGATTTCGTCAAAACCAATGTGTGGAAATACAATAGATCGGTTGTTCTGTTCGGCCAATTGATATAAGTCTCGATATCGGTCTGGATCTACGGTCTGAAAACTGAAAATATTTAGATCCGCTTCCAATGCCATCACGATAAATTCTTTCAGTAAATCCCGCTGTTGTATCCGCATTAACTGATCCACATAGCCTAAAATAAGTGTATCCCCTTCGCGCAGTGCCTCAGACAAATTGGGTTGAATCCGCAGCCCGCACGGTTGTTCCCCTATAACAGAGCCAGCATCATTGCCCACCAATCCCTTTGCTACCGGGTCGGCCACAGCAACAATCTCAAATTGCAGCATGTCGCGATAACGCATCAGAGAATGCATTTCTTTATTATACGGATACAAGACCGCTCTTTTTACCCAACTGTAATCTCTGTCAAGAGATCTTCGACCCTGGAGCGACCGAACAGCCTGCGAATCAGATGGTATCTTCTCTGCATTCTCAATGAGAATTTGCCTGATGTCAGATAAGGATCGTCCGGGATTTTCCTGAAGTAATCGCCCTACAATCCCTGTAATATGAGGTGCTGCGAAGCTGGTTCCATCGCTGATGATTTCCTTACCGTCCAACCAGCAAAGCCTCTGTTTATTTCCTCTTGCGACAAATTCAATAGCCTGTGCATCTCTGTACAGGTAGGTATCTGGATGGTAAATATCTCCTCCACCGACACCTATGACCTCCGGGAAGACAGCCGGATAGCATTCAAGACCCGCATTGTGCTCGGCAGCGACAATGGTCAGCCCGGCTTTAACGGCTCGTAGGCACACATCTCTAAGCCGCTCTTTATAGGATACATCTGTCGAACCCAGACTTAGATTCAAAACGTCTATTTTATTGTCAATAGCCCACTCAATCGCCGCAATTAAAACATCGCCGTGGGCAGATAGCGACGGGTCGAAAATCCGAATACTGTACAATTCGGCATCGGGAGCCTTCTTTCGAATAATGCCCGCACATGCGGTTCCGTGACCCGCACAATCTTCATAGTCATCAGAATGAATAACGTTTCCTTTTTCATCCAGTGACAAATTCACACCACCGGCAACCGTTTCGATACCGGGGTGAGCACTTTCAATACCACTATCAATAACAGCGATTTTTACACTCATGGCTATTTTTCTCTTAGTAAGCGGAAAGAGCGACTATTTCATCTCGAATGAATCGAGTTTGCTCAGCAAATTTTGAAGGAGGCTTTTTTCTTTTTCTGCGATGTTGTCCAGGCGTGAAAGCACGCGGTGTATTAGATCGGGGCTGCGCGTTATTTTGAACTTGAGTAACATCAGTCTGACTATACCGGTGTTTCGCATCAGTTCGTCATATTCAGCAGAGAACCCATATTCGGACTTTAAATAGCCTTGCACTTCCATATATTTAAGCCTATCAACCATGCATTTTTTGTGTTCCCAAAGAATGTGAGCAGGGCGAATATCGAAAGAGAACGGAGGATGTAAAAAGGACTCAATATAGCTTTTTAGGCAAGGATATGTCGCCAGGCCATAAGCACCGTCTATGGGATTTGCAACCATGCGAAAGCGTTCGGATGAGTTGCGCGCCTGGAGAAGATCGGAGAGTTGTTCTCGAACCAGATGTATGTCAAAATCGTATTTGGCATGCAGGTCATACTTGAACAGTCTTAGGCCATCAGAATCGTAATGACCAGTCAGGTCGGCATGTAGAATCGCCCGTTCCAACTCAGAAAAAGCGATGTGGTATGCGGCGTAATCGCCCTGTTTGTTGTAACCGATGCCAATAAAAATTTGATTGTCGTAGCCGTGGATGAGCGTTTCATGCATAAAATGCCTTGTCTGATACGCAGCACTATCAGGCAAAAAATATTCATCCACAGTGGGTTGGACATAGTAGCCCTTGTCAATGCAGGCGGTGATGAAAGGCACGATGTCTGTCGGAGATTTAAAAATCAGGTTTCGGTCTAAAAATTGAACCTTCAAGTAAGGAGAAAAGGAGAAGCGTTGATCGGGTCGGCGATAAAAATTGAATTTCAGAGTTCGGTTCCTGCGCAGGTTCTGAAGATTTTGAGGGCAGTATAACTGGATGTAATTACTGTAGAACCATGGAAGATACGCCGTCCAATTAGCGAGGATTGAAAGTGGATAGGCGTGGTGTAGATAGCCGGTAACTGGAGGGATGGTGATGGGAAGAGTTTTCTTCATGGTTTGTCTAAATAGCTCTGATCAAATCACGGGTTGTAGTCGCACCGTTCAGGGCAATGTTGTGAACAGGTGGCGCACTTGAGAGCGCATTTACAATGGCTTTCGCCAGTTTATCGGTCGTCAGATTTTTCGGTGAAATGGTATCGGCTATGCCCAATTTAAACAGTCTATGAGCGCGAAATTCCTGATCGCTGACGAGCGAGCCAGGGACCAGAATGGCTCTGGTGCAGGTTTCCAAGATATTCATGCAAGTATTGTATCCTGCACGACTGATGGAGAGATCGGCACACTGCATCCAGTGGAGAAAGTGGGGTGTAAACTGGTCAATTTGAAAAGGTCCTCCGTTGCAAACGGATTCAAGAGCAGCGTATTGCGCTTGTGGCATAAAAGGACCTGTAAAAATGACCATCTTTCGGTCTTTCACAATGCCTTTTTGTGACAAATACTGCCAGGCTTTGATGCACGGTTTGATCAAATCGTATCCATCGGCTCCACCACCCGCACTGACCAGCACACTGTTCTGTTTTGGGCATTCATGATCAACACTATTTAGTGGTTCTACAACATATCCCGTATAGTGAACCGGTATGTGAATCTTGTTTGTATGAGAAAAATGATCTTCCAACCGGGTCAATTGGGGGTCTGCATGTATTAACAGCGCATTGAAGTGGCGATTCAAAATTGAAAAAATCCGGTCAGCATTCTGTGTGCGCCTTGGCACATCGCGTAGCGAACATATAATGCGAATGTTGGAGTTAATAGATCGAGCTTTGTAGATGGCTGTGAGCAATTCACTGGCGAGTTCCCAACGGGCAAAGGGAAAGTATTCGATGATAAAAATATCGGGACAAATACGGTCAATCAGGCTGATCAGTGCTTGTTTCCTCAATTTTAATACTGTCTGGATATCATATTCAGTTTCCGAGGTTAAGCACCCGGAAGTCAGGTCTTTGAAGATAGGGATCAGGTGATGTGTTTGAACCGAGGCTGGCAGTGTCGCTCCCGGCACCGACCTGCCGCCATCAATGAAATAGACTTCGTATTCATCAACCAACTCGCTAATAATTTGGCGATTACGAAAGTGGTGTCCCACACCTACGAGATGTTGGCTATAAAAAATCAGTCTCTTTCTTCCTGTCACACTTCAGTTCCTATTGTATTCATTCAGGATACCTTAGATTTGATGAACTCAGCAATGCTATTTACGGTCTCAAAAACATCCATGATCAACTCTTCATCCGATATTTCTATCCCAAAAGCCTTTTCGAGACCAACGATCACTTCCATCAGTGCCATAGAGTTCCCACCTAATCCTTCACCAAATAACGGATCATTATTGTCCATTTCATCTGGCGCAATATCAAGCTCTAATGAATCAATAATCACGCTTTTTACTTTTTCATTTATGTTTGAGTTTTCTATAAGCATAGATGTTATTGACAGAGAGTAGATTACTAATTCTTTGGACAACGTTTGTTTATCTGACTGCACAAACTGTGACAAAAATGTGCTTCAAATATAATTTTAACCAGCGAACAAGCAAGTTACTGCTGTTCTATTTTGTTCCATTTTTTAGGGGGGGAAGAGAAGTGCAACAGGAAAATTCAAGCCATAGAATATCGCGTGAACTGCGTTGGCTATTCGAGCAGAATGACTGTCTTACGTTGGAATATGTCGCAAGTTGTTCAGGGCTCCCGCGTTCAACAGTGCATCGCGCAAAGGAGGGTGATGTTAGACTCCAACGCCGCACGGCATTGAAATTGGCCGAATTTATCGACTATGAGTCAAAGGGTAAGATATCAATAGATTACCTTCTGAACGCGAATGGTCTTTCCACTACGGTCTTGAGAAAGGGAAAAAATTGCAAGCATACGGATCAGGATTATTCAGGTTTCAATTTGTCCTTTTCAGATCACTCACAATCGGTTTTCACGCGTTGCAATTTTAGCAGGGCCAATCTCACCAGAGCGATTTTTCGAGAAGCCAAATTTTTGGACTGTACCTTCGATGGTGCTCAAATGTTGGACGCAGACTTTTCCAGGACGACCGTTGACGGTTGCACGTTCTTTCGCGCTGATGGTAGAGTGTCCAACTGGACAGATGCGTATCTTACGGAATCAAATTTCAGGAATTTTATTCACACAGGGATCAACTTTACACGACTCAAGACAGGTACGCACGTTCGCTGGCTTTCAGATTCATATAAGGGTGGATTTATTGGGACGGATGCAGATTTCTCGGGATTTTGCTGGTTTCCGCATACCCATGCGTTTGCGTCTGAATTGTTTCTCCACAATGCAGCGAACAGGCCAGAATGGAAGACGCTGGCTGGAGGTGTGGATATCAATGCCCGCGGTACCGGCATGTGCTGGCTTGGCCTTATCTGGCACACAAATACGTACTTTTCATATTCTGAACAAGAAGAAATATGGAGTGTATTACTTCAAAATCCCGCGTGGGGATTCAATTGGCATTTGAAGCTGGAACGAGATATCAAATACCCTTTTTTGGTTGACCTGTACGGAGAAAATTATCGCGACTGGCCTGATTTGTACACATTATACGCCCAGCTTGAGAATTACACATTTCAACTTGAAGGCGTGCAGTACAAGTTCACACGGCTTGCACATGCAGTACCTGTGGATACCTGTCCGCCCGAAGAGGAAAAACAGCTCTTTCTCAAACCCAGAACCTTAAAATGTCGCTTAGAGGAAATTTTATTCGAGCAATTTCAGGCTGGAATAATTAGCTAAAAGACAATTAGTTAGCGACTATAAAAAAAAGAGTTACGTCGAGGTGACGTAACTCTTTCTGTTTTCCTACCGTAAATTTTAGTGGTCGTGATGATCGTGATCGTCGTGAATGGCGTATTCCGCTGTTCTGGCGTCCAGTTGTTCCCGGCTGATTAAGCCCTGGGCAATGATCAATTCTTCGAGGGAGGCGACCCATCGGGCATAGTAGCTCGATGGGGTGTTGTTTTGTTCTGCTGCCGCGATTTTCGAAGCCAATTGGGAACTGAACTCACGCCATTCGTAGAGGTCTTTTTCGTTGAGTGCAACGGCGAGACCGAAAGCCCGCGCTTCCCAGGGAGCCTGAAAAACGAGTTCTCCATTTTCTCTGGGCAGGGCGATTCGCGCTTCCATAGTGGCGATGTTTTTATCGGTTTTTTGCGTCATCCCGGCCTCACTTTGAGGGCGATTCGATTTTGGCGACGCCGATCATTGAGTCGCGCGTGACGAGTGAGATGAGTTGTTCTTCGGTGTAGTCTTCTGTGCCAGCAGGGCGTTCGGGCAGGACCATGTAGCGGAGGTCCGAGTTGCTGTCCCAGACGCGGATTTCTACGGCATCGGGCAGGTCGAGGTCAAATTCCAGCAAGACGGCTCTTGGCTCTCGTACGGCTCGAGAGCGGTACGCGTAGGATTTGTACCAGTTTGGGGGCAGGCCGAGTACGGACCAGGGATAACAGGAGCACAGGGTGCAGACGACGAGGTGGTGGACGTCTGGGGTGTTTTCGAGTACGACGATTTTGGCGCCCTGCGCGCTGTCAAAACCCAGTTCGGCAATCGTCGCTCTGCCATCTTCAAGCAGCCGTTGCTTGTAGTCCGGATCGGTCCAGGCGCGGGCAACCACTCTGGCACCGTTGAGCGGACCTACGTCTTTTTCGTATTTTTCTACAACTTCGTCTATAATGTCCTCTGTAATCAATCCCTTTTCAATCAGGAGCGATTCGAGCGCTCTGGTGCGCAGGGCTGCGTCAGTCTCGGCGGTGTTCATAAAAGAATCCTTTTTGCTTGGGGATGGTTAAACGGGTTCCAGATAACTTTCCCACATATCCAGATAGACGGCACTTTTTGTTTCGGCGGCACTACCCCATAGTTCCGAGGCTTCAAAGCGCACGGCGTATAAGGGCTGCTGGCGGTTTGTACACCCTGTGGGCAGTTCGGCGTCCTGGAGGTTGTCGATGCCGTAGTAATTGGTGACGGTGCCGTATTTCCCCCTTACGTATCGGGGAAGCCGGGTGTGGCCTTCGGGGTGGATATTGCGCGCTTTTACGCGGTCGCCATTGGAAAATTGCGGCTGGATGTCCATTTTCTGTTGGGGAGGGGTGGCAGGACGAGAGCGCTTGAATTCAGATCTGACGGCATCGGGGTCGGGATGTGCCGGGGTTTCGGCATTGGGATTGTTCCGCAAGAGCGCCATCCGCGTTTTCATTTCTTCCGGGGTTAGTACGCCGGCGTCGATCAGTCCTTTGATACGGGAATACAGCCATTTTTCGTAGTAGCTGGACGAGAGGTAGTGCGCCGGGTCCATGTTTTCGATGTTGTTGCGGGAGCCTCCGGGGATCGGTACAGGCGTGGCTACGGAGATGGCGAGTACCCGGCTTTCCCAGGGGTGATGAAATAAAGGTTCGTTTTCTTCGCGCTCTATGGGACCAAATCCATGCATCCCACCCATGTCGTGAATGCCGTCCATGGTTACTCCCGTGGTTAGCTGTTGTGTATGTTCATTGGGTTTCCGAAGGGATTCATAATTTAATTATCACTTAAATTTTGTCAACTGTGCAATCTTCTAAATACTAAATAAAGGAGTCAAAGTACGAGTAGAACGCCGGTCACGCAGAGCGCAACGCCTGTGAGGAGGCGGAGCGTAATTTGTTCTTTCAGAAAGATCACGGCCAGAATAAGTGCAAGGACGGGGGTTGCAGTTGTCAGTGTTGCTGTTTTGGCGGGGCCGATGAACAGAACGGCCTCGACATAGAAGAAAGATCCGAAGCCCATGCCCAAAAGTCCGGTTATAGCAATCAGAATAAATGTACGCCATCCGATGTCGCGCAGGTTGCCGCGCCCTTGATTGAGCCGCCAAATGCCAAATAATGCCAGAGCTACGAGCGGCATTCGCACGCTGTTGGCCTGAATACTGGTGAGATGTGCCATCGCAGGTTTGAGCATGGTGGTGCTCAAACCCCAGAGTAAAGATGTGATAAGTGCAAAAGCTATCCCGCGTTTGAGGCGGATGGGGGGTTCTTGTGCGTCTTTGCGATTTTGGCGCGGTCGCTGAGAGAGTAAGATAACGCCGGATGCAGCCAATACACACCCAAAAATAAAGGTATGGGTGACGGGTACATCGAGCAGCAATTGCTCCCAAATCAATGTGGTTATTGGAAGCGTGCCAACCAGAGCCATTGTGCGCGATACGCCAATTTCTTTCATGGCGTGCAAATAGAGTTGATCGCCAATGACTATACCGATGAAAACGGAGCCGATCAATAGCCCCCATTCGTGCAGCGGCACGTTGACCAGTGTGGATAAGGGGGGACCAAAAGGCAATAGCATCCAAAAAAAAGGTCCAGAAATCCCACAGCGGATGGCCGTGATGAGTGCCGATGGCTGGTGCTGGGATAGCGTTCTTAAGACGAGGCTGGTGGATGCCCACACCAGTGACGCCCCGAGTGCAACCCCTTCGCCGTAACTGATCACTCTCGCGCTCCATTGCGTATAAAAAAGGGTTATGCCGAGCGACATAACCCTTTGCGTCTTTGTGTAAAAATTTATGGTGCCGAAGGTGGGATTCGAACCCACACGGGCCTAAGCCCACGGCGCCCTGAACGCCGCACGTCTACCAATTCCATCACTTCGGCACCTGATCCAGTGCGAAGGCAAATATATCAAATCGCCTATGGGTTGTCAAGGAAGTGAGAAGTAAGAAGTTAGAAGTGAGAAGTCCACCCAACACCACTCCAAAGGCGGGTGCTTCATCTCACACTTCACACTTCACATTTCACACTTCATCACGGCAGGGCAGCAAGGGCGGCGAATAGCGCTTTGATGTAGCCCACGGAGTAAGCCAGCCCGCCAGTGGTGGGACCGTTGTCGCCTTCAAGCCCGGGAATGTGGTCGGGATTCAGGCAGCCGTCAAAGCCCACGCGGTTGAGTTCCAACAGGAGCTTAAACATGTTCATATCGCCGTCGTCGAGCAGGGTTTCTTCAAAACCGCGCGCTGTGGCGAGTGAGCCGCGCACATTGCGGAAGTGTACCATGAAGATGCGGCCTTTGCGGCCGTAGTTGTTAATTTCGTCGAGGACGAGCGGTGAACCGCCCGCTTCGGCGCGGGTGCCACAGCAGTAGAGGTAGCCCACTTGCGCGCTGGGAAAGGCGTCTATGACGCGATGAAATCCCAGGCCGCCCAGTGGCGTGTCCGGGTTGGGGGTGTCGGACGGGTGAATGGCGAGCTTGATCCCGGTTTCTTCGGCTATGGGCACGAGGTTTTCATAGACGATGCAGAAGTGTTTCCACCAGTCTTGCAGGGCTTCGTAATCGGGTGTTTCGGGCACGGGTTTGGTCAATGCCTGACTTTCGCCGCGCGAGAGGTATCCGCCGCGGTGTTCAGAACGGTAGCGAAACATGAGTTCGTTAAATGTGTCGCCCCAGAATCGCTGTCGGGCAATGGGTACGCCTGCTTCGCCGAGTATGCGCAGTGCCGTACATGTATTTTCGAGTTCTTTTTCGCCGCCGGGTTGATCGGTCATAAATTTTTCCGTGATATTTGGCAGGCTGACGCGGTTGATCGACAGGCCCCAGGATTGGATTTTTTTCTTCATTTTTAGAAGTTCATCCAGGTCGGGGTATCCCTGTTCTACAACGCCGGGAATGTCCGTATCAGTCCCAAAATCGAGGGCGTCAGCGCCGAGTTGGGTGACAAATCGCAGATACGAATCGGAGAGTTCGCGGTGCCAGACGGAAATTTTCATGAAGACCTCCTTGTGTTGGTGGCTCTCAGTGTGAGCCACAGGGTATAGACCGCGCAGATTAGCAGGGCCGAGGTTACGAGATGGAGTACTTGAAAAACGCGGGGTAGGCCGCCATAAGCCAGAGCTATGCCAGTGGCTGCCTGGAACAGGATGAGTGCGAATGAGAGGTAGCTGCTCACTTTGAGCAAGCCTCCTATGGCATTTTTGCGTATGATATAGACGAGATAAGCGGCAACGGCAATTACCACCCAGGTGAAGGAGCGGTGGATGTGATCCATAAGGCCAATATTGGCAATCCAGGCACTGCGAGCGACGCCCGCACTGTCTTTGATGTAGGGGTCGATGGCTTCGCGCACCTGTGTGCCGAGTAGCATCTGAAGACAGACGATGATGAAGAGCAGAGCAGAGAGGTGGGCGAGCATTTTGGGGGAGGGCAATGTGGCGGGAAGGCGGATGTCAATGGCGCGAAATGTGACGTAGAGCAACAGGCATAAGAGTACCATTGCGCCTGCCATGTGCAATGTGATCATGCCGGGTTTGAGACCGGATGTTACGACTTGCCCGCCGAGCCAGCCTTCAAAGCCGACGAGGAAGACGGCAATGAGCGAGCCGTAGAAGATGGCGGGATGTGTTTTTCGATATGGGATGGCGCATAAGAAGGTGGCGATGACCAGCAGGCCGATGATCATGCCGATGAGACGGTTGATGTATTCGATCCACATTTTGACCGGGTTGAAGTCTTCGATGTTTAGCCCGCGTTCTGCGAGATAGGCACGGTCGATGCCGTCGATACTCGAGGGCGGAAACCAGCAGCCCCAGCACCGGGGCCAGTCTGGACACCCCAGGCCCGCGCCCGAAACGCGCACGAGACTGCCAACGCCGATGAGCAAGAGGGTCGCAACGAGGGTGGTGATGGCGGTTTTTTGGAAGGCGTTCATAAAACCTGCTGACTACCGCTTCTCTTTTAACATCTCGTCAATGGCTTTGCGCACTGTGCGCCGCCACGCCCATTCGGACATGTCATCCCAGTTGTCGGTATTTTTGGGTTTGCGGAAATACAGGTAGAGTTCGATGCCCATATAGACCCAAAATGCAATAAAAATGAAGATGAAGACCCAGATCATAGTATATTGCGAAGTCACGAGACAGTGTTATGTTATAGCGATAGTGGTAAAGATAAAAAAAAAGATTGCACAAGCAACAGTTAGGAGGAGAGATGGAGTATCGCGTTTTGAGAGGGACGGGTATTCGCGTGTCGCGTATATGTTTGGGAGCTATGACATTTGGCGATCAGGCCGATGAGGCTACATCCATTCGCATGGTGGATACGGCTCTGGATGCCGGTGTGAATTTTATCGATACGGCAGATACTTATGTGAATGGCGTGTCCGAAGAGATTGTGGGCAAGGCACTCAAGGGCAAACGCGATCGGGTGATTTTGGCGAGCAAGATCGCCAATTTTGTCGGACAGGATGAGATTAAGGATCAGGGGTTGCACCGCTGGCATGTGATTCGGGGTGTGGAAGCGTGTTTGAAGCGGTTGCAGACCGATTGTCTGGATATTCTCTATTTGCACAAGCCCGATTGGGATACGCCTCTTGAGGAGACGATGGCGGCGTTTGACACATTGGTACAACAGGGCAAGATTATATATGTGGGGATGTCGAATTTCGCTTCCTGGCAGGTGATGAAAGCGCTCTGGAAATGCGATGTAAATAATTGGGCACCACCTGTGGTGTTGCAGGTGCCCTACAATTTGATTACGCGGAGTATCGATGAGGAGTGCGTTGCGTTTAGTCGTGAAATGAATATTGGAATGGCCGTATATAATCCGCTTGCAGCGGGCATGCTGACGGGCAAGCACACGCGGGATACCGCACCCGCGGCGGGTACGCGTTTCGATTTGAATCGGGATTATTACGGCAGGTTCTGGCACGATCGAAATTTTGACGCGCTTGATGCGTTGAAGCAGATTGCACATACTGCGGACAAGACGATAATTGAATTGTCTTTGCAATGGTTGATGTCTCAGTCGATTGTCGATTCGATGATTTTGGGCGCGAGCAAGTTGGAACACCTGACGCACAATATTCAGGCCGCAGATGGGCGTCTGGATGAGGATGTGTTAGAGGCTTGCGACGCGGTGTGGCGCAATGTGCGTGGGGGACATTTTCCGTATAATAGGTGAGAAGTGTGATCCGCAGATGGCGCAGATAGACGCAGATGTTGTAGGGCAATCCGTAGGTGCGGGTTTTAAACTCGCACCTATAATGATTGTCCAAGACGTGTGAAGGGAACAAACTTGATGATATTGAGGTCGAAATTGATATGCGAAGAACGTTTCGATATCCTTTAGATGATAAGCCATATTATTGGCGAAATGCCTTTGAATAGGGATAATTTTTTTTCACTGATTATGCGTTCTCAAATTACATATTTAATCTTTGTAGTCTTCCTTAGCGCGGAAAGCGTTTCTGCTCAGGAGACGGATTATCGCACGCTGTGGAAGCGGGGCGATTATGCAGAGGCGGTAAAAGTGCTCGAACGCGCGTCTTATCATCCGTGGTCAACGCGGCGGGATTATGCCGAGTTGCTGGCATTGACAGGTCGCGTTGACGAGGCGATTGCGCAATTGGAAGGGGTTGGAAGTGCGCTCGATGTGACCGTGCAATTGGCAGAGTTGTATCGCATGCGCGGTCGGATGGGCGATTATGGTCTGGCATTGATGGAGGCCGAGAATCAGGTGCGCCTGTTGTCGGAATATCGCCATGATGTCGATGATTTGATCGCGATTGCGCGTCTGCGCGAGTTAAAGGGCGAAGATCCAAAATCGCTGTTGCGGTTTTACAATTTGATGGCTGAGGTTTTTCCCAATAGCGCGTCTGTACCGATTGCAGCGGGCGATCTGGCGCTGGGCAAACGCGCTTTTGATGTGGCGGCAGAAAAATACGGCGCAGCACTCGCTTTGGATCCCGAAAACCAGGAGGCTTTGGCGGGGTTGATGTGGTGTTATTATCACGCGGGCGATGATCGGGTTCTGGAGGTGATGGCGCAACTTCTCGCCCACAATCCGAATCACTTAGAGGTTCAGCGGTTGCAAGCCGAGCAATTGCTGGATCGCAATGACCCACATGATGCGCTTGCGGTGCTGGATTCTATTCTGTCTGTTAATCCAAACCATCTGAAAGCGCTGGGGTTAAAGGCGGCGGCGTTTTTTTTATTGGACGATTCTGCTGCGATGCAGGAAACTCAGGAACGGGCATTGGCTTTTAATGGGTATTTTTCAGGTGCTTTTCGCATTCCCGGGCGCATTGCGTCTCGGCAATACCGGTTTGAAGAGGGGCGTGCTTTTCAAGCGCGTGCGTTGGAGATTGACGCAAAAGATGTCGAGGCGCGATTGTTGTTGGCGTATGATTTGTTGCGGTTGGGCAAGGATGCCGAGGCGCGGAGCGAGTTGGAGCGGGTTTTTGCTGCCGATCCATATAGCGTGCGGGCGTATAATTTGCTCGAGGCCGCGGATGCGATCGATGGTTTTGTGACGATATCTCGCGGTATTTTCAAGTTGCAATTGCCCGGGCAAGAAGCCGAGGTGATGTCGGATGAGTTGTTGAAGCTGCTCAATGAAGCGGCTTTGTACTATCAGAGAAAATACGATGTTGAATTGCAAACGCCCGTGGTGGTGCAGGTGTTTGACGATCACGATGTGTTTATGGTGCGGTCGATTGGTTTGCCGGGTAATGCAGGGCATTTGGGCATTTGTTTTGGGCGGTTGGTTACAATGGATTCTCCTCGGGCGCGACCACCCGGTACGATGAATTGGCAACAGGTGTTGTGGCACGAGTTTGTGCATGTGATTACGCTGCAGAAGACCCACAATCGCATGCCGCGCTGGTTGTCGGAGGGGATTTCGGTTTATGAAGAGACGCAAAAGGATGTGACGTGGGGGCAGCGGCTGAGTCCTGAATTTAAGCATATTGTAGATGGCGAGGGGTTCCCGGCTGTAGGCGATCTCGGGCGTTTTTTTACGGATCCAGAAACGCCGATGCATCTGATGTATGGGTATTTTGTATCGGGTGAGTTTGTGGCTTTTTACGTGAATAATTACGGTGTTGATGCGCTGGTGACAGCACTCGACCGCATTGGCGATGGCATGGAGGCTGTTGAGGCGTTGGTATCGGCGAGTGGTGTTTCTGCCCGTCGCCTGGATGAGCGGTTTATGGAGCATGTGGGCAATCGGTGTGCGTCCCTCAAGGCGTTGTCCAAAAATTCGGAGTTTCACAGGGCGTTGAATGCCGGGAAAAAGGCGGTGGAGGCAAAGAATTGGGCGGATGCTGAGCGATTTTTTTTGAAGGCACATGCACTGTATCCAGATTATGCGGCGGAAGATGCGCCCCTGCGGCTATGGGTAGATGCCAGTGCCGTGCGCGGTGATCCGGAGTGGTATCGCAAAGCATTAAAAAAGCTCGTTGGATGGGATGCGATGGCGCATGAAGCCTGTCTGACGTTGAGTGGGTTTTATGTGAAGGATAAAGACTGGGCGGCTGCGCGTGCAGTGCTGAATCGGGCATTGGCGGTGCGTCCTTTTCAGGTGGAAATACTGGCACGAAGCGCTGAGGTTCACGAGATGTTGGAGGATTGGGATGCGGCTATCGCCGATTGGCGTCGGTTGATTTATCTGGATGTGCCGGGGAGAGCCGGGCATCGGCTCAATCTGGCGGAGGCACTCGCTAAAAAGGGCGAGGTTGTGGCCGCAAAAGCCGAGGTGCTGGCTCTGCTGGAGACAATGCCGCATTTTTGGGATGCACAACAGTTGTTGTTGGAATTGGTGGATGCAAAAGTATCCGCAGATGAACGCAGATGAACACAGATAAAAGATAAGGGATTGGGGACTGGAGACAGGGAACTGGATGGAGATTTCACAATGCGAATTTTGTTGGCGTGTTTGTTGGTGCTGTTGATGCCCGAGTGGGATGTCGATGCACAGTTCGGGCGCAGACGGCGAGGCCCCCTCGAGCGGATGGAACGCGATATTTTTCCGGGCAATACGTTTACGTTTTGTCGTATCGAGTATTCGAATTATACGGGCAATGATGATTGGGGATATCGGCGGCGGGGCAGTTGGTCGGTGGATTATCCCGAGTCGGATGAGAATTTTTCTCTGCGTTTGTCTCAAATTACAACGCTCAATGTCAATCGCACAGAAGACGGGCGGTTTAAGCATGTGATCGTGCGTCTCGATGATCCCGAGGTGTTTAAGTATCCGTTTATTTATATGCTCGAAGTGGGGCGGATGGCGCTGAGTGCGTCCGAGCAAGAGGGGTTGCGCGATTATTTGTTGCGCGGTGGCTTTTTGCTGGTGGATGATTTCTGGGGGGATGAGGCGTGGCGAAATTGGGAGTACGAGATTGCTCAGGTTTTGCCGCCCGATGAATTTCCCCTGGTTGATATTCCGCTGGATCACGAGTTGTTTCACATTGTGTTTGATATCAAGGAGGTGCCACAGGTGCCGGGTCTGGGGAGTTTCTGGGAGTGGCAATCGACGGGGATTACTTATGAGGGCTGGGCAGGGCGCTATGACGAATACGGTTCTGAGGCGCACTGCAAGGGCATTTTTGATCGGGATGGGCGGTTGATGGTCGTGGTGATGCACAATACAGATTTGGGCGATGGCTGGGAGCGCGAGGGCGAGAATTACGAGTATTTCCGCAATTTTTCCGCGCCGAAGGCGTATCCGATGGGTATTAATATCGTGGTGTATGCGATGACGCATTAAGATAATTGAGGTGACTTTTGGGAGAAACCATTCAAGTTCGAGAAACGCCATTTGAAGCCGAGGCGATAGGCAGGTTGCGCGATGGTCGCGCGCGGATGATGGAGCAGATTCGCAAGGTGATCGTCGGGCAGGATGAGGTTATTGAGTCGCTGCTGATTGTGTTGTTTAGCGGCGGTCATTGTTTGTTGACGGGGGCGCCGGGTTTGGCGAAGACGCTGCTGGTGCGTACGATTGCAAAGATTTTGGATTTGGATTTTAAGCGCGTGCAGTTTACGCCGGATCTGATGCCTTCGGATATAACGGGTACAGAGATTATCGACGAGGATCGCGTGGGCGGGCACCGCGAGTTGCGGTTTATTTCGGGTCCTATTTTTACGCATATTTTGCTGGCGGATGAAATTAACCGCACGCCGCCCAAGACGCAGGCTGCACTGCTGGAGGCGATGGAGGAGAAGCAGGTGACAATAGGGGGTAATTTGCACGCGCTGGAGCAACCGTTTTACGTTCTGGCAACGCAGAATCCCATTGAATTGGAGGGGACTTATCCACTGCCCGAGGCTCAGTTGGATCGCTTTATGATGAATATCTGGATCGATTATTTGACGGAGGATGAGGAGTTGGATGTGGCGACGCGCACGACGTCGATTGAGGCCGAGGAGGTGGAGTCTGTGTTTTCGGGTGCAGATATGCTCGATTTTTCCAGGCTGGTGCGGATGGTTCCGGTTGCCGAGCCTGTGGCGCGTTATGCGGTGCAACTGGTGCAGGCGAGCCGCCCGGGGGATACGGCACCGGATTTTGTGACTTCATGGGTGAGTTGGGGGGCTGGCACACGCGGCGTACAGGGGTTGTTGCTGGGGGCGAAGGCGCGGGCACTGCTCAAGGGGCGATACCACGTTTCTTTTGGTGATGTTCAGGCTGTTGCGCCCAATGTGTTGCGCCATCGCATTTTGACCAATTTCAGAGCCGAAGCCGATCGCGTTAATGCCGAGGATGTTATCAATCGACTGTTAGAGACCGTTCATCCGCCAGAGGCGGATCTCGTATAAGACAGCCGCTATGCAAAATTCCATTTACACATATCTCGATCCGGCTGAGTTGGCGCGTATTGCGGATCTGGAACTTCTGGCGCGTACGGTTATTTCTGGGCTGCAAGGTGGGGCGCATCGCAGTATTCACCACGGGGCGTCGGTCGAGTTTGCCCAATATCGCCCTTATGCGTGGGGTGATGATTTGCGCTTTGTGGATTGGCGGTTGTACGGGCGGAGTGATCGGCTGCACGTGAAGCAGTTTCAGGATGAGCGCAATTTGCGTTCTACTATTTTGCTGGATTGCAGTGCGTCTATGGATTATGGTTCGGGGGTGGTGAGCAAATTTCGCTACGCACAGATGCTGGCGGCGTGTCTGGTGATGCTGGCTTCCGGTCAGGGGGATGCCGTGGGTTTTGCGGCTTATCATCGGGAGTTGATTGCGCACGTGCCAGCGCGTCGTCGGGATGGGCAACGCCATCGCATTTTGATGGAGATCGACAATTTGAGACCCGCGGGTGAAGAGACGGATACGGCGGGGACGTTGCGCGTGATGGGCGATGTGTTGCCTGCGCGGGGCATGGTGGTGTTGATCGGGGATTTGTTGCATCCGGCAGATGAGATGATTTTGCATTTGCGTTCTCTGCGGGCGCAGCGTCACGATGTGCTGGTGTTGCAGGTGAGCGATCCGGCTGAACAGACGTTTCCCTTTGACCGGTCGGTGACGCTGGTGGATGCCGAGGATAGTCGCGAGCAATTTGCCGTGCCAGAGGAGGTGCGCGAAGCCTATTTGGAAAATCGCAGACGACATTTTGACGCGATAAGAGAAGCGTGTTTGTCGGCGGAGATCGATATTGAAGAGTTCGCGTGTTCTGAACCTCTGGATATGGCGTTGCACCGGTTTTTACATCGGCGCAATGATGGGCTGATCGCGCCGAGCAGGCGGTCGCAGGGAGGTGTGTGATGGGGTTGCTGGCTCCACTTTTTGCTCTGGGTGTTGCGCTGATTGGCATTCCCTATTTTGTGCATCGCATTCGCCGTCCTGAGCGCGAGACCGTGCGGTTTAGCAGTTTGATGTTTGTGCCCGATGTCAAGCGCGAGGTGATCGAGCGCAGGCGCGTTCAACACGTTGTGTTGATGTTGTTGAGAATGGCGGTGCTGGTCGCTCTGGCGCTTGCGTTTGCACGGCCTTTCCAGGAGATGATGTTGAATGCTGAGGCGGCGTCTTCGGGGACGACTGATCATGTAATTGCGATGGATGTGTCGCTGAGTATGGGATATGATGGGGTGTGGGAGCGCGCGAAGTTGGGAGCGAAATCCGTGCTGGAGACCGTGGCGCCTGGAGATCGGGTTGGGTTTGTGCGCTTTGCACAGCAGGGAGTGGTGGATGTACCACTTTCGGGTGATGTGACAGATGTGCGACACGCTATTGACGATGCCGATGTGACGTGGGCACATACCGATTATGTTTCGGCACTTCAGGTGGTCGAGCATGTTTTTGCTGCCGATACCGCGCAGGTGAAGCGCGTGGTGCATGTGATCAGCGATTTTCAGGCGAGTGGCATGCCGCTGTCCGATATGGGATGGCGGTTACCGGGGGCGATTGCGTTTCAAGCGGTGGATGTGGGGGCTGCCCAGGTGTCCAATGCGTCGGTTGACGCGCTCGCTGTGCGAGCTGTAAAGGACGATGCGTTGCGGGTTCGCGCGCGGGTGAGAAATTGGTCTGGGCAAGGGGGACTTGCCGCGCAACTCATGGTCGATGGAGAGGTGATAGAAACACGCGATGTGACGGTGTTGCAGGGCAATGCGACACAGGTGGCGTTCTCCGTGCCTTTGGAGGATGGGATAAGCGGATATGTCGCACTCGCGGGAGGCGATGGCTTGCTGCGAGATGATCGCCGTTTTTTTGCGTGGCTTGCCAAACCGCAACATCCCATTGCGGTGGTGAATGCTTCGGAGTCCTCGCAGTTTATGCTCAAGGCTGCTGTACCTGAGAGTGCGGACTGGCGATTGGTCTGGTCTGGAGAACTTATGGGGTCGGTGGTGATTGCCGAAGATGTGACTTCTGCGGACGAGTTTGCAGACTATGTTGAGAACGGCGGCGCGCTGTTTTTGCCGCTTCGCAAGGATGCCGATATTCAGTCTGTGAATGCCTTGCTCGCGCGTGCGAATATCCGGGTTTCCGAGGTGGAAGATGCGAGGTATGCCGCGCTGGCGTGGGTCGATTTAGAACATCCCATTTTTCGCCCTTTCAGGGGGGCGCGGTTTAACGATTTTTCATCTGTGCGCTATGAGAATTACCACGTTATTACCGCTGACAGTTCAGCCGCAGTGCTGGCAAAATACGACGATTTGATGCCCGCTATTGTCGAGGGCAGGATAGGAGAAGGTCGCATTGTGGTCTGGGCCGGTGGTATGGGGTTTGATCGGTCAAATCTGGCGCGAACGCCGCGGTTTGTGCCTTTGTTGCACGAGACGTTGCGCTATTTATCTGGTGATCGAGAGATCGAGACAGATTACCAGGTGGGCGATGCCATAAGCGCTCCTGATGCGGTGGAGCGGGTTCTGGGACCAGAGGGGTCGGGTTCTGTAATTGGTGATGGACACATATTCCATGCGCCAGGCGTATATCGGTGGGGAACGCAAACCGCATCGGTCAATGTCTCAGATCGAGAGAGCGATTTGATGCGGATAACGCCCGCGGAATTTGAGATTCGGCTGTGCGATGCGCCCGTGTTATTTCAGAGTGCTGGCAAACTTTTGGATGATCTTTCGATTGTGTATGAATATGGGCGTTGGATACTCGGTTTTTTGCTCGCCTTGCTTTTGGTCGAACATTTTTACGCCGCGTATTTGAGTGCGCGGGAGGTGCGGACATGATACCATTGCTACCGCTTAAATTGGAACACGCGATCCGCGAAGTGGCTGCGCAATTTGAGCGACGGCGGCGTTTGCAGGGTCGGTTGATATTTGGTGCCGTATTTTTGGGGTTGCTGATCGGGTTGTGCGCTGTGGTGGCTTTTACCGACCGCATGCCTGTGATTGTACCGGTGATCGCATTTCTCATTCTGGTTTTTGGCGCGGGTTATAAGTGGTTGTACGTTCCGCAGCGGGCGGTGGTGACGCGAGAGCAGATCGCGCTGTTTATCGATGCACATCATCCCGAGCTTGAGGATCTGATTGTGAGCACTGTGTCGCTGCACGGGGCAACGCCGGTTTCCGAGTGGATGACCGAGCAGGTGTTTCAGCAGGTGCGCGAATTGTCGGCGATACAGGCGCCACCTGTGATTGATTTGCGCGTTTTGAAGCGGGTGCGACGCGCGGTTGTTGGGGTTTGGGGATTGGGGGCTGTTGTGTTGTTCCTGGCGTTTTGGCAGGTTGATCTGCGCGATATTGCAGGGCGGTTGTTTTTTGCACCGGCTTTGCCGTTGCCCTATACGGTTGAACCGGGTGATGCGCGGGTGCGGCGCGGGGCGCATCAGATGGTGTGGGTGACGACAGATCTTATGGGTGCGAGCAAGGCGATTCAGTGGCGGACATCGGGCGGGGACTGGCAAACTGCGCCGTTAGAGCCAGGAGAGGCTGGCGATGTGTTTGCCCACCAGTTGCGCGATTTGTATGCCGATACAGAATACCAGGTGCAGGTTGGGACTTATCGTTCAGAAGTGTATCGGCTGTCGGTGTGGACGCCGCCCGAAGTGGTGTCGATAGGACTCCTGTATCGCTACCCCGACTATTTGGAGATGGAAGATCGGGATGTGCCTTATGGCGGCGATATTACGGCACCCGAAGGTACTGAGGTGGTGGTGTCGGTGACGGTAAATAAAGAGTTGGAGAAGGCATCACTGGTATTGGATGATGGGGAAGAAATGGTGTTGGAGAAATCAGACGATGCCTTGTGGGAAGGTACGCTGTCGATTACGGAGAATGGCTCGTACGAGGTGGGGTTGCAAGATGCCGATGGCCGGGAAAATGAGTATGCGCGCGCGTATAAAATTACGGCGAAGGTCGATCAGCCGCCGCGTATCCAGGTTCGTTTTCCCCGCGGAGATGACGAAGCTACGGCAATTGAGGAGGTGGCTTTTGGGTTTTCGATAAAAGACGATTACATGCTCACGGATTACGGTTTGCAATACGAGGTGGCAGGGCGCGATCCCGTGCGGATTTCTCTTGCGAAGGAGACTGCGCGGATAGAAAGTGCCGATGGCGAGTATCCGATGGCATTGGAAGGTCTGGGTCTCGCCGCGGGCGATTTTATTACCTGGACGGTCTGGGCAGAAGATGGCAAGCCGGGACGGTCTGAGGTGGAGACTTTGGGCGATCCCTACTTTTTGGAGATTCGGCCTTTTGAACGGCTCTATCGCCAGGCTGTGAGCAATGAGGGCGGTCAGCAAGGACAGGGCAGGGGACAGCGGGGTGGTGCTGAGGGCCAGAAGCAGGTGATTATTGCGATCTGGAATTTGCGCAAAGGCGCGTCGGGAATGGATTGGGAAGAATACGATGAGCAGAAGCAAGCTATTATCGAGGCACAGGAGAATGTTCGGGGTTCTGTGAGGAATCCATCTGCGGATTTGGAGGCGGAGTTTGCTGGGGTTGTAGAGGCACTGCACGAGGCGTCTTTTGACGATCCCGATGCGGCATTGGCAAGGGCATGGGGGCACGCACAGCGCGCGTACCGATACCTGTTGCAAATGAGACCGAGAGAGTCGGAGGTTGTGCAAGGTAGGCAGCGGCAGCGCGGCGGTGGAGGTCAGGGACAGCAACGCGAACTGGATGGTCTGGAGTTGGCGCAACGGCGAGATTTTCGGGAAGAGGCATCTACATTGCAACAGCAACTTGCGGAGACCGCAGAGGCGCAAAATAAAATTGAGGAATTGACCAGGCGGCAGGCGGCGATTAACGAAGATGTGGCGCAGTTGATTTCAGAGGCGGAAAAGCTGGAGCGCGAAGCGCGCGAAGAAGCCGAACGGCGCCTGGAGCAGTTGCGCGAGGCACAGCGTCAGACGATGGACGCCCTCGATGCGGTCAACGGCGAGATTGCGTCTGGAGATATGGACCCACAACAGGCGCGGCGGGCGCGGGAACAATTGGAAGGTGCGCGACAGCAAATGAGTCGCAGCGCACAAAATCTGAATAATGATCAGTTGCAACGGGCGCGGGCTGCGGGCAATCGCGCTTTGGACGCATTGCGCGATGTGCAGGAGCAATTGGGCAATTTATCGCGCGGGGCAGCGGCTGAGCGCATGAAAATGTTGCAAGACAAGATGGATAGTTTGCGCGTCCAACAGGAGGGACTGGTTGCGCAGGCAGAGGCGCAGCAGACGCGGCGCGGAACGCTTTCTGAATCGGAGCGCGCGTTGAGCGAGATGCTCGAGGGCAAGCAACGCACGGCTGATCAGTTCCGCGATATGATGGAGGAGGCGAGTGCGTTGGCGGAAAAGGCCGTTGAAAGCCAGGGTTTGATGGCGCAAAAACTCAATGATTGGCTGCGCGAGACGAGCCGAGAGGGTATTTTTGAAGATATGCAAGCGGGCGAGCGGTTCGTGAGGTTGGGGGCGTGGCGGGCATCGGAGACACACGAGCGCGGTGTGGCGGAAAAGTTGGATCAGGCGGCTGAAAAACTCGATGGGGTCGCGCAACTTCTGGTGCGCGATGACCTGGAGGCGCTGGAGCGGGCGCAGGAGCGTCTGGAGAGTGTGATGGGGGGAGAAAGGGGGGGCGATGACAGGCGATTTGGCTGGGGACCGCAAGATCCCGATGCGTTGCGCCGATTTGCCGAAGGCGGTTTTCGCGATTGGATGGATCGATTGCGCGAGGCCGAGTCGCTTTTGCCGGCTGATTTGAATGTGCGACTGCGGTTGACGGGTATCCGCGAAGATCTGGCGGGTATTGGGCGCGATTATTATCGCAAGGGGGCTGTGCCGCAATACGATTTGATTTTTGAGCGCGCGATCAAGCCTTTGACGCTGTCTGCCGAAGAATTGTCGGTGCTGATTCGCGAGCGTAAAGGAGACTATGGTCTTTCCGCTGGCAAGTCAGATGAAATCCCCGAGCAATACCGCGCCCGCGTTGCCGAGTATTTTAAGGCATTGACGGAAAGTGAGAAGTGACTGACTGGTTATTACACTTATTGGCCGGAGACCGCGCTGTTGCGTATCGAGATGTGCGGTTTGCGCTGGATGTCGCATGGCCTGTGGCGCTGGTCTTGCTCGGCGTTGTTTTTTGTGTGAGTTTGGTTCTTTGGCACAGGCGGCGACCCGCGCTTTCAAAGGTGTTGATTGGGTTGCGCGCGCTGGCATTGACGCTGGTGCTGTTTTTGTTATTGGGGCCTGCGCTGGTGGCGCAGAGATTGGAGCCTGGTACACATTTTGTGCCTGTTTTGTTTGATGATTCTCGCAGTATGACGGTGCCTGAAAATGGTGGAGAGACGCGGGCAGAACGATTTGTGCAGGTGTACCAGACGTCGGATTTTGAGCGCGTGTTGACGCAGTCTCACCAGGTGGCGCGGTTTCGGTTTGGCAGCACAACAGCGCGCATAAATGAGATTGAAGACCTGGTGTTTGATCAGGGGCGATCAGATATTGTCGGTGCAGTTCGCGGGGTGCTAAAGCAAATGTCGGGTGCTGCGGTGTCGGCTGTGGTGGTGTTTAGCGATGGGGTGCAGCAAAGTGCTGCGCCTGTTCCGATAACGGATTTGCCTGGCGATGTGCCCGTTTTTACGGTGGGGGTAGGTCGCGATGATCTCTGGCGCGATCTGGCATTGGCCGATGTGTCGGTGTCGCGCGTGCGGTCCGATGAGGTAGCGATTACAGCGCGGGTGGTGGCCGAGGGTTTGGGTGGTGAAGATGTAATGGTTGAGGTGCTGGACGGCACGCGGGTGGTGGCGTCGTCACCGCTCTCTATTGTGGGACCGCAGGAAGAGAATTATGTCCGGCTCCATTTTGACCCGCAAAGAGAGGGCTGGCTATCACATCGCGTGAGAACGCGTTTGGCAGATACTACGGGTGTTGCGATCAAAGATCGCATTGCTGCGAATAATGCGCGGGATATTCTGGTGGATAATCGCGAGCGCGTTTTTCGCATTTTGTATTTTAGCGGGCGGCCCAATTGGGAGGGCAAGTTTTTGAGACGTGCCTTAGATGGGGCACCGCAACTTGTTCTATCGAGTCTGGTTCGCATTTCTGGTGCCGAGCGCAAGTTTGTATTTCGGGGGCGCGATGCGACGATGGCGAATCCCCTTTTTGAGGGCTTTGACGATCAGGCGTTGAATGCGCCGCGTTATGACGAAGCGGTTTTTATCCGCATTGGCGTGTCAAAATCGGAGTTGGCAAGTGGGTATCCCTCAGATGTTTCAGAACTTTTTCGCTACCATCTGGTGATCTGGGGGGATATTGAGCGCGATTTCTTTTCTCTTGCACAACTAAATTTGACGCGGGAATTTGTGTCCAAACGCGGGGGCAGTTTTTTGATGCTGGGCGGTCCGCGTGCATACTCAGAGGGCGGGTGGGCGCATTCGACTATTGAACCGATGTTACCCGTTGTGTTGGGTCCTGCAGGCGATTATGACGATGTGGCTTTTCGCGCTAAGCCGACGATTGAAGGCTTATTGTCAGGGGTCTGGTCTTTGAGCGAAGATGCCGAAGTCAATGCCGAGCAGTGGGCGAATTTATCCGCGCTTTACGGGGTCAATGCGTTTGCATCTGTGCGCGCTGGTGCAACGGTGATGGCGACGGTGGATGCCGAGTCTGAAGCTGTGGATGCACAGCCGCTGTTTGCCTGGCAGCGGTATGGAGAGGGTTTGAGTGCGGCACTGGGAACGGGCGAGACGTGGCAGTGGCAGATGATGCAGAATGTTGACAATGCCGCCCACGAACGCTTTTGGCGGCAGTTGGCGCGTTTGCTGGCGATGCGGGTGCCAGAGCCTGTGACGATGATTGATAGCGGCGAGGATGTTGTGGTGGGGGACCTGCGCGATTTGAAGTTTGTGGTGCGCGATTCTCTTTTTGAATCCCGCGAAGGGCTGTCCGTTGATGTGTTGGTCGAGTTACCGAATGGTGGGACAGTTAGGTTGCCGGTTTCTGAATCTATTGCCGAGGTGGGTACGTATTCTGCGATTTTTGAGGCTACAGAAGCGGGATTGCACCGCGTAAAACTTACTGCACGCGATGCCGATGGCGCAGATGTTGGACAGCTGGACGCAGCTGTGCTGGCGCGTCCGGATAATCTCGAGTTTTTATCTGCGCGTTATAATCCCGACTTTTTGAAACGCCTGTCTGCACATACGGGGGGCAAATTTATCGAGTTGGACGCGCTGGACGAATTGGCTGAGCAGATTCCATATACCGATCAGGCCCATGCGCGATTGGATCGTTTTCCGTTGTGGCATTTTCCGCCTTTTTATATAGTACTTGTGTTGTTGCTCGGCCTTGAATGGTATTTGAGACGGAAGCGAGGAGAGCCGTGAAATTATGGGTGTTCTCGATTTGGGTGTTGATGTTGGCGCAGGCGAATGCCGCTGTTTTTGATGTGATTATCAGCGGTAGCGGTGGAGAGGACGAGTATTCCGAGCGGTTTGACGATTGGGGGCAGCGTTTGCGCCGGGTGCTGATTGATCAATGCGATCATCCCGCAGCAAATGTGCAGTTGGTAAATGAGACGGGTGAGAATGCCGATGGCAGGTCGTCAATAGCGGGCCTTCGCAATGCATTCCGCAGTTTGTCGGAGCGGGTAATGCCGGGCGACGATGTGTTTATTTTTTTGATTGGGCACGGGAGTTATCGACGTCAGGTTGGCAAGCTGAATATTCCCGGTGCGGATTTGACGGCGGAAGATCTGGACGGATTTTTGAAGACGTTATCTGCGCGGCGCATTATTGTTGTTAATGGTGCGTCGATGAGTGCGCCTTTTGTCAATGCTCTGAGTCGAGATGGGCGCATTATATGCGCGAGTACGCGCAGTACAGATCAGCGCAATGCCACGCAATTTATGCGTTTTTTTGTTCAGGCACTGGAGGATGGGAGTGCCGATCAGAATCGCGATGATCGCATTTCGGTTCTGGAGATTTGCACACAAGCATCTTCACTGACAGATGCCTGGTTTTTGAGTGAGGGGCTGATCGCGACAGAGAACGCGATTTTGGACGATAATGGCGATGGGTTGGGTACGCGTCTGTCCGATATTGGCGAGGGTGATGGGGTGTTGGCAGACCGTTGTTTTTTGCTCAATTTTCGCGTTCCCAAAGGTGCTTCGCCCGCGCTTGTTGCCGCTTATGGCAAGGCGATTGACGAGGTGCAGGCTCTGGTGAAAAAAAAATCGACAATGGATTCTGCGGTTTATTATAAATTGTTGGAGCGCGAGTTGGTGAAAGCCGCACGGTTGAATCGGGAACTTCGCGGTGAGAAATGAGATGTAAAATCCACGAAGGACACGAAGGGATAGAACGTAGGGGCGGTAGGTGGCGGTTTGAAACCGCCACCTCGTGGTGCCCGTTTTAAGATACAAGATGGAGGGTTTTATGTTGACTGGCGAACAGGTGCAGCAGTTTCGAGAAGATGGGTATCTCGTTTTTAAAGCCCTGATTCAGGGCGAGCGATTGGCCTATTACAAGCAGGTTTTTGATGAACTGGTCGCAGAGGGGCGCGAACTGACCGAGCAGGTGCCGCACTGGACGCTTGAGTTGGACGGTCAAGGTGTGCCTCGGGCGGGTTTGTTACACAAAATTCAGGGTGTTTGTGTGGTCGATTCCAGCGTGTTGGAACTGGCGCGCGAGCCGGCAATTTTAGACCGCGTGGCGGCATTGATTGGTGAAAATATCGATTTGTTTGGCACCAAGTTTTTTCCCAAGTTGCCCAATGGCGGCACGTCAACGGGCTGGCATCAGGATAATT
>JAJEDY010000019.1 GCA_022821275.1 Candidatus Latescibacterota bacterium | reverse complement strand
CGGCTCAACCGAGAGATCAAAAGACGGGCTGATGTGGTACAGATCTTCCCCAATCAGGAGGCTTGTCAACGTCTGATCGGCGCCTTGTGTATGGAGTGGTCTGAAGAGTGGATCACCGGCAGACGATATCTGGACATGAGGCATTTGAAACAGAATCACTGACCCCTATTTCACGGAGCTTCCTTTTTACAGAACTTTTCGGACTTGACCCAAGAATCCATACTCTTGGCACTTCTGGATAATCAACACCTCGTTCTTACAATTTTCTAAAATATCATAGTTATCCTTCAGGCCTTGGATTTTGTTAATGGAAATACTTTTTTGATCCAGACGTTCAATTAGAACAGTGGGAACGAAATAGAGTTCAAATGAGTTATGGCTTGCCGGGTGAATACCAATGACAACATCTGAAGTTTCTGTTGATTGTCGATATTCTTTAACTCCAGATATATATTCTCTATCTACACCGCCTCTAGTACCACCGGTAAAGCTAATAGATCGAGTTGCTGTTTTTATTTGAGCGCGAATAATCTCTTCGCGTCCAAGTTTTTTGCTTGGTAGTACAATGATTATGTCGTAAGGTGACAGTGGCAAATTAACCAATGAAACATTCCGATATTTTTTCATCAGAATTCCAACAACAATATGCTCATGGGCAAAGCCATCTATTGACGCTTGTCGTCCTTTATCTTCACTCGTTGCCATGTTTTTCCCTTCTGTTCTTACTTTTTCAGCACCAAAATCCAGTCTGTATTGATGCGTTCGCCTCTAGGAACTTTAATAAAGTGCTTTATGATCTCTGATCCAAAGTAGTTTTCAACATCAAACCCGATGTCTTCAGCGAGTGTCATGAGATACTTCCAACTTTCGAATAACTGACCGCGAATCCGATTATTACCCACAACGATGATGTATCTCCCCCCCTTGCACAAAACCTTGTACACTTCAGCCAGATTCTTTTTCATGTCTTCTAAGTATTTGAACGCAATATAGGCTCTCCTTGGATCTACTTCAAAAATTTTAGAAATGACGGTATCCGCATCCTTTACACCAATCTGGTGTTGTACCTGGTAATCACGAGATGAAACACTTTCCGTGCCCACGTTTTTTTTCTTTAACGGCGTCAATGTTCCCTCAGCAAATCCCAACCAATAAATTTCCAGTTGGTGGGTTCTCGGATAATCTACTGCATTGGCGTATGGAGGAGATGTCAATGCCAAATCAAAAGCCTCTACATCGTACTTTATATTTCTCGCGTCCATGTCTTCTGGAAAGTGAGTTGTTATACCGTTGAGATCATTTTGAGAAAATTCGACCATCTTAGGCACATTGAGCAGTATAGATTCTGCAAATTTTTTCAGTGCATCGGCAGGACATACCTTTTTGCCCAATGTTTTACGAATCACAGTTCGCGTGCAATTATCGTCGGCATTGGACACCGAGCGGATGATCGAGGAAAAACAAACTTTGAAGAAGTCTTTGATATCCTGACTTGTATCAAGGGAATCAATACACTTTTTTAAATAGGCCAGTTCGAGGGTAATCTCTCGATTGAACCAGTTATCCCTATATGGGAAGTCGGGTATATCCGATTCTGCAACCAGTGAGGGTTGGTAATTCAAGACTGCCTGTAAAAGAGATTCTTGAGACGATTTGAGTTCTACCGCATCTAAAGGCGTTACTTTGACTTTTGAAAGGAAGCGAGAAAAGGGATCGACATCAATTCCAACAGAATTCCGTCCCAAGCGCAGGGCTTCAACATTTGTGGTCCCACTCCCAGAAAAGGGATCAAGTATGCGGTCTTTCTTTTTTGAATATCGTTGAATCAACCAGCGAGGCAATTCTGGAAAAAATTTGGCTGGATACTTGTGCAACCCATGTGTTAGGATACTCTGATCGTAACTGATAAACAGAAATCTATCGCCATCATTGACGGGTAAATTCACGGGAATATCGCCATCTACCCGGATAATCTCCTCTCCAAATGCATTCTGAATTTTTTTTGTACTATCTACGAATTCATGATTAAATAGAAAAGGTTGAGCTTCCTTTGGAGATTTTCTTCGTCTGCCATTTTTTTGTGCAACCTTCATGGATATATCTGGTAGAGAAATGGGATAAAATTCTGTTTTCATTCGATAATCTCCTTCCTTATAGGGTTTTGTAGGAATCCAATATCTCCTGTGGTTGATATACTTACACAATTCGGGTCCGTCAACCCCAAATCCGATGGTTTACATTTTTTTAGCCCTTATTTCATCTCCTCATCGGCTCGCGCCAACAAAAGGATGTTTGATGCGGTCAGGTGAAGTGCGTATCCGGCAATGGATTCCGGAACGGGGACTTCTGTACTTCCTTGTCCGTGTCCTGACAGACGATTGCGAACAGTGGGAACGCCCGCCTCTAATGTGTTCCTCAGTGCTGAGAAGTGTGACTGCATGAAAGTTGGAATCAATTGGCGTTCGAACACAATACTAACCAAGCGGCTGGCACCATCGCTGTCATTGTAAGGCCATCTCCTCTTTTTGCAAATCGCTTTAATGCAACTCTCAAAAGTCTTGAGGCAGTCATTCAGGCATTCTTTGTATCTTCTCTTTCGATAGTGCTCGTGTGCGCTCAGAAATTCTGCATTTGCGCCTTTGTACATCGGATTGGAAAGCATAGTCAATGTAGGCCGCACGACTTCAGCGTGGATCAAATGAGAATCAACCCTGACGATAAAACCAGATTCATACTGATACCCTACGCCGTGTTCGAGGAACCGCTGGTTCAAATCTTCTATCGCCTGGTCAGGTGTAAGCTTTTGTGCATAGAAGTAATGTGCATTTTCACGGACGTAACGATCTATATATTGAAATGTAAGTTCAATAACATCAATTGCCTTTTCTATCTCTTTTGTCTGAAGAAAAAATCTAACGACTGAAGTTTCGTCGGAATCATAGGATTCGCCAAGTGTGAACTTGCCATATTCACGGCATAAGATCTCATGGATGAACTTGTAAGGATCAGTATCGCTATCTTCTCCGAAGGCATCCCGCAAGGTATGGATAACTTGAACCCGCAATTCTGGATGAATGGTCTCGTACTGATACACGTCAGGAACTTCGCCCCGCTGTCGCTTCTGTCGTTTCGAGAAAATATCAAATACGGGCATCAAAGTTTTCCTTTATCTTGACGTAACGGATGTTTGTTCTCATTCGTCTCTACTCCGTTAGATTGAGTAACACATTCTGCTCGCTGCTAATTACACCAAACATACACGCATTTCCGCAATTCTGCGCGGCCGTACTTGTCCATCTGTTGGCTGCTATTCCCCTTGCCAGTTCCCAGAACCCAGATGTTCCTGGTGGATAAGCCCGCTGCTTCAGCAAAGTCGGAAAGAATTAAATCAACGGGAATTTCTTCTCCCGCATACCTGACATTGTCGTTCACCATCGCAACCTTTCCACCCAGCTTCAATACTCTACTCATTTCAAATATGACCAGAGCCATTTCGAGGAAATAATTTGCGATCATTCGCGGAATATTCGAATTATTCAACTGGCCTTTCGCGTTATATGCATTCAGCCAATATAGGACTTCTTGCAGTGCATTATGGTTCTCAAAAGCAAAAATAGCCTTCTGCAAAAAGTCTTCTCTTTTCATGTCTGCATATTGCCTTTTCAACGATTCAACTTTCTCTTTGTTTTCGACAGTACAGGATAGCATTTGCTGTCGCAGGTGCTTGACTTCTTCTTCGTTCTTATTGAGAAATACCAATTCAAGCGCGTAGGTACGCGTGTAATCATAGCGGTTACAATAAGGCGGAGACGTCAAAATAAAGTTAAAACTTTCCTCACTGAATTTGCACAACTCTTCAAGACAGGACCCTTGAGTCAACCGAATGTTCTGTTCTGTGTTAGACAAATTTTCCTTTTTAAAAAGGTCCATGTCCTCATAGAGAAGATCCTCAACCATCAAATTGAGCTGAAGTTGAAGAGCTTCTTTGAACGTATAGACTTTGCCCTTGTTAAATTTCGACTTCACTCTCGTCCTGCCAGCGCGATAATCCCAGCGGAGATATTGACCGTCTTTCCTGGTATAACTAATCCTCTCCAGAATGCAAAAAGCGGCAAAACGAAGAAGCGTTTTAATATGAGCATCTTCAATCTGATTGTCGCAATAGGTTAAATAACCGTTCAGTTGGTCTTCCGTATCTCGAGAAAACGCACCTTGCGTAATCGCGATATGTTGGATCGGATTATCGGATTTGATCGTCGAAAAATCAATGCTACCCAGAGCCTCAATTTCTTTTTTTAGCCGTATAATATCCACCTGTTCGGCGGCTTGTCTGGCTTCGGTAATCGCACATCCTACAGGGAGAAGCTCAATACCCGTTGCTTCCCATCCCAATTCCTGCGATGCAAATAAAGCCGCTCCTGTTCCCGAAAACGGATCCAACAATGCGCCCTGCTTCTCCGCCAATGTGTTCAGAAGATAATGAACCATCTGCGCCGAGAACCCTTCTTTGTACTTAAACCATCGATAATACGGCGTGTTTTTATTCGCCTGAAAGCTGACAAGGGTTCTTGTTAATTTCGGATTGTGGGTAATCAAACTCCCGTACTTCTTTTCTAACAAGTCTCTGTGAAGCGTATGTCTTTCATGTCTGCACTCATCTTCCAGAGTTGTCGCCTGTTCAAGTGTTAATTCAGCAATCGCCATGAAATTTCTCCACAAAAAAATTACCTCAAGGTTAAATTTTTATCCCCTTACACACTCAAGTACGTTATTCATCATATACTTCGTACAATCTTTCACCTTTCAACCATCGACGTATAGATGTTACACTTTCACGGCTCGCTCGTCCTGCCAACAAACTCTCAAGACGTATGTGTTCATCCAGAGTTTCCCAGGCAATCACATCATACACATCTTCGCTTTCGTGACACCACAGTTCCCAATCCGCCCTATCTTCTGGCGAGCCGAAGTACAAACGCGGATACCACCGTAACGGTACAGAGATACCCCGGTCATCATCGAGATAAACATGCATGTGTGACTCATCGAATCGAATATCCAAAATAGACGGACGATGGCATTCCAAACGCTTTACTTCATCCAACCAACGCACTTTATCATAACCTCGCAGGAGTGCTTCACGTATTTCGCCGTTATCCATATAACACAAAATCCTTTTAATCAAACTTTAGGCTTTACAAATTTAGCACTTCTGACCTCGCGCGCTGACAGACGCACTCCTTTGGCAGTCTTGCCGCGAATCGCATAATCTTCGATGGCAAATTCTTCGTTGAGGATACGCACGCGGGGTTTGGGCTTATAGGATACGTGAACCTCGACATCGCGATCAGTCGTGAGCTTGAGCAAGCGGCATCCCGGTGGCACGAGTTCATATCCCCTGTTCATAATAAATGTGTCCAGCTTACAGCGTTTAATACAGGGATAATTGGTCTTCTTGTCCCGGTAGATAACCGTGTACACCCGTTCGGAATCGACAAAATCGCAAAATAGCATACCCTTATCCACAAAGAGACGGTCAGGTGCTTCGTGCAGAGAATACGTGCCATTTTTGCGAATCACGAGCACGCGGTCGTATTGCGACACATCCATGAGCGTATTGCCATTGACATCATAACCGAGATAGCCCGTCTTCTTGTCATAGCGCAACTTGAGATTGCGCTGCGCCACTTCGCGTGCATCCACCTGATCAAAAGAGGTAACTTCGGTACGGCGGGGGTACTTGTCCTTGTATTGATCGATCAGATATTCCAAAAAATCAATGGTAAAGCCCGTAATATTCTCGAGATTGGTCTTGATCTCTCTGAGCCGTGCGCGCATCTCACGCATCTCTTTTTTCGCTTTCGTGATATCGTAAAGCGAAATGCGCCGAATGGGAATTTGTAAAAGCGTATCGAGATCTTCTGCCGTGACCTTGCGCCTGATTGCACTGAAAAAAGGCTCGATTCCCGTGCGTATCGCCTCGTGAATCGCACTGGAATCGGCGACATCCTCAATAGCTTTGTAAACGCGGTTTTCAATAAAAACCTGTTCAAGTGTTTTAGCGTGCAACCTGTCCCGCACCTGGCGCTGCTCAATTTTAAGCTCTGCCGTGAGAACATCGACCAATCGGTCGGCATTGTGTTTGAGAATATCGCTCACCGTGGCGATATGGGGGCGGTTATCCTTGATAACGAGCGCACTGACACTGATAGATTGCTCGCAGTCGGTAAAAGCGTAAAGCGCATCCACCGTATCTTTGGTATGCACGCCCCGGGCAAGGCGAATCTCAATCTCGACTTCCTCACCCGTATAATCGCTGATACCCGCAATTTTGAGTTTGTTCTTACGGGCTGCACCTTCAATCGAAGCGATAAGGGAGTCAGACGTAGATCCAAAGGGCAATTCGCGCACGACAATGCGTTTGGAATTTTTGGTATCGAGTTTGGCGCGCACGAGCACCTTGCCATTGCCATCGGCGTATTCGGTCACATCGACAAAACCGCCCGTCGCAAAATCGGGAAAGACCTGAAAATCCTCCCCCTGCAGATAGGCAATTTGCGCCTGCAACAACTCGATCAAATTGTGGGACAAAACCCGTGTGGTCATACCCGGTGCAATACCTTCGGTACCCTGCGCGAGAAGCACGGGGATCTTCGCCGGAAAAACAACGGGTTCGCTATTGCGGCCATCGTAGGATTCGATGTATTCGGTAATCTCCGGATTGAACAACACATCTTTGGCAAGCGGGGTCAATCGACATTCGATATAACGCGCAGCCGAGGCTTCATCACCCGTATAAATATTGCCAAAATTGCCCTGTTTGTCGATGAACATGTCTTTGTTCGCCAGATGAACCAGCGCGCCGTAAATCGACTGATCGCCGTGGGGGTGATATTTCATCGTCTGCCCCACGACATTGGCTACCTTGTGAAATTTCCCATCGTCCTGCTCTTTCAAGGCGTGTAAAATGCGGCGCTGTACGGGCTTGAGACCATCGTCAATGTCGGGAATCGCCCTATCCTTCACAACATAAGAAGCGTGTTCTAAAAAATACTGGTCAAATAACCTGTCGATATAAGCCATTGTTAATTCCTCAAAAAACCGTCAGAATCAGGATTTGCAGGATGAGAGGATGAACAGGATGAAAACCTGTAAGGCACGAGATGGTGTATGGTTTTACTCACTACTCTCAGCTACTTGTCGCAGAGCCAAAAATGCCTCTTTGAGCGATTGACTTACAGCCGAATCTGGTTCATTCAAAACCAGTGTCTTCATGCTACAAATATTCCCATTTGCTTCTTTGGATCATAATTGGTCCATAGCACTTCCTGGCGAGTCCCTTTAGTCGAATGAATGGTTTTGCGCGATCCCAAAGTCTTGAACCATTTTCCCGGCTCAAACAGCTTATCCATAAGTGGATGCTCATAGCCAGAAACAGCGACCATGCCACTGCATGCATTGACGACCTCTGCAAATTCTCGATGCTGTTCTTCATCCATCTCAAATCCGTAAGCCTTAGCATCGCCTCGTGTCGCATGCAAATACGGTGGATCGCAATAAAACAAAGTCTTAGGACTGTCGTAGAGTTGGATCACATCCACTGCAGGGCGATTCTCAATCTGAACCCGCATGAGACGCTGTGCAATATCATCTAAAGCTCCCACACCACCAAGCCAACGAGATACCACGCCAGACATTCCGGCGCGACTCGTATTTTTGCAATTTGCCCAACGCCCCAACGATGCAGTTTGGGCAAGTCCAGTTCTGGTCTGTCTCGCTTTAATATAAAAGCATCTGGCCCGCTCAACATCGCTGACACCATTTGTTGTATGAATAGCGCGATAATATTCTTCACGAGAAAATGGCGTCAAAGCTATGGCTCTTATCAGTTCTTCGTGTTGGTCGCGCAACACGCGAAAGAAGTTTACAACCTCACCATCAATATCATTGTAGGTCTCAACAGGGGATGGCACCCGATTCAGCAGTACTGCCCCTGAGCCTGCAAACGGCTCGCAATAGTGATGGCACTCTGGAAGAAGCGGCAGTAGCCATTCCAAATGCGAAAACTTCCCGCCATACCATCCAAATACAATACGCCGCCGACGGCTTCGAAAATAAATGTCATTGGAGCTTTCTTTTGGCAGGTCATCCAAAAATATTGGGGATGTGCCTCTGGTCTTTTTTGTCATTTTTTACCTGGTGGCGTACGCCATATAATAGCTGTTCATCTGTGCCCATCTGCGTTCATCTGCGGATACTTTTCATTCCTCTAAATCAAATGCTCCACAATATAATCTCTGCGGTCGGGCGTATTCTTTCCCATATAAAATTCGAGGGTCGTTGGAACCTCGGCGAGAGCGCGCACGCCGACTTTGATCAGGCGCATATCCTCTCCGATGAATTGTCCAAACTCACCGGGAGAAATCTCCCCCAACCCCTTGAAGCGCGTGACCTCGGGATTTCGCAAATCTGCAACAGCCTGATTCCGTTCTTTTTCGCTATAACAATAGCGCGTCTCACGACTATTCCGAACGCGAAAAATTGGCGTCTCCAGAATATAGACGTGACCAGAAGTAACGAGTTCTTCGAAGTAATTGAGGAAAAAAGTCATCAGCAAATTGCGGATGTGGAAACCATCGTAATCGGCATCCGTAGCAATGACCACATTGTTGAAACGGAGATTCTCAACGCTGTCTTCAATGCCCAAAGCCGTCATGAGATTGTAGAGCTCTTCATTCTTGTAAATCGCGGCTTTTGTTTTTCCAAACACATTGAGGGGCACGCCCTTCAGACCAAAAATAGCCTGAGCCTCCACATCTCGTGCGGCAACCATAGACCCGGCAGCAGACGGCCCTTCGGTAATAAAAATAGTAGATTCATCGCCGCCTTTTTTATCGCCCTTGTGATATTTACAATCCTTGAAATGCGGAATTTTGATAGAGACTTTGCGAGCGACTTCCTTGGCCTTTTTCTTCACATCGTTGAGCTCTCTCCGCAGGCGCTCATTGTGGTTGATCTTCTCCTGGAGTTTTTGCGCCGCCGTGGTATTCTTGTGCAAAAAATCGACCACCGCACTGCGCGTTTCAGAAACAATCCACGAGCGCACTTCGGTATTGCCGAGTTTGTTTTTTGTTTGCGACTCAAAAACGGGTTCTTTGAGCTTGACTGCAACAGCGCCATTGATGGATTCCCGCACATCCACGCCGCTGTAATTCTTCTTGTAAAACTCATTGACGCCTTTTAAGATACCCTCTCGAAAAGCACTTTGATGCGTACCGCCATCAATGGTGTATTGCCCATTGACAAAGGAAAAATAGTTTTCCCCGTAATTGGACGTATGGGTAAATGCAAATTCGAGATATTGCCCCTTGTAATACGCGGGTTCATAAAGCGCCGAATCATCGACCTCGCGGCTGAGAAAATCGAGCAAGCCGCGCCTGGAAACGAATTTCTGTTTGTTAAAAACGAGCGTGAGACCGCTATTGAGACAGGCGTAGTTCCACATGCGGCGCTCGACATATTCGAAATTGTAATCGTATTCTTCAAAAATCTCCGGATCGGGCGTGAACTCAAAAAGGGAGCCATCTGGTTCCCGAGTCCTCCCCTTTTTTTCGCCAATGAGTTTTCCGCGTGTAAAGCGGGCTTCGGCGTACCTGCCATCGCGATAGGCCACCACGCGAAAATCCGTAGAAAGCGCATTGACCGCTTTGCTACCCACGCCGTTGAGGCCCACGCTAAATTGGAAAACATCGTCGTTGTATTTGGCACCGGTATTGATCACAGAAACGCACTCGACAATTTTGCCGAGCGGAACGCCGCGACCATAGTCGCGCACACTGACGTGATTGGCATCAATGGTCACATCGATTTTTTTGCCAAAACCCGAAATAAATTCATCAACGGCATTATCGACAACCTCTTTGAGTAAAACGTATATACCGTCGTCGGGATCAGCCCCCGATCCGAGCCGCCCGATGTACATACCCGTACGCAACCGAATATGCTCGAGCGATGAAAGGGTCTTAATCTTGCTCTCGTCGTAATTATGAGCACCATTACTCTTGCCCCTGGTTCTGCCATTGGCTTTCCCATTGGTCCTCGGTTGCGAGAGCAAATCGAGTTGCGTAGCGTTAGAAGCGCGTGATTTTGTTGCTGTTGCCATAAGACATCCCTTATCCTGATAGACACATGTTTGGAAGGTGACGTAACAGTACAGACATGTGGAGAGGGGAAAATCAATGCACGGCGGGGTGCCGCATATTCAGGGGAGAAATAAAAAGTAATATAATATAGTGACTATATGTGCATCTATCAAGGGCAAATCTGAGATTGCGAAATACCGCAAAGATCGGTTTATTATCGAAAAGAACAATCCGCAGATGAACGCAGATAAACGCAGAAGAAAGGCTTCTGATCATGCAAAACGTCTTATTCATCCTCACCGACCAATGGCCTGCCTGGGCATTTGGCTTTCTCGGCGCCGACATTCCCACGCCGAATATTGATCGCCTATCATCCGAAGGCACGGTATTCACAAATGCTTTCACATCCTGTCCCCTCTGCACGCCAGCTCGGGGCACATTGCTCACGGCTCGCTGGCCGCATCAAAATGGCGTTTACGACAACCAATCCGTAGGCTATTCCCTCCAGAAATCCATGCCGCTCGACCAAAAGACCTGGATTGACGAAGCCGTGCGCCTCGGCTATCACGTCGGTTACTACGGCAAGTGGCACCTCGGGCATATCAACCCGGAAAAACGCGGCGCACACGGCTTTGATCCCAATATCGAAACACACGCAAAGCCATACCACCCACAAACAAACGATCACACCTACGAAAAAACAGTTGCCAGCTACGCCAATCAAACCCAAAACCTCATCAAAGGACGCGCGCCATTTTGGGGAGACTCACCGCAACCAAAAGAAAATATCCAACCCTTTCCCACCATAAACAAAGGCGTAAAATTTCTCGAAACATGGGCAGCGGACCATCGTGACAAACCCTTCTTTCTCACCGTATCTTCCGCACCGCCACACTTTCCGCATCACTTACCCGAAGAATACGTCAAACTCGCCGAAGAACTCCGCACGCGCGTCGAACTCCCCACAAACCTGAGCGACAACTGCGAGGGACGGCCCTGGTTCCATTCGACACCATGGTGGGGATGCATGGACACCTCTCCAATCGACAAAGAAGAATGGAAAACCGTTATCGCCTATTCCCACGCACATATCACTATGGTCGATGAAGCCATCGGGCGCATCCTCGACGCCCTATACCGCCTTGACCTCGCCGAATCGACAACCGTTGTCTTCACATCTGACCACGGCGACATGGAAGGTGCGCACAATCGGTTTGACAAAGGGGCTTATTTTTACGAAGAAGTCTGGCGCATCCCGCTCATCATTCGCGCGCCCAACACACCGCCGGCAACCCAGGACGCTTATGTCTCATTGCTCGACATCGGCGAAACCCTCTTCTCTCTCATCTGCGCCGAATCATCCCCCGACCAACCGCGTGAGGGGCGCAACCTTCTCCCACTCGTCGGCACGCAAAGCCGCCCACCCGACTGGCCGCAAATCGCCTATGGCACCTACTACCGCTACAATGGTTACAGCTTTGAAGTGCGCGCCATTCGCAACGAGCGATACAAATACGTGTGGAATCCGCAAGACAGCGACGAATTTTACGATCTTCACACCGATCCACACGAAATGAAAAACATGAGCGGGCAGCCCCACATATCAACAGCAGAAAACGACCTGCGCGATCAACTCATGGCCTGGCTGCACAGCATCGGCGACAACCTGCCAAACCGCCTTAACACCTTATTGCCCGCCGGTACAATCATCGCAACGGGCGAACAAGGGCCGTAACATCATCCCTATCAACCCGCTTCGTTGTTCACAGCCTGAACCAGCGCGCGCATATAGGCAATCGAATACGCCACCCCCGCGCGATGGCCTCCCAGAATCTGTGGGATATGATCGGGAATAATCGCCCCGTCAAACGCCACCTCCCGCAGTGCTTTCATCACCGCATGCATATCCTGGTACCCATCATCAATCAATGTCTCTGCCCACGGCTCTGGCATCGGATTTGAAACATTGCGAAAATGCACCTTAAACAACTTCTTGCGGCTGGCAAAATAGTGAATAGCCTCAATCACATCCACGCCCATGCCCTCTTTACCCCCTTCGAGCCAACACCCCACGCACAAACAAACCCCAATATTTGGGCTATCTGCAATATCCATCGCCTGCTTGTACCCCTTAAAATTGCCAAACATACAGCGCGGAATCCCGCCCAGAGAATACACGGGAGGATCATCGGGATGAATACCGATATAAACGCCTGATTCTTCGGCAACTGGCGCGACCTTGCGAATCATATATTCGTAATTCTCCCAAAGCTCATCCTCGCTATACACCCGCCCATGTGTCAATTTACCTTCAAAAATTTGACCGTCCCAATGTCCGGTAGCATTCTCGATATCGAGCGTCCGCGCATCCATGCCCCCGCGCCGCGTTGTGCGCCCCGAACTCCAGATCCCATTACCCATGTGTGCATACGTATTGTACGGAATACCCGCCTCGCCCAGATTGCGAATAAAAGTGATAAATTCCTCGACCTTCTCATCGCGCCCCGGCAAATTCAAGGTCACTTCGGGCATATTGTGTACACTGCGATTCGCAATGCGATAAATCTGCAAACCGTATTTTGCGAACCTGTCTTTCAACGCCTTGTAATAATCGGCATTCTGGTTCTCCTGGTCGTCAACGCCGACCATCATCCACTCCACGCCGAGTTGCTGCATAAATTGCAAATCTTCATCGCTCGCATTATCCGACGTCTGCGCCGCAATCTGAATACCCGAATACGTCGAATAAAATCCCGGCACAGCTTTAAGCGCGTAAGATCGCTCTGCTTGAGTTGCCATAGCTATTCCCTTCTCCTTTTAAGTCGAACTTCACTGCCAGTGTGTATCGGCAAAATCCATATACCGATCCCAGTCGTAATCCGTCACATCGTGCCCACCTGCGCGAATATGATATCCTATTCGACTCATAATCGGCTCGTGAACGCGCGGCATATTTTCAGCATTCAGACCATCTGTTCCCAACAAACGATAAACCGCATCGGCATTTTTCGCGCCCAAAAACTCTCCCTTTGGATCCGCCCACCTATCTTCTTCGGCACTGGCAACATAAACCGGGCGAGGCGCCATCAGAGCAATGACCAAATGCTGGTCAACGGGCAAATCGTCCTCGCGCTCATCATACCGCTTAAAATTATCGCAAAACCAGTGTGGAAAACTGGTATTAATCCGCCCCACAGTTTCGCCATATCGACGTCGGGAAAGCGCGGCACCCCCACATCCTGAATTATTTGAAATCACGAGAGCAAACCGCTCGTCTTGTGCGCCAGCCCACAACGCTGTCTTGCCCAATCGCGAATGCCCCATCACGGCAACCCGCGCGTGATCAATCGCCTCATCGCACTCAAAATAATCCATCGCCCTCATCAATCCCCACGCCCACGCGCCAATAGCCCCCCAGTCATCCCCAGTATTTTGCCTATCAAAAAGCGGATGCACGCCATTTTGAAACCCATCGTCATAATCCGGATCCAGGTCGCCGCAATAAATCGTAGCCAGACCATAGCCCCTTGCCAAAATCCTCTCCACAGGCCACCTGCTCGCAGCCTTACCGCGCGCAGCTTCCGTCGCCCGATGATCTACAACGCCCGCCGTCTTCGAGCGCATCCATTGCTCGGACAACGCGATTCTGGGGTCGGGATGAACGGTGTGATTCCCCCCAAAATTCAATCCCACAAACAACGGCACGGGACCAACGGCGTCTTTTGGCAGAAAAATTAAAATATCCATCCTCGGCTCCGCATCTGCGGAAAAGCAAACGCGAACTTCCTTACACACCCCATCCAACGCATCCCCATTCACAAACCGCGTCTCAAAATGCATGCCCGCCGCTACACCCGGCATCTTGCCATATACCTGTGTCTCAAACAAAGACAAAATCTCTGCCCGCCGTCTTTCCCACAAAGTCGGGTTTTCCACCTTCGTCCCACCTTCAAAAATCAACGGATCGGGCAACGTGTAATCGGGCACCTTATCTTCATCGTAATTCGCGACAAATTCAGCCATCGTACTTTCGCTCCTTTTTTTACCGCCTACTCATACCCTTCGTAAAAATCTTCCCCTGTATAATTTTGTGCGCGGCCTGTCCGCCATACATCCTGAACCTCGCAAACGCCTGTCCGCATTTTGGGCATTTCATATCGCCCCGGGTATGGTCTTCGGCAATTCGCTCCACCATGCACTTCACCAACCCGCCTCGCCCACCCTTGCGGTATTTGTACAGCAGTGTTTTACATTTCGCACAAAAAATCGAAATGGTTCGAATATCTTTGCGTGCCATAAGAAAGTTATGAAGTGTGAAATCCCCAGTTCCCAGTTCCCTGCCCCTAACTCCCTCATAATAACCCCAACATCACAAATTCACAAACACAACCCCATGCGTTTGACACCTCTATTCGAGCATCGTATATTAACGCGCATTCTAAATACGGAGCACAAAATGGCTATATCGCAACCCGATCCCCAAACCCAACCGACCGAATCCCCGCGTATCACCGGACGATCCATCCTCCTTGGCCTGCTCACCGCTGGTCTGATGGCCTATTCTCAAAATGTCCTCGAAATCGTACTCCACGCGGGATCGATGGTCAAATCCAGTTTTCCCGTCGCCCTCATCCTGGGATTCCTCCTCTGGGTCGTGATCAACATGATCATCGCCCGAATCGCGCCCCAATCTGTGCTCACGCGCCATGAAATGATGGTCATCTTTGCCACCATGTGGATCGTGGGCATGATGCCCGGCGTCGGCTGGATGGGATATTTTATCGGCGCGTTGCCCGCACCTCATTTTTTTGCATCTCCAGAAAACCGCTGGGCAGAATTATTCTTAGACGAACTGCCCCACTGGGCATTTCCCGAACCCACGCCCTGGATCATGGACCGCTTCTACTTCGGTCTACACACGGGAGAATACGTCCCCTGGACGGGCTGGATACCCTCCGTCTTATGGTGGTTCTCTGGCGTCCTCGCCTTCATGGCCGCCGGATTTTTTGTCATCGCCATCTTTCACCGCCAATGGGCAGATGCCGAGCGCTTGACCTATCCACTTGTCAACTTCCCCATGGACCTCATGGAGGGCTTTGGCGAAGGCCGCGCATTGCCCAAAATTTTCCGCGATCCCGTCTTCTGGGCTGGCTTTGCCTGGACCGCAGGCATCATTGGATGGAACATCATCAACTTCTGGTTTCCCAACGTACCCCGCATCACGCTATTTGACAGCATCAACACCAAATCCATGACCGTTGCACAGAGCTTTCCACCCGTCTATTTGCGCGTCTTACCCCTGGTCATCGGCCTCGGATATTTGTGCAGTCTGGATCTTCTGTTCAGCTTCTGGTTCTTTGGCCTCCTCGCCGTAGTCAAAATGGGCGTCATCAACCGCACGGGTTTCACAGTCGGTTTAGAAGGACAAGTTGCCAAAGGTGGAGAAATCGTCAACCTCGAAAGCCACGGCGCAATGACCGTACTCGTCGTCTGGTCCGTATGGATCGCGCGACGACATCTGATACATGTCGCAAAAACCGCCTTAAAAGGCAACCGCGGCGATGGTCCCATCTCTTACCGCTTTGCCGTTATCGGCCTGATTATTTCCGTGTTGTACCTCTGTAGCTTTTTCATATCCCTGGGCATGTCGCTCTCCCTTGCAATTGTCCATCTGTTACTGATGTTCATCGCGTATTTTGCAACCTCCAAATTTATTGCCGCCAGCGGATTTGGCTACCTCTTCCCCGTATGGATCAAAGGATCGGGCTTTGTCAACGCAATTCTCGGCACAGCCACCCTATCGACCCGCGAAATGACCGCAATGCACCTGGTCAACAGCGGCGTATTCTACGGCGGCGGGCGCATTCAAACCATGCAAGTATTGCCCCACCACTTCAAAGCCATGGACGACGTACCTGCAGAACGCGGCAAACACTGGACGAGTGCCGTCGTCTTTCTCGCATTCACCATGGGCTTCTTTGTCTGTGCCGCCACCATCATCTACTATTGTTATCGCGACTCCGCGCTCTTCCTGCGTTCCTGGACACTCTGGGAAGGACCACTGGGTATTTTTGGCGGAATTGGGCGCGCATTGGGCGAAACAGAAAAAACATCTTTCGACCCCCAAAAACTCGGCATCTGGCTCCTCGGAGCGGGCATAGCCGCATTATTGGCGGGCCTGCGCACCTGGTTTCCCCGCTGGCCGCTGCATCCCCTCGGCCTCGCATTTCAATACACAACGGGACCGCGCTATTACGCCCTGAGCATACTCATGGTCTGGGCAGCCAAACTCCTCATCGTCCATTTTGGCGGTCCTCGCCTCTACGAACGCGCAAAACCCTTCTTCTACGGCACAGTAATTGGCTACTGCACCGGCATTGGCGTCGGAATGGTCATAGACCTCATCTGGTTCCCCGGCTCGGGACACGGCTTCCACAATTTTTAATATTTCAACGATGAAATCAAGGATTAGTATAGGGATAAAAGCGGTACTCACCGTCATCGCCATCTACACGGCATCTGCATCGGCGCAACGCATTGCGCCGGACGAATCGTGGCGCACGCTCGATACAGAACATTTCCGCGTCACATTTCCCGCACATCTCGAAGACATGGGACGCAGGGCAGCGGAGTACGCAGAATGGGCGCATGCCCGGCTATCCGAACAATTCATCGACGCGCCACGCGGGATAATCGACCTCGTACTAACCGATCACATCGACACCTCGAACGGCTTCGCGGGTGTGTGGCCCTCGAACCGGATCACCATCTACGCCCGCCCACCTATCGACTCTTTCGGACGCGCTTATTACAACGATCGGTTGGAAAACGTCATTGTACACGAACTGACCCACATCTTCCACATTGACCGCCCGGGCCGTTATAGCTTGTTGCACAAGCCTTTTGGGAGAGTGCCGGTACCCTTCTTATCATTCCCCGCAGGTGCCACACCGCGATGGGTGCGCGAAGGCATTGCCGTCTGGTACGAATCCGCACTGACCGGCACCGGGCGCGTTCATGGAACATTCCACAAAATGGTCCTGCGAACAGCGGCTCTCGAAGGGCGGTTCGAGTCCATCGACCAGGCGGGTGGCAACTCGCCCCAGTGGCCGGGTGGCACCCGTGCTTATGCTTACGGATCGCTCTTCTTCGAACACCTGATACAAAAATACGGGCACGACCACATGATAGCTTTCGTCAAAGCAGTGGAAAAACAGTGGATCCCCTACCGCCTCGATGCCGCTGGTCGCAGCACCTTTGGCACCACCTTGACGAACGAGTGGAAAGCGTGGGCAGATACACAGCGGGCAGCAGTGGCGGAACTGGACATCCGCCTCGCCAGATTCGGTGCAATCACCGAGCCAGAGGCACTGACCCGCGGCGCCCGCTATGCATACCACCCAAAAGTATCTCCCGATGGCAAAACACTGTACTACATCCGATCAGATGGCCGGTCAGATGCCAAACTGGTATCAACCAGATTAGATGGCAGTGGCGAATCGACCGTAACCCTGACCAACGGCAGCACCACATTTGCCTTCACCCCCGATGGAAACATCATCTTCGCGCAATATGAATTTGCCGGTCGCTACCGCAAGTTTAGAGATCTCTACCGCGTAACGCCGGGCAGTGATGTGCGACGCATCACAACGCGCGCCCGCTTAACCGCCCCATCGGTCAGCCCCACAGGCTGGGCAGTCGCAGTCGCCGAAGGAGGGGGAACCAGCGGGCTGGCGCGAGTCAATCTCGGCAACGGTGCCATCGAAATGCTGGTCCCTCCCGACCCGGATATCCACTGGGCGCATCCGGCAATCTCACCCGATGGCCAATGGATCGTGGCGACCCGCTGGACCCGAGGGCACCACGACATCGTCCTCCTCGATACACATGGCAACCTCATCTGCGAAGTGACCCGCGACCGCGCCCTCGACTTCGCCCCATCCTGGAGCGCCAACGGCCAGTGGTTGGTCTGGGCGTCTGATCGCAGCGGCATCCCGAACATACTCGCGGCAAAAGTCGATAACGGACATATCGCGCCCCCCGTCATGCTGACCAATCTCCGCACAGGGGCGGCGTACCCCAGCATCGATCCATCGGGACACTGGCTCTACTTCTCGGCTTACCACGTCGATGGCTGGGAGATAGAACGGATTCCATTCAAACCCATTGCTGCACCACCCGCGCCTCGCGCGGACTCGACACACACCACTGCCGAGGTCGCCAACAGACCACGCGGACGCGCAAAAGGGCCAGTGCGTGCGTACTCTCCTCTTGCGACCCTGCGCCCCTACTACTGGGAACCCATATGGAATCACCCCATAGCAGTACCCGCTCACCGCAAGGGAGAAACAGCGATACGCCGCACCAGAGTACTCGGTACAACCATAGGCGCTCGCACCTCCGGAATCGACCTCGTACGCCGCCACTCATACACCGTCGGCGCTCGCATCTTCCTGCCAGTTAGATCGTATTCTGACGAAAGAGCAGCAGGCGATTTATCTTACCGCTACTACGGCCTGGGGAACCCCTCGCTCGGTTTATCGCTGTCGCAAGACTGGGACGAAGACGGCGCCAGATTATACCAGGAGAGTACCGATGCCCCAACCGAAACCTTCTTCGTCCTCGAGCGGGAACGCCGTGCCTCAGGAGCAATAACGCTGGTAAAACCAAAGGCGCGTAGCAGTGTCTCATTCACAGTCTCCGGCGGACTCGTGCGAGAGGATCGAGAGGCACTGGACTCCGCGCTACGAAAAACCCATCGGTTCCGACTCGACGATCCGCGCAGCACCCTGGGCGAACTATCAGTGCGTTTCTCCGCCACCAATGCGCGCTCATCCGCCTTTCAGATGGGACAGGCGACCGGCACATCGTTCTCCGTCCGCGTCAGACGACGCCACGACCTCTCTCGCGCCTCAAACGACCGCTCCATAGATGACATCAGAGGCACAGTCAGGACCTATGCGCGACTACCACACTGGCTTCCGGGCCGCCAATTCGCGGCACCCGTCCTGGCACTTCGCGCGAGTGCTGGCGCATCTCGAGGTCCGGGTAGCGACTACTTCGACATCGGCGGCGCTGAGTCGATCACTTTTCCAGTGCGAGGATACGACACATCGACGCGGTCGGGACAGCACGCCTGGTCTGCATCGCTGGAATACCGCGCCCCCCTCGCATTGGAGAACCGCGGCCTGCGGGCGTGGCCGATACATTACAACCGCATCTTCTGGACATTCTTCGCCGACGCCGCCAACACCTATGGGCGCGACACATCGCAATCTCGCCCACTCCTATCAGCCGGCACCGAGATTATCATCGACTATTACATCCTCTATTCGGCAATCTGCTACCGCCTCGGCGTGGCATACCGATTCACCGACCCAGAAGGCGTCGGCTACTACGTCCGCCTCGGCACATCGTTCTAAGACCCTTAAAGTGTCTTTTTATCTCATTGACAATACCATCAAAAAACATTTTCTTTTTTAAACTACTATTGAAAAATAAAAATCGCAGAGGAGTTTACTCGTGGCGTTTCAAGATCACTTTAGTTACCACGGTCCCACGCGCCTCATCATGGGGCGAGGGACTATTGGCAACATCCCCCAAATTTTAAACGAACAGCAAGTAAAAAAGGCACAAATCGTCACCGACAGGGGCCTCGTCCAGGCTGGCGTTGTCGCGCGCGTTACAGAAATACTCGACGAGTCACACATCGCCTACAGCATCTACGACGGCGTTGAACCCAACCCACCCATCCGCAATGTCGAGGCCTGTGCCGCGCAATACCAATCGGAAAATTGCGATTTCCTGCTCGCCATTGGCGGGGGATCCTCAATGGACGTGGCCAAAACCTCCGGTGTACTCATCAATCACGGGGGAAAAATCACCGATTATTTTATCGGTGCAAAACCCGTTCCCGGCCCCATCCCTTTTCTCCTGTGCGTCCCCACCACCTATGGCACAGCCAGCGAAGTCACGCCCTTTGCCGTCATTACCGACGACAACCACTTCAAAGGCACCGTCGCAGGTCCCTATGTCATTCCCGATGTGGGCATCCTCGATGCCAATATGGCCGTCGCATTGCCGCTGCCCATTGCCGCAGCGACCGGAATGGATGCATTGACACACGCCATTGAATCATACGTGTCGCTGATGTCCAATCCCATCTCTGAAGGCATGGCCCTGCACGCCATCCGCCTCATCTCTCAAAACCTGCGACAAGCTGCGTACAGCGACCACAACCACGAAGCCACGCAAAATATGCTCATCGCCAGCACCATGGCCGGATTCGCATTCTCGCAAACGCGCCTGGGAAACGTACATGCCATGTCGCATCCAGTCGGCGGTCACTACGACGTGCCACACGGCATTGCCAACTCGATCTTGCTCACCCGCATCATGACCTACAATCGCTATGCCTGCCCGGAGAAATTCGCCGACATCGCCGCTGCCATGGGCGAAGATGTCAATGGATTGAGCGCTGTTGACGCATCTGTTCTCGCGGTAGAAGCCGTACAAAATCTATCCGAAGACGTGGGCATTCCCGCCACATTGGGCGAAGCCGGTGCAAAAGCCGAAGGTATCCAGGTCATGGCCGAAGACGCGATGAAAAGCGGCAATATCCAGATCAACCCGCGCAAAACAACGATAAAAGACGTAATCGCCCTTTACGAAGAATCCATGTGATAGCAATCACAACAGGAGGATAAACCATGCCGACTTACCCGCAAATGTTCCGCATTCGCCAGCACTTCGACGCCCCTCGCGTCGATGACATCGCTGGCACCGTGCGCGATGAAATCGCAAAAATCAATCCCAGTTCTGTGATCAAACCCGGTCAAACCGTCGCCATAACCGCGGGCAGCCGTGGCGTCGCCAATATCGACACCATCATCAAAACCATCGTCGAAGAAATGAAAGCCATTGGCGCTGTTCCCTACATCGTGCCCGCAATGGGATCGCACGGCGGAGGCACAGCCGAAGGACAAACCCAGGTCCTGGCCGGATATGGCATCACCGAAGGCACCATGGGTTGCCCGATCAAATCGTCGATGGACGTCATTCAGATTGGCGTATCGGATTTCGGCATGCCCATCTACTTTGACAAACACGCATCCGAAGCCGATCACGTCATTGTGGTCAACCGCGTCAAACCACATACGGGATTTGCCGGTGAAATTGAAAGCGGACTGATGAAAATGATGCTCATAGGCCTGGGCAAACACAAAGGTGCTTCGGTGTATCACCGCGCCATCATCCACCATTCCTTTGACAAAATCGTGCGCTTAGTCGGCAAAGTCGTGCGCGAGGAAATACCCATTACCTTTGGCGTGGCCACCCTTGAAAACGGCTATGACGAAACCGCACTGATCGAAGCCATTCCCGCGGCAGAATTTGAAGAACGAGAAAAATTACTTCAGGCAAAATCCAAAGAGTGGTGTCCCTCGCTGCCCTTCGATGATGTCGATCTGCTCATCATCGACGAAATGGGTAAAAACATCTCCGGCTCGGGCATGGACACCAACGTCATCGGGCGCAAACGCAACGACCGCCTCGCAATGGGCGACGAAACCCCGCGCGTCTTGCGCATCTTTGTGCGCGATCTCACCGAAGCCACGCACGGCAACGCCACCGGCATCGGCATGGCCGAATTTGCCACCAGGCGTCTCGTCGATAAAATCGACTATCACGCCACCTATACCAATGTCATCACCGGGCAACACGTTTCAGCAGGAGCGGTCCCACTCCACTGCGACACGGACGCCGAAGTCCTCGACATCGCCCTCGAATCCATTGGCCTCATCGCGCCAGAAGACGCCCGCGTACTCTGGATCCCCAACACGCTCGACCTGGGTGAAGTCGAAGCCTCTGAAGCCTATCTGGCACAGGCCGACATCCGCGACGACCTCGAAATCCTGACCGGGCTGCGCCCCCTCGAAACAGAAGCCGACGGCAATTTACCGCCCATCGAAGCCTACCGCGACCGCGTGCCCGAATCCGTTTTCGCAGATTGAGCGAGGATATTTACAACCTTTCCAATGCCCGATATCCTGCTCAAAAACGGTCGCATCATCGACCCGGCTAACAATCGCGATGGAATAGCCGATCTGCTCATCCAGCGCGGTCGCATCGCGCGCATTGAACCGCATATCGCCGCAAGTGCCAGGGCCATCGACGTCTCAGGCCAGATCGTCGTACCCGGCCTCATCGATATGCACGTCCACCTGCGCGATCCGGGTTTCCCAGAAAAAGAAACCATCAAAACAGGATGTGAAGCCGCTGCCGCCGGAGGCTTCACATCTGTAGCCTGTTTGCCCAATACAGAACCTCCGATGGACAGCCCAGAAATTGTCCAATACATCGTCCAACAGGCAAAATCGGCAGATGCCCGCGTATATCCCATCGCCTGTGCAACCCAAAAAATGCAGGGCGAAAAACTCACCGATACCGATGCCCTGCTCAAAGCAGGCGCTGTTGGATTTTCCGACGATGGCCTCCCCATTGAATCCGAAGCCCTGATGCGCCAACTTTTGGAGCGCGCAGCCGCCAACGATTTTGCGGTTTACCCCCACTCCGAAGTCTTTGAACTCACGCGCGGCGGACACATGCACGAAGGCGAGGTTTCCCGCGAACTGGGCCTGAAAGGCATGCCCGCCGAAGGCGAAGCCGCCATGAACGCGCGCGACATTGAACTCGTGCGCCAAACCCGGGGGCGTCTCCACATTCTGCACCTCAGCGTCAAACGCGCCGCCGAACTCGTGCGCAGAGCCAAAGCAGAGGGCCTGCCCGTCACTTGCGAAGCCTCTCCTCATCACATCGCATTGACCGATGAGGACGTGCGCATCCTCGGCACAGCAGGCAAAATGAGTCCGCCACTGCGTTCCTGTGAAGACCGAAAAACCGTGATCGCTGGCTTACAGGACGGCACCATTGACGCACTCGCCACAGACCACGCGCCACACACGATAAAAGAAAAATTGGGTGCATTTACCAGCGCACCCAATGGTATCCTTGGCCTTGAAACCGCTGTCGGCGTCATCTTCACCAAACTCGTCCACACCGACCTGCTCTCCCTTTCAGATACAATTGCCAAACTCACCATAGAACCCGCGCGCATCCTCGGCATTGAAGGCGGTAGCCTCTCCCCTGACAAACCCGCTGATATAACAGTCATCGATCCCAATCTCGAATGGATTGTAGATGCCAATCAATTCAAATCCAAATCGCGCAACACGCCCTTTCACGGATGGTCATTAAAAGGCCGGGCCACAATGACGATATTAGGCGGTCAAGTGACGCACAAACAGTAAAGGAACAACATTCATGGAAGCGATTCTCGCATTGGAAGACGGCACCATTTTCAAAGGAACATCCTTTGGCGCAGACATTGAATGCGAAGGGGAAGTTGTCTTCAACACCAGCATGACGGGATATCAGGAAATCCTCACAGATCCGTCTTATAACAGCCAGATCGTAACCATGACCTATCCACTCATCGGCAACTACGGCATCAACCCATCTGACTTTGAATCGCAAAAACCCCAGGTCTCTGGCTTTGTGGTCAAAGAATACTGTTCATATCCCAGCAATTGGCGATCGACCATCGCCCTCGGCGACTTTCTAAAAGAACACGACATACCCGGCATTGAGGGCATCGACACCCGCGCCCTCGTACGACACATCCGCCGGCAAGGCGCAATGAAAGGCGTGCTGTCAACCATTGACCTCGATACCGATAGCCTCGTTCAAAAAGCGCGCGACTTCCCCGGCCTAATCGGCCGCGACCTCGTGCAAAACGTCACTTGCACAGAACCCTACCACTGGGATGAGGGCCTTTGCGATCTCAAAACCGGTCAGACCAGACACCTGCGACAAAACACCAGATACCGCGTGGCGGCTTACGACTTTGGCATCAAACACAACATCTTGCGCTACCTCGTTGACCGCGGCTGCGATGTAACTGTTTTTCCCGCCGATACGCCCGCAGAGCAACTCCTCGAAATCGATCCCGACGGCATCTTTTTATCCAACGGCCCGGGCGATCCAGAACCCGTGACCTATGCGGTCGAAAACATCCGAAAATTGATCCGCGAACGCCCCACCTTTGGCATATGCCTGGGCCATCAGCTTCTCGGCCTGTCACTGGGAGGAAAAACGTACAAACTCAAATTTGGTCACCGGGGCGCCAACCAGCCCGTACAACACGCCAGCACGGGCAAAGTCGAAATCACCGCACAAAATCACGGTTTCTGCGTGGATCTCAACACCCTCGACCAGGAAGTCGTAGCACTCACCCACATCAACCTCAACGACAACACCCTCGAGGGCCTGCGCCACCGCGAACTGCCCGCCTTCTCCGTCCAATACCACCCCGAAGCCTCCGCCGGTCCGCACGATGCCGATTATCTCTTTGATGATTTTGCAAAATTGATGGAAGACGTGAAATAATCACACTTCAGGAGGATAAATCTTATGCCAGTACAAATCACTATAGAAGACGTGCCAGAAGATGTACACGATGCACTTGCTGTCCGCGCTGCCCGTCAACGTCAGTCCATGCAAGCATTTCTCCGCGAAGAGTTGGAACGAATCGCATCGCGACCTTCAGTTGAAGAGTGGCTGCACAGAGTTCGCGAGCGCAAGAAAGCGACGGAAACCCGCGTTCAACCTTCGAGCATTCTAAATGCCCGTGATGCGGATCGAATGTAATGGTCGTTGTTGATGCCTCTGTAATCGTTGTGGAACATACACATAGGCTCAGGTGTCTAAAAAACAGAACACTTGACATCTCATCTCAGATTCTGTATCCTGTTTATACTGGAAAGGGGGTTTACACATGCTCAAATGGATTTGTACACTTGCAGTTGTAGCCTTGATTGCGACGCAGGCACGGGCAGAAATTGGCATTCAGCCGCAAAACAAAATCCCGCTCGCTGGTGAGAACCTCGTGAACGGATTAAAAACCACCAGCGGTTTGTTCGACCTGAAAAAGCTCAAATTTAACCACACCATTGGGGTCAGTTACAGTTCGGGATACGGCGGTGGTCTGAACCAGTATTATCTCAACGACATCACCTACCAGATATCCAAACCGCTCATCGTCAAAGCGCAAGTCGGTCTGGTCAATCAAATGTCGGGCAATACGCGCTACGGTTCGACCTCACCGGGTGGTGTTCAAGTCGTCGTTCCCAATGTCAGTCTTTTGTATCAACCCAAGCCCAATATTCGCATCGAATTTGGATTCAGCACCTTCAATGGCTATGGCTATCCCTATTATTACAACGACAAGTACAGGCGCTATTAAGGGCCTGACATGAACAGATAGGGGGCGCCAGCGCGTGAGGCTGGCGCCTCTTTTTTTTCTCTTTATTGTTTTTTTTATTGTTATATTGACCAACATGAAATGGTTATGGATTATCGGCGGCCTGCTCATCACCTGTCTGGTCTTTGCGGCAAAAACCTTTTGGGAACCGCAAACAGCACCTGCTGTCGTCTCCGACGTCCCCCAGGTCTCTCACAATATTCGCGTTGAAATTCTCAATGGCTGTGGCACGGGCGGCGTTGCCAACGAGATCGGGCAAAAACTACGCGAATTCGGTATAGACGTCATGACTCTGGGCAATGCTGAAAATTTTAACTTTCCCGAGACCATTGTCATAGACCGCATGGGAAAAATAGAATATGCCCAACAAGTCGCCAATGTCCTCGGCACGCCCAATGTGATCCAGCAAAAAACACCCGATCCCTTTCGCATTGAGGAAGTTACCGTCATTATTGGGCGCGATTATCAAGGGCTAAAAATATTAAAGTGAAAAGAGGGCGTTCATTTGTCAGATACCACCGAAATCGTCCGCAGTGCCTGTATTGAACATTTGCTATCGCGCAAAGCCGAAGATCTCATTGCCATTGATCTGCGCCAAACAGCCGACTTTGTCGATTACTTTATCATTTGCACGGGAACGTCCGATGTACATGTTCGCGCCCTGGCCGATGCGGTAATCGAGGGGCTTAAGGCAGACGGGCAGCATCCCTATCAGGTCGAAGGATATGATATACGGAAATGGGTACTGATCGACTTTTTCGACATTGTCGTACATATTTTTCAAAGAGAATCGCGTCAATTTTACGGTCTGGAACGCCTGTGGCGCGATGCGCCAATAGAGCACATTGAAGACGACGTATTAATGGATAATTTAATCCGCGACCTGTGACAACTGGAGATGGCCAATGCCCGTTCCAACCATCACCTGGGAAAATGATACCCTGCGTCTCATCGACCAGACCTTATTGCCCGAAGATTACAAATTCATCACTTGCCGCGATGTCGGCACGGTGGCAGAAGCCATCGTCAGCTTGAGGGTACGCGGCGCGCCAGCCATTGGTGTAGCAGCTGCATATGGCGTCGTAATTGCAGCGCAAGAAGCCATAGCGCGGAATACCGACTTTGATCGGCATGTCGCAGAACGCATTCAAAAACTGGCGCAAACGCGCCCCACAGCCGTCAACCTCTTTTGGGCACTCGACCGTCAAAAAAAAGTCCTCGCCAAAACAGAGGGCCAATCACCCGAAGAAAAACGCGATCACCTGCTCAAAGAAGCCCATGAAATTTTTGAAGATGACAAAAGGATATGCCGCGAGATTGGTCGCAATGGTGCCGAATTGCTATCTTCGCAAGCGACAGTATTGACCCACTGCAATGCAGGAGGCCTGGCCACGGCTGACTACGGCACGGCTCTCGCAGTGGTTTACGCCGCCGTTGAAGCAGGCAAACAAGTCGCGGTCTATGCCGACGAAACCCGTCCGCTCTTACAGGGATCACGTCTCACTGCTTGGGAACTGAATCAAAGCGGCGTAGATGTCACCGTGATATGCGATAGCATGGCCGCTACGGTGCTGCGCGAAAAAAACATCGACAGCATCGTTGTCGGTGCAGATCGCATTGCCAAAAATGGAGACGTCGCAAATAAAATCGGCACCTATGGACTGGCTATTTTAGCCAAAGCGCACCAGGTGCCTTTTTACGTGGCCGCACCCTTATCTACCATTGACATGAAACGCGATACTGGCGCGCAAATTCCCATTGAAGAGCGAAAAAAAGAAGAAATCACGCACGGTATGGGCCGGCAAACCGCGCCCAACGGCATCCATGTGTACAATCCCGCCTTCGACGTGACCCCCAACCACCTCGTCACCGCGATCATAACGGAAAAAGGCGTGGCAAAAGGCAACTACTCAGAAATATTTGAGCGATGGTTTGGAAAGTAGAATCGCAGTTTAATCCATCATTAAGCGACTTTATACCTCGCAATCTATTTTGCACAAGATATACAAGATATTGGGGAAAATAGAGCATTTTTCGACAAATTACGCTATATAAGTTATTGACAATTTTTGCATGCATTCTTAAAGTGTGAAGGTAAATTATGTGAGTGTCATGTCTGGACAGTGAGGCAAATGTAGATGGCACGGGTGAAAGTTAAAAACGAAACTGACAATTACCCGTGGGGGACAAAATGGCGAGAAAAAAAATCTTATTGTCTGTGTTATTTGTCGTATGTCTGATCGGCTGTGTCGCACAGCAGCCTCAACTCGCCCCCCCGGTTGATTTACCGATGGCTGAATCAGCGATCGCTGATTCAGCGGTAGCGCGAGAAGAATTTGACCCGCAGACCCTCATGGACGACGATGTGGTGTTGCAAGCACCTGCACGCACCGAGGCAATATCTCCTGTGGAAGCATCACAAATTGAGGGCTTTCGCGTGCAAGTTGCGGCCCTTCGCGATCGCGACCGGGCAGAAGCCTTGCGCGAACAAATTCAGCGCGATGCTCAGGTCCTGACATATATTCACTTCGACCCAGATATCCAACTTTACAAAATTCAAGCAGGCAACAACCAAACGCCCAAATCAGCGGAAATACTGCGCGACGCCATCAGGACACTGGGCTTTCCCGACGCTTATGTGATTCGCACACAAATCTCCGTTGTGCAACCCGAAAGCGCTGCCACACCGGGTTTTCGAGTTCAGATCTTTTCGTCATCGACGCGAGGTTCAGCGGAAAATGTACAAATGCAAGCACGTATTCAACTGGCTCGCGACGATGTTTTTATAGATTTTGAACCCCCTTATTTTAAGGTGCACGTCGGCAACTTCCAGACGCGCAACGATGCAGAATTATTACTCGAGGAGGTAACAAGGAAAGGCTATGGAACAGCATTCATTGTACAGGCAAACGTTTCTCAATAACGCGAAGACTGCCATCCGGTATAACCTTTGTCTCGTTGCAGTTCTAATTTTGGCCGGTTGCGCTACGACCGCACGCACGCCCCTGGCACCTGCACCCGCTCCTGTAACTATACCAGCAGTTACAGAACCAGCAAAAGTTGCAGAACCAATTATACAAATAAAGCCTCCTATAGAAGAGATCAAGCCCGAGGGCGATCGTCTCTATGACCTGCTTCAAAAAGCCGCGGTCGAAACCCACTCTCTTCGCGTAAGAGCTTTGCTCGATACGGCAGCGCACATGTTGCGCCATCGTTTTGTTGCCGAACCGAATACAGCCGCCAAATGGACCGCGATCATGCGTTTCACACTCGAACGCTATTACGCGATTCTGTCCCGTGCGCCCATACCGCCACATACACCGCTTGCAACTCTGCTCAATGCCCTTCCCGAATCTGTGGTTGCCGACTTGTTGCATCATCCGCACTATCGAGAACTAAAAATAAGAGTACTGGCAGGGCAAGCTGATGTACCTATTGACCTGACACCCGAAGTCATGGCTTATATCCAATATTTCCTCACGGTAAAGCGCGACTTCTTTGAACGCAGTCTATCTCGCTCCACCGCCTATTTGCCCATGATCCAGACAGTTTTCCGAGAACAGGGCCTGCCTTTGGACCTCGCGTACAAAGCCATGATCGAAAGCGGATTTAATCCCCGTGCACTCTCGCGTGCATACGCCCTGGGCATGTGGCAATTTATGTACCGCACTGGCTTGCTCTATGGCCTGCGGCGCAACACCTATATCGACGATCGTATGAACCCCGAAAAATCCACACGAGCTGCTGCGCGACACCTCAATCATCTATACACCTACTTTGGTGATTGGCGCCTCGTTGTCGCGGCCTACAACTGTGGACAGGGCCGGATGGATCGCGCCATTGCAAGATCTAAAACCCGAGACTTTTGGGAAATTAGCGCATTACCCAGAGAAACTCGCAATCACGTACCCAAGTTCATGGCCATGGTCATCATTGCCAAAGACCCGGCTTTTTTTGGCTTCGTGGATATCGTCTATCAGCCGCCCATGTCCTATGACAAAGTCGCCTTAACAGAACCTGTAAATCTGCGTTTGGCTGCGGAATGTGCGGGCACTACCTACACCTATCTGCGACACCTCAACCCCGAACTGCGCCGCCCATATACACCGCCCGCCATGCGACGAAACGCCTATACTTTGCGCGTTCCAAAGGGCACAGGCGCAAAATTTAGAGCCAATTACGCGCAAATACCAGAACACAAAAAAATCCAACTCGTCGACTACGTGGTCAAACGCGGCGACACCTTGTCGGGCATTGCACGCCGCGTGGGGGTGTCGGCATCCGACCTGCAAGCGGCCAATGGCATTACCAATCCTCGCCGCCTGCAAATCGGTCAGCTTCTCAGCATTCCAATGTATCCCCACGCCCAACGCCTGTCTGCTACAACGCAGACGCGCTCGGCACCACAAAGAAAAAATATAAGCCACAATCCCGACCCCAAAAGCTATCGCCAGATCAATGTCACGGTGCGAACAGGCGATACTCTGTGGGACATTGCCAAACGAAAAGGCATCACGGTATCGCACCTGCGCGCCTGGAACAATCTGGATACCAATCGCACCATTCACCCAGGCGATCGCCTCACACTGTGGGTGCCAATAGATGGAACATCGGAATCTACCATTTTTTATACAGTACGCACGGGCGATACCCTGTGGAGCATAGCGCGTGCTTTTGATACCAGTGTTGCGGCCCTACAATCTATGAATGGCATTCGAAGGCCATCGCGCTTGCAGCCCGGCACCCGCATTCGCGTCAGAGAAATTGCGGATTAAAATCCGTTCCGATGAGGGAACGCTCACTGCTTTACCAATGATTATCGCCCGCAATATTTTGCTTATTTTTCTGGCACTGCTTCTCCAGGCATCCTGGATTAATAGCCTCGCCATTTACGGCATTGCGCCAGACATCGTCATCATAATACTGGTTTTTATTGCTTTTACCCGAGGGCAAATTGAAGCCACGATACTGGGTTTTATATCGGGATTGCTCATCGACATATACGACCCCGGCACGCGTTTGGGCGTCAATGCTCTGGCGAACAGTCTGGTTGGTTTTCTTGCAGGTTATAGCCGCGTGAGCATCGCCGCAGAAACTCTACGGGCACAGGCTGCTATTTTATTTTTAGCAACGCTTTTACATGATATTATTTTCTTTTTTTTTATTTTGCAACCATTCAAAATTTTGAGCGTTGGATTGGGTACAGGCCTTTATACAGCCGCGTTGGGCACGGCATTGTCGTCTATCCTTACCCATCTCTCACTTTTCAATATTGAATCCCATGCAGAATGACTTCACACATAACGGCATTCGAGCATATCGCGCACGTATTCTTTTCGGTGTCATCGCATTCCTTTTTGCCATATTGGGCATTCGCCTCTATATGTTGCAGATTGCCGAATGGGAACAGTATCGTATCAAATCTGAAAAGAATACCATGCAGCCCGTCATCATCCAGGCCAATCGCGGTCTGATTCGCGACCGCAATGGTATTATTTTGGTCGATAACAGACCATCTTATAACATCTCGGTCATTCCCCCTCGCTTTTTGGCAAATATTGAAGAAGACAAATGCAATGGGCTTCTCGAACGCCTCGGGCAAATTGTGGATCTGCCCTGTGAAACCATAACAGAAAAACTGCAATCGCATAACCGGCATTATTACGACCCGGTCAAACTCAAACTCGATGTGGATTTTGAAACCATTTCCATTATCGAAGAAAACCGCTATGACTTTCCAGGTGTAGAAATCCAAATTGAACTCCGCAGGGGCTATCCCATCTTTGACACACCCTCGGCGAGATCCACCGAGTTTTCGCACGCGCAGCACAACGCCAGTAACCCCCTGGTCTTAGCCCCCCATATTTTGGGCTATGTCGGGCTTATCAACGCATCTCAATATACCCACATGAAAACGCGGGGATATAGCTACGACGATCAGATTGGAAAACGAGGTATTGAGCGCATATTTGAAGACCGGATGCGGGGTCATAAAGGTGTCCGATACATCGAAGTAAATGCAAAGGGACGCGAGGTGGGCATTTTCCCCGAAAAAACAGACCCTCCCATTTCTGGTGAAGATCTGTGGCTCACGCTCGACTGGCGCGTACAGCATGCCGCCGAACACGCCTTTGCAGATAGCATGCGCGGCAGCCTGATTGCCATGCATCCACAGTCTGGCGAAATCATAGCCATGGTCAGCAAACCCGGTTTTCATCCACAATCCATCCGGGACTCCAAAGCCTGGCAGCACTTGCAAATAGCCCCATCCAAACCCTTGCTCAATCGCAGCCTTAAAGGCGAATATCCACCCGCTTCGGTCTTCAAAATGATCACATCAATTGCCGCTTTGGACATGGGCATAATCAAAGCCGATGAATATCGCCTGAGACCCTGCACGGGGGGCATGGTTTTCGGCGATCGCCGGTTTAAATGTCACAACAAAAAAGGCTGTGGAACAATCAACATGCGACAAGCACTCGTCAAATCTTGTGATGTATTCTTTTATCAACTCGGCCTCAAAGTGGGTATTGACGACTGGCATCGGTATGCCGCTATGTTCGGGTTTGGTGAATTGACAAATATCGACATCGCATCGGAAGGCGATGGTGAAGCACGCGGTCTATTGCCCAACCACGCCTATTACAAGCAAAGGCACGGCTTCTGGATTGGTGGCAATATGCTCAACCTGGCCATTGGACAAGGGGAACTTCTGGCAACGCCCCTTCAGGTGGCGCGCTATACAAGCGCGCTGGCAACCGGTCAGCTACCCACTCCGCATGTGATTAAAGGCGCACAGGGAGGAACCACATCTCTACCTCTCTCGAAAGAGGTGATTAAAACAGTGCGAAGCATGATGATAGATGTGGTCAACAGCCCTGGCGGCACTGGTCATCGCGCCCGTTTACCCGATATTGTCGTTGCGGGAAAAACGGGCACCGCACAAAATCCCCATGGTGAAGACCACGCCTGGTTTGTCGCTTATGCACCGGACGAAAACCCGCGCATTGCCATTGCCGTGATTATTGAAAACGGCGGTTCGGGGGGCAGTGTTGCCGCGCCTATTGCACAAAAAACGCTCGAAGCCTATTTCGAACACGCGCTGCCAAAGCCAAAACGCACCGACGAATTATTTGTATTCACCAACCAGTAACCACTCATTTTTCGAGGTAGTTGTGAATCTTTCTCTATTTGTTCGACGCGACCTCGACATCGGCCTCCTCTCAGCGATATGCCTGGGCATTGGTGTGGGTATTACCACCATATACAGTGCCAGCTACAATTGGGATCTGGGCCTGGCCGGCAATATTTATGAAAAGCAAATTGTCTGGGCCTTACTCGGGTTTATTGCCATGGTCATCACCATGGTCATTCCCCTTAAACTCTTTTACGCCTTTGCGTATGTCCTCTATGGCCTGACAGTTACACTTTTGATACTCGTGCTCGAATTGGGGGACCGGCGCTGGTTCAACATTGGTCCCATTCACATACAGCCCTCTGAATTCGCCAAGATAATGACCGTCCTGGTAATCGCGCGCTTTTTGACCTATCCCAACCACGACCTGACCCGCGTACGTGCCTTTATCCCGCCTCTATTGTTCGTTCTCGTGCCCATCTTGCTCGTCTTTAAGCAACCCGATCTGGGTACTGCTCTGGTTTTTAGCATCCTCATACTACCCATGCTCTTCTGGGCTGGTGCCAGACCCACGCATCTATTTCTTTTAGTTTCCCCTGCCCTCACCCTGATATGTGCCTTTCACCCGTGGATGCTGATTGCGATAGTGCTCCTGCTCATTGGGATACTTCTCTATGAACGCCCCCGTTTATTCACCGCAAGCATCTTGCTATTGGTCAACCTCACGGTTGCTATCGCCGCACCCTATGTGTGGGAAAACAAACTCCACGACTACCAAAAACGCCGCATCCTCACCTTTCTCGACCCCGATATAGACAAACTCGGCGCGGGTTATCAGGTCATTCAGTCCAAAATAGCCATTGGGTCTGGTGGCCTCAAGGGCAAGGGATTTTTAGAAGGCACACAAACCAAACTCGCCTTTTTACCGGAACAACACACCGACTTTATTTTTTCCGTTATATGCGAAGAATTCGGATTTCTCGGTGCCTTTTTTATTCTCGCATTGTTTATATTCATCTTATGGCGTGCCCTGTCCATTGCCGTACAGACCAAAAGCCGCTTCTCCAGCTTGACTGCGATCGGGCTGGCGACCATTCTCCTCTTCCACATTTTTGTCAACATCGGCATGACCATTGGCATCATGCCCGTCACGGGCCTCCCGTTGCCTTTCCTGAGCTACGGAGGTTCCACCCTCATCACAAATATGATTCTCGTTGGTCTGTTACTCAATATTTACGCCAATAGGTATGAGGATTATTAAGGGTGTGATTGAGATGTAAAACGCAAAAGGCGAGAGGCCTCCGGCCTCTCGCCTTTTATCTGTGTTTATCTGCGTCCATCTACGGATGCTTTTCGTCTCTCATCACGCCGTTACAAGTCCCTCCTCGAAGACCATTTCATCGGATTGGCGTCTCGCCGCGCGTCGAGCGCGCCCCGCTTCGGTCGATACCCATGCATTGGCTCTGCCGCCCGTGAGCTCGACAATTTCTTGCAACAGAGCATCGGAAGGCAACACCTGAACCTGGCGGGACAGGACGACGGTGGAATGGTCGCGCTCCAATTCCAGATGCAATCGCAACTGACAGTTGCCCGGATGTTTCAGACACAGGGTATGCAAAGACTTAAGCGGCTCCATCCGAATTAAATCACCCGGCAACATCACATTGACAGTATCGGCCAGTTGCTCGCGTGCCTGCTCGATAGGCATCACATTTTCAACCTGCACCGAAGACCGGCCATTGCGTGCGGAAAACCGACCTTGTAAAACCACCATTTCATCAACCAGCAGTTGCTCGCGCAATTTTTCAAAATTATCGGAAAACACCACCAGATCAATCGTGCCGCTCAAATCTTCCAGCGTACCAAAAGCCATGGGCCGACCATCGCGTGTCGTATGCGGTTTTACCTCGACCAACACGCCTCCAATCTGAACCTCAGCACCATCGGGCAATCCCTCCAGATCATTTACCGATCTCATACCCATTTCCGCCAAATCGGTTCTGTAGCGTTCCAGCGGATGCCCCGAAAGATAAAAGCCCAGCATATCTTTTTCGTATGCGAGGCGTTCTCGCTCAGTCCATTCCTCAACCTCTGGCAACGATTGGTCGTTCACGACCTGCGTTTGCATCTCGACCATTTCAAACATGGAAATCTGCCCGCGCGCGCGATCCATCTGTACAGATTGCGCCATCTCCAGTGCGCGGTCTAAAGCCTCAAGCAACTGCGCGCGATGCCCGGGCACGCAATCATAAGCACCGGCTTTAATCAGACTTTCGATACACCGCCTGTTCACAGCCTGAGAATCCACGCGGTCGCAAAAATCAAATAGCGACTCAAAAGGGTCATCTGCTTCACGCGCCGCAACAATCGCTTGAACCGCGCTGCGCCCCACATTGCGAATGGCGGCCATACCCATTCGGATCTCATTTTTGGCCGCTACAAAATCGCTCTGCCCTTCATTCACATCTGGAGGCAATACATCCAGATCCATCCGCCGGCATTCTTCAATCAAAACGACCAGACGCTCAATATCGCCAATTTCACTATTGAGATTAGCCGCCATAAATTCAGCCGGATAATGCGCCTTGAGATACGCGCACTGGTACGCCACCATCGAATAGCCCGCACTGTGCGCCTTATTGAACCCATAGCCCGAGAAAACCTCGATATCTCGCCATATCTGTTCTGCGACCGTTTTTTCAACGCCATTGGCCGTGGCACCCTCTAAAAATTCGAGCCGGTACTGATCCATCACATCGGCCAACTTCTTCCCCATGGCTTTGCGGATGCCATCGGCTTTGGCAAGTGTAAATCCGGCCAGGTCGCGGCACAGGCGTTGCACCTGTTCCTGATAAGTAATAATGCCGTATGTCTCTTCCAGAGCCGGGCGCATCTTCTCGTCGTCATACGTCACTTCTTCCCGCCCGTGCTTGCGATCAACGTAGTTGGGAATGTACTGCATCGGTCCCGGGCGATAAAGCGCGTTCATCGCAATAATATCGCCAATCGTATCCGGCTTCAGTTGTTGCAAATAGCCCTTCATCCCCCCACTTTCAAACTGGAACACCCCGGTCGTATCCCCCCGACCAAACAGGCGGTAGGTCGCCTCATCGTCCAGAGGCAAATTATCCACATCCACATCCACGCCGTAATTCTCCTTCACCATCTTCACGGCATCGTCAATCACCGTCAGATTGCGAAGCCCCAAAAAATCCATCTTCAAAAAGCCCAGGTCTTCCACGTGATGCATATTGTACTGCGTCATCACCTCGCCGCCCTTGGGCGCTTTGTAAACGGGCATAAACTCGGTCACAGGCTCGGGCGTAATCACCACCGCAGCCGCGTGAATCGACGCATGGCGCGCCAGTCCTTCGAGTTGCTTGCCAATGCCGATCATCTTTTGCCCCATGTCCCCATCTTCGGCAATCTGACGCAACTCGGGCACCTGATCGAGTGCTTTATCGAGCGTCATCTTCAATTCTGCGGGTACCAATTTTGAAATTCTATCGACATCTGCAAATGGCCGGTCCAACACCCGCCCCACATCGCGGATCACGCCCTTCGCGCCCATAGTGCCAAACGTAATGACCTGACACACATTGTCGCGCCCGTATTTTTGCACTACGTAATCGATGACCTGCTCGCGGTCGCGGTCAGCGATATCGAGATCGATATCGGGCGGCGAAATCCGCTCGGGATTCAAAAATCGCTCAAACACCAGCCCGTATTCGATGGGATCCACAGCCGTTATGCCCAGTGCGTAAGCCACCAGACTACTCACAGCAGACCCACGCGCGCCTGCGCGGATATCTGAGGCATTGGAAAACTGCATCAAATCGTGCAAAATCAAAAAATAGCCCGGATATCCCGTCTGATCGATCACGTCCAACTCAAACTTCAGGCGTTCCTCATGCTCAGAGGTCACCTGCTTGCACCGCGCCTCCATCCCCGCGCGCGCCAGATCACCGAGATAATCGCTGGCCGCATCATACTTCTCTGGCAAGGGAAAATCGGGCGCGCGGTATTCATCAAAAGAAATCTCCAGATTGCATTTTTCGGCAATCTCGAGCGTGGGTTCCAAAACGTGCGGCATATCCTGAAACAGCTTGTACATCTCGTCTGCCGACTTAAAATACACGCCTTCGGGATAACACATGCGCTTGGGATCGTCCAATGTCTTACCCGTCTGAATAGCGACAAGAGCTGCATGCGCTTCGTGGTCTTCAGCCCGCGTAAAATGCGAATCATTCGTCGCCACCAGAGGCACGCCCATCTCCTCGTGCAGCTTGACCAATCCGGGATTGACCTTTTTTTCTTTATCAATGCCGTGCCGCTGAATCTCCAAATAATAATCATCGCCAAAAATATCGAGATATGTCTCCACAGCCTTTTGCGCCGCTTTGTATCCCTCGCGTTCGATCAAATAGGGGATCTCGCCCCCGATGCACGCCGACAGACAAATCAGCCCTTCCGAATGCTGGCGCAACAAATCTTTGTCTATGCGCGGATTGTAATAAAAGCCCTCGAGATACCCGGCAGATACCAACTTGATCAAATTTTTATAGCCCGTATAATTTTTCACCAGCAAAACCAGATGGTTCGAATTGCCCTGAAGACCCGGCGCAGATTTTCTGTCAAACCGGCTCCCCATCGCGCAATACACTTCGCACCCGATAATCGGATTAACCCCAACATCTTTCATCGCGCGATAAAAATCAATAGCGCCAAAAAGATTGCCGTGATCGGTCATCGCAACCGCAGGCATGCCCCATTCGGCGGCTACCTGGGCAATATCTTCTATTCTGGACGCGCCATCGAGCAGGCTGTACATGGTATGGCTATGCAAATGGACAAAGTCAGAGGATTTCATCAACACGCTCCCGTAAATTAAAAGCAACCACAGATGAACACAGATGAACACGGATTAAAGCGGGTGAACTCTGAGTGAAGAGATAGAATCAGGGGAGGAAAATGGGAGAGAAGTTTGTGACTTCCAATCTAAAACCGAGTGCTGGAAAAATCAAGCGACAGATTGGCAGGGTGTAACGCCATTAAAACAGGACATCAAAAAAACACCCACAGGGAAACCATTGTGCCTTGTTCATTTTTAATTTTTAATTTATTTTCATACCCATGAAAACTCTTAAAATCCAACCCATGACAACCCCAATCAATGCAGATGTCACGATTCCGGGTTCTAAAAGCATCACCAACCGCGTTTTGCTAATCGCCGCGCTTGCAGATGGCGTCAGCCATCTCAATAACGCGCTCATGAGCGACGATACGCGATACATGGCAACTGCTTTGCGCGATCTGGGCATTCGCGTAGATAAGTCAGATAACGCATTTCGCGTCCATGGCACAGGCGGGCACATTCCCGCTGATCGCGCAACACTCCACATTGGCAACTCGGGCACCTCTGCGCGCTTTCTCGCGGCATACCTCGGCCTGGGTACCGGAACCTATACCATAGACGGCGTCGAACGGATGCGCGAGCGCCCCATCCAGGACCTCCTCGACGGCCTCACCCCCCTCGGCGTAACCGCGCGCTGTGAAGGTAAGGACGGGCTATGCCCCCCCGCGCTCATCGTCGCCTCTGGTCTCAAAGGCGGCCGCACCACCATGAACGGCAGCAAAAGCAGCCAGTACTTCACGGCACTGCTTCAGGTGGCTTCCTACGCCCAAAGTGATGTCGAAATCCACGTCAAAGGCGACCTCGTATCCAAACCGTATATCGACCTCACCATTGCCGTCATGCGCGACTTCGGTATTGAAGTCACCAATAATAATTATCGCTCTTTCACAGTACGCGCAGGGCAGCGCTATCATTCCCGCACCTACCAGATCGAACCCGATGCGTCCAATGCCTCTTATTTTTTTGCCGCAGCCGCACTCACAGGTGGTCGCGTACGCGTACCCAATTTAACGGCGCAATCCATTCAAGGCGACATCGGCTTTGTCGATATCCTGTCCAAAATGGGCTGTGACGTCAGCAAAGATCCCGAAGGCATTGAAGTCCGCGGAACAGGGCGCCTATCGGGCCTCGACATCGACATGAACGCCACGCCCGACATCGTACCAACCCTGTGCGCGATAGCTCCATTTGCCTCTGCTCCAATCAGCGTACACAACGTAGCCGTCCTCCGCATCCACGAAACCGACCGCATCGCCGCACTCAAAAACGAACTGAACAAACTCGGCGTGCGCGTCGATACCCGCGCCGATGGCCTCACAGTCTATCCCGCAGACCACATCCAACCCGCAGCACTCGACACGTATGACGATCACCGCATGGCGATGAGCCTATCGCTGATCGGACTAAAAATCCCCGGCATTGTCATAAACGACCCCGACTGCGTCAACAAAACATTTCCGACGTATTTCGATGTCTTAGAAGTTGTTTTAAAACCAAAAGCAACCACCGATGAACACCGATAAACACCGATAAAAGGCCCCTTCACACCCCAAATAAGCAACGTAGCAGGGCACGTAACAACAGGAAACTATAAATCCCACGAATTTTAAAACAGCTTCTTAGAAAAAGTGAGACGCAAGACGACCACCCAGTCCCCAGTCCCCAACCCCTAGCCCCCGCTTTTCCATGTCCAATTTCCAAAACGAATTCTCCTGGTCGCCTTCGCGCCATCGCATGTTTGAATCGTGCAAGCGACAATACTACTTCAATTACTACGGCAGTTGGGGTGGCTGGGACAAAGACGCAGACGCGCAGGCCCAATTGCTCTATCGCCTGAAAAAAATAACCACGGTTCCGCAACTCGTCGGTACCGTGGTTCACGACGCCATCAGCCATGCGCTCAGGGCACTGCAAGTGGGACGCCCTATTCACCCATCAGCTATCGAGACCTACGCGCAAAAACTATTCGGTCAACACCTGCTGGCTTCCGAGGAACAGCGCTGGCGCTATTCAGCCTCTCAATACACCAATTTGTTTGAACACTATTACAACGAACCCTTTACAGAAACCGACCAGATCGATTCGGCCAATCACATTTCGACCAGTCTCAACGCTTTTTTCGCCTCCGATGCCTACGCCACCCTGCAATCTGCCCGCCCCGAAGACTATCTCACCATTGAAAAACTCACAGATTTTACCCTTGCCGATACCAAAATCTGGGTCGTTCTCGACGTGGCGATTCGCCACGACAAATCGGTCTATATCTTCGACTGGAAAACCGGGCGCGAACGCCAGGCCGACCGCCACCAACTCGCAGTGTACGCCCTGTACGCCACTTCGCAGTGGGACATCGCATTACCCGACCTGCAACTCCAGGACATCTACCTGCAAACCAACACCGAACGCACCCTGGACCTCTCTTCCGACGACCTCGACCAGACCCGTATATTTGTCACCGAAAGCGTCCAGAAAATGCGCGCCCTCCTCGACGACCCCGAACAAAACACCGCTTCGCAAGACACCTTCCCAATGACGACAAATACCCACCTGTGTACCACCTGCCCCTTCAAAGCCGTGTGCTATCCCGATGAGAGACCTGCCAGACAACCCACCCCAGAACAGGACCCCGTCCAACTCTCACTTTTTTAATTTTCTTCACACCCGGAAACGCTTTGCACCAAAGCGCAAATGGGTTACTATATTCCGGATATTAAAACAAGGATAACTTCAGGAGGATAATCATGCCTCAATGTCATCAACTTGCCCTGGCAGGATGTGGTGGAATGGGTCGCCGTCACCTGCGCGGCTATCGCGTCCTGGAAGATTTTGAACCCGGACGCCTCGTCACCATGGCAGAAGTAATAGATGGCTCACTAAACCACTACCAGAGCGTCGCAAACCGGGAACTGAGGGTTGAAGTCTAACACAGATTATCAATAGGGATTGCAGCGGTTATCACTGCGAGGGGCTGGAATCAGCAGATTTTAGGGCAGAAATTGGAAAGGATATGAACACGGCGGGGAGAATGTAAAAAAAGAAATCTACGTGAGATTTAGCCAACTTCGCAAAGATACAATCAATGTCGTTTGATCTTTCTGTGCAAGGTGTCCCACTTTCTTGAGAATCAAGTTCTGATGAATGGTATATATGCCTCGTTTAACAGCAGACGCAACATTGAGTCCTGATTGCTTCCAATTCTCCAGCACAAACTCGCCCGGCAAAAGATCCGTTATCTGGCTGGTCAGAGGGACGATAAAGACATCTTGAGAAATATGTGGCGCACTCACAATAATAGCTGGACGCACTTTGAATACCTGTAAATTAGAAAAGGGATATCGAACAAGCACAATATCATTCATCGAGTAATCGGGCATATACATCATCCTCATTATTGTCCCAAATTTGCTTCAGGGTTTCCTGGCTGGCTTCCTGCCAAAACATATCATCATCGGGCAACATGGTGACCAATACCCTTTTTCCTTCGGGCAATGCAATGCCTTCTAAAGTTTCGATTTTGCCATCTTTCACAATCCCTAAAGTAGTGCTGAGCATGAGCAACTCCTTTTCTATTTTTCAGGTGCAAGCAATATTCCGTTTCAAACAGTGCTTTCGCTGTTGGGGTGACAACGGTAGGTTCAGGTAGCTGTTTTCAATTTTTTGTCTGCAATTTTTAACAGCCTGGGGGCTAATTTAACAACCTTCCGTCCGCTTCCTTCCTGTCGTTTCTTTGCTTCCACAAACAATGCACGCACGTTATAGTCGTGTGATGCCGCCAATTGTTGCCGAATCGTTCGGACTTCCTTCATGATATCGTCGCCGTTCATCACTTACTCTCCTATTTACGCACGTCCTTCCTCTACCATTTCTTTGATCGACATCCCAAGAGGTGGCATTTTGTCGCGTGCTTCACGCATACGGCGAGCAGTTTCGCGCTGTCTTGTAATATCGGCGTCAGTGGCCGCTGAACACTGCCGAAGCGTCGTGTGCTCAGGCGTGTTCATCTTGTGTATCTCTTTCGAAGGCATCTGTACACCTTTTGGATTTCAAGCACATGCTTTTCAATAATGTCTAAATTCACTATATTACCCGAAGCAAGAATCGCCACTTTAAAATAATAGCCAGATGGCATAGTTTGGCAAGCTTTGATTTTAATTTTTAACCACACTTGCACCAAAGACCAGATAAAAAATGAAAAAAAATAATCAGACAGAAAGAATAGCGGAATTGCTCTATGAGGATGATGACTTTCGGAAGATCACTGAGCACATCAAAAGCCGTGGTTTTCACCTCTTTTCTGCAATATGCAGAGACAGGGATGAACGCACTCTTGCGAGATCAATCAGATACTTTCTCGATCCATCGGAGTCTCACGGATTGGGACCTAAATTATTGAGGAAATTCCTTCATGAGCTTGTCGTTTTGAAGAAAGAGAAATGTGATGACTCTGAGCACAGCAAGCTACACATTGATATGCTACCACTTGACCATTGCTCGGTCCTTCGAGAAGTTTCGCTCGGTAAATTTGGTAGAGCAGATGTGGTAATTGACCTACCTGGAAAACTTTACTGTCTGATTGAACTGAAATTGTATTCCAGCGAAGGTCTGGACCAGACCAATAGATACAATGAGTTCTTACAGAGTAGAGTTCAACGCAATCACGACATCGTATTACGGTGCTTTTTAACGCCCGAAGGGTATCCTGCACAAAGCGACAACTTTATCCCGATGTCCTTTGACGTGTTAAAAAAAATATTTGATGATGACGAAGTTTTGCCACAAGTCAATAGCGATAATCACTATCTCTTTGATCACTTGATACGCTGGATAAGGGAGTTGTGCCCTATGGATAATGATTTGAAACAGATATGCAGAAGTGTCTATACAAAATTTCAAAAAGAGATTGATTTGATAATGGAGTATGCCCCAACACCGACTGCCTTTCTAAAAGGGGTAAGTTCAGAGATCAATAAATTGGCTCCCGACGATTACAAGGCACATTCTGGAAACAACTGGCTGACAGTGAGTCCGATCCGCCGGCTCCAAGATAAGACGCTCCAAGAGACGAAAAACTATAGCAAGGTACGTGTAGAGTTGGATTACGATGAGGATAAGAAAGCCCTTCACTATAGCATCGTTGGCCCAGAAAAGTGTCACGACTCTATCAAGCAATTTACAAAAGTGCGTACTAACCGAGAACATCTCCCGACTACCTACCTCAACATTGGCACGGACAGGCAACTTGACTTCATGGATTTGGCAACCCTTGGAGACGATTGGGACGAACGAATAAATGAAATTGCAGAGAAAGTGAAAGAACACTGCGATACAGTGTTTCCCAATGTGGATACTGAAAAGATTAAAAACCTTTTATAAATCATTATTGTGTGCGTTGCCTCTACCCGTGTATTGTACTCAATGATGTGTGTTTTAACCTCTGATGATAAGCAGAAACCTCGGGAGATTGATTATGTCTCCAGTTTTAAACCTCAGAGACAGCGATAGCAAATTCCGTCAGCTTATTCAATCGCTTTGTTCTACTGACGAAGCCTGCGAAGTCAAAAATGACCGGGGACAAACTGTGGCTGTTTTATTGCCAAAAGAACGCTACGCATCTTACCAGACCTATATGCGCCAGAAAGCTGAAAATTTTGCCGTTTTTGATCGCGTAGCAGAAGCATTCAAAGATGTGGATGAATTATCTGCCAAAATAGACCAAGCTGTAGCCGAAAGAGTCCAAAATGGAACGACAAGATAACAACAGTTCACCTATCCACATCGGCACAGACCGACAACTATTCGTGGACAATTTCTGGATCGCTGAAGCGCAGGGTGTCACGCAGCGCTTGCATGAACCTGTGCGTCGCGAGATTGTAATTTCTCCTGAACATCCGTGGGAACGGGGCGGTGTTTCCTATATGGTAACGTTCCGCGAGGGCGACCGGTTCCTCGCGTGGTATCGCTGCGACCCGGAGATGCCGATTCGCGGTACGCGCCAACCGCTCATCGCCTACGCTGAAAGCACCGACGGCATTCACTGGGAGAAGCCACCACTCGGACTGATTGAGTTTCAAGATTCGAAGGAAAATAACCTCGTCTGGGCGGGACCGGGTAATAACATGTCGCCGTTCCTCGATGGCAATCCCGACGCATTAGATGAAGAACGGTACAAAGCCATTGTACGTACCAGCGATGTACTCGCGTTGGTCTCGCCTGACGGTCTCCGCTGGCGACTGATGCAGGATGCGCCAATCCTGACCAATGGCCCCTTTGATTCACACAATATCGCCTTTTGGGACGTGGAACGAGAGGAATATGTCGCGTACACGCGCGGCGTGGCAGGTAAGGGCAACTTCATAAACGGAGTGCGCTGGATTCGCCGCACGACCTCCAAAGACTTTCGCCATTGGACACCGCTTGAACTGATTGACCCCGGCGAGACCCCCTATGAACATCTCTATACCAATGCCTGCGTGCCTTACGAGCGGGCGCCGGGAGTATATCTGATGTTTCCGTCACGCTTCGTGACAGAACGCGAGCCAATTCCGGACTGGAAATACGGTTCAGGCGTGAATGACATCGTGTTTATGTCCAGCCGCGATGGCCTCCACTTTGACCGCAGCTTCATGGAAGCTTTTATCCGCCCCGGGCGCGATGAGGGCAACTGGCATGAGCGCGGGATGTTCATGGAGCGAGGTATTCTCCAAACGTCACCCGATGAACTCTCGCTGTACGGTATGGAAAACTGGCGATTGCCAACTGTCCATATTCGTCGATTCTCGCTCCGAACCGACGGTTTCGTGTCTGTCCGGGCAGGCTACGCTGGCGGCGAGTTCGTCACCCGTCCGTTAATTTTCACAGGCGACAGTCTGAGATTGAACTTTTCGACATCAGCGGTGGGATTTGTGCGCGTTGAGATCCAGGATACGGAAGGGCATCCGCAGCCGGGCTTCGCACTGGATGAGTGCCCTGAGATATTCGGTGATGCCATCGACGGTACAGTCCGTTGGGAGAGCAGGGGAGATATGCGTCTGCTGGCAGGTCAGCCGGTGCGTTTACGCTTCGCCCTCAAGGACGCGGATCTATTTGCGTTTCGGTTCCAGATGAGTTAAAAACCGCGCGGAGGTTCGGCAGCTTCGCCCGAGCAAAAGTTGCTGGACACCAAGTTCCGATGACAGAAGTAATAGATGGCTCGCTGAACCACTACCAGAGCGTCGCAAACCGTGAATTGGGGGTTGAGGTCTAAGCAATGTTCAGTTTTTGATTTTCTTGGGGTAGAAACACTTTTCTTAAAAGCACAAATTGGTTATTTTTTTGAAAATTTAATCTAAAGAAATGATAAGACTGTAGAAATGGAGGCATAAATGAATGTAAAAGAAGCCGTACGAGCGGCAAACAAATACATAACCGAACTATTTGCCGACGAGGAAGTTCAGGACTTAGGACTTGAAGAGGTTGTATTCGACGAAACAGAAAATGCCTGGAAAATAACCATAGGGTTCTCTCGCCCCTGGGAACGGCGGAGCCTTGCAGCCAACCTCGGGGGAAAAGACTGGAGGAACCGTTCGTTTAAGGTCGTTGAAATCAATGACAATACCGGTGAAATCGTAGGCATGACCCATCGCTCTCTAACCACCTCAATATGACTTTAGACACTTTGACATTGACGCGCGAAGAACGCATTTGGCTTGAAGCTTACCAGAAGGCTTTAGAAACACAATTTGCGGATCTCATCAAAGATCTCATTATCTTTGGTTCCAAAGCGCGTGGATCATCCAATGAGGACTCTGATCTGGATGTTCTCGTTATCATCCACGAAGGAGATTGGAAAACGAAGAAGTCCGTTGCCGAACCCGGATACACGCTCGCGATTGGCACCGAGGTTGTGCCTTCGCTTATCGTACTTACCGCAGAGGAATGGATATACCACCAGGACTATGAAGCACCCTTCTGGCAAACCGTTACGCGAGATGGAATACCTGTTTTATGAACCATGAAAACATCGTTTTAGAATTTAATGAAGGGTACGCATAATTCATTTGTCTTGGTAAAACGATCTATAAAGCTTTTTTAAAATTCTTCTTTTCATGCCTTCGGCGACTTACTTTTTGTCAGCAGCCACAAAAAGTAAGCAAAAAAGGCCGCTCTCAAACGCCGAGGGGCTGGCACAGCGCAAATCGTTTCTGTGTTAGTACACTATGCTGTGGCCTTCACAGTTGGAATGCGATAAGGATGTCCGCTACGAGACGGACTTACGCGCTGTGCTTAATGGTTTTAGATAATAAATTTTATTGTATGTCCTTTTTGATTTCTGTACGTCACTCAATTTAATCTCTATTCTCATTAGCCGGTGGGATACCCCGTCCCCCGGCTCTTATTTTTTGGGAAACATAAAATTGCGATCACATTTTTTTCAACCTGTCGCAACATGTGGAACACGCTCCCATTATACTATCTGCGGAGATTATTATGTCAAATAACAATACACAACAATTTAAGCGTTCTGAGCGGCTCATCGAGCTGGGTCGCATCTTATTTCAATCTGCTCAGGGGTTTACGGCTTTAGAATTGGGCAAAAAACTGGGCTGTCATCGCAGCACCATCTATCGCGATATCGACTCCCTCTCCAAACTCAACGTGCCCATCTGGGAACGCGATGGCAGATTCGGCATGCACAAAGACCGCTATATCACATCTGTGCGTGTGAACTTGCACGAATCGCTGGCACTATATCTCTCAGCCCGCCTGCTCTCAGCGCACAGCGACAAACACAATCCCCATGTCGTCTCTGCACTTGAAAAACTCGCCAGCGCGCTTCCCGAATCAATCGGTCAACACATCACCCGAACCGCCGAAGCCACGCACAAGCGCAGACCGCATCGCGAGTACATCAGCGTTTTGGAGACCTTTACCCGCGCGTGGTCTGAACGCAAACAGGTGCGATTGACGTATTACAATCCGAACACCGATGAAACCACCGACCGCGTCTTTGACCCGTATTTTATCGAGCCATCGCCCGTCGGATATGCCTGTTATGTAATCGGATTTGACCATTTGCGCCGAGACATCCGCGAGTTCAAAATCGAGCGCGTGCAACAGGTCGCAATCCTCGACTTATCTTATGAAATTCGGGACAATTTCGATCCCTACGATTATCTGACGCAAGCATGGGGCGTGATGGGCGGCGATGAGCGCATTGTCGTCAAACTCCGCTTCTCGCCCAATGTGGCATACCGCGTGCGGGAATCGGATTGGCCCTGTGTCGATACCATAGACGACCTGCCAGATGGCGGCTGTCTCATGACATTAACTGTAAGCCACACGCTGGAGATGAAACCATGGATCAGAGGCTGGGGCGCAGATTGCGAGGTGATAGAACCAGAGGATTTAAGAAAGGTGGTTGCAAGAGATATGATTGCGGCAGGGAGGATGTATGAAAAATAAAAAATGCGGATGAAGGCACTAAAAAAAAGTAGCGGCCAAGGACATTATCCCGAGTCGGTTGGCACCGGCCCATTCTGGTCGCTGAACAAAATATAGCCAACTTCAGAATAAAAAGCAACTTTTGGGGAACAATAATGTCTGAAAAACCGCATAGAAAAATAAAAATGACCCTGCAATCAAAAAATAGGTTGATAAATTGTGGAATTTCAAGCATAATATATCCAGAAACTATTTAGTTTGATTTCGCATCTTACTATTAAAAATTTCAATATGAGGTGATGCATGAAAAATTTTCCCGAAATTCGTCACCAAAAAGCAACCCAACTCATTCAAGAACATGAAGCCCCTCTGAGAAGACAAATATCCAATTTGATCAATTATCAAGTATTTTCTGCCGACGACATTGCAGATATCCATCAAGCAGGTTTAACAGCAGCATTTGAAGTTGCCCTTAGATATGACCCTCAAAAAAATGTCCCTTTTTTGGCTTATGTTAGACCTTATATCAAAAAAGCTATTTATCGCGAAATGCGTGATCTGTCAGGTCCAATTAAAATAACAGAGTATGGACATAGAAATAGAAATTTCGCCCAACCATTCCAGTATATTCGCGATCAAGATATTATTGGTCGGCACAGTGATATTCATTTGCGAATAGATGTCAATAATATTCTCCGTGATTTACCGCAACAAGAACAAGATTTGTTGAGCAGACGATACGGTCTCATTGATGGTCACTGCGCCACATTTAAAGAGTTGGGAAAAGATTTAGGGAAGAGCAGTTCCGCTGTACACAAACAGTTTCAAAAATTGATGCAAACATTACAACGGAGGTTAAGAAATTAATGTGCAAAAAGAGCCATTCCTTATAAAAAGAATTGAAATGTTGGCTTTCGCCATCTGGTTCTTGCCTCATCATTCCATCAAAACAAGGATAATAATTATGGAACTTACAACACTGACACTTTGCTGCGATCATTCATTACAAGAAAATGACGCACGGCTCTTGCGTGGCTTTTTTGGACAGCGGTATCAAAATCGGGTAGAGTTTCATCACCATGGTCCAAGTGGTCTGTTATATCAACATCCGCTGATTCAATACAAAACAATTGGTGGTGTAGGGCGCGTGATGGGGTTGGAAAGCGGGTCGTTTCTCGTACGGGCACTACCTGAAATTGATACACTCAATTTAAATGGGCAGACTTTGAATGTGCTTGAGCAAAATCGGAATACCGAGACCGTTGCATTTGGTACGACTGAAAAACCTGTAAAATATCAATTCTTGAGTCCCTGGCTCGCGCTTAACCAAGCAAACCATCAACGCTACAACAAATTAGTCAATAAAGCTAAGCGACAAGATTTACTCAGCCGCATTTTGATTGGCAATTTGATTTCACTGTGCAAATCTGTTCGTCTCACCATTACGGATAGGCTCAAAGCGAATCTCTATATTGAGACGCCAAAATCCATTGAAATCAAGTCTGGTGTGATGCTAACCGGATTTATGGGCACATTTACCGTTAATTTTCAACTTCCGCCATTGTGGGGTATAGGCAAGCAAAGTGCCAGAGGTTTCGGCACTATTCGTCAGATCAAGGGGTAATCTATGAACGACATTACAGTAACCTTTCCACGGTTAAATCAATTCTGGAATGATTCTGGTGTCTTGGGACTTTATAGATGTATCATCGGAGATATTCACCAGGAACCACAACGAGGTGTTGATAATCCAAGGACACATTTAGACGCGAAGTTTCAAACCAGTACAAAACTTGAGGCCGATCAATTGGTAATATCGGGTGATGCGGATGCTGTGCAAGGTTTGTTAGAAACGGCATATAATGATTGTTTGATTAAGCACTATTACGACCTTTCATCACAAAAACAATGGGAAGAGATGACATCCCATAACTTTTTTTTAAATGCAGAAGGGGTTTTTGAATCCTTCCCAAAACGCAAGGCCCGAGGGATAGCTGCCTTTATTTATGATAAAGCACCTCGTCCAGCAGGTGAGCAGGTCAAATGGGCAGATAAAACGCCAGGAAAATTACCTGACGATTACGCTGACCTTCAAGATCGCTTAGATGAGTTCTTAAAACTAAAAGAACTAAAACCAGGCCCACCGGCAGGCATGTTGGTCGATGAACCCAACCGCGTGCGTCCGAAGGTGATCATTCAGGTTCAAGAACCCAATCGCAAGTCCACACGCAAAACAAGTCCTTGCTTTTTATGCGGTGGTACATCCTCTAAAATGGAAAAAATGAATCAAACAATTTTCCCTTTTATGACAGGCGAGTCGGGGGTGCTCTCATTTTTTTCTACGACGCGAGGAGCAACTCAAGTGTGTTGGCGTTGTTCTTTCATCGGAAAATTTGTGCCAGTCAACGGTTTCTATATTCAAACAGGTGATCATATGCACATGTTTTTCCCCTTCGCGCCCAACTTGTACAAAATGAATGATGTGTATAACCGTTTGCTTGGAATTACAGAATGGGAACCCAATTTTTATCGCAATATAGACCAGCAGCTTGGCGGTTATTTTACACATCCCTCGGAAATGGCGTTTGCGTTCCTCCATCGCGTTTATGCAGAACTTACGACCGACGATGAATTGAATGAGGAGGATCCTTTCGAAGATGAAGAAGCATTCCAAGAGGAAATGTTTGATTTTGCCTTAAAAAATGCTCCTCTTTCGTTTTTTATTGTCTCTACTGAGCAAAAAGGACAAATCCAAATGCCAACACAGGTCAGGCTTTATGATGATTTGGCATATCTATTTCGACTCTTTCGGCATTTACAAAAAAAAGGAATGGGTTGGAAGCCTGTTGTCCAAAATATGCTGGATTTCACAGCGGTCAAGGATGACAACAAATCTCTAAAACGAAATCGTATGCTCGATGCTGTTCTTACAAAACAGTCCATACTCAAACAAGCCGAAACCTTTGCTTTTCATGTCAACCGGTCTGAAAACCGATATATCGCTCCCTTAGTTGAATTTACGACACAGTACGAAACCCTTTTAAAAGGAGACCACAAAATGGAGAAAGAAGCATTAGACGCCGCTGTCGCATTAGGTAGACGAATCGGGGCCGCCGTTGCAAAAGAAAGCGGTAAAAAGGGCAATCTTTTTTCGCTCAGAAAATGTCGGAAACTTTCAGATTTTCTCAATGAATTGAATCGACTTCAATTTCGATTCAATGTTGTCATTCCACCCGCTGTTTATGAAGGCCATTTGACCGATGCAAATTTTGAAGAATTCAAAGGTTTTTGTCTTTTGGCCGGATTAAACGCTTTTAATGCTGGCACAGCTCCCAAACGAGAAACCACAGCTCAAACCAATTAAAAGGAGGTTGTTATGAACACCGATTTTTCCAAAGCCAAGGCGATTACAATTACCTATCTCACACCCGTATCATTTGCCAGTTTGAATGGCAGTGATAAAGAAGCAGACAATATTTCCAGTATTAAGAAACTCACACGCGAGACGGATAATGGCGTGAAAGAATTTCCCTATGTCTCATCCCAGGCTATTCGCCGTGCTTTGCGCGATCAACTTGCTACTCTGGGCCATACGCTTTCCGAGGGCGTCGCTGCTAAAGAATCCAAAGGTGCTGCTACGACCCAGTGCAACCCTACTGATTATTTGGACGACGATTTGTTTGGTTACATGGATGCGGACAAATCTGGAACGCGCAAAAGAACATCCTCTGTACGCGTATCACCTTTGGTCGCCCAAGATGCCTACCAGGGTGATCTGGACTTTGGAACCAATTACATGAGTGTAAAAGCTGGCGGCAATCCCAATATTTTTGAAACTGAAATACACGGTGGACTTTATCGCGGTACAATTTTGGTCGAATTGGACCGGATTGGTTCTGGTGAGGGATTTGAGGATGATATAGATGATAGGGAGAAATCTGAGCGCGTAGAAGCCTTGCTTGATGCGTTGCAAAATTTGTGGAGTTCTGGGCGTCAAAGCCGCTTTCTGGCTGATCTGAGTCCAAAATTTGTCGCTGCGGCTATTACGACTGTTAAAGCACCAATCTTTCTCGAATCCGTTCAGGTACAAGGCAGAACATTGAGCGGGACGACGCTTGAAGAGGCATTGGCAGATCATAAAAATGTTGTGCTGGAATCAGTGTTTGGTTCCCGTACGGGTTTATTTCAAGGTACTCCCGACGACACCAAAACTGTTGGTGATGCTTTTTCGCAAATTAAAGAGTGGGTTCAGTCTTGTTACGGCCAGAATGGAGCATAAGCTATGTTTCTCGTCGCCCTTGAGATGTATGCTGAAACCGCGTCATTTAGAGTTTCGGAAACCCATACATTCCATAAGACTCTGGCCTTGCCACCATATACTACCTGTGTGGGTTTGCTCGGTGCTGCTCTTGGTCTGGATATGGAGTCTGCCCAAAGCTATATTGAAGAAAATGGCATAGCCATTGGCGTTGCGGGACAGGATCGCGGAGAATTTCGAGATTTGTGGAAATATCGCAAGGTGAAATCAAAAGAAACCATTTCGGATGTTCTCATTCGAGAATATCGAGTGGATTTGACATGTCTGATTGTTTACGGCACGCAGTCCAAAGAATCTGCTGATGTGATTGCTAATGGGTTTCATGATCCGGTATATGCACTTACCGCCGGGCATAGCGACAGTTTGATTCACCTTCGAAATATCGAAGTTTTGGAGGCTGATCCCAGTCCCTTAGAAAGTTTGGAGAACTGTCTGGTGCCTGGTGAACTCCAATATCAGCCTAATGAATCTATTTTGGACTTGCCTATTACCCAAAAGATTCGCCCGGCATCAACGGCGCATCTGCCTGTATCGTTTTCTTTCGATGAAGATAAACGGACCGTACAAACACGCGAACCTTTTACATTTGTGGGCAATCAAATCTCGCTTTCAGAGCCGGTTGATGGATTTGTTATCAATGACTATAAGGTGGTATTGAGATGATTTTTCTCGCCAAGTGTCGTCCTGATGAATCTTATGAACAGCATGTCTGGAAGGTTTGGTTGGCCTGGAAAAATTTAATAGAGAGACATGCGGCACTCATTGAACGCATCTGTCAACGCCATCAAGTGGATAGAGATCGGTTTCTTATCCGGTCTCTACTCACAGTCGCGCTTCACGATATGGGCAAGTTGTCCGCCAACTTTCAACGCATGATGCGTGCTGTGTCGAATGCTGAACGCCATCGCGCTATGGTTGCCAATTTTAGGCATGAATATGCATCAGTTGCTTTCGTAAGGTCTGCTATTTTAAGCCTCAACAAAGAAACAGGTGTCTTGCTCAAGCAAAATCCGCATATTCCTTTGGAAGCCATGGCCGTTTTGGGACATCATAAAACAGTTGATGCAGACCTCAGTCGTTTTGAACGCGAGCGAAATAATCCCGAAAGCCTGAAATGGGAACCGGGCAGTTTAGCGGAGGGAAAGCGCGTTGCACAAAAAATCTTTGATGATTATGGCGTTCCGCTCCCTAAAATTGATTTTGAAAAATGCTTTCAAGTTGCACACAAGCAGTCCGTATGCAATTTCGCAAAGGAACTACATAAATACGTTTCTGACTATTCATCTGCACGCGAGTTATTCGTTCTGATGAAGGGATTGCTTATGACGGCTGATTGGTGTGCGTCGTCGAATGATCCAGATTATGCGACAAATGTTCTGGTTGGACCTGATTTGGTCGCACCATATTTGCAAAAAAAGGTTGAAGAGGACGGAGGATCTTATGCTGGATTTAGAGCCTTTCAGGAAAATTGTGGAAAAACAAAGGGACACATTATTGCTGTCGCACCTACGGGAAGTGGAAAAACAGAAGCTGCCCTTTTGTGGGCACTCAACCAAATCAAGCAAAGGGATGTGAGCAAAATTTTATACTTGCTTCCCACTATGGTGACAGCCAACAGCCTTCATGACCGTATGGGAGAATTCTTCTCGACTCATAACCATCACGTTGGCTTGACGCATTCAACGGCCGATCTCATTTTGCGTAAAGAAGGAGATCAAGAGAGTACAGGACGAGAATCTAAGCTGTACGGAAACGGAAATTTGTTATTCAATCGCCACTTTTTTCCTCCCGTTACAGTAGGTACAGTGGATCAATTACTAACCACCCTTTTTCATAGTGGTCGTTGGCCGTTAAAAACATTTGCGGCCCAGGATTCTGCAATCGTGTTGGATGAGGTGCATTCCTACGATCCCTATACTACGGGCCTGATATGCAAAGCGATTGAGCAACTTGCAGGGACTGGAGCAAGGTTTATGATTATGAGCGCAACATTTCCCAGTTCTCTGGTTGAGATGTTCCAATCTTTACTTGAGAAATCTGCACCAGTAGAAATCATCCGCGATCAGGAATTGCTTCAAGCTGCACGCAGTCGTTATCAAACTGTTGATGACAATTTGTTGAATCATCTTCAAAAAATTAGCGACCATATTGAAAAAGGCAAACGTGTTCTCGTTGTAGTAAATACAGTTGCACGTTGTCAGGAAATTGCACAAGCGTTGGCAGACTTTGATCCCATTTGTTATCACTCAAAGTTTATCTTGAGAGATCGGAAAAAAAAGGAAAAGAAAATTTTTGAAGAAATTCCTTCTCTGGTTATTGCAACGCAAGTAGTTGAAGTCGCTTTAGATATCGATTTCGACATTTTATTTACGGAGTGTGCGCCACCAGATGCATTAGCACAACGCGCAGGCCGAATCAACCGCAAACGAGAGCGAAATGGTCAAGTGATCATTTTTCAGCCAGGACAAGGATCAGATCGCATCTATTTTGATGACACACGTACAGAACAAAAACCCGAAGAACGACTTTTGGAACGTTCTTTCGATATTTTCTCGAAATATCACGGCCATGATATTACAGAACAAGAACTTTTGGATATTGTTGAAGAAGTGTACGAAAACCAGCATATAGATGTCCATCAAGATTTTAAGGATTCCATCGAACTGGTTGATTATGACCAAAGACGTTTTCGTGGCCTATTAGATCGTATAAAAGATGATGAACAGCGTACAACCCGTTTAGAAAAATATATTCAGGTAAGTGTTATTCCTCTCAATTTTCGCAATGAAGTCTTAGAGACCGAAAATCCCAGACACAGACGTCTGTATGAACTCAAAATGCCCGCGTGGTATGTTAAAGAGAATGAATTCAGAGATCCAGAAAATGGGGACATCGTATTTTGTGAAATGGAATATGACGATCATTTGGGAGGGCGGTTTGCAGAACACGAAGCTATGAGAATGTTTTGATGTCACTTATATTTCGAGAATTACATCCATAAAAATAAGGCTGGAAACTCGGTTCATCCACATGCGTGTGGAGAGCAGGACGGCCTTTGAAAAGGCACTCCAACAGAACAAGGACTAAACATAAAATGCAACTCGTACTCAACACTTATGGCGCGTATTTGAGTCGGCGGGGGGAATTGTTTCAGGTCAAGGTGAAGGATCAATCGACTGAAATTTCCGCTCGCAAAGTGCGCTCTATTCTCATCTCAACGGGTGCGGCGTTTTCGTCAGATGCGGTGCAACTTGCCGTGGAGAAAAATATCGACATCCTCTTTCTCGACAAATACGGCGACCCCTTTGGGCGCGTGTGGCATGGACGACCGGGTTCTACAACAGCCATTCGGCGGCAGCAACTCGTAGCGGCGCAAACCGATCTCGGCGTGCAACTCGCCCTCGGTTGGATTGAGCGCAAATTCGACAATCAGATCGCATTGCTCACGCGCATGCGCGACCGTCGCACACGGCTTTCAGCACCACTTACCGAGGCCATCGGCAGTCTAAAAACCCTCAAAGAGCAAACGCAGGACCTCGCGAGCAATACATGTGCTGATACGGAGACAAGCGGTATCGACACCATGCGCCAGAGCTTGCTCGGTCTTGAAGGTCGCGCTGGGCGCACCTATTGGGCGGCAGTATCCCTGCTATTACCCGTCCATCACCGCTTTGAAGGACGCAGCCGGAACCCGGGCAAAGACCCTTTCAACTGCTTGCTCAATTACAACTACGGCATGCTCTACGGCATCGTTGAACGCGCCTGCTTGCTCTCGGGACTCGATCCCTATATCGGCTTTATCCACACCGATCACTATAATAAGCCGTCTCTCGTTTTTGACCTCATCGAACAATATCGCATCTGGGCAGATGAAACCGTTCTCAGTCTCTTTTCAGCGCGAAAAATTAAACAAGACCAATTCGACAAATTAAAAAATGGCCTCACCCTGAACAAAGATGGCAAAGCCGTACTCATCCAGGCATTTACCGACTATCTCGACACAGCCATTCGCTATCGGGGGCGCAACATCACGCGGCGAGACAGCATCCAATTCGATCTACACCGCATTGCAAACGATCTGCTGCCACAAGACACACAACAGGAGTAATAAGCCCATGAAATCCGATGAATCGCTCACCTGGATACTCTACGACATCTCCAACGACAAAAGCCGTCGGCATGTGGTCAAAGCCTGTAAAGAAGCCGGACTCTATCGCGTTCAAAAATCCGTGTTTCTCGGCACAGTGAAACATAACCGTCTGGACGAACTTTCAATGCGTATTGAAGACCATATTGATGAGGAAACCGACAGTGTGTACATCTTCCCCATGTGCGCGATGGACTTTCGCAAAGTAATCTTACAAGGCCAGGCATTTGACCAGAAGATGGTTACGGATGATGTGAGGAGCATGTTCCTGTGAGCGATACCGAAACAACCATCATGATCACACCGTCGGAGGTGATTGAGCATATCTATTGTCCGCGTTTCACCTATTACATGAATGTGCTCAACATCCCGCAGTTTGAAGACCGTCGTTTCAAAGTGCTCAAAGGCCGCGAAGTCCACAAACGCCGCGAACAAGAGAATCGATTTTATCTACGCAAGAAAATCGGCGTTGTTGACCGCGACCTCAATGTGTACCTGGCATCGCCCAGTCTCGGCGTGCGCGGGGTTGTAGATGAAGTCTTGACTTTGGAAGATGGCAGTCTCGCGCCTCTGGATTACAAATATTCACCCTATCGCGAGCACGCTTTTAAAACCCATCGCATCCAAATCATACTCTACGGACTGCTGGCTCGCGAAGCCTATCAAAAGCCCGTGTCCCGTGGATATATTGCCTACATCCGCGGTGGAAGTCGCCTGGCAGAAGTCCCGATAGGAGAGGCAGAAGAAATCACCGCACAAGAAATTGTGGCTGAAATTCTCGACATCATCCAAACCGGGCGACTGCCCAAAAAGACACCTCATCGTGCCAAATGTAGCGACTGTTGCTACAAAAATATTTGCGTATAAGAATGAAAATGGCATAATCCATTAAAAATCAATATGTTGGGGAAATTCCATTCTGCAAAGGAGAGAAAAATGTCTATGTTTAGAAGTGAAAAAGACGTATCAAACCGAGATTTTGTCCATCAGTCAATTCGCGTAACCTATTGTCGTTTCAAACGATATACATAAAATGCGATTCTCAGAGGTATTCCACTACAACAAGGATTGAAACCCTTTTGAAGGGCAGCGACGACAGTTTTCTCGGTCATTCTCAGAGGTATTCCACTACAACAAGGATTGAAACTCGAGCGAGGGCGCAACGAATTGGCCGACGCCGTCATTCTCAGAGGTATTCCACTACAACAAGGATTGAAACATGGTGCGGTCGCTCACGCCTGTAATTTCCGCAATCTCGATTCTCAGAGGTATTCCACTACAACAAGGATTGAAACCAAAAATCATGTTCAACAAAACTGCCCGCAAATACATTATTCTCAGAGGTATTCCACTACAACAAGGATTGAAACCTGCGGCAATTTCGAGGCGGACAACAGAACGGCGGAAATTCTCAGAGGTATTCCACTACAACAAGGATTGAAACACGAATGCCCTCATCAAGATGCAAAAGCCGTCTGAAATTCTCAGAGGTATTCCACTACAACAAGGATTGAAACATTGCCTCCACTCTCTCCCGATCAATGTGGACGCCATATTCTCAGAGGTATTCCACTACAACAAGGATTGAAACTATACGCTCAAACGCTACCCCGCGGCAACCGATATGATTCTCAGAGGTATTCCACTACAACAAGGATTGAAACACAAATCATGGGATTCGAGCGGCGTCCGGGATAATTCATTCTCAGAGGTATTCCACTACAACAAGGATTGAAACGGCGAACAGTATGCAACAATGGCATCAAAATTTTACAATTCTCAGAGGTATTCCACTACAACAAGGATTGAAACCCCAAAGTACCGCCGGAAAATCTTAGGCGGTGCTGTCGGGATTCTCAGAGGTATTCCACTACAACAAGGATTGAAACGGCATCTGAATAAATCTCGCCTCAAAAACGCCACCCTTATTCTCAGAGGTATTCCACTACAACAAGGATTGAAACGTCACGATGTCGTCCTCGGTGTACCCGATCGCCAGCAATTCTCAGAGGTATTCCACTACAACAAGGATTGAAACCGCTCCTGTTCGGCTAATCCCGAAAAGTCTCTCGATAATTCTCAGAGGTATTCCACTACAACAAGGATTGAAACATCCTCTCCCGATACATACCCCAATTAATCCCTCCCGAATTCTCAGAGGTATTCCACTACAACAAGGATTGAAACACAAATTCGGGAATGATGATTTCGTCGTGCTGCACACATTCTCAGAGGTATTCCACTACAACAAGGATTGAAACCGGATTTGCCAATCATTTCCAAATGTCGACGCGATGGCGAATTCTCAGAGGTATTCCACTACAACAAGGATTGAAACAACCTAAAGAGCAAATGAAAAAGCGCGGGGAAAAATATTCTCAGAGGTATTCCACTACAACAAGGATTGAAACCCCAATTTCTCATTTTTATAGCGCAGAAAGGTCTATTCTCAGAGGTATTCCACTACAACAAGGATTGAAACTTAAGACCGAATTGGATAAATTGCGCCGCGACGCTCTATTCTCAGAGGTATTCCACTACAA
>JAJEDY010000071.1 GCA_022821275.1 Candidatus Latescibacterota bacterium | reverse complement strand
TGATTCCGAGTCGTGGACAGTGGGTGCAGGCTTGCGTCAGAAGTTAGGCGATCAGAGTGTGGGTGTGGATGTATCGTATTCAAGGGCTGAGGCACTTGATGAATATCCGGTTCGCGTCTCTGTTGCCATTGGCTTCTAAGTGAAGCACTTTCCCACCAGATACACAAAAGGCTGCGGTCACAAGATCGCAGCCTTTTTTTTGATCGCGGATTTTCGCGGATTTTTGGATTTCGCTGATGAAAGGCGAGAAAACAAGCGGTCAGCGGTCAGCAAAACAACATAAAAGCCGCCATCGCGGCATCCCTAACACGATCACTCTGATATGGGCAGAATGTTTAAGGGCTTGCATAAAATTTGATATATGATATTTTTTCAGAACAAATCTAATCGTGGAAATCAATCCATAATCTCGGACAGTACCATGAAGCCTCCAGTTTTTACTGAAGAATCAGTTTCAGAGATGGCTGTTCCCCGGTTCAAAGAGCATAAAGCGACTCAAGTCGCAGCTTTATTAGCAAAGTATAGTAGTGGCAAAATAGATATGTATAAGCTGATTAAGCTAATTTATCTTATTGATAGAGAGTCGTTGAAACGCCGAGGCCATCCCGTAACGTTTGATCGTCCCTATAACCTTCCGTTGGGACCCACGCCGAGTCATACGTATCATTTGATTTGGAACCCGTGGGACGGGGAGTATTGGCCTCAGTCTTTTTCACTTCCGAAAAAAAATATTATCAGGTTACTCAATAATGATACAGATGACGGAGAATTATCCCCATTTGAGATAGATTTAATCAGTGAGATATATGAAGAATTTGGAAATAAATCGTTTAGTGAATTGAAAAAATATGTTCATTCTTTGCCAGAATTTGATGATCCGGGTCACTCTTCTGCGCCTATGGAGTGGAATAGACTGCTCAAGGCTGTGGGGTGGACTGGTGATGACTTAGTCGCAATCAGAAAAGAATTTAATGCCATAGCAACATTTGAAAACATGATGGACAATACAATAGAGTAAGGTGCAATACTATATGGCATTTGCGGGGAAATGTGTCTTACTTGACGATTCAGGCAGTAGTCATTTATGGATTGTAATAACGGACGGCGCAGGGATACCACCACAAATAATTATGGTGAATGTCAGTTCATGGCGTTTTGGAATAGATGATACCTGTGTGTTGCATCCAGATGACCACCCATTTATTATCAGAAAGTCCGTCGTTCTTTATCAGCATGCTTGCTTGTTTGCTGAACGGATGGTTCCCGCCATTCTCCGCAATGGGATATATCAACCAGATATATCCCCGGATCTGTTGCAGAGAATCTGCCGAGGGCTATGCGAATCACCCAACACGCCAAAAAAAATAAAAAATTTCTACGAGCAGTACCATGATCATGATTAAAGGGACGCGAAGCACTCGCGTCCCTTTTTTTTCGCCAAAATTGGATACTGATAAAGAGTCAAAATACCATACGCTTGATGCCAAGTCGAGGCGTGCCGAAGTTCAAAATCAGTCCAGTATGAATACTGGCTGCTCTGAGATAGTTGATCAGTTGTGCTTGATGGATCTTATCAATGGCTTTTGCAGCCTTTAATTCCAAAATGACCTGTCTTTCGACAACAACATCAGCCAGATATTCACCGACAACTTCACCCTCATACAAAACAGACAATGATTTTTGCTGTTCAACAGATAGCCCAGCGCGTTTCAATTCGATAACAAGCGCATTCTCATACACCTTCTCCAAAAATCCAATCCCCAACGTATTGCTCACTTTTATGGCACAACGGATAATTTCCTTTGTGACTTGATCGGTATTATGCATTGGTTTTTTATTTTTTTTGCCCTGCCTGCGTCGTCTCCATGCTTTAGGGCGGTGGGAGGGGTACCTCTTATCTGTGTTCATCCGTGTTCATCTGTGGTTGCATTTGCTTTTGATTTTCACTCCGTCCCATGTATTAACCCGCGCATATACCCGACCGCATAGAGCCGTCCGAGGAAGTTGTAGCCTCCTATATCCTCCTCGTCTATCGCAAAGGTGGGTGTGTGGTCGGGGCGGACGACGCCCTTAAATCCGATTGCTTTGTACGCGCGAATGGCTTCTGCCATGTCGGTGTCGCCGTCGTCGTGAAAGGATTCGGAGAAGGTGGGTACCTGGCCGTGAAGGTCGCGGAAGTGGGCGAAGTGAATGTGGTCTTTGAAGTGGTGTATGGTGGCTGGAATATCGGCACCCATGGCTTTGAAGTTGCCCTGACAATAGGTGAGGCCATTGTATTCGCTGGGGATAAAGGAGATGACGCGGTCGTAGGCTTCGGAACTGGTGATGATGCGGGCAACACCGCGAATGGGCGAGAGCGGCGGGTCGTCGGGATGCAGGCCCTGTTTGACGCCGGCTTCTTCGGCAACGGGTATCACTCTTTTGAGGAAGTATTCGAGATTTTCCCAGAGGCGTTCTTCGGTGATGTCGCCGTAGTCGGTGATGGGTGGCGCGTCTTCTATGTCGCTGTGATCATAGGTACTGGTCAGGGCATCGCCGCGCGTGCGAGTGGTCATTGAGGTGCGCATCCAGTTGAAGACAGCCATCCAGTTGTAACACATTACGGGAATGCCCGCTGCGCCGAGGTTGCGAATGGTCTGACAGTATTGGTCGATTTCCTGGTCGCGACCTTCAAGGCCCAGTTTAATGGTGTCCGAGATGGGAACAGATTCGACCACAGACCAGCGCAAGCCCTGGTCTTCAATGCGCTTTTTGTGGCGCAAGATGGCGAGATAATCCCAGACGGGACCCGCATTGGGTAAGACCGTTACGACGTCTTCCACGCCCATTTGAAGCGCGGTCTGGAGGTTTTCATTGGTGAACGGGCGGATGACGAGCGCGATTCTCATGGTATTATATCCTTATTAAGAGATGAAAAGCGAAAAGCAACCACCGATAAACACAGATGGACACGGATAGGACGTCAAAAGACCATACGTTTGATGCCAAGTCGAGGTGTGCCGAAGTTCAAAATCAATCCAGTATGAATACCGGTTGCTCTGAGATAGTTGATCAGTTGTGCTTGATGGATCTTATCAATGGCTTTTGCAGCCTTTAATTCCAAAATGACCAGTTCTTCGACAACAACATCAGCCATATACTCACCGACAACTTCACCTTCATACAAAACAGACAGTGATTTTTGCTGTTCAACAGCTAAACCCGCGCATTTCAATTCGATAACAAGCGCATTCTCATACACCTTTTCAAGAAACCCAATTCCCAACGTATTGCTCACTTTTATTGCACAACGGATGATTTCCCTTGTAATCTGATCGGTATTATGCATTGGTTTTTTTCTCGCTACGCCATGCCTGCGCCGTGTCTTTGGGCTTTGGGTTGGTGGGAGGGGTGCCTTTTATCTGTGTTTATCGGTGTTCATCTGTGGTTGCTTTTGATTTTTTTATACAAGTCCGTTATTTGTGCCACACAGATGAACGTTGACGCCCAATGCTTGCATCATGGCGATTTTTACGGCCAGCGCGTTGTTGGCGGCTTGTGCTGACTCGGCGTATGCGACCTGGATGTGATTGGCTTTGTGGCGTGCCATCATCTGATCGCGGGAGATCCCATAGGTGACGGCGTGCATGATGGGCCATTGCGGGGTGGTGGCACGCCAGCGGCGGTCGGTTTCTGTTTGTGGGAGTTCGACGACGCCACCGCGGCCAATGTCCATGTGCAGTTCGTCATTTTGAACGAAGATGCGACTCCAGACGATTTCGCCGGGTTTGCTCACGCCTTTGCAGGTGCCGCCGCCGAGTGGGAAATACATGTTGGGCTGACGTTCGGAAGAGGTGCCTTTGTACCCGTCGATATAGTGTGCGGGCGGTGCGCCACCTGAGATGAGGAAGACCCATACGTAGTCGTCGATGCCATTTTCCCGATAGTGTTCGCCCCAGCGCAGGTCGTGCAAGGTGTTTTCGGGGGGCTGTCCCAGAGCTTTCCATATGCGGTTGGTGATCAGGCCGTCGAGGCCCGCGCATTCATCGACTTCGTTGAAATGCGGGAGTGCTTCGCCTTCGTAGAGGATTTGACCATTGGCGCGCGCTGTGACCGGGGGACGATCTACGTTGTTGAGAATGCCTTCGACCAGATCAGATGCCGGGCACAGGTCTTTGAGGCCCTGTTGATATTGAATGCCAATGGTGGCGCAACCAAAATCATCGGCAATGCGTACGGCGGCAATGTACATTTTGCATTGCATTGCAATCTGGTCGTCGGTGAGTTCATCGGTGGCGTTTGTGCCGGTGACAAAGGTGAGGCCCTTGCGCTCGAGATAGGTGCGAACAGCACTTGCTTCTGCATCTGTGACGGTTTGCATTTCTGCCCAGAGAGCAGATTGTGAGAGGCGTTCTTTGAAGACGCCTGTGGGATTGAGCAAGTGGTCGGGGATGATGGCGTTGAACATGCCCATGCAGCCTTCGTCAAAGACGCCCATAATGGCTTTTTCGCGCTGGAGTTGTTCGGCCAGTGCCTGTCCGAGTTGCGCTTCGGCTTCGGGCAGGCGGAAGGTGTTGGCGCCGTGTACATGGGAGGTGTCGTGGGTGACGCTGCCGCTGGTGAGCCATTCGCGCAGGCCGCGTTTGAAGAAGTCGTCGGTAAAGTCCAGGCTCCACAGGGTGCTGTATTCAACTCCGGCTTTGGTGAGGGAGCCGTTGAGGTTGAGCATGCCGACGAGGCCGGGCCACTGCCCAGACCAGTTTGCAAGGGTGAGGATGGGGCCGCGGTGTGAGATCAGGCCGTGAAGCACGTGATGGCTGTATTGCCAGACGGCTTCGGCTACGATGAGGGGGGCGTCGGGATGGATATTTTTGAAGACGGCCATGCCTTCTTTTTGCGATCCGATAAAGCCGTGTTCCTCGTCTTGTTTGTAGGGGTGTCCGCGGCGAACTTTCCATCCTTCGCGTTGGATTGCCGCTATGATGGTTTTTTCCATTGCTTCTTGTGCGGGCCAGCACATCTGGTTGGCAGATAGGCGCAGGTCGCCGTTGGCAATGAGTACGACTTCGTTCTTTTCAGGTGCTTCGGGTTCGGCGAGTTCGGGAAGTTGGTAAGCCATCGTGAAACTCCTTATGAAGATGTCTGGTGTTGAAAGCAGGGATAAAATAGCCGATAGAATTTGGAAAGTCAAACGAGCAGGACTATTATGCCGATGCGCCGGAGTAATTTTTTAAGCCGCGTTTCCAGAACCAGCGCGAGAAGGCGATGAGAATCGCACACAGCAGGCTAGATGTGACCATGCTTTCGGGTGTCAGGCGACCCGAGAGTGCTTCGGCGGGTACTGTGATGGCAAATGCCACGGGTACGAGAAATGTGAGGATATAACGCAGCCAGTGGGGGTAGATGCCAATGGGCCAGCGGCCAGCTTCGTACATGCTCTGGAAGATGTGGAGGATGTTTTCGATGCGCAAGAACCAGAAGGTGAGGGTGGCGAGCATGAGCCAGAAGCTGTAGATGATGCTGCCTCCAGTACAGAGAACAAAGGCGAAGGCGAGGGCTTCACGTGGACCAATATCGAGTCCCCGGTAGATTAGCGCGGCAATAAGCACGCCTGCGCCGAGTAGAATATCGGTGAGGCGCCATATGCGGATTTGCGAGATGCTGGCGAGGAATTGCGCGTCGCACGGTTTGGTGAGGGTGTAGTCGAATAGACCGCGTAGGACATCGTCCATGAGCTGGCTCATGCTGGGATTTATGACCATGCCAATTACGCCACCGACGAACATAAATACGCCGAGTAGTGCGAGGATATCAACGGCTTGCCACCCGCCGAGGGTGTCGGTGTGTGAAAATACGATTGCCAGGCCCGCGATGGCTGTGCCCAGGTTGAGGAGGGATTGCAGGAGTTGGACATAGAAGTTCACGCGATAGGCCATTTCGTTGAGAATGCCGATGCGGAAGAAGGTCCATATCAGTTTTAAGTAGTACATGGGTGAAGTACCTATGATCCAACTGCCGAGTATTTTTTGACGCCTGACCGCCAGGTGAGTTGGATTAACAGAAAACCCGCGAGCAACCAGACGGCTTGCATGGTGAATCCGTTTAGTATTTGTTCTTGAGAGAGACGACCGAGCATGAGTTCGACGGGAAAGGCGATCGCCCAGCGAAAGGGGAGCGCATCGGCGAGGGTCTGGATAGCACCCGGCAGCAGGTCAATGGGTGCGATGCGTCCAGAGAGAAATAGGCCGAGTGTGAAGTACATTTGGTTGATGGCTTCGTTGCGCGTGGTCCAAAAGGCGACGAGGGCGAGGGTCCATTCGATGAAGAATCGCATGAGGAACGCTATGCCCAGCGCGAGTAAAAAGACGGCGAATGTCTGGATGTGAAAGGCGAGATTGGGTTCAAAGAGAAAGTAGAGCAATATTGCCGTGGGAAAAATGATGACAGCGGTCATGACTTTGTACGCGATATTCTCGGCTATGTCGGCGTGTATGGGGTGTATGGGTTTGAGCAAGAAGTTGGAGAGTTCGCCCTGGCGAATGCGGAAGTCGTATGTGTGCATGATCCAGGAAAAGGTGAATTGGTTGACGAGCATGAGTACGATGTAATAAGCGGCAAAGTCGGCTGGTGAATAGGATCCCACGCTACCCCCGCGCGCATGGGCGACTGTCGTCCATACGGTGAGGTAGATGATGGGTTCGAGTATGCGACCGATCATCCATATCGCCATGGCTACGCGATATTGAAATTGTTCGAGCAATGAGGTCTTGAAAAAGGCCCAGTATGTGGCGGTATAATGTTTCAATTTGAGAACACCTGTTCGATGACTTCTTCTATGGGTGGATCTTCAACTGTGAGGTCGATGACGGGTAGATTGGCGAGTAATTTCCCGGTGACATCGGCGGTTTTTGTTTTGGGGACGCGGAGGGTTACGCTGTTGCCTTCAGCGGTGATGACTTCGCCGTAGGAGGAGAGATCGGCGCGTTCGGTTTCGAGATCGACAACTATGGTTTTGTGGGGTGAAAAGCGTTCGATAAGGGCATTCAAATCGCCATCGAAGAGCAATTCGCCGTGGTGAATGATAATGACGCGTTTGCACAGGGCTTCCACATCGGCCATGTAGTGCGAGGTGAGCAATACGGTCGCGCTGTGGCGGCGGTTGTATTCGCCCAGAAAGGCGCGAATTCGGCGCTGCATGGTGACGTCGAGGCCAATGGTGGGTTCGTCGAGGAAGAGGACCTGTGGACGATGGAGCAGGGCTGCGGCGATTTCGCATTTCATGCGTTCGCCCAATGAGAGATTGCGCACGGGTTTGGAGAGCAGATCGCTCAAGTCGAGTAAGGTGCTGAGTTCGTCGAGGGTTTTTTTGTATTCGTCGTGAGAAATGCGGTAGATTGCGCGGTTGCGTTCAAAAGAGTCGGCTACGGGGATGTCCCACATGAGCTGGTTGCGCTGGCCCATGACGAGGGTGATGCGGTTGAGGAAGTCTTTGTGGCGCGCATAAGGGGTGTGTCCAATGACTGAGATTTCGCCGGCTGTGGGGTGGAGCAAGCCCGATAGCATTTTGAGGGTGGTGGTTTTGCCTGCGCCATTGGGTCCCAAGAATCCGACGATTTCGCCGGGGGCAACATCAAAGGAGATGTTTTTGACGGCTTCGACATCGCGCGTAGTGCGCGAGACGAGGCTTTTGATCGCCGCGCCCAATCCGGGTTCTCGCTGGGGCACTTCATAAGTTTTTCCGAGGTTCTGGACGGTGATGTCGGGGATGTTGGACATGGGCGAAAGGTAATGTGCGTTTGGAGAGATGTCAACTTTGGGAAGTAGAAGATTGATGGAGATAAAATTGGGTGCCCCACTTGTCGAGGTGGTCTGTCCAGATGAGGCATCCTCCGCTGATGAGGGCGCCGCCGTTGTCGATGTGATCGAGTACTGCGGCTCTCATGCTGCTGTCGCGCGGGGCTGTGGAGAGATCGTGGACATAGGGACCGAAGATGCGGTCGAGGCTGCTGTATTTGCTGCGCGAGTTGAGTGGGAAGAGATAACATTCGCGCTGGAAGCGGACGATGTTGGAATTTTTGGCGAGCAAGTGCTGGTATGTGGGGTCGAGCAACCAGGATGTGCAACAGATCGCTTTAAAGGGTCGGTCGGGGAAGTGTTTGGGAAAGAATTCGGCGACCTGGCGGAGGGATTCGCCGCAATTTTCAAATGCCATGGGTCCGTCTTCGGGGATGTGAATTTCGAGGATGGGATCGCCTTCGGTGAGGACGCAATTCCAGTGGGAGCGCGGGAGGCTGACCGGCTGGCGTTGTGCGTGGCCGTTGGGGTGTATGGGGTTGCCGGTGATATGGGTCGAGGTCTCGGTGTATTCGGATGTCCAGGCCTCTGAATCTTCCCGTCCGCCCGCGCCATTGAAGTTGCCGTCGGTGCGAAATTCCAACCCGGATTCGCACAGGAGACACAGATGTGTAGAGGTGCGATGGCGGTACGCGCGCATTTTCTGGCGAAAGGGTCCGATTTTGTATTGCAAGCGTCCTATGCGGTAGAGGTCGCCGTTGAGATGGCCGAGCAGCCAGGGCAAGATGCGCGTGCACAGCCCCCAGGCACCGGGGTCGCCCGGGTGAAGAAAACGATCGTTTTTGAAAATGCCGATGTCGTGGTATTGCTGCGCCCAGACGTACGTATCGCGGCAGGTCAATCGGGTGATGTGTTCGGGGATGTTGCGCGATTGGTGGTAGGTGCGGAGTTGTGGTATGCCCGAGAGTGCGATGAGGAGATAAAAGGCACCGCAGTAATTGTCGAGTACGGGGGTGAGGAGGGGCCAGTCGCGGGTTGCTGAGTTCTGGGTGCTTTTGTCGATGAAGAGGAGGCGATGGGCATGCCAGGCCAGGTGCGCGAGGTCGGGGGCTGTGGCGATTTGTTTGGCGGCGCGAATTGCAAAGTCTATGGCGTCGGGTGGCAGATTTGCCCAGTCGCCGTTTTCGCGGATGGCTTCGGGCTGAAGAAAGGATAGGTTGCCGGGGAAGGTTACGACGGATTTTTCCCAATGGATGTCGAGGCCCGTGTTTTTTAGTATGGGGATGAGTTTAGGGGGCATTTCACGAAAAGACAAGTTGGATTACCGTGTTAGTGATTAAATTTTGTTTGGAAATTAACATGCGACATGGTAATTTTCAAGAACTTTGAGCGATTTGGATGCCCATTTTTTTCACCCACTTCGGGAATCCTCTTGGAACGCGTCCCTCTCAGGCATTATGCCACCCTCCTGATACACTATCTTCGCCCTCATTGGAAGCGCGTTGTTTTTCTTGGCGTTTTCATGTTTACCGGTATTGGTCTCAATCTGCTCAATCCCCAAATTATTCGATATTTCATCGATACGGCGCAGGCAGATGGTGCCGTGCAAAATCTGATGTGGGCGGGTATCGCGTTTCTCGCTATTGGCATTATTCGCCAGGGCGTGCAAATTGTGAGTTCTTATCTCGGCCAGGACGTGGGTTGGCGCGCAACGAATCAGATGCGGAATACGCTCGCGCACCACTGCCTCAACCTCGATATGGGCTTTCATCACGCGCACACTCCGGGCGAGATGATCGAGCGCGTTGACGGCGATACAACGGCACTTTCCAATTTTTTTTCGCAATTTGTCATCCATGTTATTGGAAGCTCATTTTTTCTTTTGGGCGTCCTCATTCTCGTCTTCCGCGAAGATTGGCGCGTGGGCGCAGCGCTGACTGCTTTTTCGATTCTCGCCTTTGTTGTTTTTAATCTCACGCGCAATATTGCCGTGCCCATTTACACGGCGGAACGCGAAAGTTATGCGCGTTTGTACGGGTTTATCGAAGAGCGATTGCTCGGCCTTGAAGACATCCGCACAAATGGCGCAGGCGATTATACTGTGAATCGGTTTTACGGGGTCAATAACGGCGTTTTTGCCCGCATAAAAAAGTCCGAGTTTATGAGTGAAGGATTGCGTGCGATTACCGGTATTATGTTCGCGCTCGGTTACGCGCTTGCAATGGGCATGGGTATCTGGCTTTATCGGGAGGGTACGTTTACAATTGGCGCGGTTTTTCTCGTTTTTCACTATACGTCGATGTTGCGGGAACCGCTTTTTCAAATTAGCCAGCAAATCAACGATTTGCAACGCGCAACCGCCGGGCTTAAACGCATTGAAGAACTTCACCGCATCCAGACCCGCATTCGGGATGGAAATGAAAAACTATCTGCTTCTTCAGGCAAACTCGAGGTAATGCCTTTGGGCATTGCGTTTGACAATGTCCATTTTGCGTACACGCCCGACGACCCCGTTCTGCGGAATATTTCCTTTTCTCTCGATCCGGGTAAAACCCTCGGCCTGTTGGGGCGCACGGGCAGTGGCAAGACCACTATTACTCGCTTGCTCTTTCGCTTTTACGATATTCAGCGCGGACAAATTCGCATTGGTGATCAAAATATCCGGAATATTTTGCTCGATGATTTGCGGCAGCACGTCGGTCTCGTTACGCAGGATGTGCAACTTTTCAATGCCAGCGTACGCGACAATCTCACCCTTTTTCAGCCCGATGTTTCGGATAAAAAAATCGTTGCCACACTCGAGGATCTCGGCCTTGGTGCATGGTATGCGTCATTGTCCAATGGTTTGGATACCGAACTCGTCTCTGGCAGTCTCTCGGCTGGCGAAGCCCAGTTGCTCGCCTTTACCCGCGTTTTTCTCAAAGATCCCGGTCTGGTCATTTTGGATGAGCCTTCATCGCGGCTCGATCCCGCAACCGAGCAGAATATCAATTTAGCAGTCGAACGTCTGTTGAAGAATCGCACGGGGATTATTATCGCGCATCGCCTTGAGACCGTAGAGCGCGTGGATAATATTCTCATCCTCGACAACGGACAGGTGGGTGAATTTGGCCTTCGCGCAGATCTCGTTGCGGATCCAAATTCGCAGTTTTCGCGCCTGCTCAATACGGGTCTGGAGGAACTTATCGCATGACGATGGGTCAAACGACATGGCACCTGCTCAAGTTCCGTCCCGGCCTTTTTTTTGCCACGATATTTTTTCGAGGTATTGACGATATCGCGCCCTTCCTCGCGGGCGTTATTATGAAGGGCTTTTTTGATGCGCTCACCGGTCAGGCAGAAGCGGGGTTCACCGCCTGGTCGCTCGTCGCGCTTTTTGTTGCTGTTGAGATTGGCGACCGCATCGCCCTTTTTGGTTCGGCTTTTGTCTGGCCGCGCTGGTGGTATGCTATTGAAACGCTTTTGCGGAAAAATCTTATGCGTGCTATTCTGGAAGTTCGAGATCCGGGAAAGATTTCCACCGTCTCTGGCGAGGTGACCAACCGATTTCGAGACGATGTGTTGGGTATTATTCAATACCTCAATCGATATATCCACATGTGGGGCAATCTCGTATTTGCGGTGCTCGCCATTTTTTATATGTCGAGAATTGATCCCTATATCACTTTTATCACGATTATACCGGCGATAGGCGTGGTTATTGTTGTGGATTTTGCCCGCAACTATATTCACAAATACCGCACTGCACAGCGCGTTGCAACCGAGCGATCCACCAATTTTATCAATGAGATGTTTCAATCTATCCTCGCTGTCAAAGTTGCCACCACGCAAGCCCATGTGATTGACCGCTTTCGGCAACTCAATGATGCGCGCCGCGTATCCACTCTTATCGATAATCTTTTTACTCAAATTCTAAGTTCTATTAATTTCAATCTGGGGCATATTGCCACGGGCGTTATCCTGATTCTCGTGGCGGAAAAAATGAAGTCGGGTGCATTCACGGTTGGCGATATGGCCCTTTTTGCTACTTATGTCGGTCAGGTCGCCCGAAGCGGTTCTTTGCTGGGGACCATTCTCACCAACCACAAGCGCGCCGAAGTTTCTTATTTTCGAATGGCTTATACGATTGAAGATATGCCCCGCGAACGCATTTCTCAACACACGGATGTTTATCTCGGCAGAGAACCCGGTGGACTGGTGTTGCCAGCCCGCGCGGAATCGGACAGGCTCAACGCTCTTACCATTCGCAATATGACATATACCTATCCCAAATCCACAAATGGTGTTTACAATATTGATCTCTTCATTCCCGCTGGATCATTCACGGTTATTACGGGGCAAATCGGATCGGGCAAGACCACGCTTATCCGCGCGCTTATCGGTGTTCTTCCACTTGCGAGCGGGGATATTTATTGGAATGGTGAGAAGGTTGCGGATCCCAAAACTTTTTTTACGCCTCCGCGCTGTGCATATACGCCGCAAATCCCACATCTTTTTAGTGAGTCTCTGCGCGATAATATTCTTTTGGGGTTGCCCGATGATTCGCAAGCACTCGAACACGCACTTTACAATGGTGTTATGGAGACCGATATTTCTACCCTCGAAAATGGCCTGGATACGATTGTGGGACCACGCGGTGTCAAGCTTTCCGGGGGACAAATTCAGCGCACTGCCGCCGCCCGCATGTTTATTCGCGATCCCGAACTTCTGGTTTTTGACGATCTGTCTTCTGCGCTGGATGTCGAAACCGAGCGCATTCTTTGGCGTCGCGTTTTTGAACACCGCCGGGCTACCTGTCTCGTGGTTTCTCACCGCCGTCCCGCGCTTCGCCGTGCAGATCAAATTGTCGTTCTCAAAAATGGTCGCATCGAGGGCGTGGGCACGCTGGACGAGTTGCTCGAGTCGAGTGAGGAAATGCGGCAGTTGTGGGATCAGCGGTGAAAGATAATCCGCAGATGACGCAGATGGACGCAGATAGATGCAGATAAAAGCAAAAGGCGAAAGGCGAAGAACCACACAGGCGTAGGGGCGAGGCATGCCTCGCCCAGAATACACAGATTACATTTTAACAGGAGGAATACCATTATGGCTACTGCACTTGTTCATATTGGCGTGCGCGCCACAGATATCGATGAGACCATCCGCTTCTGGCGAGATGGCCTGGGTTTGCGTCTCGTTCAAGATCGGGGTCAATCTTTTGATCTGACCGATGGCTATCACAATTTTCGCATTTTTCAGCACAATGGGCCTTCCCGTCCAGAGCACGTTAGCGGGATGCTGGATTATCTGCATATTGGCATTCGGGTTCCCGATCTGGAGGCTGCGGCGCGGCGTTTGACTGAGATGGGTTACGAGATTTTTTCCGATGGTCTGGGCGGTAAAGAGCCCCTGGCTCCGGATAAGCTCGAAGAGGGTGCCTTCAAAGTAGAGGATCCCGATGGTATCACTGTGGATATTACTTCCAGCGATGATCAGTGGCCGGGTACCGGTCTGCCCGCGGATTGAGTTGAATAAGGAGTTCTCTATGAATATCAATTTGGATGGAAAGGTCGCGCTTATCTCTGGTGCGTCGCGCGGTATTGGGCGCGGTATTGCCCTTCGGATGGGGCGTTCGGGCGCAAAGGTCGCGGTCAATTATCGCACGCATCCCGACGAGGCAGAGGAAGTTGCCGCTGAGATTCGCGATGCGGGGTCCGACGCGCTCGTCTATGGCGCAGATGTCTCTGACCGCGATGCGGTGGATGCGATGGTCGCCGCCACGGTTGAACAATTTGGGCGTCTCGATATTGTGGTTTCCAATGCGTATTACAGTAAGCGTGAACCTTTTCTCGATCTGGAATTGGATGGCGCGCGGCGTACGCTTGATGTCACGTTTTGGGGGGCTTTCCATATGGCTCAGGCTGGTGCCCGACAGATGGTCAAACAGGGCGAAGGCGGTGCGATTCTCTTTATCAGTTCTGTTTTGTCCAATATTCCCTTTTCGACCTCGTTGCCCTATAATTCGGCGAAGGCGGGGATCAATCAGATGTCGGCGACTATTGCCAACGAGTTGACCGATCACCGTATTCGCGCCAATGTGATTACACCAGGTTACATCGATACGCCCGGTGAGCGTCAATATGCGACTGAAGAACAAATCCGAGAGGCTGCCACTACGCTGCCCTGGAAGCGCCTGGGGACACCGGATGATATTGCCAATGCAGCTGCGTTTCTCTGTTCCGATGCTGCCGACTATATTACGGGGACGGTGTTGAGTGTGGATGGGGGATATTGGTTGAAAGTTGCGAGATGATGAAAGGAATAAATACATGAGCACCAACTTGTCTGAACATATCAAACAGACCGCGCTGTGCGATACGCACGAACATCTTCGTCGGGAGCCTGACTGGCTTGACGACGGTCCCGACGTATTACAGGACCTTTTTGGCAATTATGTGCCTGCGGACCTCATTACGGCTGGTGCATCGCAGGAAGCTCTGAGGCGTCTCATAGATGCTTCAGACCCAGACCTCGCCGGGCGTTTTGAAGGCGTTCGCGCAGCGTGGGAGGCCACGCAATACACGGGTTATGGCGAGGCCGTGCGGCGGATTGTTACCGATGTATATGGTTTTGATGAATTCACACCCGATGTGCTCGCGCCCGCACAGGAGAAACTGACCGAACTGCGTACTCCCGGCGGTCGCTACAATTTGCTGCGCGAAGTCGCCAATCTCGATCATATTCAAACCGATGATTCCTCCTGGCCCTGTGACCCCGACGAATCTGGTCCCGATTTTTTTCTTTACGATCTTTCATGGGCGGGATTTTGCAGTGGGCAGATAGATCAGGAAGCCATTGCCGAAGATACTGGTATTGCTGTTGTTGATCTCGATTCGCTTCAGAGGGCGATGGAGTCGATATTTGAAAAACACGCGCCTTGTGCTATTGCGGTTAAAGCCCAACATGCGTACAATCGCACCCTCAATTGGCAATCGCGCGCGCGCGGCGATGTCGAACGCGCGCTTTACGCTACGCTTAGCTCGAATAACAATGTTTCCGAATCTATGCGATTGTGTCTTGGCGATTGGTGCTGGGCACGCGGTGTGGAACTGACTATTGAACACAATTTGCCTTTCAAAATCCATACGGGCTATTACGCTGGTAACAATCGCATGCCGGTTGACCGCATCAAAGCTGGCAATCTTTGCGGGCTTTTGGCCAAGTATCTCGACGCCCGTTTTGTGCTTATGCACATTGCCTATCCCTATAGCGATGAACTCATCGCGCTGACCAAGCACTACAAAAATGTTTGGGCAGATCTGTGCTGGGCCTGGTCTATTAATCCCTACGCCTCAGGCGATTTTGTACGTCGATTTATCCACGGTGCGCCCATCAATAAGCTCTTTGTTTTTGGCGGCGATACGCGCTGGCCCACCAGTGCCGCGGCCTACGCATTTCAAACCCGGTTTTGGCTTGGCAAGACGCTCCAGGCCGAAGTAGAAGAAGGCTATCTTACCGAATCGCAGGCTATGCATATTGCTTCGCGTGTGATGTACGATAACCAGTACGAGTGTTTTGATCTCGAGGGTACGCGGGATGCGATTTATCGGGCGATGGGAAAATAGCTCCAGGGCCAGACAAAAATTCTCAAATAGAAAGAAGGCGATGTTACCTATTGTCGTTTCCACCTGGCGCTTTGGTCTCGCTTCTAATCAGCCCGCCTGGGAAATTTTGAAGCGCGGTGGCTCTGCACTCGATGCTGTTGTGCGGGGTGCAGAAGTGGCGGAACGGGATCCTGCGGTCAAAAGCGTTGGGTTCGGCGGGTATCCCAATGCCGAGGGCGAGGTCGAAGTCGATGCCGCGGTTATGGACGGACTTGCTCTCGGTTATGGTGCGGTGGCTGGGCTTAGAAATATTGCTACGGCTACTGCTGTGGCGCGGTGCGTGATGGAGAAGACCGATCGCGTTTTTCTCGTGGGCAATGGCGCGCTGAAGTTTGCTCGCGCACAGGGTTTTGAAGCGTGCAATATGCTCACAGCGCATGGGCGAGAAGCCTGGGAAAAGTGGAAAAGGGAGCGATCGGGTCCTCCCGCAGATGCCCACGATACCATTGGTCTGGTCGCTCTTGACCAGCACGGGAATCTCGCGGCTGCCTGTACTACAAGTGGTGCGGCTTTTAAGTTGCCCGGTCGCGTTGGCGATTCACCGCTTATTGGTTCGGGGCTTTATGCGGATAATGACGCAGGTGCTGCCGCGGCCACTGGACGCGGTGAGGAGATCGCCCGTACTTGTGGATCGTTTGCCGTTGTTGATCGCATGCGGCAGGGCAAATCACCGCAGGAAGCCTGCGAGGCTGTTGTACAACATCTCATTGCGCGCGTTCCCTCTGCGCGATCCTACCAGATGGCCTATATCGCCATTGACAAATATGGCAATTGGGGTGCGGCTTCAGCCCGTTCTGGGTTTCTATCGGCTGTCACCAGCAATGCGGAAAATCAACTTCACAAAAGCCGGTATTTTATTGGTCACGGCGGGGTTGGATGATGGGGTTGCGTTCCCATACTGACTTTATCAGCATATACTTGATAAACATGGTGCTCAGGCTGTGCGTGCTCGTGGTATTTGTTATTGATCTCAGATACAGCGTCTGCTTTGCTGCCGGTCCCGATTCTACGGCTACCTCTGTTAATTCTACAGTCGTTGACTCGCTTCTCTCTGTTGATCCTGCGATGACCGATCCGTCCAGGTCAGGTCACGATCCTTCGACAACTCTTGAAATAACAGATCCCTCACAGCCCCCTTCTCACTGGGTCACGCCTGCGGGAGATTCCACACGTGTACTTGAGACTTTTGATTATCCTCAATTTTTGAATTCTTATCCCGACAAGATTTGGAGGGGGCACAAAACAAAAAAAGAAGATGTTTACTATCGGATTTTAAGAGAAGTCGATAATCATTATCTGAGCGCGAAAACAAAAGGCGGTGCCGTAAATTTTGGGAGAGAAGCAAAGGTCACGTTTCGCGGCAGAGAAATCAACGCCAGTTTGCGTTTGTTCCGAAATTTGCGCTGGCGCTGGCGCGTACACGATTTTCCCGAGGGGTCTGATGAAACCGACGACGACAAAAATGACAGTGCCGCTGCCGTGCGTCTGGTCTTTGGTACAAATATGTTTGCCAAAAGGCTTAAATATATTTGGAGTGCAACACTTCCCAAAGGCACAGTCATTAAAGGGTGGAATCAATATACTATTGTTTTGCGTAGCGGTACAGAAGAAAGAGAAAAATGGGTTTGGGAAGAGGTGGATGCGTATCAGGACTATCGCCGTCTGTTCGGTGGTGATCCCCGTCCAGTCGATTTTTTAGCACTGCTCACCGATTCAAATAATACGGAGACAGTTGTCGCAGCGGATTACGATGATATTACCTTCATTATTCCAAGGCCCACAGTTGAAATGAATCCGGAGGATACAGAATGAAGAACAGTCATGCTCGTTCATCCTGGGGACAATCTGTTGGCCCGACAAATAGCCTAACGCGGAGGCTACTCATGAATACACAATATTTCTTAAAGGCACTTGTCTGCTGTATGCTTACAGCAATTACGACATCGGCAAAGGCGCAAAATGTTTCGGTCACTGACTACAAAGTGCCGGTGAGCCGGGTGGATAATCTACGCATTGATGCGTTGAGTTTTAATTTTACGACCGAGGGCACGGAAGTTATACACGAACAGGGCGAAGTTGGCCTTGTGTACAAGAAGTTCTACAGTTCCCTGCCGTTTGCATATTTTATCGACGCGCTCAGTTCGGCGTCGTATTTTCGCCAATTTTCATTTGAAGATTCTGAACGCACGGGTACTTATGAAATGAATCTCGATATACAGGTTCAAAAGTATTTTCAGGAAACCAATAAGTTTTTCTATTTTGTCAGTCCCGATGCTTTGATGCGCAAGGGTTTTGGACGTCCTCAGAGTGATGTCATTTTAGGTCTTGGTTATGGTCGGTTTATCAATGCTACCGCCCTGCGCAAAGCCGTGCGTATCGAAGACTTTTTGTTTGAAGAAGGCGTTATTAGCGATTTCCTGCCCAAAGACACGATGATCGCGCTTGGACAGATTATTGAAAAAGAAGATGAATACCGCAATATCTACGGCGATCGTACCTATCTGCACTACTGGTATGAAGATATGAGCAGTGAAATTGACAAAACCGGTCTTGTGACCGGGGGTGGTAATATTGGGTCTATCGGTCTTTTTCGCATGCGCGAGGTACTTACACAGGAGCAGATCAGCGACCGGTTTTTTGGTTGGGATGTCAATGCGGGGGTTCAGTATCAATTGCAGACCAGGGATAAAGATATAGAACGACCTCCTGCAGCTTTAGCGATTAATGTGCGGTATTCTCGACCTATCAGTTGGCGGATGCAGGTCAATACGGATTTCAAACTGGATACCCCATTCAAGAGGGACTATTTCAGGCGCGAGTATAATATCCGTCAGAATATCGATTTTATTTATGAAATTACCAATAGAATTGCCTTTGTGTCCTCTAATACACTGCACATCAACAAAGAACGCGATCAAGATGCGAGGTTTAGACATATTTCAAATATTAGTTTCACATTTTTTATTGAAAATAAAATTAGTCTGACAGCTATTGAGCAAATTTCCAAAGAAGAAGGGTTGCCTTTTAGACAGAGTCTTCATTTTGCCTTGAGTTATCGCATTTTTTGAGTTGTGTGATCAGGTGCAAAATTTGGAGATTGGTCGCGTGCCAAAAATACTTGTGAACATAAATTTTCTCTCATATCTTATTAAAAGGTTTTATTTTTAGCTTACATGCATCCCAATTTGTGTAAGGTACGAGTTTATCCATCCCATAGTTGGAGGTTTTATGGCAAAAGAAGAAAAGGTTGTACTGGAAGGAACGATTGTCGATATTTTGCCCGATGGGCAATACAAGGTTGAGATTGAGGGAGGGCATCAGATTCTCGGTTATACGTCGGGCAAAATGCGCCGTTTTAATATTCGCATTGTTGTTGGCGATACCGTCACGATTGAGACCTCTCCTTATGACCTCAATCGGGGGCGTATTACATTCCGCGATTCCGGAACAGGTGGTCCACCCCCTCCGAGTACGCAAGGAGGCGGGGGCAGGCGTCCCGGTCGCGGTGGACGCAGCAGGTCGCGTCGCCGCCGTTAAATACTCAAAATCGTACTTAAATAAATAACCACCCGCAAGTCGCACGCACAGCACGATGTCAGTAGCGCCAATGGCATGGGACTGCCTGAAAATGCGCTGTGCATACCGGGTGGCTTTTTGTTTTCGCAGGGTAAGTCAATTCAAAGGGAGGGTATATGCCAGAAGAGTCCAAAACTGTGCAACCATCGAGAGAAGATGAAAATCCAGATCTCTACGCGCTGGATCCACGGGCGGTTCAGAATCCCCCGCAAGGGCTTCGCAGTACGCTGAAGTTTCTCGGTCCAGGGCTGATTCTCGTGGGGTCTGTGGTGGGGTCTGGTGAGATTATTCTGACGACGAATTTGGGTTCTATTGTCGGATTTTCAATGCTCTGGTTTGTGCTGGTGAGTTGCTGGAGCAAGAATATTGTTCAGGCGGAGTTGGCGCGTTTTTCGGTTTCTTCTGGCGAACCTTTTTTGCACGCTTTTAACCGTTTGCCCGGAAAGCTGCCCGCGTTTAACGGGCGGAAGGTGTCGTGGTATATCTATTTTTGGTTGCTCTGGATTATTCCCGGGCAGTTGATCAGCGGTGGTATTTACGGGGGTGCCGGTCAGGCGATTCACATGGCGCTGCCTTCTCTCGGGTCGGAGTGGTGGACGGTTATTCTGGCTGGTACGGCGTCTGTGATTATTCTGACCGGGACGTATCGATTTCTCGAAAGGCTGATGACGGTTCTGGTGGTGATGTTTACGTTTATCACGATTGCCTGTGCTGTTTTGTTGCAGTTGACCGAATATGCGATTACCTGGGAAGAGGTGCGCGGTGGGCTGACGTTTGGTTTTCCGGCTTTTGCGCTGTTGGCCGCGCTGGCGATGTATGGCGGCACCGGGGTGGGTTCGGGAGAACAAATGGCTTATACGTATTGGTGTGTGGAAAAGGGCTATGCGCGTTTTTCCGGACCGACAGATCAGTCCGAGGCATGGGTTCAGCGCGCGAGGGGATGGATTCGGGTGATGCAAACCGATGTGCTTTTGACACTGGGGTTGCTGACTTGTGCGACGATTCCGTTTTATATGTTGGGTGCGGGGGTGTTGTATCGGCTCAATAAACAACCCGATGGTCTGGAGACGATTCCCGTGCTTTCCAATATGTACACGCAGACGCTTGGCGAATGGGCGTTCTGGTTGTTTATGGTGGGTGCTTTTTTTGTGCTTTATTCGACGGCGATATCCGGTTTGGGCGGTGGGGTGCGCATTTTTGCCGATGGGATGTCTGTTATGGGTTTGGTCGAGCGCAATGATTACAAGACGCGGGTTCGCATTTTGCGCGTTTGGGCGGTGGTTTCTCCTCTGGTGACTTCTCTGGCGTATTTCTTTTTTCAAAATCCGGTTTGGATGCTGACTATCGGGCATTTGTTTGGGGCGATTAAGTTTCCTCTAATTGCCGGGGGGACGCTGTATTTGCGCTATAGACATCTCGATCAACGCCTGAAGCCGTCTTTGAAGACGGATCTGCTGTTGTGGTTCTGTTTTCTCCTGATGATTGGTCTGGCGGTTTATATTTTGTACACGCGCTATTTCACATGATGTGGAGGGCGATTATGGCTATTCCTACCTATCGTTCAATTGGTGTGCGTCCGTTGATTAACTGTCGCGGGACCTATACGATTATCAGTGGTTCGCTGATGTTGCCCGAGGTGTGCGATGCGATGATGGAAGCGGCGAAGGCGTATGTGCATCTGGATGAGTTGATGGATGCGGTGGGCGCGCGTATTGCCGAGTTGATGCAGTGCGAGTGGGGGCTGGTGACAAATGGATGCGCGGCGGCACTGACGCAAGTGACGTCGGCGTGTGTGGCGGGTGATGATCCGGATAAGATCGCGCAATTGCCCGATACGACGGGGATGAAGAATCGGGTGTTGTACCAGCCGTGGCATTTGCACATTTATACGCATGCGATTCGCGCGGTGGGTGTGGAGATGGTGGAGGTGGAAGATCACGATGCACTTTCTGTAGCGATTGATGATCGCACGGCGATGTTTGCGTTTTTTGGAGATCAAACGGATCATAGCGATATTCCGCTTGAAGATGTGGTGGCGATTTGCCATCGCAAAGGCGTGCCGGTGTTTGTGGATGCCGCGGCAGAGCGGCCAGATGTGCCCAATGCGTATTTGCAGGCGGGTGCAGATGTTGTGGCTTATAGCGGGGGTAAGTGTTTGCGAGGTCCACAGTCGTCGGGGTTGGTGTTGGGGCGAAAGGATATTTTGCAGGCGGCGTTTGCCAATGGCGCGCCGCACCATTCGCTGGGGCGGGCGATGAAGGCGGGCAAGGAGGAGGTGATGGGGTTGCTGGCGGCGGTGGAGAAGTGGGTGCAGCGCGATCACGGTGCCGAGTGGGCAGAGTGGGAGCGATGGTTGCAGGCGATTGGCAGTGCGGTTGCGGATTTGCCGTCGGTGACGACAAAGGTGCGAGATCCCGGGCGGTCTAATGTGGCGCCGATTCTGGAGGTTCACTGGGATCAGGCGGTGTTGCCGATTGCGCCAGAGGAGGTCCAGCAGCAGTTGTCAGATGGCGATCCGCGCATTGAGATGTTCACCCACGATAATGGCGTGGAAGTGATGCCCTATATGATGGAGCAAGGGGAGGATGTAATTGTTGCAAGGCGATTGCGCGAGGTGTTGGAGGGGGCGTGAAAGGAGATAAAACATGATTAGAATTATCGTTGAAAGATATTCTGATGGTTATGTGGGATATCCGCTCGGTTTGAAGGGGGTCGTCGTTGGGCAGGGAGATACTTATGAAGAGGCATTGGCGGATGTAAAATCTGCCATTCAGTTTCATATTGAGACGTTTGGTCAAGAAGCGTTATTTTAAAAAGAAAAGGTGAACGCGCATGACATACAAACGCCCCAACATACTTTTTGTCCAAACGGATCAGCAGCGGCCCGAGTGGGTCGAGATGAATCCCGATATTCCGGTGCGCACGCCGCATTTGCGGGAACTCGCCGAGCGCGGCACTTGGCTTGCCAACGCAGTCTGCCCGTCGCCCGTTTGCGCTCCGTCGCGCGCATGTCTGGTGTCTGGACAGGAGTACGATCGCACCCGCGTGTGGGGCAATAGCACTTATGCCCCCGAAAATATGTTCAAGTACCACCTGCGCCTGCGCGATGAGGCCGGATACCACGTTATGGGCGCAGGCAAACACCATGTGGGTAATAATCAATCGGGAAGCCCACCTGCGCTCCACTGTGGTGTAGATGGGCAGCAGGGCATGGAGGCATGGGGGTTTTCCGATGCTATTTTCAATGCGGGGCTGAACCAGGCGACCATTTTGATGCGGAACAATGAGATGATGCCTCAGGATGCGTATATGGCGTTTTTGCATGCGCGCGGCCTGGCAGAGGAGCATATTGCCGATTACATGCGCCGAAGCCGGGAGGGCGTGTGGACGGCTACTTTTCCGACGACGCTTCCCGACGATGCGTACTTCGATACCTGGATCACCAACAATGCGCTCACCCTTCTGGATCGGGCGTCCGACGACAGGCCGTGGTATTTGGAGGTCAATCTGCAGAATCCCCATCATCCTTGGGACATTACCGAGTCGATGCACCGATGGTACCGCGAGCCGCCCGTGGAGTTTTCTCTTCCCGCGTTCAACACCGAGGATATTGCGCCGGAGACGCATCAGGAGGTGCGCCGCAACTGGGCTGCTACTGTCGAACATCTCGATCTCTGCCTCGGGCGTCTCGTTGAGCGCGTGCGCGAGCGGGGTGATCTCGATGAGACTATTATTGTCTTTACCAGTGACCATGGCGAGATGCTCGGCGATTACGACCAGTGGCAAAAGTTGTCGCCCCTGCAGGCTTCGGTGGGAGTTCCGCTGGTGATCGCTGGACCGGGCGTGGCGGCTTCCGGACGCGATGACGCTCCGATGACGACGCTCGATCTGACCGCCAGCTTCCTCGAGTGGAGCGGCCTGACCCCCGGTGATGATCTCGATAGCCGTTCGCTCGTCGATTATCTCGGTGCCCGCACGCGCAGGCATCGAGATCTGGTATTTTCCGGTCTGAGTGCCTGGCGCATGGTTTTCGATGGGCGTTTCAAACTGGTTCGCGGCTATGATCCGACAAAGCGCATCGGGGGCAATGTCTTCGAACCGATGCATGTGCCGCACGGTGAGACAGAGCGCCTTCAGCGCGAGCGTCCCCAGTTGCTGTTCGATCTGAGGCGCAGTGAGAGGGACGATGTCGCCGATGAATTTCCCCAGGTCTTTCAGCGGCTGAGCGTTGCTCTCGATGAGCACCTGGCCCATTTTGGGACGCTGTGAGGATGTGCTTATGTTAGAGATAGACCGATCGGCATTTAAGGCGATTGGCGAGTCGGTTCACTTTGATCCGCTGGTCGATATTCGGCATCCGGAATTGGTGCGTATTGGGGATGATGTGGCGTTTCACAATGGGGTTTTTGTGAATCCCTGTGGCGCGTGGGTCGATATTGGTAGCCATACGCATTTCGCGCCGTATAGCGTGTTGTACGGGCCTTTGACCATTGGCAATTATGTGGCGGTGGCGGCACATGTGGTTTTTGCCAGTGTGGGACACGGGTACGATCGAATTGATATTCCGATGGTGAAACAAAAGGTGCAAAAGCGGGAGATTGTCGTGGAGGATGACGTGTGGTTTGGCGCCAATGCCGTGGTTATTGGCGGGGTGCGTATTGGCGCGCACAGTATTGTGGGGGCGGGCGCGGTTGTGACGCGCGATGTGGAGCCGTATTCGGTGGTTGGAGGCGCACCGGCGCGGCTGATCAGGAAGCGGATCCGCAGATGAACGCAGATGTACACAGATGAAAGGCGTGAGAAGTGCCCGCCCGAAGATACGAGGATATAGCAATGACAGGACGCGAGTATTTGGAGTCGATTATGCCAACGCGCGAGATGGTGGATCATTTTGTGACGCCTGTCAGGGCAGATGTGCCGGCGGAGTTGGCGAGGATTATGTGTAATAATGCACAGTCGGCGTTTGATCCCGAGATTGGATGGGTGGTTTGCGATGGGTTTCGCGGGGGTGGTGTGGATGATTCGCGCGGGTTTTACGCGTACGAGAAAGACGGTGCGCGACAGGTGGTCAATTATGCGGATCGCCCGTGTCGCATTCATACGTATGGGAATAGTTTTACGCATTGCGATCAGGTGAGCAATGGGGAGACGTGGCAGGAGTATTTGGCAGCGCATTTGCTGGAACCCGTTCGCAATTACGGCATTGGCGGGCACAGTGTGTATCAGGCGTATCGCCGAATGTTGATTGTGGAGCGGGACTATCCCGCCGAGTATGTGATTTTGAATGTGTGGGATGACGATCACTTTCGCAATTTGGACGCGTGGCGATCCATTCGCATGGGACGACAGGGGCGGTTTACGCTGCCGTATTTGCGCGTGAATCTGGAAAGTGGAACTGTGGAAGAGCGCGAGAATTTGTGCAAGACGCCCGAGGAACTCTATCGACTATGCGATGCGGATTGGGTGTGGGAGACTTTTGGCGATGATCCGATTTTGCACGCGGCTATGGCGCGCAAGGGCAGTGTGGAAGATGCGTCGGCTATGGCGCAGGGTATGGGGGGAGAACTCGAGAATGCGGGATCGGATGCCGAGGTTTATAGTCTGCATACCGAGGCGGCTTTGTTTGCGACGCGGTTTGTTATTGAAAAGGCCGAGGCATTTACAAAGGCCAATGGGAAGAAGCTACTGGTTATTTTGTCATTTGGTTCGGGTAATGTGACTCGGGCATTAGAAGGTGAGCCGCTTTTTGACCAGACGTTTTTGGATTGGTTGGCGACAAAGGATGTGCCGGTGATCGATTTGCGCGATGCTTTCCGGGAGGCGTACGCGACATATCGGGGGGATGCACAGGCGTTTTTGAAACCGTATTATATCGGGCATCACACGCCGCGTGGAAATTTCTTTTTTGCATGGGCGATTAAAGATCGAATTGTAGAATGGCTCGATCCTAAGCCATTGCCCTATCGATAGGAGTATGCGATATGACCCCAGAAGAAAAATTTATGTTTGATCTCGACGGGTATCTGGTGATTAAAGATGTGTTGAGTCAAGAGGAATTGGATGTGCTCAATGCGGTGGCAGATCGAGAATTTCCCAGGGATTACGGGGATGTGGAGGCAGATAATGAATTTGGCAATGCCAAAGGTGTGCGTCGCGCACCGAGTATTGTGGATTGGGATGTGGCGTGTCGAGATTTAATCGATCATCCCAAAGTGGTGCCTTATCTCGTTGACTTACTGGGACCGAAGTTTCGTCTGGATCACGATTATGCCATTTTTATGCTGAAGAATGGGAGGCGTGGCAGTTTGCACGGCGGCAAACCGGATTTGTTTCACCATTATTACAGGTATCGAGATGGCGTGATGCAGTGTGGTTTGTCGGTGTTGACATATGTGTTGTCGGACGCCAATGCGGGAGATGGGGGGTTTGCCTGTGTGCGAGGCAGTCACAAGAGCAATTTCAGGATGGATTTGCCGCGCGATGTGCAGCGGTTTGATCGGGTTCCGCACTATGTTGTGCAGCCAGAGGCAAAGGCGGGGGATGCGATTTTTTTTACGGAGGCTCTGGTACACGGTACGTTGCCGTGGCGGGCAGACCACGAGCGCAGGGTGTTGCTTTACAAATACGGTCCGGGGCATTTGATTTCTGCGCCAAAGGGGTACGATAGTTCGGTTTATGAGGGGCTGACTGAGCAACAGAAGCGGATTTTGTTGTCTCCCGGTGTACACGACCGGCCGGATGTGCGAATAGACGAGGGATAACATGGGAAAGACGCGACGATTGACAATGGCACAGGCGATTGTTCAGTTTTTAAAGGCGCAGTACGTTTCGCGCGATGGGGTTGAGCAGCCCTTTTTTGCGGGGATGTCGGGTATTTTTGGGCATGGGAATGTGGCGGGGATCGGTCAGGCGCTGCACGAGTATCGCGATGAGTTTCGGTATTACCAGACGCGCAATGAACAGGCGATGGTGCATACGGCTGCGGCTTATGCCAAGATGAAGAATCGGTTGGGCACACTGGCGTGTACGACGTCGATTGGACCGGGGGCGACTAATATGGTGACGGGCGCGGCGACGGCGACGATTAATCGTTTGCCGGTGTTGCTGCTGCCGGGTGATATTTTTGCGCGGCGAAATGTGGCGCCTGTGTTGCAACAGTTGGAGTCCAGTGCGTCACAGGATATTTCTGTGAATGATTGTTTTAAGCCGGTGTCGCGGTACTGGGATCGGTTGAATCGGGCAGATCAGGCGATTTTGGCACTGCCCGAGGCGATGCGGGTTTTGACTTCGCCTGTTGAGACGGGCGCTGTGACGCTGTGTTGTCCGCAGGATACACAGACAGAGGCGTTTGATTATCCCGAGGCGTTGTTTGATAAACGGGTGTGGGTGGTGCCGCGCAATCGGGCGGATCGCGATCTGGTGTCAAAAGCAGCGGCGTGGATTCGGGAGAGTGTGCAGCCCATGGTGATTGCGGGCGGGGGAGTGTTGTACAGCGAGGCGACAGACGCGCTGGCGGCATTTGTCGAGCAGACGGGTATTCCCGTGGGCGAGACACAGGCGGGCAAGGGGTCGCTTAGTTACGACCACGCCAATAATTTAGGTGCGGTGGGCGTGACGGGGACACCGGGGGCGAATATTGTTGCGCGGGAAGCGGATCTGGTGATCGCTATTGGTACGCGATTGAGCGATTTTACGACGGCTTCAAAGACGGCGTTTCAAAATCCGGATGTGAAATTTATCGCGATTAATGTGGCGGAATTTGATGCGGCTAAGCACGGTGCGCTGCCGCTGGTGGGCGATGCGCGGGTGGTGTTGGAGGAGCTTGCAGAGGCGGTGCAGGGGTATCGCGTGTCGGGGGATTTGACACAGCGGGTTGCCGCATTTCGAGAGGGGTGGGAGGCCGAGGTGGATCGCATTTACAATTTGGGGCATCGGCCCGTTTTGAGCCAGGGTGAGGTGATTGGCGCGGTAAATGAAGGTTCGGCGCCGGAGGATGTCATGATTTGTGCGGCGGGCAGTATGCCGGGCGATCTTCACAAGTTGTGGCGGACGCGCAATCCCAAGGGGTACCACCTCGAGTATGGATACTCGTGCATGGGATACGAGATTGCCGGAGGTTTGGGCATTAAGATGGCCGATCCCTCCCGGGAGGTGTATGTGATGGTTGGGGATGGGTCGTATTTGATGATGGCACAGGAGATTGCGACGGCGGTGCAGGAAGGGATTAAGCTGAATATTGTGCTGCTGGATAATCACGGTTTTGCGAGTATTGGGGGTTTGTCAGATGCTGTGGGCGCGCATGAGTTTGGGACAAGTTATAAGATGCGCGATGAGCAGACGGGGCAATTGGATGGCGAGAATGTGCCGACCGATTTGGCGACAAATGCCGAGAGTTTGGGTGCGTGTGTGTTGCGGCCCGAAGGCAGAGAAGGGTTGATGAGGGCGATTGAGGAGGCGCGATCTGTGGATCGCACGACGGTGATTGCCGTGGAGGTAGATCGCGATGTGCGCGTGCCGGGCTATGAGAGTTGGTGGGATGTACCAGTTGCCGAGGTTTCGACGGTGGAAGAGGTGCAGAAGGCGAGAGAAGAATTTGAGGTTATGGTGAAGAATGAGCGGTATTTCTTTTAGACGAGGTGTGCTATGAATATTCCCCCATCTGAACATTTTACGCCGGTTTCGCTGGCGGAAAATTACAATGTGGATCGCGTGCAATTGGATGGGTTTGGTGGTGAAGATTTAGGGGCAGTGTATGGTAGGCAATCCATTCTGGGAATGCCATTTGATCTGGGCGCGTCAGGCGAACCCAATGGGATATTGCTCGACAGCGATGCTGTGCGCGTTGATATGGGCGGTGTGAAGGCGAGCTATGTGGTGTTTTTGCACGGGGTTGAAAATCGCGTGAGTAATTACCAGGAGGAGTTGGCCGATTTTGCTATGGATGGCAATGAATTGGGTGATCACGTGTCGGATTACGTGCTGGCGTATGAAGGTGGCGAGACTGAGGCGACGCGCATTTTGCGCCGGTTTGCGATTCAACAGTCCCGTATTGGGTGGGGGGCAAGTGCGTTTGCAGCGATGCCTGCGGCGAAACCGGGGGTTGTGATGGGTGCGACGGATGAACACGGTCTGGGGCGTCGTCCTGCTTCGGCTTATGGTCGCGCTGAGACGCGGCACAGTTCTGGGCGAGATGGCGGGCGCATAAAACTGTGGGTTTATGCGTTGCCCAATCCCCATCCGGAGAAACCTATTGGGCATCTGACATTGGTTCCCAGGAAGGAGCGGTCGCTGGTGCTGGGGATAACGCATACGCAGGTCGAAGATCATCCGTTGCGGCCGGGTGTGCGCCAAAAATTGAGGTTGGAATTGCCCGAGGGCGCGCAGTTGAACGGGAATGGCGAGCTTGAGGATATAGATATTGACCTGGGCGTGGTGATGTCGGCGCGGGCTGTGCTGGATTACGATGCGGAACGCTGGTTGGGTGCAGAGGTAGATGTGCAGCCCGAGCGGTCTTCTTCTGCGGTGGTTGTCGAGTATATCGCACACCCACAGGGGAAGCTTTACGTGGGTGTGGAAGGGGATGGGGAGGCGCAGGCTTACGATCTGACAGATGCAAAGCAGATCGTGGAGGTGCGATCCGCACATCGTCCGGTCGCAATTCGCGTGGTGGAGAAAGGGACGGAGACGCCGGTTGCTGTGCGGTTGCACATGCACGGTGAGGCTGGGGAATATTTGCCGCCTAAGGGGTATCATCGCAAGGTGAACCCGCACTGGTTTGAGGACAATTACGGCGAACACGTCAATGGGTTGAATCAGTATTGTTATATCCCGGGGGAATGCGTGGCAGATCTGCCTTTGGGCGATGTGTATGCCGATATTCAGAAGGGATATGAGATTGCGCCGATCCGCGAGAAGTTCACGGTTGGTCCCGATACTGATGTGATTACTTTTGAAATTGACTGCGTGCTCAAGTGGCGGGAAAAGGGGTGGGTGACTGCCGATACGCATGTGCATTTTTTGAGTCCGCAAACGGCGCTTCTGGAAGGCGAGGGCGAGGGTGTGAATGTGGTGAATTTGCTGGCGAGCCAGTGGGGTGAAATGTTCAGCAATGTGTCGGATTTTGATGGGAAGACGACTTTTGGCGCACGGGATTTTGGTGGGGATGGGGAGTTTCTCGTGCGCGTTGGCACCGAGAATCGCATGCAGGTGCTCGGGCATATTTCGCTGCTGGGTTATTCGGGGCTTATGATTCATCCGCTGTGTTCGGGTGGTCCGTCGGAATCCGCGCTGGGCGATGCACAGGAAGTCACGATGGCAGAGTGGGCGCAGCAGTGCATTGATCAGGGTGGGCTGGTGGTGATGCCGCACGGTCCAAATCCACAGTGCGAACGCGCGGCAGATATTGTGCTGGGTCTGATCCACGCGATGGAGATGATGACGTTTAATCCGCACAATGCACAGATCAATCCCTATGGGATTGCCGATTGGTATCGCTATTTGAATTTGGGATACCACATTCCGGTTGTGGGTGGTTCGGATAAGATGGCGGCTGCGTCGCAACTCGGCGGGGTGCGTACTTATACGCATTTGGGAGATCGCGAGTTTAGCTATGAGAACTGGATGGCGGCGACAAAAGCGGGTCATACGTTTGTGACGGTGGGACCGCTCGCAGAGATTCAGGTGGAGGGAAAGGCTCCGGGTTCACGGGTGCAGTTGCCTGCTTCTGGCGGGACGGTCAATGTGACGTGGGAGGTGGCGTCGGTGCGTTTGCCGATTGATCAGGTCGAGATCGTTGTGGGCGGGCTGACGCACGAGCAGGTGAATGTGGATAAGCGTCTGTCGGCGTCGGGGCGTGCAGAGGTACGGGTGGAGGATTCGACGTGGATTGCCCTGAGGGTGCGCGGAAGTTATAAGGGACAGCACGGCGAGATTGCCGCACATACGAGTGCTGTGCAGGTGGTTGTGGAGGGAAGGTCCATTTTTTCACAGGCGGATGCTACGACGGTTTTGGAACAGATTGAAGGGGCTATTGCCTATCTGGATACGCTCGCACCGCGACCCGAGGCGAGGCGTCTGAAACAGATGCGCGCTACGCTGGAGGCCGCGCACAATCGCTTGCATCAGCAGATGCATAAGCACGGTATTTATCACGATCATACGCCCTTACACGATCACGGGCATGAGCATTAGAGAGGTTTTACTATGAATGAGCAATTTTCGTTTCGCCCTGTTCGCAAACCGAATGTCATCTGGATTTTTGGGGATCAGCACCGCGTGCACGCATTGAGCTATCGGGGCGATCCCAATGTGTTTACGCCGAATATTGACAATCTCGCGCGCGAGGGTATGCGCTTTGACTGCGCGGTTTCCGGTGCGCCGTGGTGCTCGCCTTTTCGCGGTGCGCTGTTGACGGGTACTTATCCGCATCAAAATGGGGTGACGCAGACGCCGTCTCCACTGGATCCAGCGATTCCGACTGTTGCCATGCCTTTTAATGATGCGGGGTATCACACGGCTTATGTCGGCAAGTGGCATTTGGACGGTTCCAATGCTCGGGAGAACTGTGTTCCTCCCGAGCGCAGGGGGAATTTTCAGTACTGGATGGGGTATGAGAATAACAACAATCAGAACGAGTGCTATGTTTATGGTTCGGAGGGCGAAACGCCCCGGCGTTTGGACGGGTACGAAACCGATAGCCTGACGACCTTATTTTTAGACCATCTTGTGGATCATGTGGGCGAGGAAGAAGATTATCAGCCGTTTTTTGCCGTGCTTTCGGTGCAACCGCCCCACAGTCCCTTTGTGCCGCCTACAAATCCGGACCGCGGGGCACCCCGGATTCATCCGTCGGATATCCAGCTTCGGCACAATGTGCCGAATGTTCCCCGAATCCGCGAGCGGGCAGCCCTGGATCATGCGGGTTATTACGCGATGGTGGAGAATCTGGATTACAATGTGGGGCGGATTCGCATGGCTCTCAAAGATATGGGTGTTGATCGGGAGACTTATGTGATTTTCTTTTCCGATCACGGCGATATGCTGTGGAGCCACGCGCAGACGGGCAAGTCATCGCCGTGGGAAGAGTCGATCCGCATTCCGTTTATTATCGGTAAGGTGGGGGGTGGTGCTAATATGAATACGGGCTCTACTGATGCGGTGATCAATCACGTGGATATTGCACCTACTACGCTGGGCCTTTGTGGTATTCCCGTTCCCGAGGGTATGGTCGGGTACGATTATTCGGGTCACTGTATTTCCAGCAATGCCGCCGAGTTCAAGGGGAAACCCAGTAGAAATGCAGAACCCGATTCGGCGTATTTACAGCAGATTCCCCGAAAGATGCATTCGCACACTGTGAACAAGGCATGGCGGGCTGTGGTGATGCGAGATGGATGGAAATATGCCTGTACGCCGAATAATGATTGGTTGCTTTTCAATACGGCGGATGATCCGTATGAGCAGGCGAATTACGTTTATAACAGGGCGTTCCAGAAGGAGAAGGAGCGGTGCCACGAGCGTCTCGCGCAGTGGATTGAAGACACGGGCGATGATTTTGAGTTGCCGGATATTCGGCTGGAGTAAAGCGCGAATAGACGAATAGACGAATGGCAGTACATACTGATTTTGGAGGGATGGGCGGTGTTCGCTGATTCGTAGATTCGCTGATTCGTTTTGGGTTCTGAAACCAGTTTTTTCTTGCGGCGTATAATGAGACCGCCTAAATTGATAGGCTGTGCGTTTTGGGAGGGGCTTCATTGTGACGTATTGACAATGGTGATGCCGATGCCGACGAGTGCGAGGCTGAGGAGAATGGCGGGTGAGATGGGGTCGCCGAGGAGAAGATTGCTGACGATGACGCCGACAATTGGGGTGATGAACCCAAAAACAGAGAGGCGGCTGGCCGAATAGCGTTTTAGCAGGCTGGTGAGGAGGATAAAGCAGAATCCCGCGACGACGAGCCCCTGATAGAGAACAGCACTCAGGACGCGGATATCGAGTTGGATGGCCTGTGTTTCAAATAGTGCGCTGAGTAGAAAAAAGATGGGTACGCTGGGTGCGGATTGCCAGATCAAGACTTTTCCGGGGTGTATGTTCTGGACGAGGCGCTTGAGATAAACCTGGCGGGCACCGAGCAGAGCGGCACTTGCGAGCACGAGGATGTCGCCCAGGAGGTGTTGAAGTTCGCCGAGTGATAGGCTTTCGGCAAAGATGAGTATTACGCCGAGAAAAGACAATGCCATGCCGATCATTTTGCGCGTGCTGATTTTGTCGCCTGGTATAAAGAGGTGTGCAAACGAGGCGGTGAAGAAGGGATAGGCCGAGATAAAGATGGTTGAGCGGCTGGCGAGGGTGTAATCGGTTCCCGCATTGAGCAGGTAGATCTGTGCGAGAAAAAGAAAAATGAGGCCGATAATGCCTCGTCGCTCGTTGGATTTGAGTTTCAGGTCGATTTTCAGGGGGCGCGTCCATATATAGACGACGAGGCCGCCGAGCAAAAAACGCATGCCGGCCAGGCAAAGTGGTGGGATACCAGATAGCCCGAGTTTGATGGATACGGAATTTCCACCCCATAGGATTGCTGTCAAGAGGTTGAGCAGGGCTGCGCGGGTGTTGAGGCGTTCGTTCTGTACGTTCACGAGCCTCTCCGGAACGCATAGGCGCGAATGAATACGAGAAGCAGGGGGAGGCCGAGCCAGAGGGGTTGCGCGATTGCCGTGAATGTGCCGATTACGCCTATTAGTCCCGAGACGATGAATCCGCGGCAGACTGTGATGCGCGTGGCAGAAGAGGACAGGATATCGATTGCGCGACCGGGGAGTCCCCCGGGTTGCTCAAGGGCGTAATATCCGATGAGGGTGATCGCCCATGATAACAGGCCGAGGTGCATGCTGGACGCTGGCGATAAGAGGTTCAGGTCTATGCCGAGGTCGCGCAGGTGTGCGTGCAGGCATACGAGGAATGCGCCGTCGCGCAGTGGACGAAGCAAGCCCACTTCGTCGAGTTGGGCACTGCGGCGACGCTCTGCGAATGCGATGAGCCGAAAAAATGCGTAGAGCACGATAATGGCGATGGGATACTTAAAGACCACATAGGGGATCACGTAGGGCAAGTGGTCGTAAGCGAGTATCGCTGTGTTTCCAGCGATTAGAAAAGCTATGAGTGGAACGATGTTTTGTTTTAAAGAGTTCATGAAATGTGAGTATATTGTGTTGTGTTGAAGTTGTCAAGGATGGAGGTTGCGTTTTGAAACGGTGGATGCTGTGTTTTGTATGGGGTATGATCTTTTTTCAGGCCTCGGTTGTGGATGCGCGGGATTTTTTGAAAGAGATTGAGGCGCATTACAGCGACGGCAAAATTGACGAGGCGCTCGCGGTGGCGCGCGCTTTTGCCGAGGCACATGCCGATAGTGTGGGAGCGCACGGGTTTTTGGGTACGCTTTACGCAGAGGCCGGGCAATTGGACGCTGCGGCTGCTGCTTTTCAAAAGGTCGTGGAGATAAAACCGAGTTCTGTTCGCGGATATCGCGATCTGGCGCTGGTGTTCGCCCGGCAGGGCAAAATTTCTCAGGCTCTATCTGCGCTGAGTCGGGGTATTGGGCAAAGCGATGAACCCGCTTTGCTTCTGGCAGAACGCGCCTCTCTCAATAGCGATCTGGGCAAGCCTGGAGAAGCGATTGCCGATTTTGAAGCGGCACTCAAACGCCGTCCCGATTTTATTGAGGCGTATCAATCTCTGGCGCTGACCCATATTGAGGTTGGAGATACACTCAGTGCAATCGCCGTTATGGATCGCGGCCTTGCTGCCAATCCGGACAATGTGATGTTGATGGTCAATCGGGGTGGGGTTTTTCACGCGCTGGGGATGACGCAGCAGGCATTTTCGGCATATCGACAGGCTGTTGAGGCTGCACCAGAAGATCCATCTGTGTATCGCGCGCTCGGTTTTATGAGTGCAGAAGTGGATTCTTTAGATATTGCACAGGCAGCATGGGAAAAAGTGCGCGATCTCGCTCCGGAGGATCTCGAAGTGCGCGATGCACTTGCCCAGTTGTACGCGGCCAGGGGTAATTTTGACGCCAGTATTGGCGAGATGATAGGTATTTTGGAACGCGCGCCCGATGGCAATCTGGTGCGATTTCGGCTGGCAGAAGTCTATGTGGCTAAGGGCGATGTTGCACAGGCCAAGGCCGAACTGTTGACCTGTATTTCGCGCGCTCCCAAGTGGATTGCGCCCTATAAGCGGTTGGCATTGCTGTATTTGGGTGAGGAGAAGGTCGATTCTGCAGGTGTGATTTACGAGAAGGCATTGGCGATTGATTCCAAAGATGCCGAAGTTCACAACAATCTGGGGTTTATTTATTCGGCTCGGGGAGATTTTGATAAGGCGCGAAGAGCGTATGAAACGGCAATGGCCGAAAGCAAGGATGCCAGTACGCTGCGCGATGCACAGGGCAATCTGGATATTATTAAGTCGATTCAGGCGGGCAAGATGCGGGTGCGGCATATTCTGGTGAAGACGGAACCCGAAGCTCAGGAAATTTTAAATAAGCTCAAAGCCGGAGAAGATTTTGCCACTTTGGCGAGGAGTTATTCTATTGATCCTTCAAAAGAAAATGGCGGAAGTACGGGGTTTTTCTCTAAGGGCGATTTGCATCCGGATTTTGAAGCTGCAGTGATGAAACTCAAACCCAATGAAGTCAGTGGGGTTGTCAAAACCCCTCTGGGCTATCACGTGATTATGCGGGTTAATTGACGGTGTTCTATTAGACACTATCGACGAACGGCGGCGCATTTTGGTCGCCGTTTCTTTTGGGATAGATAAGCGAATGAAAACTGCGCGCCGGGTGATGTTATGGGGCATTGGGTTAACGCTGCTGGCGGTGTTGATCTACGAGGTTGGGATTATTGCTGCCTGGACGCAAGTGCGGCAGATGGGATGGGGCTATGTACCTGTTTTGCTCATTGCATTGGGCTGGCATGTGAGCAATACGTGGGCATGGGCGATGTGTTTTGATGGCGACCGTCCGCATTTTTGGTCGCTTTTTTGTACGAAGTTGTCGGGAGAAGCCATTGGCAATGTCACACCGGCTTCTCATGTGGGCGGTGAGGTGGCCAAAGCGTATATGTTGCGCGATCGGATTTCTGTGACGCAGGGCGTACCCTCTCTGGTGATCAATAAGACGGTTGAACTGGTGAGTGGCCTGGTCTTCGCGCTGGTTGGCACGGGGTTGGCAGTGGGCATGTTTCCGCTTTCTGTAGAAGTGCAGATTGGTTTGGGGGCTGCCCTGGTGTTGGGCACGGTTGGAATTGTGGCGGCTTATATGTCTCAGCGCCAGCGGGCATCTGTGTGGTTGCTGGATGTTTTGAAGAAGTTGCGTCTCTCTTTTCTGGAGTCGAGGCGTGAAAAGTTTGAAGAAGTTGATCGGACGATTGCGGCATTTTATCGGCAGAATCGCCAGGGGTTCTGGGTGTGTATGGCATTGCACATACTGAGCTGGGTTTTGGGAACTTTTGAGGTGTATGCGATTCTCGGTTTGTTGGGACAGCCACAATCTTTTTTGACTGCTTTTTTACTCACGTCTTTGTCGTTGATTATCAATACGGCGTTTTTCTTTATTCCATCTGGTGTCGGTGTTTTTGAGAGCGGGCATGTGTTTCTTTTTCAATTGTTGGGGCTGACGCCAGAATTGGGATTGGGCGTTGCATTGATCCGGCGCATCCGGAAAATTTTCTGGGTGTCTTTTGGATTTGTTTTGATGGCGGTGAAAAGCAACCACAGATGAACACCGATAAACACAGAGGCTAATATTTAGCGATCAGCGGTTGGCGGCTTCGTTGTGCTACGTGTGGGTGGATGGGAAGGAACTTCTCGCGGATCAAAACGTTAGTATATCTAACCCGGACTTTTGTCCGGGTTTTTTGTATATTTTTACACTGGCACGGTTTTCGCTTATATAGGGAGAAGATATTTTGTGCCTGTTTGGATGGTCTTTTTTTAACTATTTGTTTAATATAGATATAGATTTTTATATTGCTGAGTTTTTCGCCGGTATTCAGGAGATATATGTTGTTAAATTGCAACAGGTGTGTTGTTTTTTCACACATGTTCAAGCTATGTGTGTCCTATTTGGGGATTTTTATTTGTGTGCATTCTCTTCGCGCCGAAACTTATGATTTGTCCGCGAGTATTGCACAGGCGATGCGCGTGCATCCCGGCGTGCGTGCCGCTGCGGTTGATGTCGATATTGCGCGGGCGCAATTGGATCAGGCCAATGCCATCCGCTTTTTGCCGCAGTTTGAACTGCGATCCGTTATTGGTCCCTCGCCCGAGGCGCGCGGTGACGCGCTCACTGGCGATACTATGCTGAGTCATTTGAGTATTTTTACGCGTACAGAAGCGACGGTGGTGCAACCTCTGTTCACATTTGGCTATTTATCCGGAGCCAAATCAGCGGCTATGGCAGGGGTGACGGCTCAGCAGGCGGGGTTGCGCAAAGCGCGAGGCGACCTGGAGCTTCAGGTTGCCGAGGTGTATTTTGGGTTGCAACTGACGCAGGATTTGTGGGCGCTGGCACTGGAGGCGCAAAGTGATTTTCAAACGGCGCGCGATTTTGTGGTGGAGAAGCTGGAGGCAGATGAAGGCGATTTTACGTATGCCGATCTGGGCCGCATTGATCGGTTTGCCTTTGATGTGCGCGAAAAAGTACACGAGGCAGCAAAAACAAAAGCACTTGCCGAGTCTGCCCTGCGCCTGCTTTTGGGATTGAGCGAGGGGGATTCGCTGACTCTCGCTGGTCCACTAACGCCTGTTGATGTGGAGATTGAGCCGCTTGAGTTTTATCTTCAGCGCGCGGGAGCGCGCGAGGATATGCAGCAGTTACAGGCTGTTGTGCAGGTGCGTGAATCCCTGATGCAGGTGGCAAAAGGCGAGCAATATCCCCAGGTCTTTATTGCGGGTCAATTTAAGTATGGCTACGCACCGAACCGCGACGATCAACTAAGTCCTTTTGCCAGAGATGATTTCAATATTTTGCAGGCAGGGGCGGTGATAGGTGTTCGGCAGTCGCTGTCGTTTGGGCTTACGTCGGCGAAGGCGCGGAAAGCGAGTTTGGAATACCAGAAGTTGTTGTATCAAAAGCAATTGGCCGAGAAGGGCGTGGCAATTGAAATTGAGAAGATTTATCGCGAGTTGATCGAGGCACAGAAAAATATGGCGGCTGCCAGCGCGGCGCGGCGGGCGACCCGCCGGTGGTTTATATCGGTTCGCGATGGATTTAATGCCGGGCTTGAAGAGGCATCGGATATGATTGATGCCGCAAAAGAGTACGGCGTTATTCGCGCCAAGTATTACGAAGCAGTGTTTAATTTTAACCGTTCCTGGGCGAGATTACAACGGGCTGTTGGACGCAGTCTTTTGTAAATCGTTCGGGATATTGCGAAAGGTTGTAGAAGTTATGGTGAATAAAGCTGTAATTATTGCCGCTGGTATGGGTAGTCGGTTGAGAGGTTATGGGGCGGATTTGCCCAAGCCTCTCGTGCCCCTGGCCGGTGTGCCATTGCTCAAGCGCACGATTTTGTCGGCTATGCGCGCGGGCATTTCGGAGTTTGTGGTTGTGGTAGGGTATCGGGGCCACGAGATTATGCACGCGCTTGCCGATGATCCGCAACTTTCGGGTGTGGCGATTGACTGGGTTCAGAATAAGGAATGGGCGCGCGGCAATGGGGTGTCGGTATTGAGTGCCAGGGAATATGTCGATGAGCCGTTTATTCTTTTGATGTCCGATCATCTGTTTGATCCCGAGATACTGGTCAAGTTGCGTCGTATGCCGGTTGGACAAGATGAAGCCGTGCTGTGTGTCGATACAGATATCGATGGCATTTTTGATATGGAAGATGCTACGAAGGTGATGGCACAGAACCGTCACGTGGTCAAAATTGGAAAAGAGTTGGCCGATTTCAATGCGGTGGATATGGGGATTTTTCTGTGTAGTCCGTTTTTGTTCAACGCGCTCGAGCAGTCTATTGCAGAGGGCGAGGGGTCGTTGTCGGGGGGGATTCGCGTTCTGGCTGATAGAGGCAGTATGCGGACTGCGGATATCGATGGCGCGTTTTGGCTCGATGTGGATACGCCCGAGGCACATGTTCACGCCGAGCAGGAGATGTTTCGCAGGCTTGGCAAGCCTACCGATGGTTTTGTGTCGCGCTATTTCAATCGCAAAATTTCTACGCGCATTTCTCGTTTGCTCGTGCATACACCTGTTACACCAAATCAGTTGTCGATTGCGACGATGTTGTTGAGTTTTTTGTCGGCATGGCTGGTTTTTAAGGGGAGTGCGAGTTATTTGCATCTGGCACTGGGTGGGCTGTTGTTTCAGTTTGCGTCTATTGTGGATGGGTGCGATGGTGAGATTGCGAAGTTAAAATTTATGGGTTCTCGCCTGGGCGAGTGGGTCGATACGCTGGCGGATAATATGTCCTATCTCGTGTTTTTTATGGCGGTGCTCGCCGGGATGTATGAATATACGGGCGAGGCATTTTATCCCCTGCTGGGCGGTGTGATGGTTTTTCTGGATGCGTTGGGGGTGTTGCTGATTTTTCTGTATATGAAACTGGTGGGATCCGGCAGTATTGTGAGTTTTAATATGGCGTTTTCGAGCGATGTTCCCGAGAGTGAACGCGGGTGGTTTCACCGTTTTTGTATGTCGCTCAAATTTGTGAGCCGCCGCGATTTTTTTGCCGCTTTCTTTTGTACGCTGGCTGTCGCCAATAGTATTGAGGGGATGTACTGGTTCCTCGTGATTGGTTCCGCGCTGTTGACGGCGGGTATTTTTGGCTTTGGCGGGCAGATGCTGCGCGCGCGAAGTGCTTTGAATGTGGATGTGGGAGAGAAAGCGGATTGATGCAAATTTTGTCTGGATTGGGATAAACTTCTGTTGGAGGGGTGTATAACTTCAACAGAAGTTTGTTTGTACGCGGTATTTTTTGAAAAATAATTAGAGAATTTTGTTGCAAAATAGGGCGTTCTTTCTTTTTGTTAATACTCAGGTTCTCTTTTTTATGACAGTCTGTCGCTGTCTTGACTTTGTGAAAGAAAAAGACTAAAATTGACGGAGATTCTGTCTGCAAACAAGTTGTTGATATTCATAGGCGATATGTTATGATTTTATTACTCAGATCTGCGTTTCTGATGCTCGTGTTGATGGGGGTGGCGGGTGCGTCTGATCAGGGCGATGCGCTGCTCGAGATGGTGAAGGGCCGCGATCGGGCGATTCAGGATATCGTGCGTTCAGAAACCGGGGGCGATACGGCTGAAGAGCGTGCCGCGCTTAAAGCTATCGTCGGTGAGTTGTTCGATTTTGAAACCTTTAGCCGGGAGTCTCTCGGCCGGGATTGGGCAGCGCGAACAGAAGAAGAGCGGGCTGATTTTGTGGCTGTGAACAGGCAGTTGATCGAGAAAAATTACGCCGATCCCGCGTTATATACGAAAGCGGAAAAGATCGATTATACGGGTGTCGAGGTTGACAGCACACAGGCTATTGTCAAGACGGTGGTGTATTACAGGCGGGAGTCGAGTACGATTGACTATAAATTGCATCTCGTTGATGACAAGTGGTTGATTTACGATATGGTCATCGATGAGTTGAGTGTTGCGCGCAGCAACCGGTCGCAGTTTCGCCGGGAGATTCGCAGGTCTTCTTTTGCTGGCTTAATGGATAAGTTGAAAGAAAAACTAAGTGAAGATAAGTCGGATTAGAAAGGTGGCTCTCATTGGTTGAAGTGGGGCTTCGTTTTTTGGCGGGGTGGACTTATCGACACTACAGAGGTATTCTTGTGGTGTCGATTTTGTTGACAGCCTTTTGCAGTATTTTTGTGTACAGGCTCGGACGGAAGCTCGATACGGATCTCGTTGTCCTGATTCCGGAAAATTATCAGAGTGTGAAGACGCTCAATGAGATCAAACAGCGCGTGGGTGGTGTGGGTAGTCTGGTGGTTTTGGTACAGAGTCCCGATTTTGAGGCAAATAGGCGTTTTGCCGAGGATCTCGCACATGAGTTACAGGACGCGAAATACGAGACCTATATCAACTTTGTCGATTACAAGCGAGATGCGGAATTTTATCGCAAAAATGCGCTGTTGTTCATGGAAACGGATGATTTGGATGAGGTTCTCACGCGTATAGATGATTATATCATCCAGGAAAAGTTGAAGCTGTCGCCGTTGTATATTTCTCTTGATGACGAAGAAGTCGTGCTCGATTTTTCGGATATTGAGTCGAAGTATCGCACGGCAGATAATGGGGACGAGACGTATTATACCAATCCTGACCGTACCATCCTGGCATTGGAGGCAATGGCAGCGGGTACGGTGAGCAATATCGGTTTTGCCAAGGATATGCAGAAGGTTATTCAGCAGGCGGTCAAGAAGGTGAATCCGCGCGCGTATCACCCTCAGATGTTGGTTGAATACGGAGGACCGTTTAAGAATAAAATTGACGAATACGATACCATTTTAAGCGATGTCCGTTCGACGTTGATATTTGGTGTCGTGGGTATTGTCGCGCTTTTGACGTTTTATTTCCGCCAACCATTGGCGGCTTTTTTTGTGGCTATTCCGCTGGCGATGGGTTTGATATGGGCGTTTGCGATTACGTACTGGGTTATCGGCAATTTGAATACTATGACGGCTTTCTTATTTGTGATTTTGTTTGGTCTGGGGATCGATTTTGGCATTCACATGTTTGCGCGATATCTCGAAGTTCGCATGGATAAAACGAATGTGCAGCTATCCATAGAGACGATGCTGAGCCAGACTGGACAGGCTATTTTGACGGCGGCGATTACCACGTCTATTGCGTTCTTTTCTCTGACGCTGACAGATTTCAGGGGTTTTTCCGAGTTTGGTTTTATTGTGGGTACGGGCATTTTGATGTCGCTGGTCTCTATGACGACTGTGTTGCCCGCTGTGCTGGTGCTGGCAGATCAAAGGTTTATGTGGATTCGCATGCGGCATGTGTGGGGACACAATTGGGGCGGTAGCCGGGGGCATTTCCCATATCCAAAGCTGGTGATTGCCGGCGCGCTGATCCTTACGGTATATCTGGGTATTCATTTGCGCGATATAGATTTTGAATACGATTTTACCAATTTGCGCTCTAACTTGCCCGCATCGGTCAAGGTCAAACAAAAGATGGCGACGATTCCGAGATACGGCAGTGAATCACAGTCTTATGGTATCGTGCTGGCGGATAGCAAGGCGGAACTCGATGAAATTGTGGATGCATTGGAAAAGAAGATAGCCGAAGATGATCCAACGCCGACGATTGATAAAGTCAAAACGCTCTGGACAGAGTTGCGGGGCCAGGACGAGAAGCTGGATATTATTGGAGAAATTCGCGCGCTGGTCAATGGTGAGAGCGCGAAGTTGATCAAGGGCGCACAAAAGGCAAAGCTCGATTCTCTGCGCGATTTGTTGGATGTCGAGAGACTTTCGGTTGAGGATTTGCCCGAAAATTTGTTGAGAAAATTTGAGACGATTGATGGCAGTCAGGCGTATTTTGCGCAAATTTTGCCGAGTGTGCAGTTGCGCGACGGGAAAAATGCCATTGCATTTGCCGAAGATTCACACGAGATTCATACCGAATCGGGCAAGGTGTTTTATTCGTCGAGTGCCAATATTATTTTTGCCGATATGTTGCGTCTGATGCTGCGCGATAGTCCGCGTGCGATCTCGCTGACGGTGATTGTCGTGTTTCTCATTGTGCTGACTGATTTTCGCAGTTTGCGCTCTGCTTTATTGGTGATCTTTCCCCTTACCTGTGGCACTGTGTGGATGTGTGGTTCGCTGTATTTGCAGGATTTGAAGCTCAATTTCTACAATATGGTCGCGTTGCCCACTATTATTGGCATGGGGATTGACAATGGGGTGCATCTCTATCACCGATATCGAGAGGAGGGTCCCGGGTCGATGCCGGTGGTGATCAGGAGCACGGGTGGGGCGATGTTCATTTCCATGTTGACTACGATGATCGGCTTTTTTGGATTAATGATGGCGACGCACCCCGGTCTCAACTCAATTGGGCGGTTGGCGTTGATTGGTTTGTTGACCTGTTTTGTGGCTGCCGTGCTGGTGCTGCCCGCTATTTTGGAAGTGCTTGAAGGGGACAAGGTGCCAAAAAAAGGTGATGTGGAGGAATTAGACGAATCGGAATGATAGCTATGAATTTTTATATTGCCCTGGGTGTGAGTATTGTGTCGGGACTTTATACGTCTTTGTGGGGGGCGTTCAAAGATTCGCCTTACGAGGATTTTAAGTCCAGAACTTTTCCGCGAAGTATTTATTTTCATGTTGTGATTTTTGCGGTGTTGTATTTTGTCCCGATTTTTAAGGCGAATTTTTCTGCGTTGGGATGGGTTCAGATTTTTTTTCTGATTATGGGATTGGAACGGTTTTTGGCCGAGCTTTACAAGGGGTTTTTTCGCACGGAAGATCAGGATAAGTATTTTGTGCCTTCGCGCATTACGTTTTTTGGGCGGTATGTGGCGAGCGATTTGTTGCGCTATGCTGTGGGAACTGTGCTGGTGCTGGGCGTTTTTGCCGTGTTGTTGATTCCCGCGCCTGTGACGAGTTTCTGGGTTTTTCTCCTGACGGCTTATATTACGGGTCTGCTGGTGTCGCTTGGCGGGGCGTATAAAGATGCGCCGTTTGAGGGGTTTAAAATTTTGAAGTTTCAGCGGTCGGGCCTGGTGCTGGCGGTTTGTTCGCCGTTATTCTATTTTCTCAATGATTCCCTGCATCCCATATCGTTGGGATTTCTGGTTTATATGAATGGTGGGTTGGAGCGTTTTGTTGTGGAGTATTACAAGACTTATATTCAGCGCACGATGTCGGGCAAATTTCGCCCCGATTTGCCGCGGATTCAGCGGTGTATTGATACCCGAGAAAAATTTCACTATGGGGCACTCGTCATTATTGTTGGGTTAATTGTTTTGTATGTGTTTGAGGTTGCCGATTATTGAACAATGAATTTTAACGATTACGACGCCGTTATTATCGGTACGGGATTTGGAGGTAGTGCCTGCGCTTATGTGTTGGCTGCGGCGGGTATGAAGGTTTTGCTGTTGGAACGGGGCGATTGGGCAAGGCGCGATGCAATGGATTGGGATCCTCGTTCTGTGCTGGTTGAGAAACGCTACCAGGGTCCATCGCCGCTTCGCGTCAGGCAATATGAAGACCGCGATTTTTCAGATGTGGTTGAAAATGAAGTGGTTGGTGGGATGTCCGTGTTTTACGGCGGGGCATCGCTGAGGCTGCGCGAAGAAGATCTGGTCGCGTGGCCAATTTTGTATGGGGATCTTGCTCCGCATTACGATTGTGTCGAGCGTTTGTTGGAGGTGCATGGGGAGGCGGGTGCTGATCCTTGCGAACCGCCGCGGACGGGCGACTATTTGTTTCCGCCTATTGAACTGACCCGCCCTGCACAACGCATTTGGGATGCTGGCCGCGCATTGAGATATCGGCCTTTTCGCATGCCACTGGCGATCAATTTTTCGGATCAGGCGCGCACAGTGTGTATTCGATGTTTGACCTGCGATGGTTTTCCGTGTCAGATTGAGGCTAAAAATGATCTGACGATGACGTTGCTCAAGTTGGCGCAGGATGCAGGGGCTGATATTTTGACGGGTGTGCAGGTCGCGCGTGTTGTTTGCGAAGGGGGGCGCGTGCGCGCTGTGGCGTGTGTGGATCGGAGAACGAAAAAGGCGTTTGACGTGTCTGCGCCTGTTGCTGTTGTCGCTGCGGGGGCACTGCAAAGTCCGGCTATTTTGTTGCGGTCAGAGTTGCATTCGTTTCCGCAGGGCGATTTGATTGGTCGTTTTTTGATGCGTCATTGCAATGCTGTTGTGGCGGGGGTGTTTCCGTTTCGCACGAATCCCGAACAGGTGTTTCACAAGCAGGTGTGTTTTTCGGATTTTTACGAGGATTGTCGAGGGCAGGACGGCCGCGCCGTTGGGGTGATTCAGGATATTTATACGCCGTCGCCTATAGCCCTGAAGCACCACGCGCCTTTTGGGCTTAAAAATCTGACGGCAATAGCTGCTGGCTTTTTGCAGAATCTGTTGTGTGTTGCAGAGGATGAGCCGCAGTTTGAGAATCGCGTTGTGCTGTCAGATGAGAAGGATGTTTATGGCATCAGCCGCGCACAGGTTGTGCATCAGTACACTGCGCGAGATTGCGAACGCCGCGATTATCTCGTGGAGAAGGCCAAAGGGATTTTGCGCGCGTCGGGCGCGTTTTTTTTTCACACGTATCGCATTGATACATTTTCCCACGGTGTGGGGTCTGTGCGTATGGGCGATGATGAAGATACGAGTGTGCTGGATGAGAATTGCCAGTTTCGGGGGATTGACAATTTGTTTGTGACAGATGGGAGCGTGTTTCCCACATCTGGCGGCGTCAATCCGAGTTTGACAATTGCGGCAAATGCCCTGCGGGTGGGGAACTATATTGTGGCGGCGTTCAGATGATCTCAAAGTATCGTTTGAGTTCCCAATCCGTTATGGCGCGGCGATATTCCGCAATTTCGTGTTCGCGGGTGATTGCGAAGTGATCGACAAATGCGTCGCCGAGGCAAGTGCGGATAATTTCGCTATTTTTTAGTCGATCTGTTGCTTCTTCAAGTGATTTTGGCAGTGGTTCGAATCGCCCTTCGGGGGCTTCGTAGGCATTTCCCAGGAATGGTTCGCCGGGGTCGAGTTGATGCTCTATGCCGTATAGTCCGGCGGCAAGGCTGGCAGCCATTGAGATATGGGGATTGGCGTCAGAGCCAGCCAGTCGATATTCGGTGCGTGTGGATTTGGGGGATGTACCGGGGATTGCGCGGAGAGATGCGGTTCGGTTTTCAATTCCCCAGGAGGCGTTGGTCGGTGCCCAGGCTCCGGGGACTGTCCGCTTGTAGGCGTTGATGGTTGGGCATATCAACGCCATCATGTGGGGCATTGCAGCGATTTGTCCCGCGATATAGTGTTTCATGATTTGAGATATGCCCTGCGGATCTGATTCGTCGGCAAATAGATTTGTGTTTCCCTCTAAATTCCACAAGCTCTGGTGCAGGTGTCCGCTGCAACCGGGGTAGTCTGGACTCCATCTCGCCATAAAGGTTGCGACGAGTTCGTGTCTGGATAGTATTTCTTTGACGCCAGTTTTGAATAGCGCGGCTTTGTCTGCGGCGTTACATGCCGTGTCGTACTGAATCGCAGTTTCATATACGCCGGGTCCGGTTTCGGTGTGTATTCCTTCCAGTTCCACGTCATACGCTTCCATTCCGTCGATTATTGCGTGAACAAATTCTGAAGCCGCAGATGCCCGCAATACACTGTAGCCAAACCAGCCGGGTGAGAGTGGGGTCATGTTCTCAAACCCTTTGTCTTCCAGAGAATGGGGCGTTTCCCGGAAGATGAAGTATTCGTATTCCGCGGACATGTATGGCTGGAATCCCATGTCATTCGCTTTGCGAACGACTGTTTGGAGCAGTTGGCGCGGGGATACCGCAAGTGGCTGATTTTCGTTTTCGTAAAAGTCGAGCAAGAACAACGCGGTATTCTGTTCCCAGGGTATTACGCGATAGGTACTGAGGTCAATTTTGGCGAGGAGATCCGGGTACCCGGTATGCCAGCCCGTGACAGTGGGTTGTTCGTAGAGTTGATCAATCATGTCCCATCCAAATGTCACATCACAGAAGCCCAGGCCCTTTTCGATGGCGGAAAAGAACTTGTCGAGCGATATGTATTTGCCGCGCATGACGCCGTCGATGTCGAAGCCAGCGAGTTTAATTTTTTGAATTTTGTCGCTTTCAAGACGCGCTTTGATTTGATCTGTTGTCATAAAGTTCTTTGCCCTATCTACAAAAAATGTTTTGATTTTGTGGAGGTTGCAAAGCATAATAAGGAGGCAGTGGCTGAAAATCAAGAACCAATACTCTTATTATCTATCCGCCAATTCCATTTTGAGGAGGCTTTCATGAAGTTCACCAACGACTTGATTGCCTCGTATGAAAGACATGCGCTGGAGAGGGAGCATAGTTCCACGGATGAGTTTAAGGTTCGAGAGCGAAGCGGGTTTTTGCGGTGTTTGAGAGATGAACAACGCAGTTCTATTCTCGAACTGGGATGTGGTCCCGGTCACGAAGCGAAATTTTTTCAAGCGCAGGGTTTCCGGGTTTTTGCGGTTGACAATGCGCCGACGATGGTAAAGCTGGCGAGAGAGAAGGGTATTTCTGCTCGCGTTCTGGATTGCTATAATCTCAATCAGTTGAGCGAGACTTTTGATGCGGTGTATTCTATGAATTGTCTATTGCATATTCCTCAGGCAGATATAGATGAGATTTTCGATTTGATTGCGGCGCGGCTCATAGAGGATGGGTTGATGTATGTTGGCGTGTGGGGAGGCGAAGATTTTGAGGGGATTTTGGAGCGGGATACTTATGAGCCGAAGCGGTTTTTTTCTTTGAGAAGGACGGAGACGCTTCTGAAAGTTTTGCATAAGTCATTTAGATTGGAGTATTATCGCAGATTAGAACCCCGAGATGGCATTTGTTTTCATTCTATTATTGCTCGAAGACGCTTTTAACACAAATAATTGAGGGGAATGATGAGTGATACACTAACAATTCACGATGCATGCAGGCGCGGGGATATCGACGCTGTGCGCGAAATGATTGCAGCCGATCCCGCTGTTGTTGACGCAGATGATGAATACGAATGGCGGCCTATTTTTCACGCGGGATTGTGGCGACACGAGGATATCGTGCGTCTGCTTATTGAGGCGGGTGCCGACCTATCTGCTCATGATGGCTATGTGTTGCACTACGCTGGCGAGGTTCCGAATAATAAAAATATTGTTTGGCTGCTTATTCAATACGGTGCGCTGGATGCCCATGTTCGTCCGACTGATGATTTGTCGCGGCAATTTCTGGTGTCGGTTTTTCTTGCAGATGCTGCGCGGGTGAAGGCATTGCTCAACAGGCATCCGCACCTGGCGACGGCGGTAGATGGTCGCGGCGATCAGCCTGTTCATCACGCGGCACGCAATGGCGATACGGAGATTGTGCGTTTGTTGATCTCGCATGGTGCAGATGTCAATGTTGCAAATGACCGCGGGCATACGGTTTTGTATTGCGCTGGCGGGCACGGGCACCTCGATACGGTAAAGTTGCTTTTGGAAAGTGGTGCCGATCCCGATGCGAAGTTTACAGAGGACAATAAGACGTTGCTGGAATGGCTTGCACAATTTCCCGACGATACGCGCTTTACACGTATTGCCGAAGTGTTGCGGGAATACAAGGCGCAGTCGTAGCCCATTGCTCAACGGAATTTTTCGGCAAAGGATTTGCAGGGAAAGCGTATATTATGCAGGACGAGAATTGGAACATGGAGACACGCGATGTTTGAAGGTATTTCTTTATCCGATCTGTCGCCTCATGCAAGACATCTTGCAACTGAGTCGCTCGAGTGGTCAGAGGGATTCTGGGATCCCGGTGGTGCGTTGTTGTGGTCTCACCGCCAGGATGATGCGGTGCTGATGGTTCGGAATTCGGTCTGGTTCGCGGTGGGGCTTCTTCTTCGCAATCAAGGTGATGATGTCGAGCGGGCGTGTCGTACGATTGATGCGATTATCGACAATCAGTTCGACGAGCCGGGGACGCCATACCACGGTACTTTTTATCGCTATGTGGGCGAGCCACATCCCTCAGAGGGCGATGCCGTGATGTGGCGAACTTATGATCCGAACTGGCGTCAGTTTATCGGGCTTGGGTTTGCGACTGCGCTCGAGGAGTACGGGGATCGGTTGCCCCAGAGATTGATTGATCGGATGGTCCGATCTCTGGAGATGGCTGTTGTGGGTGAGCCGCCGGATCGCTGTCCGCCGACGTATTCGAATATCGCTTTGATGAAGGCCGCGCTGTCTGTGTGGGTTGGGAAGCGGATTGGAAATGATGAGATGGTTTTGTACGGCGAGGAGTTTGGCGGTGAGGTCTATCGTCTGTTCGCACAGAATAATGCTTTTGCGGAGTACAATTCACCGACGTATTACGGTGTCAATCTTTATGCGCTCGGCTTCTGGCGACGCTATTTGGCGAGCAGTTCGCTCCACGAATTGGGCGCGTATATGGAGGCAGAACTCTGGCGGGATATTGCGCGTTATTATCACGCGGGATTGGGCAATCTGTGTGGGCCTTTTTCGCGTAGCTATGGGATGGATATGAAGCATTATACCGCGCTTACGAGTCTGCATATTTGGCTCGCGTTTGGCCGTGAGGTGACACCGTTTCCGAGTGGTGAAGAGATTAATGCCGAGTTCAATTATGGACCTTGTCTTGCGATTCTGGGAGTTGATGCGCCGCCAGAGATCGCTGTTGCTTTCTCGGCGTTCGAAGATCCGCGAAGGATTGAGAAACGGATCACGGATGAGCGCGTTGCAACCGCGTGGATAGATGCGCATTACATGATCGGCGCGGAGGATTCGGGTGGCTATTCCGGTCGCAGTTTCCAATACCATCCGGCGACGGTCCACTGGCGCATGTCAGATGGAGAGACTGGCTGGCTCGCGTTGCGGCATATTGGACAGGTTGCGGCAAAGGCAGAAGCGGGCCGTCTGTCGATTGAGGCTGATATTAGAGGTGAACAGCAGACAGAGGCAGGGCATCCGCGGGAGTTTGTGTTCGAGATTTTTTCGCCCGGAGCGGATGAAGCTGTGTTCGAAGAGGATGTGTGGTGTTTGGATGGTCTCGAGATTGGTATTGAGACGGATATCGCTCAGCGAGCCGTTGAGATTACAGATACTACGGCAAATGTCATATTTACGGTTGCACCCGATCAGTCGCATGTCAGGTTTGATTTTTCGATTGCGTGATATTGTTATTATCGCAATCGTTCGCTGAATGCCTGACATAACTCAAATTTAACTTACAGGGAGGGATTAATGAGTCTGGAAGTTTTAATGGTCATCGGCTTTTTGCTCGGTGCGTATTCTATTGTCGGCAACGACGCAATTCAGACGTTGGGGACATTTCTCAGTTCTAATTCCCACCGCCCCTGGTGGGTGCTGTGGCTCTTTGGCGGCGGCATTCTGACTGTGGTCCTCGTGTATGGGTGGGTGGTTTATGACGGCGATGTCTCGTATGGGAGGCTCACGGCGATTGAAGTGCCAGACCACTTTAACTGGGTTTACTGTATTCCGCCTTTTGTACTGCTTTTGCTGACCCGCGGGGGTATTCCGGTTAGTACTACGTTTCTGACGCTGACGGTGTTTGCACCAAAGGCATTGCCGAGCATGCTGATCAAGTCGTTGGCGGGGTATGCAACGGCATTCGTGGCTGCTATCTTTATTTACAGGCTGGTTACGCGAGGGTTAGAGTCCCGTTTCAGGCAGACGGATGGCCCGAAAAGCCCGTGGTGGGTGGTGGCCCAGTGGTGTTCAACGGGTTTTCTGTGGAGCCAGTAGCTGATACAGGATCTGGCCAATATCTATGTTTTCCTGCCGCGCGATCCGGTCACTCGTACGCCAGATATAGCCGTGGAGTGGTTCATTTTATCCATCGTCGCGATGCTGGCTATGCAAGCCATTATCTTTTATACACACGGTGGCGCGATCCAGAAAGTGGTGTTGACGAAGACAAATACTACTGATATCCGTTCGGCAACTTTTGTAGATCTGATCTATGGCATCGTGCTGTTTTTGTTCAAGGAAGTTAGCAAGCTCCCGATGAGTACGACCTGGGTTTTCGTCGGTCTGTTGGCTGGACGCGAGATCGCCGTTGCATGGAATGAAAAGCACCGCAGCCGCCGGGAGGTATCGCGTCTGGTGCTTTCGGATTTTGCCAAGATTACTTTTGGCCTGTTAATCAGCGTTGGCATCGCCTATTTGCTGCCCTATCTCCATGAAATAGCTCATCCCCATTGACGAAATACCTGTTAATCAGCGGTTGTAGGAGGGTTGTGCATGTCCGATCTTTTAATTCTGACGCCAGAGCAGAAGCGCGCGTTTGACGACGATGGTTTCCTTTTTCTAAAGGGTTTTTACGATTCCCGAGAAATGGAGGAGATGCGCCGTCGTTTCCACGAGTTGGTCACCCGTACCGAAGGTCGTCCTCAAAATATGCGCTACAGTTTTATGGAGGTGTCCGAGGGGTATCAGCCCGATTCTTTTAATCCCAAAAATGTCGTCGGTATGATGGATCAGACGTTGGCGGATGACTACTGGTTCGATCAGTTTACCGAGCCGCGCATTGTTTCGGTTATGGTCGATCTTTTGGGACCTGATCTCGATTTTCACAATGGGAAGATCCGCAATAAACCGCCCGGTTTTTTTTGTGAGCAGAGCTGGCATCAGGATTGGCCGTACGAGCGTCACACGATTCCAGATCTGGCTGCGGCTATCACGTATCTCGATCCCACTGATTTTGAGGCCGGAGCCACTGAGGTGGTGCCCGGTTCTCATCGCGAGGGCGAGTTTCCCACCTATAAGGGCCATACGATTGCAGATGATTTGATTGCGCCCGAACGTCCGATTGTTCTGAGCGCGCAACCCGGCGATGTGGCGATTATTCACGTGCTGGTTGTGCATAGAGCCGGGCACAACTACACCCAGCGGGGCCGCCACGCCATTATTAACGAATACAAAAGTGCTGCGGCTATAGATCAGTGGAATAACCGCTGCGCTTTTGCCGGGTTGCCCCTGGCGCGCAACCGCCGCCTGATCATGCCGCGCGTACACGCCGGGTGAATGAAGGAGTTTACGAGAGGGGAGTTTGCGATGAAGTACGATTTGCTCATCAAGGGCGGGATGCTGGTCGATCCGGCGGAAGGCCTCAGCGGCGTGCGGGATGTGGCATTCGAGGGAGGCAGGGTTGCTGCTGTTGGGGAAGATCTGGAGACGGGCGATGCCCGCGAGGTGATTGACGCGACGGGTTGTGTGGTGACGCCGGGGTTGATCGATATTCACGTCCATGTGTTTACCGGTGTCAGCCATTTCGGCATTGAACCCGACCCTACGTGTCTTGCCCGAGGCGCGACGACTGTGGTCGATGCGGGATCTGCGGGTGCAGATATTTTTCCGGGGTTCCGGAAGTACGTGATCGATGTGAGCGAGACGCGAATTCTGGCGCAGATGAATATCTCGTCTCAGGGTATGCTGACTGCCGAGATCGGCGAGTTCGAGATTCCCGAATACGCGGATGTCGATAAGGCTTGCCGCATGATTGAGCAGCACCGCGATATTGTTCTCGGGGTGAAGGTTCGGCTGACGCGGAATAGTATTGTCAGCGAGCGGTCCGGGATGTTGCCTTTGCACAGGGCGAGAGAGGCGGCAGATGCGGCTGGATTGCCGATTATGGTGCATCCGCAGGATGCGTGGTGCGATTCGATTGACGATATTTTGAAGGTGATGAAGGGTGGAGATATTTTGACGCATTGTTTTCACGACTTTCCGTGCGGGATTCTCAATGGCGAAGGTCGCATCCGCGATTCGGTTCTGGACGCGATTGAGCGGGGTGTTGTGTTTGATGTGGGTCACGGGGCGGGATCTTTTTCGTGGGGGATTGTCGAGGCGGCGATGTCGCAGGGTGTTCTGCCGACTACGATTTCATCGGATTTGCATATTTACAATGTAGATGGTCCTGTTTACGATCTCGCGTCTGTGGTGACTAAGTTTTTGCATCTGGGTCTGTCGATGGAAGAGGCGATCTCGCGCGTGACGTCTGTGCCTTCCGAGGTCATTGGGATGAAAGGTGAGGTGGGGACGCTGGCGAAGGGAGCGTTTGGGGATGCGGTCGTGTTTGAGTTGCGAGAAGGGGCATTTCAGCTTGAGGATTCGCGCGGAGAAGTGAGGACGGGTCGGCAGAATCTGGTGCCGGTTGTGGTTGTGAAGGGCGGTCGCGTTTATACGTCGCGTGGGAGATAGATATGTCGCCAATTAAACCCGAGCATATATACGATTTGATCGAAGTATCGGCAGTGGAGATCGCGGCAGATGGGTCGGCTGTGGTTTTTGTGCGGCAGGAGATCAACAAGGAGACGATGAAGCGGGAGTCGCGGATTGTGGTGCAGTCGCTTGTGGATGGGGATGCTGTCGATGTGGCGAAGAAGTCTGGGGACAGTGCGCCCAGACTTTCGGCTGATGGGAAGCGTCTGGCGTTTTTGCGTTCGGGAGAGGATGATAAAAAGCAGGTCTGGGTGATGCCGGTTGGTGGCAGAGATACGAGGCAGGTGACGACGCTTCCCGATGGTGTAAAGGATATGGCGTGGTCGCCCGATGGTTCGGCGTTTGTCGTTGTGTCGCGGGTGGATCCAGATCGCGTGGAAGAAGACCATGATGAGGAGAAGATGCCGAGGACGCAGGTCGCCCGTCGCGTGCGGTATCGCGATGACGAAGGTGGCTGGCGAGGTGACGCATTTTCGCAGTTGTTTCTGGTAGATGCCGTAACGGGCGAGGCTGAGCAGATTACAGATGGGGAAGGCGACCACGGATCACCGGTGTGGTCGCCCGATGGAAGTCGCATTGCGTTTGTGACGGATTGTGTTGAGGGGCGCGATTTTGTGCGGGGTTCAGCGGTCCATGTGATGGATAAGACGGGTGGGAGATCGCAGTGCTGGTCGCATGGGTTGAGCCGCGTGGAGTCCGTGGCGTGGTCTCCGGATGGGGAGCGGCTGGTGGTTGCGGGATCGCAGGATGCGGATGTGTGGGATTCGAGGCAGTCGTGGTTGTTTGTGCTCGGGGAAGACGAGGTGCCAGTGTGCGTGGCGGGTGATGTTTATACGGTTGTGCAACCTCTTGCGCCGCGGTGCTGGACGCCAAAGGGCGAGATTTTGTTTATCGGTGACAGGGCGGGTGAGTCGTTTTTGTGTCGGGTGAATCCCGATGATCCTTCCCTGGAGACCGAAGTTGTGGATGGGGGCGGTCGGGTTTGTACGGGTTTGTCGGTTGACCACACGGGTGCATGTGTCGCGATGGTGATGTCTTCGCCTGTTTGTCCAGGCGATGTGGTGGTGATGGATGTGGGTGCGAAGCGTCAACGCGCAGTGACGGCTGTTAATGCCGGGTTTTTGGAGGCGCATCCCGGTGCGCGCGTGGAGAAACTGGTGTTTGATCGAGGAGGGGAGACGATTCAGGCACGGGTGCTGTTTCCCCAGGGTTTCGACGAGGCGAGGTCGTATCCGCTGGTGCTGGATATTCACGGGGGACCAAACGGCCGGTTCTCGGATTCGTACGATGTCACGCATCAGGTTCTGGCGGGTGCGGGCTATATCGTGCTGGCTGTGAATCCGAGGGGGTCGTCGTCTTATGGGCCAGATTTTTTGAAGGCGGTGCTGGGGGATTGGGGTGGGGAAGATTTTTTGGATTTGATGGCCGGGGTTGACCTGCTGTGCGAGCGGCCCTATGTGGATGCGGACCGGTTGGGGGTTCACGGCTATAGCTATGGCGGTTTTATGAGTAGCTGGATCGTCGGTCACGATCATCGGTTCAAGGCGGCGGTGATCGGTGCTCCGTGTATCAATTTGCACAGTATGTACGGTACGTCGGATATCGGGGTGTCTTTCGGAGAGAATCAGTGGCGGGGTTCGGTTCTGGAGAATGTGGAGGCTCTTGTGGAGCGGTCGCCGTTGACGTATGCTTCTGAGGTGCAGACGCCAGTATTGTTGATGCACGGGGAGGAGGACTACCGCTGTCCTATTGAGCAGGCCGAGCAGTTTTTTGTCGCGCTGAAACGACAGGGCAAGACGGTGGAGTTCGTGCGCTTTCCAAAGTCGTCTCACGGGTTCAGGAGGAGCGGCCACCCGGCACTGCATGTGGAATATCTCGATAGGATGTTGTCGTGGTTGGAGAGGTATTGTAGTTGAAAAAGAATTGGAGATATTGAACATGGGAAGATTTAAGATCTTCGTCGTGTGCATGTTTGTTTTAGTGCCAGTATCTGTTTGGACTCATACCGGAGATGTTTATTTCGCTAAGGAGACCCGGGCAATTGAGGTGGATGGCAATCTGGACGAATGGCCCGAAGATGTATGGCGTGAGGCGACGCACTATCAGGAGATTCTCGGAAAACCGGGCGATAAAGACGATTTTCAGGCCTGGTTCGCAGTGATGTGGAATCAAGATCGGATTTTTCTCGCGGCCAGGGTAAAAGATGATATTCACGAATGTCGATGGTTCGGAACGTACATTAGTGATGAAGACCATGTGAGATTTTCGTTCATACCCGAACACGCACCTGATCTGTGGCAGACGGCCGTCTTGCGTTGGCAGTATGCACTTTCATCGACCGGGGATAGCGTGATGGTCGGGCCGTCGGGCCGATTTGCCCAACCACCGAGGGGTGTAACATTCGTCGCACATAAAGTGGTCAGAGATGCACAAAAGCGTGAGACATATTACGAAGCCGCTGTGGAAGTGCCGTTTCCTGTGGAGGTGGGAATGGCCTATGGATTCGGGTTTTCAGCTAAGGATGACGATGGGTTTCCCGAAGGAACTTACGCCTTTGCACCTGGTTCCCTAACGCTGCCTGGCATTGGAGGTGGCGATCTCGTGTTCGTTAGTGATACAGTCGATCCCGTCCAAATTTTGGGACAGGTGAGTGGGCGCACCTAGTCATCTGTCTATGTGCATGCATTCCAGGAAGAGAAACTGAAGGGGTCTGCTCTGTGTGATGCAGAGGGACGGTTCGATCTATTGGTCTTGCCGGGTGACTATACGCTTGAGGCCTGGAGCGGTGATTGGAGGTCTGCACCTCGAGATGTAAAGGTTGAGGAAAGGGCCATTCAGGATTTTCAACTCGAACTAAGTGAGCGAGGAGGCTCTATCGCGGGATGGGTGACCTTAAATGCAACCACACCCATACCTCTGGCTGGCGTCCTTGCGCTTCAGGGAAGAGAGGTCCGAGCGCGAACATACACAGACGATCAAGGGCGATATGAGATCACTGGTCTGAATCCAGGCGTGTACAATCTGGTCAGTCCAGTGGCGATGGGAGACACAGTTGAAAGCGTACATGTGAAAATGGGTGCGGTGACGGAGGCTCCGAGAAATTTACGTGCTACGGAGACATTTTCCCGATTGCCCGCAGAAGACGATGTGTTTGAGGTAATGAAACAGGTCTTTGAATATGATAAGGAGATCCCTTTTGATACGGAGATCACAGAGCGACGTCAGATCGCGGGATATGTACGCGAAAAGATCGTGTTTACCAGTACGCATGATGAGCGCGTACCGGGCTATCTGGCCTTACCCGGGGGCAACAATGGTCCTTATCCGTGTGTGGTGACGCTTCATGCAGGGGCCTACACAGGCAAGGATCGATCTGATTTTGAACTCTTGCGACGACGGCTGACGGCTATTGGATACGCAGTTCTGGCACTCGATGCCAAATATTACAACGAACGTCAGGTGAACGGAAAATTCGGTGCTGACTTTCCCGGTCAGATCTATCGACGACGAGACGCAATCGTTCAAACAGTGGTTGATTACAGGCGGGCTTTGGACTATCTGGCTACTCGATCTGAAATCGATACGACCCGGATTGGGATATACGGTGGCAGCATGGGGACATTCCATGGTTCCTACCTTGCGGCTTTTGAGCCACGGATCAAGGCGTTTGTGATGCGGGGCCCCGGATTGGGTCACGACAGATGGAATACCACGGTTCGGATTAATGATACGCTCCATTACGTGGCGCGAATTGGTGAAATCCCGGTCATTTTATTTAGCGGATACTATGATAACCCATGGGCGGTGCAGGGTACGTTGAGGTTGTTGGATTTACTAAAGGGTCCTACAAAGATCATCTGGTACAATACGACGCATACAGTACCTCCAGCACTTTATGTCGATGAGATGCTTGCGTGGTTAAAGGAGCATCTATAGACCGTGTTTACAGATAACGTGTGACGTCAAAATACTCAGGGTGTTTGTATAGCACGATTGAAGTTTTAGAAAATCAAGAGGCTGCCATGTTGACTCATAGAGAAGAGAAAAGAGACATTCCGATTGTGGAAAATGTGGATGTGGTGGTTTGCGGAGGTGGTCCGGCTGGTATTGCCGCTGCGATTGCGTGTGCGCGGCAAGGTGCCAGGACGCGGTTGATCGAGTTGCACGGTAGCTTGGGGGGCGTGTGGACGACGGGCGCGTTGAGTTGGATTATCGATTCGGCGGACAAGCCCGGTATTATGGCGGAGATCACGTCTCGGCTCGATGCGCGGGATGCGCGCAGGCTTCGCGCTCCTGAAGGAAAGAACTACGCGTATGATGTCGAGGAGATGAAGTTGCTTCTCGACGAGATGTGTGTCGAGGCGGGTGTCGAGGTTCGGCTGTTGACGCGCGTGGTTGGGGCTGCGCGGGATAGCGAGAACAGGCTTTCGGTCGTGATTACGGAGTCCAAAAGTGGACGAGAAGCCTGGCACGCGAGGGTTTTTGTCGATGCGACTGGCGACGGTGATCTGGGTGCGCTTTGCGGATGCGGGTTTGATGTCGGTCATCCGGAGACCGGGGATGTTCAGCCGATGAGTCTGATGGCACTGATTACGGGGTTGCATTTCGATCAGATAGAACCCTACGTGGGCGGGTCTATGGCAGAGCCGAAGCAGCGGCTGTTCGCGCTGATGGAAGAGATCGGTGTTTCGCCTTCGTATGGTCATCCGACGTTATTTCGCATCAGGGATAATCTGTTCGCGCTTATGGCGAATCACCAGTACGGCGTGAAATGCGACGATGCCAATGCGATTACAGAGGCGATGATTCGCGCGCGTCGGGAGATTCATACACAGGTGGCTACTTTGCGGGCGCACGGCGGTGTATGGTCGGATATGCGCGTGGTGGCAACGGGCGCGCAGATTGGTGTTCGGGAGGGACGGCGGATTCATGGACGATATGAGGTGACGGGGGAGGATCTTCTGCGGGGTGCGCGGTTCGAGGATGCAGTTTGTCGGGTTACGATGGGGATTGATGTGCATTCGACTGACCCGAAGAAAACGAAGATCGTGGAGGCCAAGCCACACCGGTCCCAGCCCTATGATATCCCTCTCAGGGCGCTGATCGCGCGGGATGTCGATGGTTTGCTGATGGCGGGGCGTTGTATCAGTGGCGATTTTATAGCGCATTCGAGTTACCGGGTGACTGGAAATGCCGTGGCAATGGGCCAGGCCGCTGGGGTTTGTGCGGCCAGAGCCGTTCTGTCGGACAGGTTGCCTCATGAGGTTCCGTGGTGTGAGGTGAAATCGGCGCTTGACGCTATCAATAATGCTGTTTGTGTCAACACAAACACAGCTTCCATAGGGAAAAGATATGGCCGCAAACTATCAACCACTCGCTGATGTGCAAAAAAATCTTCGGGTCGAATTGAGATAGAAGATGAAAAATAAAAAGAAATCTCAAAGTGTTCAATTCTCAACCCGTGCTGAGGCTTATGATCGCCTGCAACCAGTTCGAATAGAGATGTTTGATTTTTATCACAGTCTGGCTATGGATTTTATTCCGTTTGATGAGCAGACCGAGTTTCGGATGCTCGATTTGGGATGTGGAACGGGTATATTTCTCAATTGTGTTCTGATGGAATATCCAAAAGCAACGTGTGTCGCTGTCGATTTTTCGGATGAGATGATGAAATTTGCGGCTCAGAAAATGAGCACTCATGCAGATCGCGTAGAATTTCTTCAGAGAGATCTCAATGAGGGGCTGCCAGAAGGTTTGGGATCTTTTCAGTTTGTCGCATCGTTTTCGACTATCCATCATCTTACAGATGAGAATAAGGCTCGCATATTCAGGCAGATTTGTGATGTGCTTGAGACAGGTGGCTGGTTCTTTTTGATCGATGCTATGTCCACGCGCTTTGACAACGATGTTTACAGGTTGGGGCGAAGGCGGCTCAATCTTCGCCGAGAGGAGAGGTTCGAAGAAGCTGGGATTGATATTGAAGAGGCGAATCGGGTGCGTGAGATTATTGAGCAGGTAGATGAAGACAGTCCGGAGAGAGACCGAATATCTCGTTTTTCTTCTCAGGCTGAATGGCTAAAAGCGGCGGGCTTTCGTTCCGTAGATTATATCTGGCATTTCTGGATGGAACATTTCATCATTTGTCGCAAGTAAGAGCGAGATCCTTAGTGTATGTGCCATTGGGTTAGCAATGCCATCAGGGCAATACCAGCTATGATCAGTATAAATTTTGCCACGCGGTCGTGATCTTTTGCAGGCATGGGTACGTCGTCGTCGCCAGCGAGGGCACTCAGTACATATTTTGCCACACGCACTTCGCGCGTTGATAATTCCACGTCGATGATTTCAATAGTTGCCACGTAAATAAAGGTCCCGGCAGCGAGTGCGTTAAAACTCCCCTCAATCAGGGCAGTGATCGTCTCATTCTCGGTTAGGAAGAAGGCGGCCACCAGGCCTATCAGGATGCCCAATGGCGTCATTGCGGCAAAGATTGCCAGCATGTTTTTTTGCTGTTTCACCCGTATGCCAGCTTCGTGGATACTAACCATGAGGGCAAAGGCGGCCGATCCCTTGTGGGAGAGGATCCCGAGCATGATAGCGAACGAGCCTATTACGTGGGACTCGAGTCCGAGAGTGATACCTGCGATGACTGAGTGAATTGATAGGAGTGCCAGCAGCACGTACGGGTAGATAGATTGCTGCGTTTGCATTTTGTCCGGTGACGGATCGGCATGGTGATCGCCGTAAATGACGCGGTCAATCAGCAGCAGGGCACCAAGGCCCAGTGCAGCTAAGAGTGCCGCCAGTGGGTAGTCCACGACTCCCTCGAGTTTTTCCATCCCTTCGGGCAGCAAGTGGATGAAACCGACCCCGAGGAAGAGTCCTCCAGCAAAAGCATTGCCCAATGAGAAGAAGCGCCGGCTGGATTCGTGGCGGGCTGCGAAGAGGGGGATCACGCCGCCGATTATGGCGATGGCTAAGATGGCAGCAGCAGCAAGTAATTTGAATGTTAGAAGTGACATTGGCTCACTAAAAATGAAGGTAAAAAATAAAAAAAGCATCTGAGTACGCGCAACTCAGATGCTACTCTGACTCGCTTGCCCTCCAATATAGTTTATTTCCTGAGTGGAAACCAACATTTTTCTCTTCTCTCATCCTTCGACAATTCACAGGCTCTTACACTAACCGCCCTCCAAGAAGAACTTATCGCGTGTATCACAGAAACCATCTTGTTGACAGAATTGTCACAAGATCAGTGAAATTTATGTTGTAAGACACTATCTATCGGAGCATTTATGACCATTATACGATACCCGGGAAAGGCAGTTGGTCGCAGCAAGTCTGTTGAGCACAATGGCATCGTTTATACGGTTGTCACCGCACCGGATGTGTCTGCAGACCTCAAGGGGCAGACTCAACAGGCGCTCGAACAGTTGGATGCGAATCTCGCTGAGGCTGGAACCGATAAGTCTTGTCTTCTTTCCGTCACGATTTATATCACAGATATGTCAAAGAAACCTGTTCTCAATGCGGTTTGGGATGCCTGGATCGGTCCTTACAACTGGCCCCAGCGTGCCTGTGTAGAGGTCAAGCTCGAGGGAGATACGCTTGTAGAGATAGTCGTGATTGCTGCGAAATAGGTGGCGCATAATGAGTGAAAGTAAGGTTGTTGAAAAAACGAAAATGCCCGCTACGGTTGAATCGTTGCAGACGGATCTTCGTGCGCTTGGCGTTAGACCGGGGATGGTCGTGTTGGTGCATTCGTCTTTGAGCGCGATGGGATGGGTGTGTGGAGGCGCCGTGGCGGTTGTTATTGCGCTTCAGAAAGTTCTGGGTTCTACTGGAACGCTTGTGATGCCTGCGCACTCAACCGGTCTGAGCGAGCCGAGCAAGTGGAAAAGTCCGCCCGTTCCCGAGTCGTGGTGGCCGGTGATACGCGAGAATATGCCAGCTTACGATCCTGATCTTACGCCAACTCGTGCTATGGGCATTATTGCGGAGACGTTCCGCAGGCAGAGAGGGGTTCTCCGCAGTTCACATCCGCAGGTCTCGTTTTGTGCATGTGGGCCTCAAGCATCGTATGTCGTGAATAATCATTCACTGCCTTGTGGCATGGGTGAGCATTCGCCGCTTGCGAGAATCTACGATTTGCACGGTTCTGTCCTGCTTCTCGGTGTGGGACATAAAAATAATACGTCTATGCACCTCGCGGAATATCGAGCGAATTTTTCTACTAAGCGCATTGTGCAGGATAGCGCACCGATTTCTGCGTCGGGTTTAAGGACATGGACTACCTTTGAAGAAGTTGAACCAGATAGTTCGGATTTTGATCGCATAGGTGAGGATTTTTTGCGGTCGAGCGCGGAGAAAGTTGTGCGCCAGGGCAAGGTTGGTCTCGCAAGTTGCGAACTCATGCCACAACGCGATGTCGTGGATTTCACTGTCGGCTGGTTGGAAGAGAATAGATAGCAATAAACCAGATATTGAGCGATATGGTCGAAATCAAAAAATTAAAGCAGTTACGGCGCGAATATCTGCATATAATGGATGGTTATGTTTCAACTGATAGGTACCAGGTCTCGAAGACTGAGACCGCTGATGAGTTCTGCTTTATTTTCAAGCGTCAAAAATTGAATGAACCCTATGTAAAGCATTGGTCGTTCTCAGAAGAGGATTTCAAGAATTACAGTGAATTGGTCAATCAGGGTCTGTCGCTGGGAGCGTACGACGCTGGTCAGCTTATGGGTATCGCTATTTCGGAAAAGATAGAGTGGAATAGGAGTCTATGGATCAGGGAATTCGGAGTTGCCGAGTCATACAGAAGAAAGGGTGTCGGCAGACAATTGATGGGGCAGGTAGCTGAAGTCGCCAAAGCTGAAGGTCTGAGGATTTTGGTTTGCGAGACCCAAAATACCAATGTGCCAGCTATTGATTTCTATCGCAGTGTCGGTTTTGAAGTCGAGGGTATTGATCTGTCCTATTATACCAACCGTGATGTTGAGGGTGAAGTTGCTGTATTCATGAAACGCAAGTTGACGTGATAGCATAGACGAAGGCAATCCAATGAGTGCAAGTAGCCTTACGAAATATCCCGATGTGAATGAGATTATAGACTTTTTCGTTAGAAGCGCTATTCCCGTTCTCGATGGAAATGTACTCGGGATATATCTGACTGGCTCGTTGTCCTATGATGCGTTCAACTACCATAGCAGTGATATTGATATTACTGTGATTGTGCATCAACCTGTTTCTCAAAGTGAACTCGATTCAATAGGACGTTTACACAGAGAGATGGAAGAGAAGTTCGAGAAATGGGCGCGGCGATTAGAGTGTTCTTATACGCCTGTCGATATGCTTTCAAACGTTATGCCTCCAACGGAGCCTCGACCGTGGTACTGGGGTGGGGACTTTACCCTTTATGAGGAAGCACCTTACGGGAATGAATGGATAATCAACAATTATTTCCTTCATCGTCATTCCATCGCGCTATTTGGTCCGAGCTTTAAGAAGCTGTTGCCCCCGGTTGATGTTGAGGATGTGCGAAAAGCATGCGTTCGCGATTTGTTTCAGGAATGGGTGCCGAAAAAATTTACTCCGGAGCATTTTAGGGATAGCCACCATGAAGCGTATTTCATCCTGAATCTGTGTCGAATACTGCATACTGTGATTTGCTCTGTTGTTGGCTCGAAGAAGATGGCTGCGTCATGGGTGCAGGAGAACTACGGAGAGAGATGGCGTGATCTGGTAGGGAATGCTCTGGCGTGGAAATACGGTATTGAATTGGACGCGAGACAAGAGGCTATAGATTTTCTCGATTTTGTGATTTCTGAGGTTTCAAAAACAGGCGTATATACGCAGGTGGTCAATGACGCATCGTATATTGAAGAGGATGAAAATGGAAGTTGTTGAAGCTCACAAATCTGATATACCCGCTATACTCGAGATCTGGAAAGAACTCATGGATTTACCTAATAGCCCGTAAAGCCCAACTGCTTTAGCGTTGGGTCGCATGGCGAAGGGCTTCCCGTTATAGCTTTAGCGCATATGGACGTTGCCTTGTCGCCAAATACGGGCTACTTTCGCTTGACAAAAATTTTATATAAATATATATTTTACATATGTTTAAGTCATTCAAATACAGGTTGCGTCCAACGGGAAAGCAAGAGAAAATCTTGCTGGTGCATATTGAAGAATGTCGCTTGCTATACAACCAACTTGTGGCATCCCGGTACAAGCCTATAAGAATAGCAAGGCGTCCTTGTCCTGCTATGACCAGCAAAAGATGTTGCCGGTGCTGAAACACCAACACAATGGCTTTGTCCAGGTCTATAGTCAAGTCCTACAACAAGTCGCGGTACGTGTTGATTTGGCGTTCAAAGCGTTCTTCCGCCGTCTCAAAGAGAGAGCAAAGACCGGCGAGAAAGCAGGTTTTCCCAGATACAAAGGTCAAAATCGCTATGATTCTATCACGTATCCGCAGTTTTCCAACGGTTGCCGATTGGACGAGAAGGGCTTGCGATTGGGCA
>JAJEDY010000052.1 GCA_022821275.1 Candidatus Latescibacterota bacterium | reverse complement strand
CGAGAAGTGCAGCAAGAAATTCCGTCAGGTCGTAAGATTCGCTTGCAACCGGAGACCTTTCCAACGCCTCAGTCCTTTGATCCAAATAAAATCAAAAAAGCAGCTATTTATCCCTATAACAAGGAAATGCATAGCCTAATGCGTTTTCGGGAGTTATTAAATTTTGAAATTGTGGGTATCGCTGATCCCATCGCCAAAGGTTATGTTGGGAAGGACGCTGGTGAAGCGATAGGCATACCGCCTGTTGACATACGGATTCAGCCGCGATTTCAAGAGATATTGAAAGAGGCTGATACACTCATTCTGGGCTATGTAGATGAACTGAGTCGAATCACGAAAAAGAATGTCCTGCGCGAGAGTATTGAGAAAGCCATTGATGCCAACTTAAATGTATTCAGCTTTTTATCCGTTTACCAAAAGGATTTAAGAGATCTGATCGAAAGGGCACGCAAAAAGAACCTCTATATTTATTCGCCCGACATTCATCAAAACGACCTGCTCAAAACACTTCAGCCCCACCAGTATCCAGCCGTTGATGTGCCAGTTATCGGTGTTTTTGGCACGAGTGCTCAACAAGGTAAGTTCACTGTTCAACTCGCCTTGAGGTCAAAGCTGATAAAAGAAGGATATAGGGTTGGGCAAATCGGCACCGAACACCATTCTCAGTTATTTGGCATGGATGTGGCATTTCCTACAGGATATGCCTCTCCATTGCAATTTCCAATACAGCTTCACGCGCCTTATCTGGATTTCAAAATGCGCGAGGTCTGTGCCAAGAAGGAACCGGATTTAATGCTTGTGGGCGCACAGTCGGGAAGCATACCCTATGACGTCCAGGAGCCGGGAAATCATACGCTTACAACACTCGCTTTTATGCTGGGCACAAAACCCGATGCCAACATATTGGTCGTGAATAGCGTTGATGATGGTGAGTATATACGCGACACCATGAACACGCTCAAGGCAATTACCAAAGGCCCCGTGTTATGCCTCGCAATGAGTGACAAAGAAAAACATATCCGAGCAGCTTATGGGCGAACACTGATCAGTCCACGTCAAATGTCAAAAGAAGAAATCAGGGAGAAATTGGCGTATTTGGAGGATAGATTTGAGATACCCGCCGTAGAAATTGTCTCAGAGGAAGGACAACAGAGGATGGTTGACCTCATCATAAGCTACTTTGCGGATGAGCAACAAGGAGGGGATGTATGAATGATGATCTAAAGCCACAGATAAAACAGACGATTGTGCGTGCGTTAAACCTTGAAATTGCGCCTGAGGAGATAGGAGATTCAGACGTACTTTTTGGTGGAGAAATGGGTCTCAACTCAATGGCAATGGTAGAACTTGTCGTGGGCATAGAAGATGAATTTGGCATTGAAATCTCTGATGAAGACCTGAGTAGCGATATTTTTAAGAGTGTGCAGACGATTGAAGACTATATCCAGTCTGTGCGTGAGTGCGTTTTGACTGCCTGAAAATGAAAAAATCGCTTCCCATCCAATTATCCCCACCCATACACGGCTATCCTCGCCATGGCTATCGGCTTTCGATTATGTCGCTTCACGATGCCTATATTCCCTGGTTCTTCTGCAATTACATCCAGCTATTCGCCGTTGATCTGTTGCATGAGAGCAAACATAATATCCGATTCAACTTCTATTTTCAAGGCCAGTATTTCCCGCCGTGGCTGTCTATCTACACTGTTCCGAGGCGATCAATCGCTAAAGTCTATCACCAGATTGTGCCGTTTATTCGCGATCAAATTGATGAGGGCTTCTATGTCCAGTTGATGGCCGATGAGTATTTTCTGCCGCATACGCCATTTTATGAGAAGATACATCATCCACATGCTATTATGGTATTCGGATACGATGACGATACGGAAACGCTGGAGACTCTGGGATTTAATCGAGCGCGGGATTACTCTGTTTCAGGGGTTGCGTATTCAGATTTTGAAGCGGCGTTTCGCTGGATTGATCCCGAGAAACGCAGATCGTATCGGATAGATCTTTTTGAGTATAACGAGGACGGTGTCTATGAGTTTGACATTGACGCTGTCAGAGATCAGTTGCGAGCATACATCCATTCTGAGAATCCGTCTATCCACTATCGGACATTGCGCAAGCCAGTTGAAGGCGTCTTTGGGATGGCGACGTATAAGCTTTTGAGAGAGTATTTTACGCATTTGTTTGTTCATCCCCGGTTGTGGGATCGGCGGCATTTGTTCACGCTTTGGGAGCACAAGCGCTGTATGTTGAACAGGCTTGCTTATCTGGAGGAGCACGGATATTTGCGTCCGTCAGACCAGTTTCATCAGGCGTATAAGGAGGTTGAACACAGGGCGCATCAGATTCATCTGATGATGCTTAAATTACGAGCGTTAGTGGAAGTCAAGAGAGCGTGGGATATAGATCGTATTCTGAAGATCATCACCTTGTTAGATGATATTTCTCAAAGGGAAGAGCGCATTTTGAGGAATGTTTTGAAGGTTCTTTGAGGCGTGTACACGATAGCACCTCATCGGATGATATTGCCGATTGGTATTTCTGTCTATCTTTCAGACAGGTAGGGCAAGTGCGTTTCGAGAGAAGATAACAACACAATAGGGCTTATACTATGAGATGAAATGTAAAAAAATACAAAATGGCAATTCTGACGCCAGGGGCGCGATTCTCCTGGTGTTCTTTTTTTGTCGGTTAATACCCATTAGATGGTGAGTTGATGATCCCTCACAAATACGAATAGGTCGCTTCGGGAGTGTAGTCCGGCAGGAGTTCTTCGTGGGGCTGACCGGGGATTAAACGCGTGCCATCGGTAAAACCTTCTGGACGGTCTTTGAGAAATTCGATGAGGTGATTCCGCCAGGTTTGTATTTCCGCTTCAGAGTCGGGATTGCGCGTGATGTCGCGCATTTCATGGGGGTCTTCGTCCAGGTTGAAAAGGTGTTCTTCGCCCGTTTGAGAATACCAGATGTATTTGTGGTGTCCATCGGTGATATAGTGGTTGCCGTGGTCGTAGGCATAGCAGCCGGCGTGTTCTCCGTGTAGTAATTCTCTGACGTTATCGGTGTTGCCCTGCATGATGGGCAGGAGGCTTTTGCCCGTGCAGGTATCGGGGATGTCGATGTCGGCCGCATCGAGGATGGTGGGCATAATGTCCTGGATACCGACGGGACTTTTACAAGTGCTCTCTTCGGGGTATCCCCAGTTTTTTGGCGCGCGTATGAGAAATGGAATTCGAGCAGACGCTTCATAGGGCCAGGTTTTGCGAAAGAGATTGTGATCGCCCAGCATTTCGCCGTGGTCTGATGTGAAGATGGTCAGGCAGTTGTTGAGTCCACCGGTATATTGGATGAGGCGGCCGATCTGGTCGTCTATAAAGTTAATCATACCGTAATAAGCCGCGCGAGAACAGCGCATGTCGTGTTCGTCGAGGCAAATTTGCCAGGCATTGGGGTCGAGACCTTTTTGGGGACCGTCGTATTCGGGTGCCCAATCTCCGATGACGGGATCGGGCAAGTTCCGCTGGATATAGCGGTCGTAATAGAGGGCCGGAGGAGTAAGCGGGGGATGGGGATCGATAAGGGATATGTTGAGAAAAAATGGGACCGTGGGATCGCGTTTTTGGAGAAAGTCCATAGCTCTGTCGATACACCAGAAGGTGTGCATCTGTTCTTCGGGCAAGTGGTGTGGGCGGCCAATCCATCCGTTGGATGAAATACCGTGGGCCATGCCGGGATGTACTTCATTGCGGTGGTGGTATTGCCGTAGCCATTCGACATAGTCGTTGTGGTCGCCCCGGGTGGCGTCGGCGAGTTGCATGTGGTCGAAGCCATAGCGCTTGCGTATGGGGTTCAGGTGGAGTTTGCCGATCATTTCTGTCTGGTATCCTGCTCTGGACAATTCGCCAGCGAGGGTGTGAGGCGGGTTCCACTGAGCACTTTTAAATCCGACAACGCCATTTGCTGCGGGTGCTGTGCCGGTCATCAGGCAGCGACGCGCGGGTATGCAACTGGGGCATTCGGAGTATCCGCGGTGAAAGTGCGTGCCCGTGCGGGCAATCCAGTCCAGGTTGGGTGTTTGCAGGCACGGGGGACTACACGGATCGAGACCTATGCAGTCGCCGCGTTGCTGGTCGGTCATGATGAGCAGGATATTTGGTCGGGAGTCTGACATATTATTCTCCGCTGCTATGCCGAGGGAATGACGGGTAGCGTGATGTGGGATGGGTATGCTTTTGAGTGATAGACGGTTTGATGGGCCTGACGCATCTCGGTCTCACGGCCCAAAGAACCGCCTGTATTCAGATTGCGGTCGAACCGGGGAAAATTGGAAGAAGATATTTCGAGGCGGATACGGTGGCCCTTTTTGAAGACGTTTCCGGTTACGCCGAGGTCAATTTCATAGGCATAGACGTCGCCGGGTTTGAGTAAGGTGGGATTGGTGAGACTTTCCCGAAAGCGCGCGCGCAAGATGCCGTCGCAGAGGTTCATCGCATACCCGGTGGGCGATACATCGACGAGTTTGGCGGTCCAGTCCGTGTCTGTGCAGTCGGTAGCAGCGTAGATGACGGCTTTGATAGGCCCCGTGACTTCCAGGTCTGTTTCAAGGGGATCGCTGGTATAACAGAGGACATCGTTCCGCATCTCTATGGGACGCTGGTCATAGGGACCCCACGGTACGATGTGGGGGGAACAACAATTGTTGCCTCCCATCGTCGGGACGGGATAGTGCGGGTGATAGGTGTAGTGATCGGGCGATTCGTCCTCAGGTGATGCTGTGGAGAGCGTACCGTTGCCGAGTAGTGTATTGGCACTGCCGCCCGAGTGCAGTTGCCATTTTTGCCACTGGGTTCTCGCAAGCGGCCATTCGCACTCGTCGCGCCACTGGTTGATGCCCATGATGAAGAGGCGCAAAGGCGGTTCATCCGCGATGCCGTTGTCAATGCCTTTGAGCCAGTGATCGAACCAGCGCTGTTCGAGGCTTTCCAAATCGACCATTGACGGTGCGCCGAAGTCAATGTCACCGGTTTTTGAGGATAGGCTGAGAGAATGGGGCCAGGGACCGACGATGAGTTTGCTCTTTTTTGCTTCTTCGGTGCGACCGTGCAGGCGCAAGCCGTTGAAGTTGGTGAAGGTCTGTGCCGCGTACAGATCGTACCAACCGCCCATGTTGAACGCAGGGACGGCGATCTCACCCCATTTGGTTTCGTCGTTGAATTGTGCCCAGTAGTCGTCGTAAGCATCGTGTTCGACCCAGTCTTTCCAGAAATTCAGGTTGCGGCCCGCCTGTTCGTCCATTTCTATGAGGGGCAGTGCGCGGAAGGCTTCGGTCCAGTTGTGGAATTCAATGGTTTGTGCGGTGCGGGCGTTGGTGCGCATGCCCCAGGTCATCATGACGTTGAGCTGGAAAGCTCCGCCTGGGTGAACCAGACCCGAGTAATAGTCCGCGCATATAACGCGGGGTGTGATGCATTTGAGGTATTCGCTGCGATACGGCGCGCTACGCCACTGAACCGTGCCGCCATAGGAACTGCCGGCCATGCCGATTTTGCCATTGCACCATTCCTGTTTGCCGATCCATTCCTGAGTGTTGTACCCGTCTTCGCCTTCCCGAAAGGCGTAATATTCTCCTTCTGAGTCCCACCGCCCTCGGCAGTCTTGAAGAACACAGGCATACCCATTGTTGGCGAGTCGCCTGGCTTTTTCAACCATGTTGTCGGCGTTGTTGTCATAAGGTGTTCGCATGAGCACAGTGGGAAATTTGCCGTGTGTTCGAGGCAGGTAGATGTCGGCAGAGAGGTTGATACCATCTCGCATGGGCACTTTTACGTCTAATTGCATGTTGACGTCGTAGTTGGTCTGCATAAAAACCTCCAACATCAGAGATAGAGATTATTCGCACCATTCGCGGGCGTTTTGGAATATTTGAAGCCACGGGGATGCTTGAAGATCGCGTTTCCAGTTCGTTGGCATATAGCCCCATTGCCACTTGAGAAAGGTGCGTTCGGGGTGTGGCATCATGGCGAGGTGGCGCCCATCGGGGGAGCAAAGACCGGCAATGCCGTGTGGCGAACCATTTGGATTAAAGGGATAGGCTTCGGTTGCGGTATTATTGTCATCGACATAGCGCACAGGGGAGAGATTTTCGTCTATGACGCGGTCGAGTACGTCTGTGCGGGGAAAGAATGCGCGGCCTTCGCCGTGCGCGACCCACACGCCGAGGGATGCGCCAGCCATGTTTTTGAACATAATCGCTGGACTGTCCTGGATTTGCACAGTGGAAAAGCGGGACTCAAAACGCGTGGATTCGTTGCGGATAAACCGGGGTTGTGCCGCATTGGCAAGGCCGGGGAACGGAACCCAGCCGAGCAGAGCCATGAGTTGACAGCCATTGCATACGCCGAGGCTGAAAGTATCGGGACGGTTGTAGAAGGCATCGAACTGAGCGCGAAGACCGTCGTTGAAGCGAATCACGCCAGCCCAGCCCTTGGCCGAGTCGAGCACATCGGCATAGCTGAAGCCGCCCACAAATACAACGCCTCTGAACCGATGGTCGAGTGCGATGGTGCCAGATAAGAGATCGCTGGTGGTCACATCCCAGGGTTCAAAGCCCGCTGCGAAAAACGCAGAGGTCATTTCGCGATCTCCATTGCTGCCCTCTTCGCGCACGATGGCGACTGCGGGCTTGCGACTGGCATTGAGGATGGCGGGCGGCGTGGGCATTGGCGTGAAGGGTACGGTAAATTTGGGACCTGTGCGCGCGTGCAGGGAAGTCTCTTCTTGCGCGACGCAGGATGGATTGGTTTGTCGGCGTTCGAGTTGGAAACTCGTAGCTTCCCATAAGTCGCGCAACTCGGGCATAGGACTTTTGAGAACGCGCTGGTTGTTGACAGAAATCTGGATATCGGGACTGGAGGTTACTTTTCCAATGGTCTGGATGGGTACGGCGACTTTTTCAAAAATTTCTCGCACGATCATCAGATTTTTGGGATGCACTTCAAAGACGAGGCCGAGTTCTTCGGAAAAGAGCGCGGGTATCGCATTGGTGCGGGTTTGAAGATCGATCTGAATACCGCAGTTGCCTGCAAAAGCCATTTCCAAAAGCGCGGTGATGAGGCCGCCGTCGCTGCGGTCGTGTCCCGAGGCGATATAATTTTTTGCGATGCAGGATTGGAGTGCGCCAATTGCGCGTTTGAGCAGGGTGGGATCATCTACATCTGGCGACTCGTTGCCGAGTTGCTCGTACACATGGGCGAGAGAAGACCCACCGAGGCGATGTTTGTCCGTGCCGAGATCGACGTAAAGTACGATGCCTTCATCGGGATGTTTTAAGTCGGGCGTGACGGTCTGCGTGATGTCGGGACAGGTGACATAGCCCGATATGACGAGTGTGCCGGGCGTTTTAACGGTTTCGTCGCCATCCTCTCCCGGCGCGATCGCAGCCATTGAGAGGCTGTCTTTGCCGCCATCTATAGCAATGCCCAATTCGAGCAGAATATCTGTAAGGGCGTGGGCCGCATCGTAAAGTGCCGCGCCTTCTCCGGGCAATTTGGCCGCCCACATCCAGTTGCCAGAGCACTTGATGTCTTCGATCGCACTCAGTCGTGCCCAGGCGATATTGGTGAGCATTTCGCCCACGCACAGGCGTCCCATCGCCGCGGGATTGATCAGGCCTTTGATGGGTTGTTCGCCAATGGCGGTGGCGGCGCCTGTTGTGCCAAAATGGCTTTGTGCAATAACGGCGGCGTCTGCTGCGGTTAGCTGGAGTGGTCCCACGCATTGCTGTTGTGCGACAAGCCCGGTTACACAGCGGTCAACTTTGTTCGTGAGAAAGCGTTTGGAACCCACAGAGACGAGGCGAAGCACGCGGTCGAGTGCTTTTTTAACGGTCAGATTTTCGGGGAAGGTGAGCGGTTCTGTGCGGGTGGGAAAGCGGTCGAGTTTGAATGGCTTTTGCGGCATATCGCCGAGGACCTTTTCCAGATCGAGATCAACGGGGGTGGTGTTGTCTTTGCTGTCGAAGACAACCACCTGTCCATCACCGGTCACTTCGCCGACAAACGCGTAGATGACCTTTTCGCGTTTGCAGAGGGCGTCGAAGAGATGGGCGTGTTCGGGGCGGATGAGCAGGGCATTGTTTTCCTGATATTCGGCGCCCCAGATTTCGAGTACTGATAGGGTTTCATCTCCAACGGGCACGGCGCGGATATCGATGCGGGCACCCGCAGGCTCAACGATTTCTTTGAGGACATTGCAGTTGCCTCCCGCGCCCTGGTCGTGGATGCTGACAATGGGGTTTTGATCGCCGAGTTCGACACAAGCGCGGATCACGCGATTGAGTTTTTGTTCCATTTCTGCGTCGCCGCGCTGCACGGCATTGAAATCGAGTTCGGCTTCGTTTTCGCCCTGCACCATGCTCGAAGCAGCGCCGCCCCCCATGCCGATGCGATAGGCTGGTCCCCCGATTTTGGTGACGAGCATTTGGGGCTCCGGCTTTTCTTTGTTTGTATGACGCGCGTCCATTTGACCGATTCCGCCGCTAAACATAATGGGTTTGATCCATTCTCTGCGTTCTCCATTGGGCAGGCGCATACCATAGGATCGCGTATAACCCTGTATGAGGGGTTCGCCGAATTTATTGCCGTAATCCGAAGCCCCATTGCTGGCCTCAATTGCGATTTGCAAGGGAGTGGCGAGGTTGTCGGGATATTGAAATTCGGGATTTTCCCAGGGCAGATCGTATCCGGGGATATACAAATTCCCCACGCAATACGCCGCTGTACCCGCTATGACGAGCGCGCCGCGACCCGTGGCCTGCACATCTCGGATGCGCCCGCCGGTACCTGTTTCTGCACCGGGAAAAGGGGCAACACCCGATGGGAAGTTATGCGTTTCCGCTGTGAAGATGATGTCACAGGTGCGGTCTGAGAACGCAAATGGAGAGGGTTCTCCAATGGTGGTGGGCACAATAGTCCGTATTGGATACCCCCGGATGGCGCTGGAATTGTCTTTGAAGGCGATGGTGCTGTTGTTGGGGTTGGCTTTGAGCGTCGATTGAATCATGGCGATGAGGTGGTCGGGCATCTCTTCGCCGTCGATGGTGAGGCGGCCTTTGAAAAACCAGTGCCTGCAATGTTCGCTATTGGATTGGGCAATGTCAAAGCATTCGACATTGGTGGGGTTGCGCCCGATCTGGTCGAGAAAAAGGTCGGTGTAATAATTGAGATCCCATTCGTCGAATGCCAGACCCATGGTGCGATTAATTTTTTCGAGGGCGCGGCGGCCTTCTTCTATAAGAGGTATTTCGAATACGGGTTCTGGTTTTGCGTCGGAGTCAAAGGAGGTGAGAGGGTGGGGATACAGACATTCGGTCATGCGGTCGTGTATGAGGGACAAAAAGATATTTTGCTGATCCAGACTCAAGGCGGGTTCAATGAGGTAACGCCGCGACCGTTCGATGCGCGAAATTTGCGTGATCCCACAGGCATGGCATATTGCCGTGGCATTTGTGGACCATGCCGTGGAAAAATTCATGCGCGGTCCCACTTCGAGAATTGTGCCAGGTCCTGTGAGAAAGGACTGCTCTGAAAACCGATCTGCCTCAAAGGTTTCGGATAGCAGATAGGTGAGCCGGTTTTGCTGGTCGGTGGAAAGCGGACTGTCCGTTTGTACGTTGAAACAGTATTCGGTTTCAATATTTTGAATATGTGTAGAGACGTGTTGCTGTGACAATTGGATCAGGGGGTGTTGTTGCGTGGGGGATATGCGAAAGAAATGCTTCAGGCTCATGGGGTCCTCAGTAAATAAAATTGTTGTCTGCGTCTTTGAGCGGAGGGAGATTTTGATCGCGCCTGGAAAGGATTGGGTTTTTTATGGGCCAGGAGATGTCTAAGTCGGGATCATCCCAGGAGATGCCGCGATAGGTCTCTGGTGCATAAATATCTGTGCATTTGTATGTGAAGTCCGCCACCTCACTGAGCACGCAAAAACCGTGTGCAAAGCCGGGGGGGACATAAAGAAGTTCGGATCGCGCTTCGGAAAGGTGAATGCCGGTCCATTGACCATAAGTGGGGGATCCTCGACGAATATCGACGGCGACATCGTATATTTCGCCTTTGAGCACCTGGATGAGTTTGCCCTGTGCGCGAGGGGCTTTTTGATAGTGCAATCCACGCAGCACGCCGAGGGTAGATCGGGAGTGGTTATCCTGGACGAATGTTTCTAAAATGCCATTGGCTTCGAAATCGTCTCGTTTGTACGTTTCGACAAAAAAACCGCGATCATCGGAAAATCGCTTTGCGCGAACGAGAATGACGTCGGGTATGGTGAGGTGCTCAAATTCAAAGGGCATGATGAAGTGTGAAGTGTGAAGGATGAAGTGTGAAGCGGTGTCCAACTGGTCTCAGTCCAGTCCACGATGGACAGACGGGGCTTGTCTCCACCAGTCCCCAGCCCCTCGTCCTTACAAGATATCGTCCACAAGTTTTGGGGCAAGCCCTATATAGGATTGAGGCGTTAGATTTTTCAGATGTTCGAGGTCTGCTTGTGGAAGATCGAGAGTATTGAGGAAGTTGTCGAGATCGTCCTTTGTAATATCTGTGCCTCGGGTGAGGTCTTTCATAAGTTCGTAGGCGTTCTCATATCCGGCTTTTCGCATGACGGTTTGCAGGGCTTCACCGAGGATTTCATAGGCATTTTCGAGATCGCTGGCAATGGCCTGTTTATCGACGGCGACTTTGCCCAGACCATTCAGGATGGATTTCAAGGCGAGACACGCATGGCCGATGGCCGGGCCAATATTGCGACTGGCTGAAGAGTCGGACAAGTCGCGCTGGAGACGCGAGACGGGTAATTTGGTCGATAAGTGTTCGAGCAGGGCTGTACTGATGCCCAGATTGGCTTCGGCATTTTCAAAGTCGATGGGATTGACTTTGTGGGGCATGGTCGAGGACCCGACTTCTGATGCGACTGTTTTCTGGCGAAAATAGGATAGGGATATATAGGTCCACATGTCGCGGGCAAAGTCGAGCGAGATGGTGTTGAAACGGACGATCATGTGAAAAATTTCAGCCATATAATCGTGCGATTCAATCTGTGTGGTGAGGGGATTGAATGTGAGACCGAGACGCTGAACAAAATCGCGGGCGAGGTCGTGCCAGCACACATTGGGATAAGCCGCGACATGCGCGTTGTAATTGCCGGTGGCACCATTAAATTTGCCGAGGTATTCGAGCTGTGTCGCCTGTTTGATTTGTCGCTGCCAGCGATAGACAAATACGGCGAGTTCTTTACCCATTGTGGTTGGGGTAGCGGGTTGGCCGTGCGTGCGTGCGAGTACAGGAAGATTTTTAGTATCTCGTGCGAGTTTTGAAGTGATCTGAGTAACTTTTTGTGCCAGAGGAAGAAAGACATCTTCTATAGCAGATTTGAGCATGAGCGCATGGGCGAGATTGCTGATGTCTTCAGAAGTGCAACAAAAATGCACGGCTTCACATACGTCGGCGAGCGATGTCTCCTCAAGGCGTTCTCTGACGTAGTATTCGACGGATTTGACATCGTGATTGGTGACCTTTTCAATTGCGACAACGCGCTGAGCCTGCTGTTCATCGAACGTGTCTATCCAGGACTTCAACACCTGGTGTTCAGCATCTGTAAATGCACGGACGTGTGTGAGTTCGGGATGTTCTGATTGAAAGCGCAACCATTCGATTTCAATCTGCACGCGGTAGGCTATCAACGCAAAATGCGAGAGACAGGGGACGAGGTCGGTCAGGCGACTGGTATAGCGGTTGTCGAGGGGAGAGAGTGCGGTGAGGGGCATGGGGATTCCTTTATTGATCTTCCGGATCGCCGTATTCGAGGGGATCGTCATCATCGGGAAATTCAAAAACATAGCCGCACGGGCATATCGGATGATCGGACTCGCGCGGGGTGTTGCATTCGGGGCAACGTTCAACGGGCTTGTAGAGGTATTTAGCCAATATGACAATAATGAGGACGATGGCAAAGATGGTGGTATAGAACATCGCTTACAAAAAAATAACAGGCGGGAAGAATGCCCGCCTGTTTGTGTGTTCAGGTTGTGCCCATATCGCCTTCTCTTGCAACGGCTTCAACTGATTTTTGCCGTGCGTTGGTGATGAGTTGGTCTATGCGTTCCTGAAGGGTTTTAATATCTTGCTCGAAATCGTCGAGTTCTTTGACGAGATCATCGAAATCGAGCCTGATCGCGTTCGCTTTCCTCAAACCCATTAGATTTCCTTTCTGATACGGGATGGCATCAGGGAGAGAGGGGAGTCTGGGAAAGGGAATAGGAATATAGGACAAGCCGGGGATGTCGTCAAGGGGGATTCGCCAACAGCGCGTCGATTTGGTCTCTGGTAGGGATCGCGGGCTGAGCACCGGCTTTGCCGACGGTAAGTGCGCCTGCGGCGCACGCAAAACGAATGGCGGTTTCAAGGGAATAGTTTTCGCTTAATGCGCTGGACAGCGCACCATTGAAAGCATCACCGGCACCGGTGGTATCTATTGGTGTAGCCTTAAAAGCCGGTATGTGTAAGGCATGATCGGGCGTTGCTAAAAATGCGCCCTGTGCTCCGAGGGTGATGATGGCGTTTTGAGCGCCTTTTTCGAGGAGTTTGTCGGCCGCTTTTGCGATATTTTGAGGGCTGTTGGGAGGGATTCCCGTGAGGTGTTCGGTCTCTGTTTGATTGGGTGTAATAAGAAACAGGTGAGGCCAGATTTCCGCTGGCAGATCTGCTGCTGGCGCTGGATTGAGTACAACGCGGGTCTCGTTTTTTGTCGATAGTGATGCGGCATGAACGGCAGTTTCAAGCGGGGTTTCGAGTTGAAGCAAGCATATTTCTGCGTCTTCATAGGCCCGGTCCCGAATTTGATCGGGTGACAGGGCCGCATTCGCGCCTGAAGCGACCACAATGCTGTTTTCACCGCGATCATCCACGAGGATAAATGCGATACCTGATGGCAAATCGGGATCGGATACAATCCACCGAGTATCGATCCTTTCGCGTTGAAAGGCCGATAGGGCTTGTGCGCCAAAATCGTCACAACCTGTGCGCGCTATAAATGTGACCTGTGCCCCCGCGCGGGCTGCGGCAACAGCCTGGTTGGCGCCTTTGCCACCTGCTGCAGTAAAAAATGTGCCGCCGATTACTGTTTCACCCGGCGATGGTAATTTATTGGTGCGAATAACCAGGTCGGTATTGGAACTCCCGATGACGAGGACGCGGGGCATAGAAGAACCTCTTCTCTTAAAATATTACACAAATAACGTATATTATCGATCAATATAATATATACTGAAAAATATACCGGAAAATCCCCTATATTTTTCAGAAACTTTTTTATTTTTTAACGCCACTTGTACGTCTGTCATTCTTGACTTGATAAATGGGTTTGCTTATGTTGTGAGAGCCTTATATTTTTCAGGATTTTAAAATCAAGCGCGGGAAAAACGCGCCCTTTTTTATTTTAGAACTGGGGAACATTACAGAATCTGCATCGTTTACCAGACAGGACGACGTGTTAATAGTTCTTTGGGATCATGCAGATTGGCGGATTATGAGACGATTTTTCTATATCTGTTGTGCGTGTCTGATCGCGTTGAGTGTGGGGTGTGCACAAAAAAAATACAGGCGATTGAGTCCAGAGGTTTATTACAAAGACGCGCAAGATGCACTAAAAAATAAGAAGTGCTACGACGCCGAGTTATTGTTTAGAAATATGCTATCGGATTTCCCTGGATCTCATTTGTCAGATGAGGCGCAATTTGGATTGGGCAAAGCTTTCCAGTGTCAAAAAGATTATGTGACGGCTATTTTTGAATACGAACGCCTGCTCAACGAATATCCCGTGAGTCCTTATGCCGCCGAAGCCCGGTTCCAGATAGGTGAGTGTTATTATCAGGATGCGCGCGATATTCATCACGACCAGGATGAAACGCACAAGGCGATTCGAGAATTTGCGCGGTTTATCGAAGACTATCCACAAAGCGATCTCGCCTCCCAGGCACAGGATAGAATTAAAGCATTGCGCAATCAGTTGGCCCGCAAGGAAATCATGATTGCATACGATTATATCTTGTGGAAATATTATTCCTCTGCCAAACTCTACGCCAAAGGCATATTGGAGGAATATCCCGACACAGAGTCTGCTTTGGAGGCGCGCTTTATCATTGCACAGGTCAATTTTAAGACTGGGGCACTCGATGAGGCACTTGACGAGCTTACATTTTTGATAGGGCGGGATTTGCCCGAGAAGTTGAAGGAAAAAGTCATTGAAGAGCTGGAAAAAATAAAAAAAGCGCAGTCCAAATTGCGCGTTGAAAAACCTTAGGATGACAAAGCGCGTTGGCATTTTCGGCGGGACATTTGACCCCATTCACATCGGGCATTTAATTATTGGGCAGGAAATTATGTTGCAATGCGCGCTCGATCGGGTTGTATTTATGCCGTCGGGCGACCCGCCGCTCAAACACACTATGACTTCGGCTGAAGACCGCGTCATGATGGTCAGCCTGGCTGTGCGTGATTATCCCGGGTTTGAACTGAGTCGATTTGAGTTGTCGCGCCCCGGGAAATCCTATACGATTGATACTTTGCGCCATTTGCGTCGGAATACGAGTGAGGACACAAAGATATTCTTGATTATTGGCGCCGATAATGCCGTTGATATGGGCGATTGGTTTGACCCTGAAGGCGTGTTGGATATGGCTCACGTACTCGTGGCTGAACGCCCGGGTTTTGAGCGAGAGCGCGTTGATCCCGCTTTCAAATCCAGAATGCAGTTTGTTGAAACACCTCTGATAGATATTTCGTCAACGGCGATTAGAGAACGCGTGCGCACCGGAAGACCGATTTCTTTTTTGGTGCCCGATGTTGTCGCAGATTATATTAAAACCCACGGGTTATATCTTCAGGGATAGAGACCCACAACTTTTGGCTGGTTTTGTTATGAGCGAAGAAAAACATGAAGCTGAATGTCCCAGACTGGGGGGAATGCCCGAAGCGCGGATTCAGCGTTATTTCTGTGTGGATGATGACAAGTGCCGCGCGCTGGCACGTGTATCAGAAGATGCCAAAATCCTTTCAAAAGAAGCCAAAGAAATTGTTGTAAGAGGTGAGGACGTCAAAGGATGGGTCGTGGAATTGGAAGTACCCGCTACCGATGGCGTGGTTCGCATGGACCTTGTGGCAAAGCCGTGATAATAGTCGGGTAGGGAGGTTGGGGGCTGACTGCTGGACGCACGGCATAACTTTAGTAAAGCTATATTATGTCCCATTCTCGTGATTTACATAATACCAAGGTGAGGATCTTTGGCTCTGAATATGTACTGAGCAGTGAGGAATCGGGGGAATATACTTCCAAAATTTCAAATTTTGTCGATCAAAAAATGAACCAGATTGCCGAGATCGAAAATACAGGAGATACCACTCAGATTGCACTGATGGCTGCATTTGATATTGCCAATCAAATTGTGCATCAACGCACTCGACGTCGGGAAGACCGCATTCGCATAGATGATGCTCTCAGGCGTTTGGAACAGCAGACAGATAGCGCAAAGAAGTGAGCGTGGTGCTCTTATATCTCACCTCGTAAACCAGTACTTAAAAATTGTAAATAAAATTTTCCACCCTGCCTTAAGGGTGCCTTTTAGAGTGCCAGTAATTTTGGAAACGCCGATGCGTTTTCTATAACTTACTGGCATTTCTTGTATTTTTAACGCCTTTTTTGCTGCTTTGACCTGCATTTCTACTGTCCATCCAAAAGTTTTATCTCGCATATCCAGGTCTATGAGTGCCCGATAGCGAATTGCCCGGAAAGGTCCCAGATCTGTGTAGGATACGCCAAAGAGGATTTTGATGAGCGTGGTAGCCAGACGATTGCCAAAACGCGCCTGAATCATCAGCGCACCGGGTTCACTATTGCCCAAAACGCGCGAGCCAATCACGAGATCAGCCCGGTTTGCCAGGATGGGCGCAATCAGGTCTGGCATTTCGTTGGGGTGATCGCTGTAGTCGCCATCGAGAAAGACGACGATGTCCGGATTATTGGTTGCTGCTATGCCAGCGAGGCAGGCAGAACCGTATCCACGGCGATTTTCTCGAACAATGCGTGCGCCCATTGCTGCGGCTAATTTTGCAGTTTGGTCGGTTGATCCATTATCGACGACGATGATTTCGGTGGGTAAATGACTGGGAATATCGCCAATAACTTTTTCTATGGCGTCCTGCTCGTTAAAAACCGGAATAATAACTGAGATGCGTGGGGGGGCGGGCATAAGGTGTGTCCTCCCATGTTGACTGGAGAATCTTTTTCCGTATTTTGATGGTATTCAAGATAAAGAGATATTCTGGGCTTGTCAGATATTAAAAGCGTCGGTATCTTGGGAAGTCGGCTTTTCCCTTGACCTTGTTTTGGCTTTATCGTAAGTTTTTACGATTCAGGAATACTTGCAAGTTATTGAAATATTGTATTGTCTAACAATCAATTACTGGAATTGAAATGGATGTTATAAGAGGGGCACAAGTCGAGGGACGACGCAGTGTTGAACGCGTTGATACCGGTTTGCAAATCTGTTTGGTACATCCCGATGGGATTGGAGAAGCCATTGGGTTACAGCGCGGCGATGTCGTAGAGACCATTAATGGACACCCCGTGCGAGACCCCATTGATTACCGTTTTTACATGGGCGAAGAAGATGTGTCGGCTTTGGTGCGGCGAGGCGAGGATCGATTTTTATTTGAAATTGAAAAAGATATCGAAGACGATTTGGGTGTGGATTTTGAAGATATGCCCATTCTCAAATGTGATAACAAGTGTGTTTTTTGCTTTTTGCATCAGATGCCCAAAGGTCTGCGCAAGACCCTGTATTACCAGGATGACGACTATCGTTTGTCTTTTCTGCACGGGGCTTATGTCACACTGACAAATCTGTCTGAGGATGAATTTCAGCGCATTATTGACCAGAAATTGAGTCCAATGTACATCTCGGTCCACGCCACGGATCCCAAATTGCGAGCGGAGTTGCTCGGTCGCAGGAGGGCAACGCCTGTTTTAGATCGGATTGATATCCTGGCCAAACAGGGGATTCAGATGCACGCGCAAGTGGTCTTGTGCCCGGGTATCAATGATGGTCAGGCACTCAAACAGACGGTTTTTGATCTTGCAGCGCGTCATCCGCGCGTTGAATCCCTGGGCGTTGTGCCGCTGGGATTGACCAAATTTCGCAAAAATCTTCCCAAATTGAATCCCGTGACACGCGCCGATGCTGCTATAGCAATCCGCGAGATAAGAGCCTGGCAGGGTATGTTAAAGAAACGCCTGGGCACGCGTTTTGTGTATTTGGGCGATGAAATGTATTTGATGGCGGGCCAATCTGTGCCGCTGCGATCTGAATACGATGGGTTTCCGCTTGTCGAAAACGGAATCGGCATGGTTCGTCGTTTTATCGATGGATTTGAGAATCGTATTGAGGAACTCGAAAATTTGGCATTGCCACCACAGCGCTTTGTACTCGTAACGGGTATGTTGGGCACGCATTTTTTGGATACAATGGTCAAACGACTGAACCGTATTTCGTGGATTGATGCCCGTGTTGTACCTGTGGTCAATCACTTTCTTGGCGAAGGGATAACGGTTTCTGGATTGCTATCTGGCAACGATATTGGTCGCGCACTTATAGATGCGCGTATCAGAAGCGATGAGACTGTTCTCTTGCCTCCCAACTGCCTGAATCACAATGGGCTATTTTTAGACGATATCTTGCTCAAAGACCTGGAGCAAAAGGTGGGGTGTCGGGCTATTGTGGGCACTTACGATCTGGTGGAGACCATTCAAAATGCCGTAGGGGGTGTATCTGCTTTTGTAGATGCAGGCAGTGAAATTGTGGTGCACCCGTATATTTCGTCACATCAGATGGAGAATTAGGCAATGGGCGTCGTGGCGATTGTGGGGCGGCCAAATGTCGGTAAGTCAACGCTCTTTAATCGGCTGATTGGCGAGCGCAAAGCCGTAGTGGATGATTTTCCCGGTGTCACGCGTGATCGCAACTATGCGCAATGTACCTGGAATGGCAGAACTTTCACGCTGGTCGATACGGGTGGATATGTGCCCAATTCTGACGAGATAATCGCCGAACTGGTTGCCCGACAGGTCGAGCTTGCTTTGGGGGAAGCGGACCTGTTGCTCTTTGTGGTTGATGCACAGACAGGACCTACGGATTACGACGCAATTATGGCGCGCAAGATCCGCGATTCTGGTGCGTCTTATCGGTTGATTGTCAACAAAGTCGATAGAGATGAGAACGTGGCCGATGGCACGGCGTTTTACGGTCTTGCCTTGGGCGATCCACTATGCGTTTCTGCTATTAATGGGCGGCAATCGGGCGACTTGCTGGATGAAATCCTTACCTGTCTTCCAGAAGAAGAAGGCGATTCAGAAGAGGACCTACCCCCTCGAATTGCGGTATTGGGCCGCCCGAACATGGGCAAATCTACCTTTGTGAACCGCCTGCTGGGACGGGAACGGGTGGTGGTAAGCGAGATTCCAGGTACGACGCGGGATGCGATTGATCTCTCGGTGGAACGCAATGGACAGCCATTTATACTCGTTGACACGGCGGGTTTGAGACGGCGGACGCGCATCAAAGAGCAAGTCGATTTTTACAGTTCGCTGCGTACTGTAGAAAGCCTTGAGCGATGCGATGTGGCGATTGTGCTGGTTGATGCCATGGAAGGATGTACAGTACAGGATGTCAAAATTTCGGAACGCGCTGTCGCGCTGGGCAAAGGGCTGATTGTGGGCATTAACAAATGGGACCTGATTGAAAAAGACGGCCACACAGCCGACAAAATAGCCCAACAGATCCGCGCGCGCTTTGTGCATCTGGAAAACTATCCCATTGTTTTTTTCTCGGCACTTACGGGGCAACGCGCGTGGCGCATTGTCGATCTGGCTCTGGATGTGGCACAGAAACGTCGCCTTCGCATTTCAACGGGCGATTTGAACGACTTTTTGACGCATCTCAATGCGACAACGGCTCCGCCAACAAAAAATGGAAGGGTTTTTCGCATGTCTTTCTGCGTTATGCCGCGCAGTGCTCCGCCAACCATTCTCTTTTTTACCGGGCGGCCCAAGGATGTTCCCGTGCATTATCGTCGTTTTTTAGAGCGCAGGCTCAGACAGGTGTTTGACTTTTACGGAACACCCATCCGCATCTTATTTAAAAAGAAGTGATATCTATGCGTCCAGGTGGCATAAAAAAGCTCTATTATTCGATCCGCGAAGTATCGGAACTCACTGGCGTAGAATCCCATGTTCTGAGATTTTGGGAGAAGGAATTTTCCCAGCTGAATCCCAGACGCGGCCGGTCGGGCAATCGCGAGTACACAGAGCGAAATATCAAGGTCATTTTGGCAATTAAGGACTTGCTCTACGCCCAGAAATACACGATTCAAGGGGCGGTTGAAAGGTTGAAGATAGACCGCAGTTTATGGGAAAATCAGAGTATTGAAGACGCGATGTCTTATGTAGAAAATCCGCTGGCTGAATTACGGCGCATGTTGCTTGAACTCAAGCGATTGATAGACGGGGCCGAGGCATCGGAGGCAAGGAAATAAAACTTGCATTATACTATATAATTTCTTATGTTTAAGTTCTAAACATAGAGTGGGCTTCTGCCCACTCTTTTGAGTATATGGGGTGTAGTTAGCGCTCCAGATGGTACAATGCGCGGTAAAGCGGCAATTTTGAGTTATCCAATGCTTATTGAAGACACCCTGACCTCTCTGATTCTTCCGCTTCTCAATCGTCGGGATGTCGAATTGGTTGAGTTGGCTGTCTCTGGCGATCACAGGCGAAAAATCGTACGTATCTTCGTCGATCGTCCAGATGGGATTACAGTTGATGAATGTGCTGCACTCAGTCGGGATATTGCGGATATATTGGATACGCGAGATCCGATTGATGGCAGATACCTGCTCGAAGTTTCATCTCCGGGTTTGACGCGTCCCTTAAAGACGGACCGCGATTTTGAGCGGGTAGTTGGCACAGTACTGCGGCTTGTTGTAGATGGCCTCGGTGTTGTGGTTGGAACGCTCTTGCAGGTCAAATCCGATCATCTCGATGTCGAGTTACGGGGGGAGCGAACCACTATTGAACGCGCAAAAATTCAGAAAGCCACTGTGCATTTTGAGTTGTAATTGGTCGAGGAGGTACCTCACTTGAATTACGAAGTTCTCGAAGCATTAAGGCAAATTGCCCAGGAAAAAAATGTCAACCGCGATCTGGTTGTCGAAACCCTTGAGATGGGACTGATCTCTGCTGCAAAAAAGCGATTTGGGACCGGGGATAATGTCGAAGTCAACTTCGACAACAACTCTGGAGAAATCATCGTTGAAGCAGTCAAAGAAATCGTCGCCGATGACTCAGTCGAAGATCCGGGAATTCAAATTGGCGTTACACAGGCGCGCAAATCAGACACCGGTGCAAAGGTCGGCGGAGAAGTGAGGCTCCGCCTCAACTTTGCCGATTTTGGGCGCAATGCGATTCAGACGACAAGGCAGGTACTCGTCCAGAGGGTCAGAGAAGCCGAGCGCGAGAAAATCTACGAAGATTATCAGGGACGTATTGGAGAAATTATTTCGGGAACTGTGCAGCAAATTAGCCGGGGTGATATTCTCGTCAACCTGGGGCGAACGGAAGCCGTTATTCCGCTTAAAGAGCAAATCAGAAAAGAACGCTATCGACAGGGGGATCCCATTCGTGCCTATTTGCTCGATGTTTTGCGTACAGCCAAAGGTCCCCAGGTGGTATTGAGCCGTACACATCCCGCATTTCTCGATAAGCTCTTCCAGCTTGAGGTCCCTGAAATTTATGAAGGTGTTATCGAAATAAAAGCCGTTTCTCGCGAACCGGGTGTGCGGGCCAAAATAGCTGTTTATTCCAATGATGCGCGCATTGATCCCGTAGGGGCTTGCGTGGGTATGAAAGGTTCGCGAGTACAGGCTGTGGTGCGTGAATTGAGCAGCGAACGCATAGATATTGTGCCCTGGAGCGACGACGAAGCGATCTTTTTGTCGCGTGCGTTGAACCCAGCCACAGTTCGCCGCGTGGTGATTGACCGACGCGAAAAACGCATGTCGGCTATAGTCGATGATGATCAGCTTTCTCTGGCTATTGGCAAAGAGGGGCAGAATGCGCGTTTGGCTTCACAGTTGACAGGCTGGCACGTCGATATTATGACGGAAACCCGTTATGATGAAATACAAGCCGAACGCCTGGCTACGACAGTGCCATTGGTCGAAGTGCCCGGCACTGGTCAGGTGACGCGAGACCGCCTTGAGGCCGCGGGTATTTTATCTGCCAATGACCTCGTCCGCGTATCCTTGAATACGTTGCTCAATGTACCTGGTATCGGTGAAACAACGGCTGAAAAATTGCGGGAGACCGCGCAGGGAATGGTCAATGCAAAAGTATCTGCTTACCGCGAAGAACAAGCGCTTTTGCAAGCAGAAGCAGAAGCAGCAAAATCTACTGAAGATACATCTGAAAATGACGAATGAGCGGAGGTGAGCCTATTGACGAAGACAACAGGCAAAACAACAGTTAAGAAAAAACGAGTCTATGAGATTGCGCGCGAGTTTAATTTGTCGAGCGTCGCAATGGTTGAACAGATTAGAAGCCTCGGTTTTGAAGTCAAAAATCACATGGCGGTCTGTACGACTGAAATGGTCGAGGCGGTGCGAGAGAAATTTGATTCAGAACGCCAGGCGACGCGACGAAAACTCAGACGCAAAGATGATAAAAAGAAAGAAAGCGAGACTCAGGAGCAAAAACCTCGCGTGAGCCGGGTCCGTTCGGTTCGGTCTGAGAAAAAAACTGAGACCAGCGGCGAACGCAGGCAACGCCCAAGGCGCAGAAGACGCCGCACGGATTATCCGACTGTTGTCGTTGAAGATATCAGTCAGACGCCCGTGCAGGCGCCTGAAACAAAAGTGCCAGAACCTGAAAAAGAAAAACCCGTAGTAAAAGAAGAGGCCAAGCCCAAAGCAGAACCTGTGCGGGAAAAGAGAAGTCGCACGCGGCCTCCGCGAAAACGCCGTCGCAGGCGCAAACGTCCCGTCCCTGATGAGCGTGAAGTATCAGAAAATGTGCGTCGAACACTGGCGCAAATGTCGAGTGGTGCTGCCCCATCACGGGTGCGCCGTCGCCGTCGTCAAGACAGTGAAAAGCCCGAAGGCGAGACCATAGAGGGGCAAGTTCTCAAAGTCAATGAGTTTACAACCATTGGTGAACTCGCTTCTCAGATGGATGTGCGCCCCACAGAAGTCATCACACAATGTCTCAAATTGGGTATGGTGGTGACGATCAACCAGCGCCTCGATATGGACACTATCACACTTGTTGCCGATGAATTTGGTTTCGGCGTTGAGGAACTCGAAGAATACGGCGAAGAGGTATTGGCAGCAGTAGAGATAGAAACATCTGGAGATAGTCTAAAACCAAGGCCTCCGGTCGTTACAATTATGGGGCATGTGGATCACGGAAAAACATCTCTTTTGGATTATATCCGAGAGACCAATGTGATGGAAGGTGAAGCTGGTGGTATTACGCAGCATATTGGTGCGTATCACGTTGAACTCGGTAATGATCGTGAAATCTGTTTTCTCGATACGCCTGGGCACGAAGCTTTTACGGCAATGCGCGCCAGAGGTGCCAGCGTAACCGATGTCGTCGTTCTGGTCGTGGCAGCAGATGATAGCGTGATGCCACAAACAGTAGAAGCCATCGATCATGCCAAAGCGGCCAATGTGCCCCTCGTCGTGGCAATTAACAAAATCGACTTGCCAACTTCCGATCCCGACAAAATCAAACGGGAACTGACCGAGCACAATGTCATCGTAGAAGATTATGGCGGTAATGTTCAAGTCTGCGAAATTTCCGCCAAAACCGGACAAAATGTCGATGCTTTGCTCGAGTTGCTGGCTCTTGAAACAGAAATGCTCGAACTTGTGGCCAATCCCGATAAGCACGCCAAAGGCACGATCGTAGAATCAAAACTCGACCGCGGACGAGGAAATGTGGCAACAGTTCTCGTGCAAGAAGGCAGGCTACAAGTCGGTGATCCGTTTATTACAGGCATGTTCAGTGGGCGCGTCCGCGCAATGCTCGATGAGCGTGGTTTATCTGTGACAACAGCAGGGCCTTCTCGTCCGGTTCAGGTTCTCGGTCTGGCCGGGTTGCCGCAGGCAGGGGATACTTTTCATGTGGTTGAAAATGAGCGCGAAGCCCGCGATATCAGCCGGAAGCGGCAGCAACTCAGGCGCGAACAAGAATTTCATCGGGTACGTCGGGTATCATTGTCCGACATTCACGACCAGATTGAGACGGGCAATATGGAGGAGTTGCGCCTGATTATTAAAGGCGATGTCGATGGGTCCGTCGAGGCTCTGCAAGACGCGCTATTGCAAATTGAGCACGAAGAAGTGCAATTATCGGTGATTCACCGCGCTGTGGGTGCTATCTCCGAATCTGACATTTTGCTCGCATCAGCCTCTGATGCCATCATCATCGGTTTTAATGTACGTCCCGATGCAAATGCAAGAGAGGTTGCGGCACGAGAACGCGTTGATATTCGTTTGTATCGCGTAATTTACGAAGTCGTCGAAGACATTCGCGCTGCCCTTTCTGGATTGTTGGCACCCAGAATTGAAGAAAATGTACAGGGCGAAGCACAGGTGCGCGAGCTTTTCCAGGTGCCAAGTGTTGGTACAATTGCCGGATGTCTCGTTTCTCAAGGACTCATCCACCGCACGACCCATGCGCGCGTTTTGCGCGATGGCGTTATTGTGTATGAAGGCCGTATTGGGTCTTTGCGGCGTTTTAAGGATGATGTTCGCGAAGTGCAAAACGGTTTTGAATGCGGCATTGGTATCGAAAACTTTAGCGATGTCAAAGTCGGCGATGTTATTGAAACTTACGAACTCGTTGAAACTACTCGCACGATCTAATGACCATTGGCTTTTGTCGTCTCGACCTATACTTGCCCGAATGCGCTTCGTTGAAACAGAAACGCAGCGTAATCAAGAGCATCACGACGCGTACGCGCAACAAATTCAATGTATCTGTTTCTGAGCTGGGCGATAATGACCGCTGGCAAAGCGCACAATTAGGTGTTGCAACAGTTGCCAACGACTCGCGGTATGCCAATCAGATATTGTCAAAGGTGGTCGATTTAATCGAGCGCGAAGATCGCCTTATTGTAGTAGATTATTCGTTGGAGTTGCTCTGATATGCCATCTTATCGGCCGGAAAGTGTGGGAAAAGCCATTCAGGTTGCCCTGAGTGAAATTTTACACACAGAAACCCGTGACCCCGCCCTGTCCGAAGTCACGGTTACGGCTGTCACGATGTCTCGTGACCTGCGCACAGCCAGGGTTTATGTCAGCGTGATGAGCGGCTCTGGATCACAACCACAGGTGCTCGAGCGCCTGATGGGGGCAATGTCTTTCTTGCGACGTGCGCTCGCACAGCGCGTTCAATTGCGACATGTGCCCGAGTTGGTTTTCGCCTGGGATGATTCCATCACACAGGGGGCGAAAATTGATCAATTGCTCAATAATCTCAACACATAGGTGGTGCCAATAAACGGCTTTCTTTGCATAGACAAACCCGCTGGCTGGACCTCTCAAGATGTCGTCAGTTGGGTGCGTAAGCACTTTGGGATCAAAAAAGTTGGGCACACAGGTACTCTTGATCCCATGGCAACGGGCGTTTTGCCACTTTGTCTGGGAGCTTATACGCGCCTGAGTTCCTATATTACGAGCGGTGATAAAAAATATCGCGCGGTTGTGCGTTTGGGAATGACGACCGATTCTCTCGATGCCGATGGTGTAATTACCAGTAGATCGGGGGATATTCCCGTCGATTATGCACAAGTCGAGACCGCTGTTGCCGAATTTAGAGGGGAGATCGCACAGGTTCCGCCTATGTATTCGGCCATACGCATCGGAGGGCGCAGGCTTTACGATCTGGCCCGAAGAGGTGTTGAAATTGAACGTCCCGCGCGTAATGTGTGTGTCCATAAGCTCGATATTGCGGTTTATGCACCACCGCTCTTGCACCTGAATGTACATTGTTCTAAAGGCACTTATATTCGGTCGCTTGCAGACGACATTGGCAAACGGCTTGGATGTGGTGCTCATCTATCAACGCTTCGCAGAGTCGCTGTGGGGCGTGTTGGATTGGGACAATGTGTTGCGGTTTATGAACTCGAGCGTGTAGAAAGTATTTCTGACGTGTTGCTCAATCCCCACGCTGTTTTATCTGAGCTGTCATCGGTTTGTTTGACAGAGGCGCAGCAGGGGCGTTTTTCAAATGGCAATCCCGTGACCGATATTTTATCAGATGTCCAGGATATTGTAACAGTGCAAAATTCCCGGGGTAATTTGCTCGGTCTCGGTCATATCGTCGAGGGCGTCTTGAAGCCCATTCGCGTGATCCAGAATTGATGATGCGCACCATAATGCTTGAAGAACCGGTTGCGCTTGCCCACCCGGTGGTAACAGTTGGAACATTTGACGGCATTCACGTCGGGCATGTCTCTGTCATTGAAGCTATGACCAATATGGCACGGGCGCGGAGGGGCACATCTGTCGTTGTCACTTTTGATCCACATCCCCGCCAGTTTATCGACGGCGCCGATGCTCCCGGGGTGTTGACATCGCTTGAAGAGAAAAAGCATTGTCTTGCCGCTTTGGGGGTAGATATTCTGGCTGTTGTTAGATTTGATGATGCACTCCGGCAGTTGTCTCCCGAGGCATTTGTCAAATGCTTTCTGGTTGATAAACTCAGCGCCAGGTCTGTGATCATAGGTTACGACCACGGTTTTGGCAGAGGGCGTCAGGGCGGTTTTGAGACGATGAAAAGGTTGGGGAAACAGCTCGGTTTTTCGGTCTTTTCTCCACCTGCTGTGTGCATCGCCGAAAAACCCGTGAGCAGTACTCGCATCCGCAACGCACTCTTAGATGGGGATATGGATGCTGTTGTTCAACTTATGGGGCATCCTTACCCTTTGTGGGGGCGTGTGGTAGAGGGAGAAAAGCGGGGCAGAGCGCTTGGTTTTCCCACTGCCAATCTTCTGTTTGAAACGCCGGGAAAACTCTTGCCAGCGCCGGGGGTTTATGCTGGTGTTGCCAGACTGGATCAGCCCCACATCGCCGTTGTAAATTACGGCAAACGTCCGACATTTGGAGGACATTCTGCGCGTTGTGAAGTGCATTTGCTCAATTTTTCACAAAATCTCTACGGAAAAATTTTACCCCTTGAGATTTGGTATCGCATTCGGAGAGAGCGTGAATTTGACAGCAAAGAAGCATTAATCGCGCAGATTCAAGCAGATATACAGACTGCGGAAGATAGGCTTTCGCGGCATTATACCGATGGAGGTAAATTTTGGCATTAACAAAGGAAAAGAAAGCAGAGTTGATCGCACAATACGGGCGCAAAGAAGGCGATACAGGATCGCCACAAGTCCAGATTGCGCAACTTACAGAGCGTATTGTACAACTTATCGAACACTTTCAAACCCACAAGAAGGATCATCACTCGCGTCGAGGGCTGCTCAAACTGGTTGGCCGCCGCCGTCGTCTGTTGCGGTATTTGCGGCGCGAAGACTTAGAAGGTTATCGTAGCTTGATTGCGGCACTGGATATTCGCGGTTGAGTTTTTCATGTATGTATTCCGGCAGTTGGTCGTATCTCTGGCCCTTTTGCCAGGGCGCTGGAATAGATGTGTTTTGTAAATATTAGGAGATAGAATGATAGCAAAAGTAGAGCTTGAATATGCGGGTCGTCCACTGTCCATTGAAACGGGTCGGGTGGCCAAACAGTCACATGGGGCGGTGTGGATGCAGTACGGTGAAACCATTGTGCTGGTAGCAGCCGTTTCCGATAACAAACCTTCGGATTTTGATTTTTTTCCACTACAAGTCGATTATCGCGAAAAGATGTATGCAGGCGGGCGCATTCCCGGCAACTTTTTTAAGCGAGAAGGCGCACCTTCAACAACGGAAAAATTGCATGCGCGTTTAATCGATCATCAAATCAGGCCCCTATTTCCAGAGGCTTATGATTTTGAAACGCAGGTTTATGTCACTGTGTTGTCTTTTGACGGTGAAAATGATCCTGCGGTGCTCTCAATGACGGGTGCTTCGGCTGCACTGTGCATTTCTGATATTCCGTTTGACGGCCCCATTGGCGCTGTATGCGTTGGACGAGTCGATGGAGAATTTGTGGTCAATCCCACACTTTTCCAACTCGAAGAAAGCGATGTCCACCTGATGGTGTCTGGCAACCGCGAGTCCATTATTTCAGTTGAAGGCGATTTTCACGAAGTAGCCGATGGTGATGTCGTAGAAGCACTGCGCGTCGCCCATCAAGGGATTGTACAACTGATTGAATTACAGGATGATCTGATTGCCCGTGTTGGAAAACCCAAACGGTCTTTCGACGAGCCTGAAGAAAATGAGGCTCTTGTCGCTGCTGTTGCCGAACGCGCTTCAGAGCAGATTCACGCGGCCAATCGCATGCCGGATAAGGCGGCGCGTGCAGAGACATTGTCCGCGATTCGCGCCGAGGTGCGGGAAGCACTCGCAGAAGACTTTGAAGATGGTGAAATTGGCGGTGAAATAGATCGGTTGATCAAAAAGGATATGCGCGCGATGATCCTTGCGGAAAATCAGCGTATTGATGGGCGCGATCTCAAAGAGGTTCGGCCCATTGACATCGATCTGAGTATATTGCCTCGCGCACACGGGTCCGGTATTTTTACGCGCGGGCAGACGCAGGCTTTGTGTGTGGCGACGCTCGGAAGCAAGATGGATACCCGAATGGTAGATGATCTCGAGGGCAAATCGTTCAAGAGCTTTATGCTCGATTACAACTTTCCCAACTACAGTGTTGGGGAAACGGGGCGGATCGCAGCGCCCGGCCGTCGCGAAGTCGGTCACGGAGCTTTAGCAGAAAAGGCACTCGAGCCTGTCGTGCCCAGTGAAGAGCATTTTCCATATACGATCCGGCTGGTTTCCGAGATTTTAGAATCCAACAGTTCTTCTTCAATGGCCACGGTGTGTGGCGGCTCTCTCGCTTTGATGGATGCGGGCGTGCCCATCAAAAGCCATGTTGCCGGGGCTGGCGTGGGATTGGTCATGGAAGGGGATCAGTGGGCGGTTCTCACAGATATTTTAGGCGAAGAAGATCATTTGGGCGATATGGACCTCAAAATAGCGGGCACGCGATCGGGCCTGACTGCGATTCAGATGGATATAAAGATCGGTGGCATAAGTTTTGAGATTCTCAGTACGGCATTTGACCGCGCCCGAGATGCATTAAACCACATTCTCGGTCTTATGGAAGAAGCTATTTCCGCGCCGAGAGCGGGATTGTCGGAATACGCGCCACGCATTTTGTCCATCCGAATTGATCCGGCAAAAATCGGCGCAGTTATTGGTCCGGGCGGGAAGACCATTCGCAGCATTGAAGAGACAGGCGCGACGGTTTCAGTCGAGGATGACGGGCTGGTTACGGTCACCTCTTTAGATGCGCAAGCCGGTGAAACCGCAATGGGCATGGTTGAAGCTCTCGTCGAAGAACCAGAAGTGGGACGGATTTATGATGGCACAGTGCGCCGGATCACGGACTTTGGCGCGTTTGTCGAAATATTGCCCGGCAAGGATGGGCTTTGCCATATTTCCGAGCTTGAACATCACCGGGTGCGCAAGGTAAACGACGTACTCAGTGAAGGCGAAAAAGTTCAGGTCAAAGTGATCGCTATCGATGATCAGGGCAAAATTCGACTGAGCCGCAAAGTCCTTATCGACAAACCCAATGGTGGTTCAAATCAGCAGGGTAGGCAACGCCCTCCCCAAAGATCGTGAGATTTGCATATATTTAACGAAAGGATAAGACGATCGGTGGGCAATCAGGTGATACCCGGTCGTCTTTTTTTATTTTTACTCTCTCAGGGAACGGTATATGCCCGATATCATCAGGATAAACGACGTCAGTGCATGGGAAGATAAAGAAGTTGTGATCGAGGGATGGCTGTACAACAAACGTTCGAGCGGAAAATTGCACTTTCTTCAGGTCAGAGATGGCTCTGGTACGATTCAGTGCGTGGTGTTTCAAGGCGATGTATCGCCAGACGTTTTTGAAAGGGCTTCAGACCTGGGGCAAGAGTCGTCCCTCAGGGTGACGGGCACGGTTCGAGCTGATGCGCGCTCGCCCATCGGCTTTGAAATTGGCGTCAGCGATATCGAAATTGTACATTGTGCAGAGGATTATCCGATTACGCCCAAAGAACACGGCACGGCATTTTTGATGGATCACCGCCATTTGTGGCTGCGTTCATCGCGCCAATATGCCATTTTAAGCGTGCGCGCTGAAATTGTCAAAGCCTGTCGCGATTATTACGACAACAATGGTTTTACACTTATTGATGCGCCCATTTTTACACCGTCGTCCTGCGAAGGCACCAGCACGCTTTTTGAAACCGATTATTTTGATGAGAAAGCATTTCTGACACAGAGTGGCCAGCTATATATGGAAGCCGCGGCGATGGCGTTTGGCAAGGTGTACTGCTTTGGACCGACTTTCCGGGCTGAGAAATCCAAGACGCGGCGTCATTTAACCGAATTTTGGATGGTCGAGCCAGAGGTGGCCTATATGGACCTGTCGGGTAATATGGATCTGGCTGAAGACTTTATTTGTTGTGTTGTTCAGCGCGTGATAGAAACCTGTCGGTCTGAACTTGCGAGCTTGCAACGCGACCTCGCGCCCCTACAACGGGTGCAAAAACCATTTCCCAGGATATCTTATTCAGATGCACATGAGTTGCTAAAAGACGCGGGTCGCGATCACACATGGGGGGATGATTTCGGTGCTGAGGATGAGACCGTGTTGGCCAATGCACACGATCGCCCCGTGATCGTGCATCGGTATCCGGCAGCTTGCAAAGCTTTTTATATGAAGGGGGATCCGGAAGATTCCCAACTGGCATTGTGTATGGATGTGTTGGCACCCGAAGGATATGGCGAAATCGTCGGTGGGGGACAGCGCGAGGACGATCTGGAGGTCTTACGGCGGAAGCTCGCCGAACACGGTCTTGACGAGGCGCCGTTCCAGTGGTACCTGGACCTCAGGCACTATGGATCGGTGCCGCATTCCGGTTTCGGATTGGGTATTGAGCGTACAGTCGCGTGGATATGCGGCTTGTCCCATGTCCGCGAGACGATTCCATTTCCCCGACTTTTGCAAAGATTATATCCTTAGGAGTTGTATTTCAATGGCTTACGAGTTTTCTGAGATTGAAAAAAAATGGCGTCAACGCTGGGAAGATACTGATCTGTACCGCAGTCAAATCGATCCCAGCCGCCCCAAGCACTATGCTTTGACTATGTTGCCTTACACTTCGGGTGATCTCCATATTGGTCACTGGTATGCGATTGTTCCCTCTGATGTTCGGGCGCGATATATGCGGATGAAGGGACATAATGTACTGTTTCCCATCGGTTTTGATGCTTTTGGATTGCCCGCTGAAAACGCTGCAATCCAACGGGATATTCACCCGGCCCAATGGACGTTAGACAATGTGGAACGCATGCGCGAACAACTGAAAACAATGGGTGCAATGTTTGATTGGACGCGCGAAGCGATCACTTGTTTGCCCGAATATTATAGATGGACGCAGTGGTTATTCCTCAAATTTTACGCCAATGGTCTGGCCTATCGAGAGAAAGCCCCCGTCGATTGGTGCCCACAGTGCAATACCACGCTGGCCAGAGAGCAGGTTTGGGGGGAGGACAGGCACTGTGAGCGGTGCAATACACCTGTGATTAAAAAAGACCTGGACCAATGGCTGTTTCGGATTACTCAATATGCTGAAGAATTACTCGATTTTTCAAAAATTGAGTGGCCCAACCGCGTACAGGCCATGCAAGAAAATTGGATCGGACGCAGTGAGGGCGTTGAATTTGAAATGCGCGTCAAAAATTCCGAGTCATCGTTTCGCGCGTTCACAACGCGCCCGGATACCATTTTTGGCATGTCTTTTGCGGTTTTGGCCCCCGAACATCCATTGGTTGATGAGATAACATCGCCCGAGCAACGGAAAGCCGTCAAAGCATATTGTGTCAAAGCCGAACGGCAATCGGAAATCGAGCGGCTTTCTGTAGATAGAGAACAGGATGGCATCTTCACTGGTGCTTATGCGATTAATCCCATGAACAATGCCGATGTGCCCATTTACATCGCCGACTATGTGTTGCTTCAATATGGCACCGGAGCCATTATGGCTGTGCCTGCACACGATGAACGCGATTTTGATTTTGCAAACAAGTATGGGTTGCCCATTCCCGTTGTAATTGCTCCGGATGATTGGGACGGTAAAGCACTCACCCAACCATATACTGGTGCGGGACGCATGGTAAACTCGGGACAATTCGATGGTTTGTCCTCTGAAGATGGAAAAGATGCAGTGGCCGATGACTTGGGATCACAGGGTATTGGCGAGCGAAAAGTCAATTATCGCCTTCACGATTGGCTGATTTCCCGCCAGCGTTATTGGGGATGTCCCATACCGATTATTTACTGTGATGCATGTGGCATTGTTCCCGTGCCAGTACGCGATCTACCCGTAATGCTGCCCAATGATGCAGAATTTTTGCCGACGGGTGAATCTCCTCTCAAATACCACGATGGTTTTCTGCACACGACCTGTCCCAAATGCGGCGCACCAGCCCAGCGAGAGACGGATACAATGGATACCTTTATGTGTTCTTCCTGGTATCAATATCGCTATTTAAGCCCACATTATGATGCGGGACCTTTTGAACCTCATGAGGGTGAATACTGGTTGCCCGTTGATCAATATACAGGGGGTATAGAACACGCGACTATGCATCTGCTTTACACGCGCTTTTTCACCAAAGCCATGCGCGATATGGACCTTGTCAGTGATGATGAGCCGATGACTCGCTTGTTTAATCAGGGCGTTATTCTGGGTGAAGATCAAGAAAAAATGAGCAAGTCTCAAGGCAATGTTGTCAATCCTGACGATCTGATTGCACAGTATGGAGCAGATTGCATTCGGGCTTATTTGATGTTTCTGAGTCGGTGGGAACAGGGGGGTCCCTGGAATTCATCGAGTGTGGAAGGTATTCCGAGATTTTTGAACCGCGTGTGGCGTATAGTAGTTGAAAATGGTGCGCCAGAAAAGGGCGATGCTACGCAAGAAGCCCAGGATGATCTGCGGCGCTTAACACATCAGACCATCCGCAAGGTGTCCGAAGATTTTGAGACTTTCGGGTTTAATACAGCATTGGCCGCGCTTATGACGTTTAGCAATGGTTTATTGGCGGCTCAAAATACACCTGTTGTGCATACAGATGCGTGGAAAGAAGCCATTCAGGCGCTTATCTTGCTTCTGGCACCGATAACGCCACATCTCTCCGAAGAGCTTTGGTCGCACATTGGGGGAGAGTACAGCGTTCATCAACAGAATTGGCCCGAATGGGACGAAGATCTCGCTCGGCCCGTAACAATTGAGATGCCGGTTCAGGTCAATGGCAAAGTTCGTGCCCGAATGGAAGTTGAGGTCGATGCAGGACAGGAGGAGATAGAAAGCCTGGCGCTGGAACAGCCGAATGTACAAGCGCATGTCCAGGATCAAGACCCGAAAAAGATAATCGTTATCCCCAATCGGCTGGTCAATATTGTTGTGTAACTGACATTGCACAACGGAAAGTGAATAAGCCATGCTGCGACAAGTGTTGACAGACGCCCGCAGCCTGCTATTTTCCTGTGTTGGGGAGTTCTGAGAATACGTACTCGAGCATCGGAGGTTAGAAAATGAAAATGCCAGAGATGATCATTGGTGGGACCGAAGATCTGATCAATGAGCAAGAGGCGAAACAGAGGATCAAGGCACGTACTCGGAAGATGAAAAAGGCTGGGCATTTCAACGAACACGAGCAGCCCGAAGGGTTTGATCGTATCACCGAACTATTCGGCAACGCCGATGCAGCGCGGCATTGGCTAACAGTGCCAAACGACGCACTCGACGGAGCGAAACCGCTTGCCCTTCTTCGCAAAGGAAAAATCGCCCGCGTTGAGGCTGCCGCTACAGGGTACCTCCAGGGTGACTTTGGGTAATGGCTGGCTACTTACCCCTTAGAAGGTACATTCAGGCGCAGATTTGCACGGTCCGAATCGGGCGAATGTTTCGTGTAATTCACCAACGTCACGCCGCCACACCGCTTAATGCCGTTCCTGCACCGAGTCGATTCAGCGATCCGGCCAGAAATTATGCTGTACTGTACGGCGCCGAAACAGTGCCGTGCTGCTTATGGGAGGCTGTGGTGCGTAATAGCTTGACACGCCGCCAGCCTCGCGTAATCTCACTATCAGTTATTAACCTTTGGCAGGTCGTGTCGTTCCAATCTCAGCAGGACTTGAATCTTGTGGACCTTCGGGAGGATAGACCGGTCAGGATTGGTGCTCCCCCGGATGTTGTCCACGACTCGAACCATCGAGAAGGCCGTTCATTATCCGAGGATGTCCATGCTCATACACAAGTCGATGGGTTTCTGTATCACTCACGTTTTACGGGGGATTTGTGCTGCGCTATATTTGACCGGTCGTTCAACAACTTGCAGACGTCGGCGGCACCAGTCCCATTGACTCAATACATCTCTTTCTGGGACGCTCTAAACGACTATGACATCACATTGACAATACCATAAGCCCCGCATGTATAACGGAGGTAGGGCAAAACTCAATCAAATCAAGTGGCGTTAATTTGCCGAAATCCTCCACATTAAAAGCCCGGCGGTCATCACCGATCGACGGGCTTTCTTTTATCTGTTCATTGACGCTGGCCATAGGCATACAGTATATTGTGGAATACATTGGCTGAAGAAATACAATATATAGACGCATGGCACCTACGAATCTCAAATTCACTGTTTGCCGATCTTTCTGAGAAGCTGTTTTAAAAACCCGAACAGCCTTTGAAAAGTTGTCAAATCAACCGCCTGATGCTAGCCAAAACGCCCCATATCGCCGATATATCCACCCTATTTGCCTAATTTTTTGCTCCGATTCAGGGCTTACCGATAATTTTAAAACAGCTTCTGAGGAAAAGGCATGAAAAACTTTCCCAAACCTCTATTAAACGCCTTGCGCGATGGCGAACTGGTGGTTTTCGCTGGCGCAGGCGTTTCGATGAGTGAACCTGCCTACCTGCCGAGTTTCAAAGATTTAGCGAATAAGATCGCGGAAAGAACCGGCAAAACTTTGCAGGACAGAGAGCCGATAGACCGTTTCCTCGGACAACTGCAACATGATGGGGTAAATGTTCACACCCTCGCCGCAAAAAATCTATCTCCACTAGGTCTGCAAGCGACTGATCTACATCAGAATCTTCTGCGGCTCTATTCCAAAGCCGAGCAAGTTCGCGTCGTTACCACCAATTTTGACCTTTTGTTCGAGCAGGCTGCAAAGGACGTTTTCACCAGTAACCAGCCCGAGGTGTTTCGGGCACCTGCATTGCCCTTGGGACATCAGTTCAACGGCATTGTCCACATCCATGGTGCAGTCAGCCATTCTGACGAGATGATAATTACGGACGCAGATTTCGGCCGCGCCTATCTGACTGAGGGATGGGCGCAACGTTTTCTCGTCGATTTGTTCCGTTCTTTTACCGTGCTTTTCGTCGGCTATAGCCACGAAGACACGATTATGAACTATCTGGCGCGAGCTCTGCCAGTAGGCGAGGCTACTCGGCGTTTTGTTTTAATCGGTGAAACGGATAATGACGCAGACCGTTGGCGTTTACTCGGGATCGAACCTATCAGCTATCTGCAACCAAACGAGCATGATTACAGCGTACTCTACGAAGGTATTCGTCGTATGGCTGAATATGTCAGGCGCGATGTCCTTGGCTGGCAACGCGAGATTGCCGCGATCGCAGAAAAACCGCCGTCCCTTGATGGGGAAACAGCAGACCTTATTGAGGATGCGCTTGAAGATGTGACAAAGGCCCGTTTTTTCACCAAAGCGGCTTCTGATCCGAAATGGATTGATTGGCTTGACGAGCGCGGGATTCTAAATGCATTATTTGGGGATGGTACGCTCAGTGATCGGGATCGAGCCTTGTCTGGGTGGTTGGCAGAGAACTTCGCATGCAACCAGGCTGATAAGCTATTCCTGTTGATTGGCAGACACAATATGCGTCTGAATCCGCATTTCTGGAATGACCTAATTTGGACTATCGTAGAAGATAACTCTCCTTTGGATAATAACATTTTATCCCGCTGGATTTCACTTTTGCTTGACACCGCTCCAATGCCTGAAAACGCTGATGATGATCTACTGTACCAGATCGGAAAATTTTGTCTCAAGCACGGAATGTTAGACAATCTGTTGCAGGTTTTCGATACGATGACGGGTAGCCGCCTGCTGATCGAGGAGGGCTTCAAGTGGCCTGATAATGAGGACGATAATGAGAATCCGCCCGTTGATGTGGAATTGCCGCTGATAGGTGAAGACTACCAATTAATAGAACTGTGGACAGACGGTCTGAAGCCAAAATTGTCTCGAGTATCCGAACCTTTACTTGAACAGGTTGTCAAGCGTCTGCAAGAACGATATCTCACATTACACGCCTGGCAGAAGGCAGATCGGGAGTGGGAAAGCGAGAGCGATAGTCGCTGGGCCATTGAGCCACACCCAAAGGACTGGTATCCCTACCCGGTTGACGTGTTAATTGATGTCGCCCGCGACTGTCTTGAATGGCTGGCCTCGAATCAGGTAGAAACGGCGATGTGGTGGTGTAATCGGCTTGTAAGTTCGGATGCACCACTGCTGCGCCGCCTATCAGTGCATGGCGTGTCCAATCTCGAAAGCATGACGGCGGATGACAAGATTGATTGGATTCTAACACACATAGACCTGCATGATATTTGTGCTCACCACGAAATATTCCAGGCAGTAGGAAAAGCCTATCCCAATGCCAGTTTGCAATACCGGGAATCCCTTATTAAGGCTGTGTGGGATTATTGTTGGAGGAACGATGAATATCCCCAAAAGGAAAAAGAAGACACAGCCCATCATCATTTTACATGGTTTGATAGGCTCCATAAATTAGACCCCTGTTGTAACTTAGCCAAACAAGCCCTGGATAGAGTGTCAGCAGAATACCCTCAATTCAAGCCAAGCGAACATCCAGACCTGCCATCTGCAAGTCGCCCTGTCAGGTATAAAAGTCCGTGGACTATTGAAGAACTACTGGCAAAACCAGCCGGAGATTGTCTTGACGATTTGTTGTCATTCCAAGGCAGGAGATGGGGTGGCCCTAACCGTAGAGAACTCCTGGTTAATGTCGCAGGAGCTGTGAGACAGAATTTTGACTGGGGTCTGGATTTGGCCGAGGCATTAGCCAAGGCTGAAAAGTGGGATGTTGGCCTCTGGCCCGCCTTGATATCATCCTGGTCAAAAATAGTGTTAGATGAAGACAAGCACTATAAAGTGTTCTACTGGCTCGGCAAGACCGAGTTATACCCAGAACATAGCCGTATAATTGCCAACGCGCTTTACGCGCTGATGAAGGGGGGCAATACTACCTATGCCTTGAACTTACTCCCTCAGGCCAACAAGATCGCCGGGGCTTTGTGGCATCATCTTGATAGTAATGGAGAAGAACCTAACGACTGGCTACAGCAGGCTACCAAGCACCCTGCGAGTATTCTTACCGAATTTTGGCTATCGGGATTTTCGCTCTGGCGTAAGCAACAAGACCCTGAGCCAACGGCCCTTAATGAAGAGTATCGCCAGATTCTGTCAGATATCCTACAGAACCAGAAGCTACCGGGCAGGCTTGGACAAAGGATTCTTGCGAGCCAATTTACTTTTCTTTGGGCCGTCGATAAAGCTTGGACTCGAGAAAATCTGCTCCCGATTTTTGATCCAGCCAATGACAATTTCCAAGCGGTCTGGGATGGTTTTCTCGCCGAGGAACGCCTCAATCCGGCTGTGGCTGAGGTTATGGCTGATTATTTTCCCAAAGCTATTGAGCGGATCGACAGCGATCTATCCCATCAACGCAGGCGGTTTATCAAATACTACACCGACATGCTTGTGTATTTTGTTGAAGAAGACCCTTTTGATAAATGGATTCTCGCGCTTTTTCAATCTGGTATTCAAGAAGCCGGACAAGAATTTGCGTTGAATATGAACGGCCATTTGCGGAACATGGATGAAGCTGCACAACAAGAATTATGGCAACGTTGGCTCAAGCAATATTGGGAGCACCGCTTACAAGGCGTGCCAGCAGTTCTTGAACCTGGCGAGATCAAAAATATGCTTAATTGGCTACCGCCCTTGACAACGGTATTTCCCGAAGCCGTCGATTTAGCAGTCCAGATGCAGATACCCCAGGATATACCTCTACAGAATTGGGGGATGATAAACAAAATAAATCAAAGCGATCTATGGCAAAATTATCCCGAAGCAGTAGCGAAATTGATAATTTATTTGTTTGAATGCAATTTGCGGTATGTTAAACTGAAGGAACTCATCAATAAGCTACTTCAACTGAACATTTCACCGAAACGTAAGCAGGAATTGAAGGAAATAGAAGTTCAACTATAGATATGGCTCCAAAAACCGTCCTGTTTTCAGCGCACGTCCTAAAAAGAAAAGAGAGACATCAAACGCCAATGGGAGAAGAAAGCGATGCATAACCTGATTTTGTTTACACTATCAACGCTCGCGCTTTTGATACATCCGTTGTCTCTTGCGTCACAGAATAGCTTTTCCATTTCGCTGGATGCGAATGGTGCGGCGGGCGATCAAGCGATTACGTCTGTTAATGTGTCCGCAGATGAGATTGTTACTATTCAGATCTTCGGCAAAGATATTCAGAATGCGAATGGCCTTGCTGTGCGTTTTGAATACGATGCATCACAGGTTGTGTACGAAGGGTTTGAGGTGGGTGATGTGTTGCCCAATGCACAAGCGCTCCCCGAACAGGGTACAAATCCGACTTTTGTGGAAATTAGCACTGCGTCTTTTGGCGGTCAAGCCGCTGTCAACAGTGGTCTGGTAGGCACGATTCGTTTTCGCACACTAACTGCGTTTTCGAGCACTGCGATTCGGCTGGTGCGTGCTGATCTTGGCCGAGGCGGGCAAATTGAAAGCACGACCCTGAATTTGCGCATTGCGTTACTGTTACAAGTCCTTACCCCGGATTTTGATGGCGATGGTCGAGTCGGTTTCTCTGACTTTTTGGCGTTTGCAGGTCTGTTTGGAGCACGTCAAGGAGATGGTAGGTATGAAGCCCGGTATGATCTGGACAGCAACGGTGCAATTGGATTTTCCGATTTTCTGATTTTTGGCAGCAGTTTTGGCAAAGAGGTATCTTCTCCGAACGTTGACATTCCAGATGCGAACCTGCGCGCTGTTATCGAGAATAACCTAAGCAAGGCGCGCGGTTCGCCGATCACCAGGGGTGAGATGTCAACCTTAACTCGCCTCGAGGCATCAGATGCGAACATTAGCGACTTGACTGGACTTGAGTTTGCGACCCGTCTGGAAACGCTGGAACTTTCCGACAACAATATTTCGGATGTGTCGTCGCTATCAGGATTGACCTATCTGCAAGAACTATACCTTTCCAACAACAGCATCTCGGATGTGTCCTCGCTATCAGGATTAACCAGCCTAATATGGCTGCATCTTTCCGACAACAACATCTCGGATGTGTCGTCACTATCAGGATTAGCCCGACTAGGAGAACTATACCTTTCCAACAACAGCATCCCGGATATCTCGCCTCTATCAGGATTGATAAACCTGGTAGTTCTGGCGCTTTCCGACAACAACATTTCGGACGTGTCTCCGCTGTCAGGAATGATAAACTTGAAATTTCTGACTCTTGGCTACAACAGTATCTCGGATGTGTCTCCGCTATCAGGAATGACAAACCTAGAATGGCTGGATCTTCTCAGCAGCAATATCTCAGATGTGTCTCCGCTGTCAGGAATGACAAATCTGGAATATCTGGTGCTTTCCCACAACAGCATCTCAGATGTATCTCCACTATCAGAATTGATCAACTTGCACTGGTTGGTCCTTTTCAGCAGCGACATCTCGGATGTGTCGGCACTGTCAGGATTAACCAACTTGGTAATTCTAGATCTTGCCTTGAATAACATCTCGGACGCGTCTCCGCTGTCAGGAATGATAAACCTGCTATCTTTAGGTCTTAGCGGCAATAACATCTCGGATGTGTCTCCACTGTCAGGATTGAACAACCTGGAAAAGTTGATTCTTTTTGGCAACAAGATCTCGGATATTGCGCCATTGGTCGCAAATATGGGATTGGGTAGTGGAGACAGAGTTGATGTGAGGAATAACCCTTTGAGTGCTACATCAATCAACACGCACATTCCAGCACTTCAAAACAGAGGGATCGCTGTGCTTTATGACACGTCGAAGTCTGAATCGGAGAAGAAAGGACGAGACATACTTCCGGCGGTGAGGGAACCTATTGGGGGTGAAGGATGGGAAGCAGACTACTATATTTATCGCAGGCAGATGAATAAAAAGAAGGACGTGATCAGACAAAAATCAAATCTGCCCATCAACGCAGAGATGTAATAAAATCTAAAATCATAGTCCTATTTGGGAGGGGCTTGGGGTAACCCCCTCTCCAACATCGACAATATCACCTTAACCTTCGTCAAATCCGTACCCCGATCAGCTCTTTTTTCGTAAAAAAAGCTCAAAAAGACGTTGCCGGATCGCCTCATCCACCCCAACCCTATTATCCTCCTGGAAGCGTGCCTTGTAATATCTAAGGACGTATCTAAGACCAGAATACGTGCATGGTCTTGGTTTTTGCCTTGGTTCATAAGCTCATTAGGGAGTTTACCGCTTGAAAAATGGCCTGGGAACAATTCGCGCTTTGAGGGCGCGGGTTCGGATCGCAATGGCGAGTTCTGTCCCAATTTCTGAATGATTGGGAGGGACATAACCCATTGCGATATTCTTTTTTAGATAGGGCGCGGTTGTGCCACTGGTGACTTGGCCAATTGTATTTCCGGAACAATCCAGGATTTCGTAACCATGTCTGGGGATACCGCGGTCGATCATTTCGATCATCACGAGTGTCTTTGTCGGGCCATCCGCACGCTGCTTCTCAAGGGCTTCGGCACCCGAGAATCCGCCCGCCTGTGAGACGAATCTATCCAATCCGGCTTCTAATGGCGTTGTTGCCTCGTCGAGTTCCTGGCCGTAGAGGGGGAGGGAGGCTTCGATGCGGAGTGTATCCCGTGCGCCCAACCCTGCAGGTGATACATCGGGTGATGCGATGAGGGCATTCCATGTTGCCGCAGCATCTTCTGTTCGCGTAAATATTTCAAACCCATTCCTTCCTTCGCCAGTATATCCCGTGCGGGCAATATGAACGGGTATTCCCGCGAGCTCTGCTTTGCGAATGCGGAAAGAACCGATTTCAGAGAGATTCCGATTTGCGATAGGGGAGAGTACTGCCTCTGCTTTTGGGCCTTGAAGCGCGATGAGGGCAAATTCTTCACTGCGATTGGTTATCTGAACGTTATGAAATGATTTTGCCACCGATTGGACATGTTTCCAGTCTTTATCGACATTTGAGGCGTTTACGACGATCAGGTAGGTTGTCTCGCCGAGGCGGTAAACGATGATGTCGTCAATTGCGCCGCCATTTTTGTTGAGGAATAAAGAATACTGCCCGCGCCCAATGCCGATGCGGTCTATATCATTCGCTGTTAGATGTTGGACCAGTTTCCTGGCTCCCTTGCCTTTAAATTCAAATTCTCCCATGTGCGAGACATCAAATAGTCCAGCTTGCGATCGCACCGCTTGATGTTCCGCGACTATCCCCTCGTACTGGACTGGCATTTCCCAGCCTCCAAACGGAACCATTCGAGCATTGGTTTTGTGGTGTATTTCGTTTAGCGGCGTTTTTTTTAAGTTTTCCAACTATTTTCTCCTCTCTTTGTTTTAAATTTCAGTTTTCTCCTCTTTGGTTCTTGTTTTTAAAAAAATTTAGTTTCTCGCCTGTTTTTTTAAGTCAGGACCGCTCCCATTTTGTTTTTTGTCCCATATTTTTTGAAGTATTCATTTTTTGAGGCTTCTGCTTGTATTTTGCCATATTTCAGTTTTTTCGTTTTCAGGACATTTATTTTTTGAAAATTCGTGTAAAATGTGTCTTTTCTCGAAAAATAACAAAAATTCGTTATTTATGCCTCTTTTTTTGTTATTTTGCCCCTTGACAATATGGAAAAATAATACTAATTTAATGGAAATAAATTGTAAAAATAATAGAATATAAAAAGGGGGAGAAGATGGAAAATTACGGAATTCCCGAAGCCGCGAAAATTCTCAAAGTAACTGATAAAACAATAAGAAATTATATTAATAGAGGTTTTTTAAAGCCTGAAAAATGGAATGGAACCTGGCGAATATCCCGAGATGAAATTGAGGAATTATTTAGGAAAAAATTTGGAAAAAAAATGATAGAAAATTATATTGAAATGAGCTATAATCCCGATCAAATTCTCGTGGAAAAATCCGAATTTGAAGCACAACAACAGAAATTGGGAAAATTGGCAGCGATTGAAATAGCCGAAAAGGAACTGAGAGCAGAAATTCGCAGCGCAAACGAACGCAATGCACAATTAGAGGCGTCATCGGCTTCTGGATGGACGGAGGCGCGTGCACTAAAAGAAGAACTCGAAAAGGCACGAGAAGAGCTGAATATAGCAAAAGAAAGGGAAAAACAAGCGGAAGAAGATGCAAATTGGCTGCGCAGACAGCAAGAAGAACAGCAGGAGAGCACTCAGAGAAGCGCCGAAACGATTCTGAAACTACGCGAAGAGAATAAACGGCTGTCAGATCTGTTATATCGCCAGGCTCTCGGACTTGTGGAAGAGGACGCGAAATGATGTGGATTGATTTTAGAGGATTTAAGCAGGGTGTTCAGGGCGGGAATTTTAGGCGAATTTCCTTAAGTTTACATAATGTATATTATACCGCATTTTGGGACGTGTCAATTTCCACTTGGGCAAACCTAACTCGTGGATTTTCTGACGTGCATCATGAATCAAAAAACTCCTTACGCGACGCGCACAAGGAGTTTTTTTGTGTTTGGTGGGTCTTATCAGGTTTTAAGCAAGATCAGCGTCGCAAGCGAAAGCCAGCTTGTAAGGATAAGACCAACAACCCAAAGAAAGTGTTTGTCCATACGGTTTTCCAGGTTGTTCAAGCGGCTTTCCATGTTATTCAGGCGGTTTTCGATGCTGGTCAGTCTTTGGGCGATTTGCTCAATTAGACCTTCCAGTTTTGCCAGTCGCTCAGAATCTGATTGCGGGTTAATGAGATTTGCCATGAAGTGTCCTTATAAGGGCTTAAGAGAACAAGTCCCACTTGGCA
>JAJEDY010000048.1 GCA_022821275.1 Candidatus Latescibacterota bacterium | reverse complement strand
ACATTTGTCGGATATTGTCTTGGCGTATTCATCGCATGTCCTTTCTTTTTAAGGTTTTTGGATACCCTAAATTTGGACTGATGAATACGCTTTTTCAACTCTTTTTTCAGATCCCTATAATTTTAAAACAGCTTCTAAAATAGATTTTTTGCTCGCACTCAGATGATACAGCTTTTGAGACATATTATGAAAAAAACACTTCCCATCCAATTATCCCCACCCATACACGGCTATCCCCGCCATGGCTATCGGCTTTCGATTATGTCGCTGCACGATGCGTATATCCCCTGGTTCTTCTGCAATTACATCCAGCTATTCGCCGTTGACCTGTTGCATGAGAGCAAACATAACATCCGATTCAACTTCTATTTTCAGGGACCATACGCCCCGCCATGGCTGTCTATCTACACCGTTCCGAGGCGATCAATCGTCAGAGTATATCACCAGATTGTGCCGTTTATTCGCGATCAAATTGATGAGGGCTTCTATGTCCATTTGATGGCCGATGAGTATTTCTTGTCACACACGCCATTTTATGAGAAAATTCATCATCCGCATGCCATTCTCGTATTCGGATACGATGACGATACGGAAACGCTTGAGACGCTGGGATTCAATCGAGCGCGGGATTACTCTGTTTCCGGAGTTGCGTATTCAGATTTTGAAGCGGCGTTTCGCTGGATTGATCCCGAGAAACGCAGATCGTATCGGATAGATCTTCTTGAATATAATGAGGACGGTGTCTATGAGTTTGACATTGACGCTGTCAGAGATCAGTTGCGAGCCTATGTCCATTCTGAGAATCCATCTATCCACTATCGGACATTGCGCAAGCCAGTTGAAGGCGTCTTTGGGATGGGGACGTATAAGCTCTTGCGAGATTACTTTACGCATTTGTTTGTCCATCCACGGTTGTGGGATCGGCGGCATCTGTTTACGCTTTGGGAGCACAAGCGTTGTATGTTAAACAGGCTTGCTTATCTGGAGAAACACGGGTATTTGCGTCCGTCAGACCAGTTTCATCAGGCGTACAAGGAGGTTGAACACAAGGCGCATCAGATTCATCTGATGATGCTTAAATTGCGAGCCTTAGGGGAGATCAAGAGAGCGTGGGATATAGATCGTATTCTGAAGATCATCACCTTGTTAGATGATATTTCTCAGAGGGAAGAGCGCATTTTGAAGAATGTTTTGAAGGTTCTTTGAAGTGTGTACACGATAGTACATAAAATCCCCTATCGCGCATTTTTGCGATGGGGGTTTGGTTTTTTCTCACATCAATTTTTTGCGTTTGGCGAGGTAGTTGAAGAGGGCGGTGTCAAAGGGTTCTGAGGTTTCGAGGAGGACGTAGTCGATCATGGCTTCGCGGCATTCGCGGCGGTAGCGGTCGATGAGGGTTTCCATGTGGTCGCGGTACGCAGGTGCGAGATGCCAGGGTTCTGTGGCGATTCGCGTGCCGGATTCGAGATCGACAAAGCGCATTTCGCGGTTGAAGTCGAGGTCGCGCTCCCGGGGATCTAATATGTGGAAGACGATGACTTCGTGGTTGCGATGGCGAAAGTGTTTGAGGCCGTTGAGCAGGCGGTCCGGGTCGTCAAAGAGGTCGGAGATAACGATGACGAGGCCGCGGCGCACAATGCGTTCGGCCAGTTCGTGAAAGGTGGCGGCAAGGTCGGTATCGGTGCCTTCGGGGCTGGTGTTTTGAAGGGTGGTGAGCAGGGTATGTAAATGACTGGTGACTGACCGGGGTGGTAAGTATGTGCGAATGCGGTCGTCAAAGGCGATTAGTCCGACGGCGTCGCGCTGGCGCAACATGAGGTGGGATAGGGCGGCTGCGATGTAAGATGCGTATTGGAATTTGGTGATGGCGTCCGAGCCATAGGCCATTGAGGCACTGGCGTCTATGAGGAGATGTGATTTGAGGTTGGTTTCTTCTTCGTATTGTTTGACGTAGAGGCGGTCGGTTTTGCCGAATACTTTCCAGTCCAGGTCGCGCAGTGCGTCCCCCGGCATGTATTGACGGTATTCGGAGAATTCGACGGAGAAGCCGTGATAGGGGCTTTGATGCAGGCCGGTGATAAATCCTTCGACGACCAGGCGGGCGATCAGATCGAGACGCGCGAGCCGGGAGACGACTTCGGGTTTGAGATATTCCCGATTCATTCCTAAAAGCCCGCGGCGAGGATGATCCAACCCGCGACGGCTCCACCAACGACCAGCCATACTGCACCGACTCCGCGCCATAATATCAGTATGGATGCGATGCCCGCGATTGCCATTTTGGGTATTGAATCAAGGGTTAGATAGCCCAGTTCTATTGTTACGGCGGCCATCAATCCCACGGCACAGACGTTTACGGCGTCGAGAAAAGACGCCACCCATTCAGATTCGCGCAGGCGGGGCAAGAGGGGATTCAGGGCAGCGACAAAGATAAAGGAGGGCAAGAAGATCGCGCCAGCAGCGACGAGTGCGCCGGATAATTTGCCGCCGGTGACGAGATAACCGATGAAGGCCGCGGTCGATAATACGGGTCCGGGCGTGAACTGGCCGATGGCAATGGCTTCCAGCAATTGTTCCTGGGTTAGCCAGGCATATCCCTGTACGAGTTCTTCTTCGAGGAATGCAATGAGTAAGTATCCGCTGCCGTAGAGGATTGCGCCAATTTTTAGAAAGAATAGGCCCAGTGCCCAGAGTGTTGGTCCTGCTGCGGATACGGCGCCCTGGCTTGCCAGCATTGTCAATCCCGTGCCAGCCACAGGTGCTATTACGGCCATGTGTTCGCGGTCTCTCGGTCGCGTCATTCTCAGCCAGAACATTCCGATGATTCCGCCGCCGATCAGTGCGAGGACGCCGTTAAATGGCGTGAGGGCAACGAGCATTACAGCCAAGCCCAGAAAACTCAATCGCCAGCCTTTTACGGCTTTTTGCCCCAGTCGCCACAGCGCGCCCAGGATGACGGCGAGTACCGCTGGTTTAATGCCGTAGAGTAGGTCGGCAACTTCTGGGATGGCGCCATAAGTCATGTAAGCCCAGGCGAGGATTGTGGTCAATGTAACGGCGGGAAATATAAAACACAGACCAGCGAGCAATAGTCCGGGCCAGCCGCCGCGCAAGAATCCCAGGTGTATCGCCATTTCTGTCGAGTTTGGTCCGGGGATGATGCTCGTTACGCCGACGAGGTCTAAAAATCGCTCGCGCGATAGCCAGGCGCGTTTTTCAACGACTTCGTCTTCCATCAGGGCGATGTGCGCTGCGGGTCCACCAAAACCTATGACGCCGAGTTTAAAGAATAATGCCGCTACTTCGCGCAGTCGTCCGGGTTTTTCGTTTGACATATTAAATCCTTAAGGGGCTGGGGGCTGGTTGGTGTTCTCTCACTTCTGTGCTTCATCTACAACTTCAGCGAGTACTTGTAAGCCGTCTTCGAGCGCGTCTTGTTCTATGGTTAAGGGCGGAGAGATTTTTACGGTTTGTCCCCACGCGCCCACGGGGGCAAAGAATAACAGTCCTTTGTGAAAACAGCGCAGTACAATTTCGTGCGCCAGGTCCGGGTCGGGTTCTTTTTGTCCGGCTTTTACCATTTGTACACCGCCTACGAGTCCTTTGCAGGTTACGTGCCCGACCACATCGGGATGCGCGGTCTGGATTTTTTTGATGCCGTTCATCAATACGGGTTCGAGTCGCGCTGCATTGCCGGTTAAGTCGTCATTTACGATTTTTTTCAGGCTGGCGAGTGCTGCTGCACAACAGACGGGGTTGCCCGTGTGGGTGCTTGTCATCGATCCGGGAGGGTATAAGTCCATGGCTTCGGATTTGCCGATTACGCCCGATAGGGGCAAGGAACTGCTTACGCCTTTGCCAAAGCAGATGAGGTCGGGCGTTACGCCGTAGTGCTCAAAACCCCACATTTTACCGGTGCGACCAAATCCCGCCTGTACTTCATCAAAAATTAAGAGGGCGCCGTGTGCTTTGCACCATTCAGATAGTGCCTGGACGTACGCCACGGGTGCGAAATCAGGTCCTACTCCCTGGTATGTTTCGAGCATGACGCCGCATACGTCGTCTGCATTTAGTCCTTTGTCCTGGAGTGTAGAGCAGAAGTAATCGAAATCCACGTTTTCCGTCCAATATCCGTCGGGAAAGGGTACCTGTACGATGGCGGGGTCTTCGTTTCCGATCCAGTCTTTTTGTCCGGGCATTCCGCCGACTTGTTGTGCGCCCATTGTGCGTCCGTGGAATCCGCGTTCAAATCCCACAAAGCCGATTTTCTTTTTTCCCCCGGTTGCTATGCCGTATGTTCGCGCGAGTTTCAGGGCGTTTTCCGTGCTTTCAGATCCGGTTGTTAGCAGAAATGCTTTGTCTAACCCTTCTGGTGCCAGTTCTATCAAAAATTCGACGAGTTGCGCTCGTTCTTCGCTGGGGAATACGTAGTTGTGCAATAGCCCGGTGCCGACCTGATCTACGATTGCGCGCCGCACTTCGGGCATGCCGTGTCCAGCATTGGTGACGAGTACGCCGGAGCTCCAGTCGAGCCACATGTTGCCGTATTTGTCATAGACCTGACAATCTTCTGCGCGATCCCATACAATGGGCGGTTGTCCGCGCATGGAGATGGGTTCTACCCGGTGCAGTGTTTTCAAAGTTGCCACCGAGTCTGGATGGGGCACAGGTGTTATAATGCGGCGATATTTTGTATCGACTTTTGGTACGTTAACAGGGGTGATGTCAAATTCTTTTCCCATTGGATCAGGATTTCCCAGATTAAAGGATTTACAGGATGCCACCCTTCCTCTACCCTACTTCACAGGGCGACCACAGGGGCACCGCCCCTATAATCATCTGCGTTCATCTGCGTTCATCTGCGGATCACACTGGCCTATCGTATATTTTTTCAAATACCGCGTCGGGTCCTTCAGATGCGCGGTTGGGATCGACAATGGTGATGCCGTCTGCGCCGAATTGCGCTGTGACTGTGGCGCCTTTGCCTTCGCGCATGTATTCAAAATTGCGATCGCGGACGATGCGCGCGGCATCTACGATTGCCGTTGTGATCCGCCCGTCTTCAGCGGTGGGATAGATTTCTTTTACGTCTGATAGGGTTTCGCCCAAAAATTCGATGCGACAGATTGCGACTAAGGCCACGATGATGCTGTCTGTGCCATATCCCACATAGACTTCTGAGCCGTCGGGGCGTTTGACGTTGCGCGTGAAGTGGTTGTTTGAACTCTGGCTGCCGCCGTCCGCGTACCAAAAGCGAAATCCGCGATATTGCTGGTCGGATTCCACTTTGCCGTCGGTGCCGACAATTTCGTGTCCCTGGTTGACGGGACCTTCAAAATCGTCGGGCGTGATCCAGTTGTTGTGGAAGTAAATGCTCATGCCGTTGTCGAAATCTACGCGGACCTGGACGGCGTCGTATGCGTCAATTCCGTCGCGTATGAGGCGTTTTTTTTGCCCTACGGCTGTGAGGGATACGGGTTTGCTGCGGTAGTAGTTGTAAAATAGATCGACCCAGTGGGGTCCCACGTAGGAAAAGGGGTCGCTTTCTTCTGCCCACTTAAATGTGCTGATGGATACTTCGAGGGGTTCTTCCAACATGGCCAGTCCGTAGATTGGGTCGCCGATGCGGTTGGCGATGTCGTGTTCGATGCGCATGTGATCCGGGTCGTAGCGTTTGTGCATATCGACCGCGCATACCAGTCCTTTTTCATTGGCGAGTTCGATCATTTCATCGGCTTCGTGAACGGACAAACACATCGGTTTTTCGGTGATGACATGGGTGCCGTTGTTCAGTGCTGCGAGGACCACGGGTGTATGCAGGTTGTCGGGTGTGGCGACAGCCATTACGTCGAGGTCTGGAAAGTCGCGCAAGACATCTTCCCAGGGTGTTTCGCCCCAGTAGGGTGCGGGCGCGTGTCCGGTCCATTGCTCAAAGTTGGCTTTTGCGCGCTGTGCAGATGCTTCGCTGCGCGTGGCTACTGCGACCAGATCAAATTCGATGTCTGCAAGGTCGCGCGCCCAGGGGTCGAGTCCGACTCGTCCCATGAGGCCGCTGATGCCGTTGCGCTGCAAATCCGCAAACGCCCGGGCGTGGACATCGCCGCCAAACATCCCGGCACCAATCAGTGCAATTGTTACTTTTCTCGCCATTCGATACTCCATTCAAGGTTGGGATTTACTACGTAAGAACGATAGGTCGGCTTGTGCCGCTGTCCAGAGGTCGTCCATGTTCTCGCCGGGTTCGCGCGTTCCTTTGGCGAATTCGACGGTGATGGAGCCGGTGAATTTGTATTCGGCCATGAGGTCCAGTGCCGTTTGAGCGCGTTCGGGATGGTCGTGAAGCAACTGGACATTGGTGTTTTCGTCGCGCAATTGGGTATGTGCGTGCGTGACTTTGGGACCAAAGAGGTCAAACCATCGCTTTAAGACATCCGTTTCGGGGATGAAGCAGTGTACGATGATTTCCCAGCCTTCGATGCTTAGATCGTCAAAGAATGCTCGGGCTGCATCGGGGTCTTCAACTATTGTGCCCGGGTGGCATTCGCAGAGCACTGTACAGGTTTTCGGGACTTGTTCGCGCCAGGCGCGCAGGTTGTTCAAATAGGTTTCGCGCAGGGCAGGGTCTTTGCCCACGTTGAATTTCACACCGGCTGAGCCGAATAGGCCGATCATTTCTGCCGCGTGTTGTCGCGCATCGGCAGAGTTGTCGTCGAAGTCGCAATAGGTATTGTAGATTGTTGCGGGGAAATTAGAGGATAGCAATTTTTCGCGTTCGGCGTCTGAACACAATGTGGCGTGATATTCCCACAGTTCCATGCCATCAAATCCGGCTTCTTGAAATCGGTCAGTCCAGTCGCTTACTTCATAAGACGGTGTTTTGGGATCGCCCCAGCGGTTGAGGTCCAGGAGTATGGAGCCGATCAAGATTTGTCCTTTGAGATTTGACATGTCTATATCTCCATTTACTTGTTCCAATTTCTCATTAACCGACGCCAGACTTTTATGATTTCGTTCTTTTCCCGGATGGCATCTTCCCAGATGTCGGGGAAACAGGCGAGCGCGTATCCAGAGCCTTGTGGTCCCAGTTCGGGTACGATGTGGAGTGTTTTGCCCGGTTTCGCGCCCTGTATCCACGCTTCGAGGGCGGGTTCGAGGTAATTCGTCAGCCAGATTTTGAAATCGCGATCCAGTCGCCCTTTGCCATTTGTCACGGGGGTTTGACAATGGCTGCCCGTAAAGGGGCGAAAGTGGATGAGTTCGTGCATTTGCAAGAGGTCGGTGCGCTCCGATAGCCGTTCCCAGTATTCGTGGGGGCGGAGTTGTTTGATGATTGCCGGGTGCGAGTGGTCGAAGTTCATTCGCAGTTTCTTTTTGTGTTTCTTTTTGTACGCATCGGCCAGTGCAAATGCCTTTTCCGGCGTTTCTGTACATGTGTCGCGATGGATTTCGATTGCGGGTTTGACTTTGTGCTTTTTTCCGGCTTTTACGACTGCTCGCGCGACTTTTACCGCGTCTTTTGTTTTTGTGTCGTGGTCGCACAATTGGACGTTGATGTGAACCACGCCTATGTCGGCAAATGCTTTCATTTTTGCGTCGGCTTCTTTTTTGCTGCCCACATCTACGCCGCCGACCATTTCCAATCCCTGTTTTTGCAATTCCGCGGCTAACTCGGGGTCAGCCCCGGATGACATGCCGTGAAATCCCGCTTCTTTTACTTTTCGCACTTTGGTCTGAATTGTCCAGGGGTTTCTTGCAGAAGGGTAATCTCTCAATGACCAGTCTGCTGCCATGATTTTAATTTTTGGTTTTTGAACTGGTTTTTTTGCCATGTAATACCTCCGCATAGTGTTTTTACATCGGTCCAATGCGTTCTGGACCTCTATCCATTGCGAGCATTGATGCATCAAAGCTGCGTTGCATTAAGTCGAGTTTTATATCTGCATGATCGGGACTGTCCCACAAATTGTCAAATTCGTCTGGATCCTCCTGTAAGTCGTAGAGTTCACCCAGGCCGTGTCCGTGATAGACCACGAGTTTGTACCGACGGTTGCGATACATCGTGGCAAATGTTCCGTCGGCTTGATCGAGTGCATCGTAATATTCACAGCGCACAAAATCGCGGTGTTCGTCGGGAGGTTGATCCCCGCTGAGCATGGGTAATAGGGAATGCGGTTGCATTCGCTCTGGGACTTCTATGCCAGCCAGTTCCAACAAGAGGGGGGCAATGTCGCGCAATTCGATGAGTGCGTCGCTTTTTTGTCCCGATTTTACATACCCCGGCCATGAAAAAATGAGCGGTACGCGTACCAGGCCTTCGTAAAAACGGCATCCCTTTTGGATTAGTCCGTGATCTCCTAATGTTTCGCCGTGGTCGCTGGTGAAGATAATCAATGTGTTGTCGCGCTGTCCAGTTTCTTCCAATGCGGCAATTATGCGCCCGAGTTGGTCGTCGATCAATTTGATCATGGCGTAATAGGCGGCGATCAGGGTTTTTGCATCGCGTTTTCCGGCTGATTCGGATTCGTGCAATCCGCGCGTCGGCGTCCTGGGGATTACGGGGCTTCGTATATCCAATTCATCGGGGTGTCGGCCTTTGGACTGGAAGTCGATGGCTTCCAGTTTTTCTTGTTGCGCGAGGTCGCTTTCTCGAAATAGGGGACCGTTTACCTGTTCGGAGTCGAACATTTCGCGGTACGTTTTGGGTGGGTTAAACGGTGGATGCGGGTCGTAGATGTTCACAGAGGCCAACCAGGGTCCGTCGCGCTGTTCGCTCAAAAATTCGATGGTTTTTTCCGCACACCATGTGGTCTGGTGCAGTTCTGCGGGGACGCCGTCGGGACTTTTGATGAGTTCGCCCAATATCTCGCCTTTTGATCGCACCCAGTCGGCATAATCGTGTCCGGTTTCCCAATCGTCCCGGGGCGCGTGGCTGTATTGCCAGTATCGATATCCGTCATCTGTTCTTTTTTCAATGCGTCCATGCGCGCTCGATAAGTGCAATTTGCCAATCAGCCCACAGTCGTATCCATTGTCTGCGAGTATTTTGGTGACCAGGGGGGGCGTGTCTGGGAAATGCGAGTTGCCATTGCCATTTACGTGTACGGCACTGGCGTATTGTCCGGTCAAGAAACTCGTCCGACTCGGTGTGCAAATCGGACTCTGGCAATACGCATGGGTAAATGCAAATCCTTCGGCGATTAGCCGGTCGATATTGGGGGTATCTACATGGGGATTGCCCAGTGCGCCAATGGTGTCATATCGCTGCTGGTCTGTACAGATCCACAAGATGTTTGGTTTTGTTCCTTTCATGAATGCTCCTTTTCAAAATCTACTAATTTTACGCCTTTTTTCATCCATTCGCGCAGGCGGGTTGTGTCATTCACGGCTCGCAATGCGATGTTTCGCGATGCCTGATGGAGGTCTATTTTGCGGATTATGATTTCGTCCGTGAATATGCTGGCCTCTGCTATGACGTTGCCATTGGGGTGGATGATTTTTGATTCGCCGTGGGAAGATCCCGCGCGGTTGATGTCCAGGGGGTCGGCGGGCGCGTTTGCCATGACGACGTAAATGTCATTTTCGGTTGCGCGGCTGATGGGCATGGCGCGATAGGCCGACAATTTGTGCTCTGAGGTGACAGAGCTTTCACAACTGGCGAAGAAGCAGATTTTTGCACCGGCTGCGGCGGGCAATCTCACGAGTTCGGGATATCGTATGTCGTGACAGATTAAAAAACAACAGGGTACGCCGCACAAGTGATAAATGGGCAGGTGTTGCGCGGGTTCACACCATTTTTCACCCGCCAGATGTATTTTGCCATAGCGCCCCTGTACTGTGCCATCGCGATCTATGACGAGTAAGCTGTTGTAGCGTTGCCCGTTTTCGAGATGTGTTGAGCCGACGATTGCGGCTATGCCTTTTTCACGGCATATCTGTATAATTTGCCGTTCGGCTTTTTCAATGCGCGTTTGATCCAGGTTTGACCAGAAGTCGGGGCAGTTGCTATAGCCGTATAAAACCCCTTCGTGAAATGCGGCTATATCTACTTTTTCACGCGCACAGGTGTTCAGACGGTCGATGACCCCACATGTGTTTTTTTCGATGTTCTCATTGGCATGCATTTGACATGCGGCAACGCGCAACCATTTTTTGGACATTGTCTTCCTCCGATCGATGATCAGACGCGAAATATAATGACTATTTTTCAAAAATGAAGGAATTTTTGGGCGCGGAGTAATATTTGGTTTGAAGTGTTTTGTGTGATATATTTTGAGAGGCGAGACGTTAAAGGCACTCGTCATCGCGGCATGATCCCCGTATAAAAACACTACGGGGCATGCTTGAGCCGCGATCCAGGAGGTTTTGCTGATTGCCGCTGGAGACCATCCTGATCATCCTTTAATCCTGATCATCCTGATCCCGAAAGGAGTCCATTTATGACCGGAATAAATTTGGAACGCTACAATATTACCAGGCCGCTTATTTTGCGCAATGCTTCGCCAGCGTTGCTTTACGAAGAGGCGCTGACCCACGAGACCGGATCGACTATTACGAGTACTGGGGCACTCATTGTGCGTTCGGGAGAAAAGACCGGGCGCAGTCCCGAGGATAAACGCATTGTGCATCATCCAGATAGTGCGGATGATATCTGGTGGGGTGAGGTCAATATCAAACTCGATGAGCGCACGTTTCTGATTAATAGAGAGCGGGCTATCGATTATCTCAATGTTTGCGACCGCATCTATGTGGTTGACGGTTATGCGGGTTGGGATCCCAAATATCGCGTTAAGGTGCGGGTTGTTTGCGCCCGCGCGTACCATGCTCTGTTTATGCACAATATGCTTATGCGTCCCTCGCGCACAGAACTCGAAAATTTTGGCGAGCCGGATTATGTCATTTTTAATGCGGGTAGATTTCCCGCGAACCGTTACACGGCTGAAATGACTTCGACGACGAGTGTAGATGTGAGTTTTGAAATGCGAGAGATGGTTATTTTGGGGACGGAATATGCGGGTGAGATGAAGAAAGGTGTTTTCACAGTTCTGAACTATGTTTTGCCCAAGCAGGATATTTTGTCGATGCACTGTTCGGCCAATGTGGGTGCAGCGGGTGATACGGCGCTCTTTTTTGGTCTGTCTGGTACGGGAAAGACGACGCTTTCCGCCGAGCCACGGCGCCGTCTTATTGGCGATGATGAACACGGGTGGAGCGATCGCGGTATTTTCAATTTTGAGGGCGGTTGTTACGCCAAGTGCATTGGTCTTTCGCAAGCGCGCGAGCCGGAGATTTACAATGCGATCCGTTTTGGGACGGTGCTCGAAAATGTCGTTTTTGACGAGAACACGCGCGTGGTTAATTACGACGATGATACGATTACAGAAAATACGCGTGCGGCATATCCCATTGAGTATATTCCCAATGCACAAATTCCATGTGTGAGTGGTCATCCGAAAAATGTCATTTTTTTGACTTGCGATGCGTTTGGTGTTTTGCCTCCGGTGAGCAAGCTCACGCCCGCACAGGCGATGTACCATTTTATCAGCGGTTATACGGCTAAGGTCGCGGGTACAGAGATGGGTGTTACCGAACCACAGGCTTCTTTTTCGGCCTGTTTTGGCGCGCCTTTTCTCGTGTGGCATCCGGGGAAGTACGCCGAGCAACTGGCAGAAAAAATCCAGCAACACGATTCGGATGTGTGGCTGGTCAATACGGGCTGGTCGGGCGGTGGCTACGGCGTTGGCAAGCGCATTACGTTGACGAATACCCGCTCAATTATTCGGTCGATACACAATGGTGCTTTGACAGATGTCAAATGCGAAACAGACCCGCGCTTTGGTTTCGAGGTTCCCAAAACCTGTCCAGATGTTACGGGTAGTATTTTGTCTCCGCGTGCAACGTGGTCGAATCCGTCTGAATACGACGCGAGGGCTACATATCTGGCGCGGTTGTTTAAGGAGAATTTCAAGCAGTTTGAAGATGGGATCAGCGATGAGATTCTGAAGGCGGGTCCCGTTTGAGGAGAGATTACAGGTAGGGGATGACCAGGGGGCCATCGGGTAATACGGCTATGCGGGCATCTTCGGCTTTTAAGTGGTCGCGTATGGATTCGTTGAGATTGGGTATGACCTGTAGTTTGCAGGCGCGGACCTCGTCGCTGTCCATTTCGGTATAGACTTTTACGTTTACGCGGTCTAATATGCCCGATAGAATTTGCGCCTGCCACTGGTCGAGGATCGGTTCGCGTGCATAAACCGATTCTATTACGTCTGCAGGTGTACGACCTTCGCGCATCAATGCCGCAAAATTGCCGTGATCGGGGACGCCATCGCTGCACGCACTGGCTACGAGAATTGTTCCGCCGTCATTTACGATACGCGCAGCGGCTGAGATGCCTTTTACGGTTTGATACAGGTTTTGATCCAGAGGAAAGCCGCTGTTGGATGTGACCACCAGTGGGAAGGGGGTTTCGACGGGTACCATCGCCGAGGCTTTTACATCGGCGCATCCCTTTGCATGGGCTTGGGAGAGGTCGCCCGCGTAATATCCCGAGATTTTCTTTTCTGCATTGAGTGTCACGTTGAGCAAAAAATCTGGGGGACACAGGGCGACGCATTCGCGGATTTCACTGTGTAGTGGGTTTTCCTGGAGTACGCCATAGGTGCTGTTTGGGTCGGCGATCAGTTCGGCGCGGTGCAGTCGAAAAATGGTTTCAATACTCGCCACGCCAGGGGCGACGGCTTTGGGACCCCCCGAGAAGCCCGCAAAGAAGTGCGGTTCGATAAATCCGAGGGCAATGCGCACATCTGCATTGATGTATTCCCTGTTCAAAAATACGGTTGTTCCATCCGCAGTTTTGCCCACCTGTTCGTTTTGCGTTTCGCTAAATGCATCGTGATTGACGATGCGTACGCTGCGAACCATCTCTTCGCCAAACATTTCGACAATTTCGCGCTCTGTATTTGGCCTGTGCGTGCCCGTGCCGATCAATACGGTTACCTGGTCGGGGGATACGGGCAGTTCTTCGAGTAGATAGGGGATCAGTTGTTTGTTGGGTACGGGGCGGGTGCCGTCGGATGTTGCGATTACGACCCGGTCTGAAGGCTTGACTATTTCTCTGAGGGGTTTTGTGCCGATGGGGTCGCGCACGGCTTTGTGAAAGAGCCGTTTGGGGTCTTCAAGTGCGGGTTCAAACGAGGGGCGGATTACATCCCAGTGCGCCTGTTTGGGATCTGTTTGAACAGATACGGCTCCTCGGCCATAGGGTATATCGATGTGTTTCATGTTTAATCCCGTGCTAAAGTGTCTGCTGTTTGCAGGATGATTTCTTCTTCGCCCCGATATGGCGCAGGTTCTCCGTAATACGGATAGGCATTGGGTTCGTATCCGCCTTCTTCGTATTGCCGCTCTGTACACAAATATCCCACCTCGTCGTTGGCATAGCCCACGGGCCACAGGTCCTCGCTGATGTTCCGCAGTCTTTTTTCCATTGCATGCCCAATTTCCTGTACGGGTTCGCCCGGTATGGTGACCAGTGATAGTGGTCCCACCTGTATCAGTTGCATTTCAGTGGGTTTTTCGGTTGGGACGGTGCCTGATGCCGCCATTTCCAATACTTTTCTTGCCCAGGGACCCGTTAATAATTGTCCGCGGTCGCTTTCGTCTGCTGCCATCTTTTGCAGTTCGTCTTCGGGCATGAGGTCGCCATAAGGTATTGCGATGTCGGTGCGGCGGGCAGATATGCCTTCTGCGCTCCGGGTGTTCAGTCCTGTAGCTACGCGGCATACTTCATCGCCGAGTTCGTGACCGCATGCGTCTAATTGTTCTCTGGTGGCGGAGGCGAATCCTCCGGTTTCGCTCAGGATGGCGGGGCGGATATTGCCAAAGCATCCAGGTAAGAAGAGTGCTTTGCTATCGAGGGTTTGTTCAATTCGAGTGCGGGCAATGCCGGGGTAATCGGGCGAGATGATGCCGTTGGCGCCGCTCAATGTGGTCGGGTGGCAGGCGTAGTGGAATAATGTGGCGAGGGGGGTGCCGTTTGCTCCTGTTACGTGTAAGACCCGCACGCGGCGATCGACGATGCCGCCGTAGTTCAAGGTCATGCTCGAGGCTCCGGGGAGCGGACGGCGGTTGATGTTGAAATGCGCGGATCCACATCCGAGACCGAGGGTTACGGGCTGAAGATTTGCGGCTGCTTCGACTATGCACGCGGCGGTGGTTTCGACGATGCGATCCATATATTCGGGGTCGGGGGTCATGCCCAAACACGGCAGTGTGGGGAGGGCACAATGCGTGTGGCTGCACGCTACCATTACGCTGTCTCCCGGGATTCCACACGCGCTTGCTACCTGCGCTCGGATTCGGTCAGTGGTGGCTCTGGTTATGCCGATGACGTCGAGTGTGGCGATGGCTATTTGTGCGTTTTCTTCGGCAAATACGACCGCTCGCACTTCAAGAGGATAGAGTACGGCATGCGATGGGTTGGTGTTCCAATGCCCCTGAAGCACTGGACCGGGTTCTGGTGTGATGTCTCCGCTTGCAACGCCGCTTTGGATCATGGTGGGTTTCCTGAATTTGTGCTTTCGGAATTTTATTTTTAGAATTTATCTCAGAATCGCCTTTCGCGCAATCCCCTTTGTAGGGCGCAATGATTTCAATCCATTATTGCATTCATAGATCAAAATGTTCACTGTTGCATACGCGGCGCGTTCTGATCCGTTTTTGATTTTTGAGGAAGTGCTTAAATTCGGGTTGTGGATACGAGTGCGATACTGCATATTTTAAGAAAAATGAGATGCTTACTGGAACTCATGGGAGATGAATAGTCATGGATACATATCACGAATTGATTGAAAACATCCGAGAAAGCCGGAAGCTTATGTCTAAAGTGTGTGATCATAATTCGGATAAATACATAGCCTATTTAAAATCGTTTAATACGAAGTATTCAGATCAAGTGAAATTATTCCAAGAATTGCAAGGCTCTAAGTTCGCAGGGCAGACAGCGTCCTTGAAGTAAACGACCATCCATTGTGATGCTGCTACACTGCTAAAAAAGCCTCAAATTCCCTCACGCCTCGCTTCCTGGTTGATCATATCCTGTCTCATCTCCATCCGTTGTGCCTACCCGTCAGCGCGGTGTTGCAGATAAGGGACAGCAAAAGTCTGCCTCGTGATGATTCTGCCCGGGGAAACTGCCCCTAAAATGTCGAAATTGACTTTTGTAGTATCAATACTTCGGACAGTTTTTGGCTGTAGAAGTTTCTTTGAAATCAACAAGTTATATGAGGCCAAATGTTTTATTTTCAACTTAGGTCTGTACCCTGAGCTTGATAAAAACATATCCTTATATAAACCATTGTTTTATAGAAATTTAGAGTTTTTGGTTGGTTAAAAATCTATCGAAAAGTGTCCGAACCATTGTAGTATAACACAGTAATTTTGAAATATCAATCTATGACTGTTTGAAATACGTACCAGTGGAGAGGATAATGGAAACGACGCTTGATGTGGCAGGATTGCCTGAAGATCGAATACAATATCTCAAAAATCTCGTTGCGATTTGGAAAGCGCGAGGTGAGAATAGTGGTGGACTACAGCCCATTATCAAGCGGAAAGTAGCTCCGTCGGAATTTATCGTGAAGGATTCTGATGTTGTTGGCGGTGAAGTGACCCGAGCAATGGCGTATGATGAATAATTTTGGTGATCTCTCATACCTTCTCTTGTAACCCAAATCCATCCAAATGACACCCCTGAAGAGATTATCTCTCTAGGGGTTTTTGAATGTATGTTAGATGATGTGTGACGTTCTTTCCGAAATCAAAAAAATGAGTTAGTCAACCCTATCAACTAAGCCGTCATTGCGACAGGATTTTGATCCCTATATGCAGCACGACGCCAGTAATCCGAATCTGTCCACTTATAGGACAGAATCAGGAGGCAGCGGTCAGCAGACCAGCGTTTTGACGGAAGGATAGGGCCACGCTGTCAATATGCGGCTTGTTCTTGTAGTAGAACAGATCATCGTGGGGGAGCCCGGTGATATTCAGAGCTAGATTCAACATATGGGGTTGGAGGTGCTTGTTCAGGTACATTCCTATTCCGGCTCCGAATAACGCGCCGCCAACACCGCCGGCCAGATTGCCAAACCCTGGGATAAATGAGCCTGCGGCAGCCCCGCCAAAACCACCGGCGGTTGAAAGGACAGTTGAAATGCCGAACCGAGACATTGTAGTGAGGGCTTGCACGACTTGCATTTTGTTTTTGGTGGTACGATCAGCCGTGCTGAATTCCTTCTCGGTTTTAATGACATTGTATATCAGACGAGCGCCCATAATAATTGCGCCCGCGTAAGGGACTATCTCTCCGACACTGTCGGGCAGGTCAAAGCCCTGATTGGCACTGAGGGTTTCGAGACCATCACCTATTCCTTGCACCAGTTCGTAGTCGTATCCTATAGCGGCCATTCGGTCAATGAGTTCCGGGCTACGCTCAGCGATTCTGTCGTAAATTTCGGCGTAAATTTCAGTGCCAACGCCGTAGTGTACGTCCGGATTATCGGTCATTAGCTGTTGGACTTCACCAGCGCGGTCTGCTAATCCAGTTTTGACCTGCCAGAAGATGGGTTCGCCATCAGGCGTGATAGCGGATATATCCCAGACAGGTTGGGTGGGGTCATCGGGTATTGTTACGTTGGTGTATCCTCTCGCTTCGAGATCTTCTGCAAAGTTGAGTTCAGCCACTTTGCCTTTCAGTGCGCTGACGAACCCGGTCATGGATTCGTTGCCGCCTTCTGCCATTTCCTGCCAGTGTTCGTGAAGTGAGCCCTCATAGTTACCAAAGGCCATTTCGTGGGCTTGGGCCAGTTTATCATCTACGTTGATGGTATCAAAAATGCCCCACATTGCGAACGAGGTCGCCGCCGATGCTTCTGCCGCATAAAGTCCTCGATCCATACTCATCAGATCGGTGATAATATCCTGAAAGGATTTGCGCTGATCGGATTCCGGGCCGGGAAGTTTCTGTAGTTCCGGTAATAGATTGAGGGACTGCATGGCCTGGTATCTATCTCCTAAGCGAGCACCGCGACGATTAGCGCGGCTATTGCGATGATAGCACTGCCAGCAGCGATGGCGGTAAGCCGATTTCGGATCTGACGTGCCTCTTGGCGCAGAGTCTCAAGTGCTTTGGCATGGGTTTCATTTAGCTGTTTTTGGGTGGTGTCCAAGGCTGATTCATACTGTTGGGCTTGCTCAGATAGAGCCTTTTGAGTGATTTGTTCATGAGTTTCGTTTAGCTGTTTTTGGGCGGTATCCAGGGCTGATTCATACTGTTGGGCTTGCTCAGATAGAGCCTTTTGGATAGTATCGCTAAGTATTTGCTGCAAGTTGTCGTGCTCGGCTATGTGCTGGGTTAGCAGTTCGTTCTGGCGAATGACTCGGGGAATTAGCTCCTGGTTGATTCGGTCCTGCTCCTCCCAGAACCGCACTTTTTCTCCGATATTCGGTATTTCAGTATTTGCATCTGGACTTTCTGTTTTCTCGTCTGATACGGGTATCTGTGTTTCTGCATTCTTGGCTAATGATCCTAATATTATGTGCACCTGCTCATCGGGATCATATAATGAAGCCCTTTTCTCACCAGGCGCGTCTTCAAAAAAATCGACATCTATATCCCCACCCTCAAGTTTCTGGATAGTATTGTCCCAGTTGTCCACAGCGAAGTCTATGTGGTCAAAGCCTTCAGACTCAAACCATCCTGTCGCTAAGAGTTCTATGACTATATTCCCCGCTTGTAAACCAACGTAGTCCTCATTGTCCTCATAGGATAAGCCCTCTATTTCCTTTAACCCCAAGACCTGAGTATAGAATTGCACCGAGTCTTCTACATCGTCCGTTTTCAGGGCGAATCCATAAATCCGAATTTCTGTTTCCTCGCCGCCAGACGTATCAAGTAGGTCTGCTGTTGCCAATCCTATTATCACATTCTCAGGACCCTCAAAATGGGCTACCCGCGTCCCGTCATCATAGCTTTTGAGTTCGACATCCACATCCGCATCCTCAAGTTTCTGAACGATGTTGTCTAAGTTTTCCACTGTGAAGGATATGTGATCTAATCCTTCATCCATGTCCGTGTCCTTTTGCAGGAGTAATAAACAACTGCTTATATCTTTCCCCTGCAAAGCCACTATGTCAGATGCACGCTCTATTTCCTTCAGCCCCAGAGTCTGGGTGTAGAAGTTGACCGAGTCTTCTAAATCGTCCGTTACTAAATGGATTCCTCTCAAATGCATTTTTGTTTCCTCATCGAACAAATGAATACTTGACTCTTTCCAGCCGCGTCCCATAATAGCTATTGAACTGTGTGAACACAATTAAAAATCAGGTTGGGAATGTGGGGTGCATCAGTAATGCAGGGTTCGCCGGGTTGGATGGTGTTGAACCAGCATTTATTGAACATAAGTTCTTCATCAGCGATAATCTGGATATCGTTATGTGCAACGGAAGCGACACTCGGACACTGGAACGTCACCTGTACTGCTGGTGATCCTACTCGCTGGTGGTGACAAACGAACACAAAATCAAGATATTAAACAGCACAGAATTTGGCGTGCAATTTATGAGGAGGAGGCAATCATGGCAAAAACAAAAACATATCCCTGGGATGCAGCGACCCATCTGAAAACGAAAGAAGATATCGCCGCATATCTCGAAGCCGTACTCGAAGATGGCGATCCCAGTTTAATCACTGCTGCTTTAGGTGATATCGCATGCGCCAAAGGTATGACGCAAATTGCCCGTGAAACAGGTCTTGGACGCGCAAGCCTTTACAAAGCATTGTCACCTGACGGGAATCCGGGTTTTGCTACCGTGCTCAAGGTTATACACGCATTGGGTTTTCGGTTGCACGCGACACCTATTTGATTACTGATAAGCTGTTTTAAAATTATCTGGTAAGCCCGTAAGCCCCATATATTACTTGATTAAGATATTGTTTTTATGTATATTTATAGTGTTATACAGATTAAGAATGATGCCTTTTTTGTAGCTATTTCTCAAGCCTCAGCGGACAGAGAGCTTTATGCATCTGTGTGACAATTTCTGGGGATTTCTTTACTGCGCGGTTGCCAATGTATGTGACCTACAAATACAAGATGTATAGCCGATGTGATCGCAACAAGTATCTCCACCGCGAGATTGACGCCTTTGCTGGTGTGTATAATCATTTCATCGCCTTGCACAAGCGATACTATCGGCGATTTAAGAAGTATCCAGGCAAGTTCAGAATGATCAATCACTTGGCGAAGTTGAAAAAGACAGTGCGTTTTTCTCACTGGCGTCTCTTGCCGAGTCAGGCATTGCAAAATGTGATCGAGCGCATAGACTTTGGATACCAGAAGTTCTTTGTAAAAGACAACAAGAGACCGCCTAAATTCCGCAGTAAATTCAAATACAAGTCCTATACGCTTAAGCAAGCTGGATACAAGTTTCTGGACGGTAACAAGATGCGTATAGGTGAGCGCGTATTCAGGTATCATAAAAGTAGAGATTTTGACGTAGATCGTGTTAAAACAGTCACCATTAAGCGTGATAGAGTAGGCGACTTGTGGCTATGTGTTGTTGTAAAAGCTGAAGCGTTCAAGTCATTCATTGTCAAGACGGGTAAGACCGCAGGCTTTGACTTTGGCTTGAAAACATACTTGACGGCAAGTGACGGCACAAAAATACAATCGCCATTGTTCTTCAATCGTAATTCGAGAAAGGTCAAAAAGGCGCATCGCAATCTTTCTGGCAAGAAGAAAGGTAGCAACAATCGTCATAGGGCAAGAGTAAACCTTGCCAGAGTGCATAGGCGCGTGGCGAATCAGCGCAAAGAATATCATTGGCAACTTGCCTATCAACTCTGCAAAGAATATGACGTAATGTGCTTTGAAAAACTCAATATCAAAGCCATGAAACAGTTGTGGGGAAGAAAAATTAATGATCTGGGATTCTCAGACTTTTTGACTATTCTCAAGTATGTCGCAAAAAAGACAGGCAAGCATGTTACTCAAATCAAACAGGGTTTGCCGTCGTCAAAGACTTGCTCTGCTTGCGACAATGTAAAAGAGAATCTTGAATTGCGAGAAAGAACATTCCACTGTTGTCAATGTGGTCTTGAGATGGACAGAGACCTCAATGCAGCGATAAACATTCACAGGTGGGGGCGTCCACCTGTGGCGGAGGTAGCGTAAGACTTGCTGACCTTCGGGAAAGCAAGCAACTACTGTTGATTCCACAATCCCTGCTGAAGCAACAGGTTCTATAATCCATAAGCTTTAGCTTTGGGATTACGTCAACGACGTTGGACAGGATCGCGAGCTTGTAGTGCTTTTTGAGGTATTGCAGTGCGTCGGGAGAATCGGGAAATGCCGGCCATTGTTTTATCGATTGGCCGTATGCGGCGCACTCATCAGGCGTGACGGCGACGTCCCATTCTTCGGCGAGGCGTTTATATACGATGGCGAGGAGTTCGGAATAGCGCATGCCCGGCGTCCAGGTTTGTTGCGTTGATTCGTGTCGCGCGTGTGTTTGAAGTATTTCATTGCGCGACACTTTTCGTTCGACCTTTGATAGAAGCGGCGCCAGCCCTTTGATCATCCCGGTTTCCCAATCGATAAGCGTGCCATAGCAGTCGAATGTCAGGACTTTGAAATCGGTGAGTTTCATTTTGTTAATGACACCCCAGTTGATCGGCGAGGTCGTGAAAATCATGGGCTATGATGTCAAAGTCCAGATCGGGAGGCAGGTCTTTTTTTGCGTTGGGTCCCCGTTCGAGGGGTCGGAATACGAATGCCGTTTTCATGCCGACGCTTGCTGCGTGGTGCAGGTCGCCCTGATGGGCGGCGACCATCATGACTTCATGGGGTTCACAACTGAGCAGTTCGATGGCTTTCAAATAGGTCTCGGCGTCGGGTTTGTAATGCCCGGCCAATTCGGCGGATAAGATGCAGTCCCAGGGCAGTCCGCCGTATTTCGCCATGTTGGCAAGTAGCGATACATTGCCGTTGGATAGGGTGGCGATCAGGTACCGCGATTTTAACCGCCATAAGCCGCCTGCGGCGTCGGGCCAGGGGTCGAGGCGATGCCAGACGCGATTGAAGTCCTCGATTTCTTTTTCGGATAATCCCGAGATGCCGAATTTTTTCAGGAGTTCGTCCAGGATCATGCGGTGGAGGTCGTCGATTTTTGTCCAGGGCAATTCGCCCGTGCGCACGCGGTTCATCGACGGACCATAGCCCCCGCGCCATGCATCGGCAAATGCGGCCCAATCCACATTCAATCCCATGCGTTCGCCCAATCGCTCGCCGTCGCGGATGACGGAACTGCGCCAATCGACCACTGTGCCGAATACATCAAATGTCAATGCTTTGATTGTCATTTTTAGCCTCTAAGGTACCGCGCCCACTGCCTTGTTCAAAGCTGGCATTAGTTCACGGGCGAATAATTCCATGCTGTACACCCAACTATCTTTGTCGTCCCAGTCATAGCCCATCAGTACCAGAGTGCCAAAGGGTCCGGTTTCTTCGATCAAGTCCAGCAAGCGACGCAGGGCTTCATCGACGTCGCCAGCGATGATTTGTTCGGTCATCAAATAGTCCAGATTGCACTCGGAGTCGGGCATGTCCAGGTCGCGCTTGTACACCTGGCGCCCCAGGCCCTTGTCGAATAGACGCCCGATGTATTCGTAATTTTTTGCCAGGGAATTGTTCTGCGCCTTTTTTATGGCTTCGGCTGTGGTGTCGGCCAGGAAGATTGAACGGGCGATTTTCCAGTCGTCCCGCTGCGGTTGTCGTCCCGCTTGCAGGGCGCTCTGCTCATAGATCTGCCAGTTGTCGGCTACCACGTTGCCCGATATCAGACAGGCGGAAAAGGGCTGGAAGCCGCGCTCGCCAGCTATTTGCATGCTGTGTGAGTTGCGGCTCATTCCCGGCATGGCGATGGGCGGGTGGGGCTGTTGCAGGGGTTTGTGGATGAAACCGATCAGGGTTTCTTCATCAATATTGTCTTTGAGTTGGAATTGCCAGTATTTCCCCCGGTGCTCGTAGGGCGGATCCGATGTCCATAAATTGAGGATGGCGTCAATGGCTTCCTCGGTCATTGCGCCACCCGACCTGGGATCCAATCCGTATAGTTCCTGGTCTGAGGTGACACTGCCCGGGCCAAAGCACAGATTGAGTCGGCCTTTGGATAGGTGATCCAGAAAAGATAGACGGCTGGCCACATAGGCGGGGTGGTGCAGGTTCAAACAGACCGGTGCCGGTCCCAGACGGATGCGCCGGGTCTCACCCAGGGCGCGTCCAATGAAAATTTCGGGCGTGACAATGGTCTCGTATTTCATGGTGTGGTGTTCGCCGATCCAGAATTCATCAAAGCCCAGTTCCTCGGCTTTGACAACGAGCTCCAGATCCTCGTCAAATCCCTGACTCAATGGCTTGTCCGGGGCGTGGAAGGGCATGATGAACATACCGTATTTGATTGGTTCCATAGAGGTGCTCCTTAGTGGTATTTCAAATGAGTTTATTGACTTAAACCACTGGACGCCTGCTTAAAACATGCAGGCGTGACGAACGGGGGTTGTCATTGCGGTAGGGTGTAAGCCGCAATCCAGTCTATCAGATAAAATGTTAGCAAATTTTTTTGAAAGAGCACTTAGTCTCCATATTTGTTCACGATTACCAGATCAGAGGTCTCGGAATGGATGAATTTTACGAGTAGTGAAACGCGATTGTCCGCATCTAACAGATTCCAGAATACATCGGCGGTTTGCTGTATGTCGTCGAATAATTCGACGGCATACGGCTCTCCTTTGAATGAGGGCAGGGGATTGCCGTCGTCTATGTATGTTGTGATGCAGTGGCCCGTGCCGGGGATCGCGGTTTCATAGTCGAAAAATTGGCGCGAACAATAGCGCGCATCGCCGCCAACGGTTTTTAAGACTGATAGTCGATAGGCCTGGGAATCGCCCAGGTCGGTAAGGCCAGAGATGCGCGGTGTAAAGTTGGGGGCGTCGGGTTCATAAGTGCGGGTTTTGAGGGCGGATTCAAATGAGCCGCCGTTTTGCAGGGTATGGACGATTGTGTCGGTTTGATCGCCATTTGTGACGATGTGCGCGTCGCCCAGTACGCGGATGGGATAGTACATGGTCAGCGGATCAATGTCATGGGATTTATCCACGGTGTCGGTTTTAACCGCATCGCCTTCGCGCACAAATACGCGGTTGCGACTGCTCGGACTGCGTCCCATGATCCAGTAGATTTGAACCATACATGTGCCATCAGGCGTTTGTCCTATTACAATGCCACGACCGGGATAGGTGGCATTTTTTAAGCGATCCATGTCGGCGTCTATGGTCATTTTTCAGCTATCCCTTCTTCCGGTAGTAAGACGAATCGCGCGTAGTTTTCCATGTTGAAGTATTGCTGTGTTGCTTTCTGCACGTGTTCTGCTGTGAGTTTTTTGATGACTTCGTCTTCGTATGTCAACCACGCCATCAAGTCCCTCTCATTCTGGTAATATGAGCTTAGCGTTCTGCGCCAGTAACCGTTTTCTTTTTTGTTGGTCTCTCGACCCCGCAAGTCCATTTCGGTCACTTTGTCGATGTAGGATTGTTCGACGGGTTTTTGTTTCATGCTGTCAATTTGGGCAAAGACGAGTTGTGTCAATTCTTCCAACCGTTCGGGATCGCATCCAAAGCTGATCGAGATGCTGTATCGGCCTTCGGGCCAACGCGAAAGAGATGTGCGCACGCCAACGCCGTACGTGCCGCCCTCATCTTCCCGGAGTACTTCCCGAAGTTTTATCTGCAAGACATCGCCCATTGAGCCAAAGACATACCGCCTGAATCGATCGTTGTAATCAATAGGCCCGGTGAAGATCAGCCGTGTGCTACTTTTGGGTTCCTGTCCCCGTTTCACGGTTTTTTCAATGACACCTTTTGGTGCTCTGACGCCTGTGTCGCGCCAGGTTTCTCCGCGGTTGAGTGCGGGCAATCCGCCGAGATAGGTTTCTATCAGTGGTTTGATTTTTTCTGGCTCAAAGTTGCCGACAAATACAAATGTGAAGTCACTGGCATCGGCAAATCGGTCTTTGTAAAATGCCAGTGATTTTTGGAGATCCAATTCTCCCAATATTTTATTTGTCCACGGGCGCGATCTGACGTGGTATTGAGACATGGTAACCTGGATTGTATCGGAATAAGCAGTCGTTGGCCTCATGTCCCGATTTTGCAACATGCCTCGATAGCGGTCCAGGAGTGCTTGAAATGCCAGTGAGTCTGCACGCGGTTCTGTGAAGATGAGATATATGAGTTGAAACATGGTTTCTATGTCTTCGGGAGACGCGCTGCCCGATACGCCTTCGCTGAGGCTGCTGATGCGGGGCGATACGCGCACGACTTTGCCGGCGAGTTTTTTGTTGAGTTCAATTTGATTGAATTTGCCCAGGCCGCTTTCCATTATGGCTGAGGTCGCTGTGGATGCCGCCATGTAATTTTCATCGCTTGATAGAGAATGTCCGCCCGGACTGAAGGATGTGAACAGGATTTCGTCGTTTTTGAAGTCCGTGGGTTTCATGACGACTTTTACCCCATTGCTCAAGGTCCATTCTGTGACGTCAAAGGTGTCAATTGTGGTTTCGCGTACGACCTTTCCCGGCGTTGGGATATTCGCGATGAGGGGGTCGTCGGGTACATCTTCCACATAGGGTTCGACCTCTTTTTGTTGGACTTCGTTGATAATATTTAGCAGGTCCGCTTCGGATGGAACAGCCAATCCTTCCTTCTCCGGTGCGCTGACTACGATGACGCGGTTTTTGTCGGTGATCCATTCGCCGACGAGGCGGTTGATTTCTTCGACTTGAATGCCGGGGAGTAGTTCACGAAATAAGTCGCGTTCGATTTCAATACCCGGGATGGGTTCGCCCGTCAATATGTGACGGATGTATTCCGATGCAAAACCGCGTGAACGGCGTCTGTCGCGTTCGCGATAAGATTGTTCGATGCTGCGCAACATGTTGGTTTTTAAGCGATCTACTTCGGGTTGCGTAAATCCATGGCGTTGGACGCGAATGGCTTCGGTTAAGACGGCTTCCAGTCCGCGTTCAATTCCCCCTTCTTTGACGCCTGCGCCCAGGATGTACGCCGCTTTGGTTCTGACGAGGTTCCCGCGGCTGGAGCCTGCGCCCAAAAATGGCGGATCGGGCTTTTTGGTCATTTCTCTAAATCGCTGATTGAGCATGCTGTTAAACATGTTGCGAATGAGCATGCTGCGATAGTCTTCCACTGTTCCTTCGGGCGCGACATCTTGCATGAAATAAATAGCGACGGAAGATTGAGAATTTTCCGGGTCGGTTGTAATCGCAAACAGGGTTTCACCGTGGTCGGGAACCGTATAGGCGGTTCTCGCACGCGGGTTCTCTGTTTTTAGTATCGGATCAAAGGTCTTTTTGATCAGGGCCTCAATCGCGTCTGTTTCAAAGTCTCCCACTGCAATGACTGCCATGAGGTCGGGGCGATACCAGTCGCGATAAAAGCGCGTGAGGGATTCGTGCTTGAATGTGTCGAGCAATGCTTTTTTGCCGATGGGCAGACGCTCGGCATAACGCGAGTCTTTGAGCAAGACTGGCAATTGTTTGTCGCTCATGCGCGCTCTGGCTCCGCGTCCCGAACGCCATTCTTCAATGACCACACCTCTTTCTTTTTCTATTTCTTCGGAATCAAATTTTACCTGATGCGCCCAGTCGCCCAGAATGCGAAATGCTTTTTCCATGACTTCGGTGCTGTCTGTGGGCACGCGAAGCATATAGACGGTCTCGTCAAAACTCGTGTAGGCGTTTAAGTGCGCGCCAAAGCGCATGCCTATACTTTCGAGGAAATCGATAATTTCCTGTTTGGGGAAGTTGGCCGTGCCATTAAATGCCATGTGTTCGGCAAAGTGCGCCAGTCCCTGCTGGTCTTTGTCTTCCAGAATGGATCCCGCATTGACGACGAGGCGCAATTCGGCGCGGTTTTCCGGTCGTTTGTTTTTCCGGATTACGTAGCGAAGCCCATTTGCCAGTTTTCCCGTTCGCACAGCCGGATCAATGGGCAGGGAGGGTGATGGTGGCGGTTGGGGGGCTGGTGGTTGAGGTGTTTCAACTTCTGTCTGCGTTGTTGCACACGAGATTATGATACAGGCACAGCAAAGGAGGGTAAAATAATTCCTGATCATGATATTCCCTTCTATTTGAGTTGTTATTCCGGACGCCAGACCGCATCCATTTTGCGATGTGTAAATGTTCTGGCATTTTCGCCGATGTAATCGTCCGCAATATGTCCGTCACCTGTTACTATATACTTGTAGATAACGAGACCTTCAAGGCCGACGGGACCGCGGCTGTGCAGGCGGTTGGTGCTGATACCCACTTCGGCGCCGAGGCCATAGCGAAATCCGTCGGCAAATCGCGTGGAAGCATTGTGTATGACCGATGCCGAATCCACGGCTTGCAAAAATCTCTGCGCGGCTTGCTGGTCTTCGGTGACAATCGCATCGGTGTGATGGCTGCTGTATTCGTTGATGTGGGCGATTGCTTCTTCGACCGAATCGACGATCTTGACCGATAAGACATAGTCGAGGTATTCGGTTGACCAGTCGCTGTCACTGGCCGGGGTCAGGGCATCTGCGCTGGCGGCGAGTTCCAGAGTGCGGGCGTCGCCGCGGATCAAGACGCCTTTGTCGGTGAGTTGTTGAATTGCCGTGGCGAAAAAGTTTCTGGCGATTTCGGCGTGTACGAGCAGGGTTTCGGCGGCGTTGCAGACGGCCACGTACTGCGTCTTGGAATCGATGGCGATGCGCACGGCTTTTTTTAGATCGGCGTCCTTATCTATGTACACATGGCAGATGCCGTCGGCATGCCCCATGACGGGGATTTTGGTGTTGTTCATGATGTGTTGCACGAGTTCATTGCCGCCGCGCGGAATGATCAGGTCGATGAGGTCGTGTAATTCGAGAATGGCTGCGACTTCTTCTCGCGCTTCCAGAAGGTGCATCCATCCTTCGGGGATACCATCCAGATCAGCGGTTGCAGCGACCATGATTTCGGCCAGTGCGCGGTTGGTGTGAAATGCCTCGCTGCCGCCTTTGAGCATGATGGCGTTACCCGATTTTAAGCACAGGGTCGCGATTTGTACCAGGGCGTCGGGTCGCGATTCAAAGACCACGCCTATTACGCCGATTGGGACGGTTACGCGATAGAGATTTAAGCCTTCGGCCAATTCGGTCGCGGCCTGTGTTTTGCCAATGGGGTCTTCTTGGGCTGCGACACTGCGAACGCCAACTATTATTTCACTGTCCAGTTTTTCAGTATCTACTTTCAGGCGCTTGATTAGCGGGGGGGTGATTTCTCCCTGCGCCAGCATTTTTTCTGCTGCTGTTAGATCGCGTTTGTTGGCGTCTAATATGCGGTCGCGATTTGCATGCAATGTCTGTGCTATGGCTTCAAGCGCGGCATTGCGCTGCTTTTCCGTGGTCTGACTCAATGCGAGTGCAGCCTGCCGCGCAGTTCTCGCCGCAGCTTTGATATCATCTGCCATGTTTCCTCCTGACGGGAAAGGCTTTCTATGGAACACTTTTTTGGTTTGACGAAAGGCTTTTAAATCAGATCCATTCCTTCTTTTAGTGCTTGAAGAACAAAGGCATTTTTAGATATTTGCATCGCGTCCAGTTCGGAACGCGTGTACGCAAAAATATCTACGCCGATTCCGATATCTTTGGGAACATAATAGGCACTGCGTTCTCGAAAAGATAGCGCACTTTCTCGAAGCACCAGCAACACATCGGCATCGCTTCCGGGTACAGCATCACCGCGGGACAAAGAGCCGAATAGGACTGCGCGTTCAATCTCGGGATGCTGGGTCTTCAATATTTTTATCGCCTTCCGAATCCGTTGGATCGTCTTTGGGCGGTTCAAATAGAAAACCCGAACAGAAGGTGATGATTTTTTCGGCGTTTGATACAGCACGATCCGCCTCTCCTTGCGTATAGTATTCAAATGGTGCGCCCTGAGGGTGCGAATTAGGATACCGCGCCGGGATATAATGTTTGTCCAACTCTTTTGCCGCATCTAATAGGGCGTCGTCGAGTGGAGAAATATCGGACAAAGCCTCTAATAGTGCCGCAACGGAATGCCCCCAGGCGACGGCACCGACTTTTTGAAAGACTGCCTTAACGGCTTTTTCAGCACCTTGCTGAGCGGCAAAGCAGGCCCATTCATAATCGCCATGCTCTGTTGCTCTGCGCGCGTGGTCCAGGTCGCGTTCCCCCTGTCTAAACCAATCTGCGTGCCGACTTGCCATGTTTTTCCTCTACTCTAAAAGAATTGTCGCTTTGTGTCAATCCATCGGCTGATTGTTACTTTTTGTCGCGTAAAGAACGATATGCCTTCGGTGCCCTGTACATGTAAGTCGCCGAAGAAGGAATTGTTCCATCCTGAGAAGGGGAAGAATGCCATGGGCGCGGGGACGCCGATGTTGATGCCGACCATGCCGGCGTTTACTTCGTGGCGAAATTTGCGTGCGGCGCCGCCACTGGATGTGAATAATACGGCTGCGTTGCCGTATCCGCTGGCATTGCACCGGGCAATGGCTCCGCTCAGGTCGTCTGTGTGCATGGTCGATAATACAGGTCCGAAAATTTCTTCTCGCGCAATGGACATCTGGGGTTTTACCCGATCGAAAATTGTCGCGCCGAGGTAGAAGCCGTGTGGTGTTTCTTCGACCTGTACATCGCGTCCATCTACGATTAGTTCTGCGCCTTCTTTCAGCCCATTTTCGATGTGTTGATGGATGCGGTCCAGGTGCGTTTTGGTCACTACTGGTCCCATATCCACACCGGGATCGCGGTCGGTTGGTCCCACCCGAAATTCGCGCGCGGTTTCGCTGAGGGGTTCCAGAAAACGGTCACCGGCTCCTTCGGCGCAGACGAGTACACTGCCAGCCATGCACCGTTCGCCCGCGCAGCCATAAGCAGATCCCATGACGGCAGCTACGGTTGAGTCCAGGTCGGCGTCGGGCAATACGATTATGTAATTTTTCGCGCCACCGGCTGATTGTACGCGTTTGCCATTGCGGGTGGCTGTCTCATAGACATAGCGCGCCACGGGTGTTGATCCGACGAATGAAATGGTTTTTACTTCGGGATGGGCGAGCAGGGCATCTACCGCGTCCTTTCCACCGTGTGCGATGTTGAATACGCCGGGTGGTAATCCGGCTTCGGCCAATAATTCGCCAATTCGGATTGCACTCAAGGGCACGCGCTCCGATGGTTTTAATACGTAGGTGTTGCCGCATACGAGGGCAATGGGCAATGTCCACATGGGTACCATAGATGGAAAGTTGAATGGCGTGATGCCTACGGATACGCCCAGGGGTTGTCGGATGGTGTCGCAATCTATTCCCTGTGCGATATTTTCCAGCGCGTCGCCCATCAAGAGCGCGGGCGCACCGCAGGCAAATTCTGCGACTTCGATCCCACGTCGAATTTCACCGCGTGCATCTTCTATGGTTTTGCCGTTTTCGAGGGTTACGAGTTGGGCCAGTTCTTCGAAGTGGGTTTCCATGAGTGCGACGAGCCGGAACATCACGCGGGCGCGATCAACTGCCGGTATGTTCGCCCATTCGGGAAATGCATCTGCGGCTGATTGTACCACGCGATCTATCTCTGACGCGCCACATAAGGGTGTTGCCGCTATTTCCGTTCCATCCGATGGGTTGTAAACGGGTACTGTTTCCGTTGCTTCAGATGCCACCCATTCGCCATTGAGGAATAATTTGACGGTTTCAGCCATGATTATCTCCTGTGCTCACTCCGTTCCGTGCTGTCGAAATTTTGGTGCTTCGCCGGGTACGGGCGAGTTGTCAAATGCGCCCCGATGAATGACGGCTTCTTCGCCACCCAGAGATTCAATCATTGCTTTTTGCGAGGCTTTGGCCTGAGTGTCCACGACTTCGGGATCGAGGAGGTCGCGCAATTCGCGTTCGAAGGTTTCCAGGACTTTCTGGTGATCGGAGGATTGCGCGAGGTCACGGCACTCTTCGGGGTCGTCTATTGTATCGAATAGTTGCGGTGGATTATTGGCGTGGTATATGTATTTGTATTTTTGGTTTCGCAACATGTACGCCCCGTTCTGCGCGCCTATCGCGTGGTATTCGCTAAAGACCGTGCGGTCGCGGTCTTCTTCCTGTGCAATGGACCACAGGGATTCGCCCGGTAAATCCGCGTCTTCCTCGGTTTGTTGCGCGCCCACGGCTTCCAAAATTGTCGGGAAACTATCGACGAGCGATACGGGTGTTTCTACGACTTTGCCCGCGGGAACGTCGGGACCTGCCATCAAAAATGGCACGGCGGCGGATTCTTCATGCATTGTAAATTTGCCGTAGATACCGCGTCCGCCCAGGTGTTCACCGTGGTCTGTTGTATAGATCAGGCGCGTTGTGTTGGTTAATCCCAGTTCGTCCAGGGTGTTTAGTACCCGACCGATTTGCCGATCCAAATATGTGCAGACACCGTAGTACGCCGCATTTAGTTGCCGCACGGTGGCTTCGGGGAATTGGGGGTCAAATGTGAAGAATCGCCTGAAGTAGTCCATTGCGGGATGATCGGGCCAGTCCTCAGTTCGCCATTGCGGCGGCATGGGCAATTGGTCCGGGTCGTAGATGTCGTATGTGTCTGGCGGCGAAATATACGGCGGGTGTGGGCATACAAATGATAAAAACAGACACCAGGGTTTTTCGTCGTGCCGATGCTCCTGTAACCACTTTATGGCGTTGTCAGCATTGCGCTGGTCGTATTGCAAGTAGGTCGAGTCACCCGGTCCGGCCTCTCGGATTCCCGGCCGTTTGTTGCGAAAGGGCGGCTGTGTTCGGATACAGCCGAGGACATCGCCTGTGCCATCGACGACGTTTAATGGCTCGATTTCTTCGGTGAATCCGTGATCTGTGTCCTGGCCCTTAAAGTGTAGTTTACCAATTGATGTGGCGTTAAAACCCTGCTCGCGCAAGCGGTGATGCCAGCTTGGCGTGTCTCCGATGTATGGATGTCCATTATCCCAGTTGCCAATTTGATGTACGTAGCGTCCGGTGGCGAGAGATGCGCGCGCCGGGACGCAAATTGGGCAGTTGGTGTAGGCATTGGTGAACCGCGTGCCCTGTTCGGATAGCCGGTCCAGGTTGGGCGTTTGCACCACCGGATGCCCATAACATCCGAGTAGATTGCGATTGTGTTGATCGGAGATGATGTAGAGCATGTTTGTCTGTTGCATAAAAACCTCATAGAAGGGTGGAATATTAAATCAGCGATAGCAGTAGGGGCGGTGCCCCTGTGCCCGCCCGTTGAGTGGTAGAGTTACGCCGCCTATTACTATTTCCATAAATTCATTACGGCACCATTTATTCCAAAGACGGGATCAGAAGCGGGCATTGGTACTTTGGGGATATTTTCCAGGGCGTGTCTGTGTTCATGAGCACTTTCCCGGCACAGGTCCGGGTGCTGTCCATCGGGATACGCGCCTACGACCAATAGATCTGAACTCGCGCCCAGGTTTTTGTGTCCCACGCCCGCGGGAACGACCATGACATCGCCAGGTCCGATTGTCAAGCGCGCGCCCTGTTCACCTCCCATGCATACTCTGGCACTTCCCTGTGCGATGCCCAACACTTCGTGCGCTGTGGCGTGGTAGTGGTGAAAGGGATAAATGCCATTGCGCCATGAACGCGACCAGCGATTGGCCGCAAATACCTGCTCAAATGCCCGTGCGGGATCGTCTTCGGGTAGTGATAGAGCGTCTTGATAGACTATGAGGGGGAACGCGCTGTTTGGAACTATTCCGTCGTCTCGAAAATAATGCGGTGTTATCCGCACATCTTTTTGAACGAATTCCATAACTATCCTTTCGCGTGGATTCAAGGGATTTTAAGTCATTGTTCTCATTACTTCGATGCATTCGGCTACCTGTTTCTCTGGGGATGGGGCGTTATTTTCTTCTTCTAAAACCAGCCATCCCGTAAATCCTTGTAGCGCGTTTCGCAATGCTGATAGGTCTAATACGCCAGTGCCCAGTTGCGGTCGAAGGGCATTGCCTTTGGCGTCTGCTGAATGGTCTGCGAGGTGGATGATGTGTAGTCTGTTTGAGAGTTCTCCCACCAATGCGATTGCGTCTTTGCCCGCCCGTATGTGATGTCCGGTGTCAAAGGCAAATCCCACGTATGACGGGTCGGTATATGACGATAGTTTGACCAGTCCTTCTTGCTCAGATTCCCACCAGTGGTTGTGATAGGCGAGTTGGATGCCTTTGGGCGCGCAGTGTTCACCCAGGAGGTTCAGACCTTCTGCGGTTTTTTCCCACATTTCATCTGATACGGCTCCCTGTGTTGGGCGCCGTCCGCTACAGACGATGTACTGTCCGCCGACGGAGGAAACAAAGTCGGCGATTTGACTGCCTTCGGTTCTGATTTGCTCACGCGAGGATTCATCCCAGTGAGCGGCACCGTAATGCGCGCCAATTAGTTCGAGATTGGTTTCGGTCAGGATGCGTTTGAATGCTTCGGGATCTTGAAAATAGCGCTCCAGATTTTTCCAATTTGCTTCCAGTCCCTTGAATCCGAGGTTTCCGATCTGGTGGACAACTGCGAGGAAATCCGCTTCGCTGGGGTATATGCCTTTGCCAAATGATCTCGCCTGACATCCGAGTTTCATTTTGTTTTCCTTCGCTAAAGCGCGACTGTGATGGCTTTTCCTTCGCGGGAAGAGAAATACGCGCCTTCGCTTACCGCTACTTGTGCGAGTCCATCTCGCAAGCTCGCTCCGGGTGATACATCGGTTCGCCCTTCTTTTACGCATTGCGCGAAATGCGTCCACATGTCTGTCGGCGGCTGTCCCGAACCCGTCCATTCTCCTTTTTTCAGGTCAATCGGTGTTTTGTCTTCTTCAAATCCGCGATGGGTCACGTATCGGATTCGATTGCGCTCTGTCGCCGAGATGTTTCCCCGCAAGCCCGCCATTTGATAGATGTTTTGCATCTGGATGCCCGCCATGCTGCCGGTCATACACACGATTTGCCCGTTTTTACACCGGGTCGTGATGTTGACGAATTCTACGGCGTCTTTGTCGGGTTTGAATAAGCCGCAACGCTCGTGTCCCATGACTTCTACGGGCAAAGATCCCGTCCACCACAAAGCCAGGTCCATGGTGTGCGATAGCGCGTCGAGGATGCCGCTGTAGTGTTCGGGGAAGAAATACTGCGGGTTAAAAAATCCGCGCTGAAGTGTTACGTTGGTTTGTATCAGGTCGATCTGTGAGGCAAGGGCTTTCATTTCCTGGGCAAAAGCCGTGAAGCGAGATTGATATCCCACCATTGCTACGACGTTATTTTTTTCTGCCGTTTCACAGATTTCTACGCCCGATTCAATGCTGTCGCAGTATGGTTTTTCGACCAGAAATGGTTTGCCTGCCGCGGCTGCGTCGCGCATGACGCCTGCGTGGTGTCGCGTGTGTGTTGCAATTGCCAGGGCGTCGATGTCATTCCGCGCGATGACTTCCCGATGGTCGAGTTCGTATTTTACGTTGAAATTTTCAGCCGCGTTTTTGGCGCGTTCTTCGTCCAGGTCGCATACGAGCGCGAGTTCGGCTTCATCGCATCCCAATAGCTCGCGCGCATGCGATGGTCCGCGCTGTCCTGTGCCGATTACTGCGACTCGAATTTTGTTTGCCATAATACGCTCCTTTCATCCGTGAACATGATTTTGAGGGTAAGAAATAACTACCAATCTCCCAATACGTCAACAAAAATAGCCCGTTCTGTCTTGACAAGTGCTCAGAGGTGTCAGTACTTTTGGTTTAACAGGTACTGAGATACCCGTAAAGTGGATCCGGAGGTGTATGTCAAGACCTACGCGGTAGAGATTGATGGCGATGATGTTGTCGTCACTTATGACGATTAAGGTCGTTATGGCACGCGCTCAACCTTCAGAGGATGTATCCGAACAAAAACGGCCGGTTATTACTGTGCGGGCAGTTATATTGGGTGTGGCTACGGGGGTTTTGCTCAATACTTATACGAATTATACGGGCATGGTGCTCGTCAATAGCGCGCTGGTTAAGTCGCAACTCCCGATGTCCGTGTTGTTGCCTTTTGTGGGTTGGATTGGCGTCAATCTCATTCTCAGATTCTTTTGGCCCCGCATTGCGCTTTCCAGTTCTGAACTCGTTTTGATTTACAGTATGTCGTGGATCGTGGGGACGATTCCCGTTGCGGGATGGGCCACGTATTGGGGCGGTATTGTCAGTTCCCCGACTTATTATGCTTCGCCGGAAAACCGATGGGAGGAGTTTCTTTTTGACGTTATGCCCTGGTGGGTGTTGCCCCAGGTGTCTAAGGGGTCCATAACGACCTTTTACGAGGGGCTGCCACCGGGCGAGAGTATTCCGTGGGGGAGTTGGGTAGGCACACTTTGCTGGTGGTTCAGCTTGTCTATCGCGCTTGTGGTGGCCGCGCTTTGTGTTTCGGTTATTTTTCAGAGGCAGTGGGAAGATGCCGAAAAGCTGACTTTTCCTCTGGTGACTTTTCCCGTCGCTCTGACCGAGGGTTTTGACGGTAAAGAGCGCATTCCCGCGATGTTCAAAGACGGCATCTTCTGGGCGGGCGTTCTGGTTGTGCTGCTGGTTTATGTCTATAATATCATCACGTATTTTGCGCCCAATTTGCCCCATATTGGGATTTACGATTCGGTTCGTATCGCGAATAAGGATGTTATTATTGCAGAACATTTCCCGCCTTTGAGGCTGCGTATTATGCCGCCCGTTATTGGGCTGACTTATTTGTGCAATCTCGATATTCTTCTTTCTTTTTGGGCGTTTCGACTTTTTGCGATTTTGAAAGAGGGATTTATCAACCGCGTTGGATATACGGTGGGCTATACGGGTCAGCAGGCAGATGCCTATGAGATTTTGCTGCTGGAATCTCACGGAGCTTTTGTTTTTCTCGCGCTGTGGTCGGTCTGGATTGCTCGGGGGCATTTGCGCAGGGTGTTTCAGGCGGCGATGGAAGGCTGTCGATCTCCCAAAGATGATGGTCTTATCCCTTACCGTTTTGCGCTTGTGGGGTTGGTGCTTTCTACGATTTTTGTCGTGGGGTTTGTCACGTATATGGGGCTTTCGCTGCCCCTTGCGATTCTTCAGGTGGCGCTTCTCTATATTGCCTATTTTACGATTGCGAAATACACGGCGGCGAGTGGGTTCTCCTATTTGTTTCCGGTGGCGGTTCGAGGCGGGCGAATTATTGAGAGTCTGATTGGCTATTCGACGTTTACGCGCAGGGAGGTCGTTGGTCTGGGTCTCGTCAATTCCAATATGTTTTTTGGGAATTACCGCATTCCGGTCTGGCCTTCGCTGCCCCATCATCTCAAAATTTTTTCGTCCGAAGTGAAACGGAAGCGGGTTGTGTGGACGATTTTTTTGGCTTTTTCGACGTGTTTTTTCGCGTCTATGCTCTATACGATTTATCTCGGCTATGACAATGCGGCGCAGAATTTGGGGTTGGGCGGATTTCAAGGTGGCAATAAGAATCTCTATAATCGCATGGTTTCGATTATTGTGCAGGCCGATAAGACGGTGTTCGATCCGGCCAAGGCGACTGTGTGGGTTCTGGGCGTGCTTTTTGCCGGTTTGCTTACGCTTTTGCGAAATCGCGTGCCGTGGTGGCCGCTGCATCCGATGGGGCTGGCTTTTCAGATTAGTATAGGGTCGAGGACTTATGCGTTCAGTATGTTCCTGACGTGGTCGGCCAAGCATATGATTCTGCGGTTTGGTGGTATCCCGCTTTACAATCGCGTGCGTCCGTTTTTCTTTGGTCTCGTCGTTGGATATGTGACGGGGTGCGCGCTTTCTTCGCTTGTGGATTATATCTGGTTTCCGTCAACGCCGCACTGGACGCATGGATGGTAAAGGGGAAGTGAGAAGTGAGAAGTGTGAAAAAAGGAGAGATAAAATGGATAAATCAGAGGACGCTTATGTCCGCGAGGGCGAGGAGATGGCGTTCGCGCTTGGGAATCGCGGTGCTATCAAATTTAATGCGGACGGTACGCTGGATGAGGATATTGTAGAGGCGTATTGGCGCGTGGGTTTTTATGTGTTTGAGGGTGCGCTGGGCGATGAAGAACTCGAAGATTTGCATGCGGATCTGGCGCATGCGTTTGAGCGAGCGCCGCATACTAAAGACGCGGTGGTTGATGCAAAGGGCCGCAGAGCACTTGGGGCAGATTTGGCGCGACAGCCTTTTCGCTTTGTCAGACCACTGAGCGATCCCGTAGGGGGTACGTCGAGCAATAATGGGCGGCATCCGGCCAGGATGACAGAGCCAGAGCCTCCGGCTGATGCGCCGGATTATGTGATTTCCAATATCGCTGCGCCTCTGCAAATTATGGATTCTTGTTTGCGGCTTTACGGACATCCCGAACTGCTGTCTGTTGCAGAGCAGATCAATGGGCCGGATTTTACGCCGTTTACGGAGTCTATTATTGTCAAGCAGCCGGGGCTGGGGGCATCGGTGGCCTGGCATCAGGATGGCACCACGCAGTGGGATAGGCCCGATTGGGATGAAGGGACGCATGGGTTTAATTTTATGGCTCAGCTTTTCGGTAGTACTGCGGCCAATGGGGTGTGGGTGGTTCCGGGGTCGCACAAGCAGGGCAAGCTGGATATTAAAGCGATGATTGCGGATAACAATGGTTCTGACCGTTTGCCGGGGGCGGTTCCCATGGTGTGTGAACCCGGCGATGTGGTTATGTCCAACCGCCAGGCTCTGCACGCTTCTTTTGCCAATACGTCGCCGGATAAGCGGATGACGATCAATTTTGGCTTTCACCGCCGGTCTTCTGTTCTGAATGCGCGGGTGAGGCGCGGGGACGAGGAGGTGATTTACGACGAGGCGCGCATCTATGAGCGCTCTCGTTTGATCGCTTTGGGGATTGATGCGCGGCAGCAACGGTTTCCAGATGAGCCTCGCTATGTTTATCAGCCTTTGATTGGGGAGGAGGATGCCAATCGCTGGAATGAGGAGACGCGGGAGAGTATTTTGAAGAACTACAATCTGAGAGATCTGGGGCTTTAAGTAAGGTATGGAAATGATTTCGAACAATTTTCTGGCGGGTGTTGCCAGGGTGGTGATAACCGATTCAGAGGCGGGACCGGCTAATGATCCACTTTACGTCAAAGCGCTGGTGTTGAAGTCTGGTGCTGAGACCGCTGTTGTTGTGACTGTAGATGCGGTAGCGATAGCTGAGATCGGTTCTATCAGAAATGACTTTCTCGCCAATGTGCGTTCGCAATTGAATAGGGAGTTAAAGCTCGATCCCGCGCGTGTTTTGATCAATGCGAGCCATTGTCATGGCAGGGTTTGTGCAGATGTGGAAGCGCGGACTGTTCGGGCGGTGGTAGAGGCGTGGCAAAATATGGTCCCCGTAAGTGTCGGTGCTGGTACCGGCTACGAGGACAGGATTATGGAGAACCGCAGGCTTGTGTTGAAGAATGGAAAGGAAGCCGATGTCCGTCACGCGTATTCGCTTCCACCCGATGAGGAGGTCGCTTCGGTCGGGCCAGTTGATCCGGAGATTGGCATTCTTCGGCTGGACCGGGAGGATGGAGAGACGCTGGCGGTTGTTTTCAATTTTGCGTGTCATCCGATTCTGGAGGTGCCGAGTAGAGAGAATACGGCGGATATTTCTGGGTTTGCGTCAAAGGTGATTGAAAATAATTTGAGCGAGGATACGATTGCGCTGTTTTTGCAGGGTTGCGGAGGCGATGTCAATCCGATTTTGTACAAGGATGTCAATAATCCTCGGGATGCCGAGGTTCTGGGAAATATGCTGGGTCTTAACACATTGCAGGGGTTGAAGAAGATCTGTAGCAGTGAAGGCGGGGCGTTGAAGATCGTTCGCGAGACCATTGAACTGCCGAGGGCCGATCTCGCGGGGCGTATAGAATCTCTACAGGCGGAACAGATACAATTGCTTCAGGCTTTGAAGGGGACGAGTCTCAATTTGAAGACGTTTATTCCCCTGTATGTGAAATACAATCTTTCCCGCGATTTTCCATCTTATTATTCTCACCGTTATTTGCATGAGGAGATGATGGGGAGAGATGGTTTGAAGAAGCTGGATGCCGAAAATAGAGCGAATATGAATCAGTATATTGAGAATATTTACGCGATGGAGCAATTGACGAGGATCCAGATCAATCTAAATTTGCTTAAGAAACATCAGGCGCGGAATGTAGCGGCTGGAGAGAGTACAATCGAAGTTGAGATGATGGGTTTGAGGGTTGGGGAATTTGTTCTGGTTACGTTCCCGGGTGAGTTGTCGGTGGAGATTGGTCTCAATATTAAGAAAAGGTCTCCGCATAAGTTTACTTTTATCGCAGGTGTTACAAATGGTTATATCTATTATACGCCAACGGCTGAGCAACTCAAAAATTGGGGCGGTGCACAGGAAGATAGCGATTGTATGCTGGCGTCTGAATGGCAGATGATTTTTGAGGATAAGGTGGGGAAATTATTGGCGGTGTTGTGAAGCGATGTGCAACAGAAGTTCATAAGCGAACGCGGTTCGATTGCAATGGAGGTAATGATGACAGAGATTCTCGAAAGCAAGCGCGACGCCATCGCGAAAGCCTGCAAGCGCCATGGCGTAACCCGGTTGGACGCCTTTGGTTCAGCTCTACACGATGACTTCCATCCCGGTCAGAGTGACGTGGATCTATTGGTCGAACTTGGTCCGATGGAGCCTTATGCTCGAGTCGATGCCTATTTCGGTCTGCTGGAAGACCTGAGAACGATACTGGGTGATCAAGTCGATCTGGTCGTTTCCGGAGCTGTGAAGAACCGCTATATCGCCCGCGACATTGAGAAGACGAAGGAGTTGCTGTATGCCGCGTGACGCAAGAGCCTACCTGTCTGATGTGATTGAGGCTTGCGATGCAATCACCAACGCAGTTCAGGGCCTCGATCTCCAGAGCTACGAAGACAACCGGCTCGTCCGTTCCTCAGTAGAGCGTGAGTTCACAATTATTGGCGAAGCACTTGCAGCCCTTAATCGCCTGTCGGAGGAGATTTTCGGTAGCATCACACAGGCTCGTCGAATCGTAGATTTTCGCAATCTACTGACTCATCCGCGGTTATTGTGCCGCATCGAGAGGGCGAGAACAGGCCATGCGTGCGAAAGGTGGCGCCGAATGTGGTCGGGGTATCGCTGAAAGAGGGCGCGGAAGATGTGATTGCGTTTGGAAGGGAATGGAAGGGTGCTTTTGCGACGGTTGATTACAAGGCGATGCGTGGATAAACGACTTGCCTCCAGATCAAAGGAGGAATAATGTCTGAGAATGTCATTGCTGCTCCACGGCCCGAAACGCAGGCCAGTCCGTTCCCCGAGCGTGGGGTCACATTCCGGGCGGTCGCTCTGGGGCTCTCCATTGTGATCCTCACCAACCTCTGGGTGACCTATGCCGAAGCGGTGGTCAAGTCCACCCGGCTTAACCTGGCCTATTTTCAACTCCCACTCCTGGCCCTCTTCGTCCTCCTGGTGGGATTTCTCAATCCTCTGCTCAAGCTCTATCGGCAACGGCTTGCCTTTTCCCCCGCCGAACTTCTGACAGTCGTGGCTATAGGTATTGTCGGGTCGGTCGTTCCCGGTTCCGGCATTACTGGCTTTTTCCTGGGCATCATCACTTCCCCGTTCTACTTCGACACCCCTGAAAACCAGTGGGCCGAATTCTACCATCCCCATCTCAGCACCTGGATGGTGCCCACTGACCGTGAGGCCCTGAGGATGTTTTACGAGGGGCTGCCTCCAGGCGCACAGGCTCCCTGGACGGTCTGGCTGGTCCCGCTGGTGTGGTGGAGCAGCCTCATCGCGGCTATCCTGGTTGGAACGGCGTGTGTGATGGTCATCCTTCGAAAGCAGTGGGTCGAGCACGAGAAACTCGTGTACCCGCTGGTCTCCATACCGATTGAATTGGCCCGAGACGCCGATTCGGAGCGCCTCTGGCCGGCCTTGATGCGGAGCAAGCTCTTCTGGGTCGCGGCCCTTCTGGCGTTTGGACTCTTCTTCTGGAAATCTCTCTCCTGGTTCTTTCCCGCCGTCCCCGATATCGCCCTTATCCCCTCCGGGGGCTACTTCCAATTCACGCGCTACTCGCCGTCCCTACGAGTTCGCCCTTTGCAGTTCTACACCCTTGGCTTTGCTTACTTCGCTAATCTGGAGGTCCTCTTCAGCGTCTGGTTCTTCTTTGTGATCCACGTGGTGGAAGGGCACATCATCAACCGCATGGGCCTGCAGACCGAACAACCCTCGGACTCTTTCACCGCCGATCAGGAGATTCAGTCCTGGCAGTGTTTCGGCGCACTGGCCAGCCTGGTCCTCTGGCGACTTTGGGTGGCCCGGCACCATCTGAGGGACGTATTTTTGAAGGCCCTCAATTCCCGTTATCCAGCCGACGACCGCCAGGAAATCCTCTCTTACCGCACATCGGTTTTGGGCCTGTTGCTGAGCCTGTTGTATATCCTGTTTCTGATCCATCAATCCGGCATGGACCTCCTTACCGCACTGGTGTTCCTGGCCGGTACGGGGATCATTTACATCGGGATGGCTCGAATCGTCTCCGAGACCGGCCTGGTCATCACACAGGCCCCCATTACCGCACAGGCCTTTACGATGGACATGCGTGGAACCGACGTGATGACAGGGTCCACCCTCACCTCGATGCTTCTCTCATATTCGCTGATCGACTATATCCGGGGCCTGTTCGCGCCGGGGCTGGCGCAGGCCGTCAAGCTGGGTGACTTAATTCGGAAAAACCGACGCATGCTGGTGTTCTGGGTAGTGGTCGGTGCATTGGTCGGGCTTGTCGCCTCGGTCTGGCTTACGCTTTATCTGGGATACATCCACGGGGCCTACAACTTTGCGTTCTACTACAAAGGGAATCCCAAGAGTGTCTTCTCCTCTACCCTGTCGCATATGAGGACACCTGGGCCAATGGCCCAGGACCGGATGATCTTCTTTGGCATTGGCGCGGCTCTGATGGGTTTGCTCACCTTCCTGAGGTATCGGTTCGCCTGGTGGTCAATCCATCCCATCGGTTTGGCCATATCCGCTTCGGACAACTCTAAGTCTCTCGTCATCCCGGTCTTCTTCGCCTGGGCCTGCAAGGCGATCCTGATGCGCGTTGGCGGGGTGGCTCTCTACCGTCGGGCCATGCCCCTGTTTTTGGGTCTGCTGATTGGGTACACGTTCGGGGTCGTCTGGTGTTTCCTCATCGACGCTGCCTGGTTCCCTGGACAAGGTCACAGCGTGCATAGTTGGTGAATATGAAATTGAGAAGGGCATATTTACTTTGACTAATAGCTTGACATAGGAATTCTTAAAGTTTATCTTTTTTTCAGACCTTTCTGATGAACTGCTGGGCACTATCAGAAAGGTGTATAAGGGAAAGAGATATGTGAGTTCAAACAAAAAAAGAGCCGTCAGCTACCGACCTTGGTGGGACTGGAGCTAACGGCTTTGGAAAGATGTGAAGAGGTGCTGTCACCTCCTCGCATATCCAGGTCAAAAAATAAAACGGGTTGTCTCTTATTGTCAAGATAAATCTTGTATTAAAGTGCTATGTAGTAAACTGTTATACCTGTTGAAAGGAGGTGAAGCGCGGGAAGATCTAATAGTATTTTGGGGTGGTTTTCGAGGGGATTGAAGGTCTCAAAAAAGGAGGAACTATGAAATATAGGATGTTGCTCTTAGCGGGGGTCTTGCTGCTGGCCTGGCCCTTTGGCGCCGTTGCGCAAGTTGGTGGGACGTGGGGCTTTGGCGTCGCTGCCAGCTACGATCTGCCTACCTTCAAATTAAACGAATGGTTTCCCTCCGGTGGTATCAATCTCGGTGGGACGGTGCTCTATGTCCTCAACGAGCAGTGGACCGCCGAAGTGGAGGGACACTACGTCAAATACAGTGGCGGAGAACTGGAGAACCGGAAATTTCTCTGGTCGATCGACAAGCAGGAGTATGCCAGCCCACAGGCCAGTTCGAAGATGACATGGATGGGCGGGACGATTAGCTGGCTGTATCATTTCAATCAGGGGGGCAGGAAGCTGACAGAAGGCGGGGGTAGGGCGCCCTATCTGGTGGTGGGTACGGGGTATTTTAAATATAAGAACGAGGTCAGTGGATTGATCTGGCCCGGTCAGCCCGCGCCGCCTCTGAACGAGAATCTGCTGTTGGAGCCTGCGATTGACCAGCACATGACGCTGGGGCTCAATGTTGGGTTGGGCGTGCAGTTTTTCACCTCCCAATCTCTGACCATTGACTTAAGAGGGCAGTATAACGTCGTGTTGGGTAGTGTGCGTCCGCTGGAGGCCTGGGGATTGGAAGAGGTCTTCCCTTTCCAGAAGCTCAACGTCGGTGTGCGGTTCAAGTTCTATACCCAGCAGTAGCCATGTGTCATTTCAGATTCGACTTTACGCGATAAGGAGGTTTTTCTATGAAATACCTTTATTATTTGGTTTGCCCGTTTCTCGTTGGGGTGCTGGTCGCCTTCTCGCCCGCAGACGTACCAGCCGGGACGGTCGGCAAACTCAATGGTGTTGTGGCCGACGCCTCTGGCGCGCCACTGCCCGGGGCCAACGTGGTGATCCAGGGCACCCGCAGGGGTGCTACGACCGATGCAGAGGGCTACTTTCTCATCCTGTCGGTCGAACCTGGCAGGTATAAACTGGAAGCCTCAATGGTCGGTTATACCGCGGCGACCAAACAGGATGTGGTCGTGCGTGCGGACTTCACCACCACCGTCGATTTTAACCTGGTGGAGGCCGCGCTACAGGCCGAAGAACTGGTGGTGATTGCCGAGCGACCGCCAGTGGAGCCGGACCGGACCTTCAGCCGCTATGTCGTCGATGCCGAGGACATCGAGAACGTACCCCTTGCGCGCACCCTTGATGAGGTGATTGCGCTACAGCCGGGCGTGTCGCTGGACGGCAATCTCCGCATCCGGGGCAGCAACAATGCGTCTATGGCTGGCTCAAACGATACCTTCGTGGAAATTGACGGGGTTCGGCTCGTCAACAACGACGGATTTGTCGCCCCCACCTGGATGGGCATCAACAAAAGTGCCCTGCAGGAGGTGCAGGTGGTTACCGGTGGGATGGAGGCCGAGTACGGCAACGCTCAGGCCGGCGTGATCAGCCTGGTCACCAAAGAGGGCCGGGACGCCTATACGGGCTTTGGGGAATACCGCCTGGACCTGCCGGCCAAGAGGCACTGGGGACCGAATATCTACGATCATCCCTTCCACGCAGGCAAGGTGGATTGGAATGATCCGACCTTTGCGAACGAGACCGATCCCGAGACCGGGCGCAAGGTGCATGAACGCACCGACTACACGGGCGTGTTCGGGCACTATTTGGAGGGTTCGGCCTCTGGTCCGATCGCCAGGGATGTCTCCTTCTTTGTGAATGCGGCCCACAGTCGCAAGGCCCCCATCTATCCCAGCGCGCTCAACCGCGAGCCGTTTAACATCCAGACCTTCGGCAATTTTGTCACCCGGCCGTCCCCCAACTTCAAGGTGAAGTTGGGCGGGGTTTTCGCCTACTACGAGGGGTTCGATCCCGGAACCAGAGGCAGCAGGCGAATTGGAGGATCCAATACGAGGATCGATCCCGATGATCCCTTCGCTGGCCAGCAGCTAGATACCGATGGGGGTGTGCGGGGTATCACCAGGAGCGGGCGCAACCTGTTCCTGCCCGAGGGTTATTCCGCAGCCGGCAAACAGAACTTCAGCGAAAGGATGGCGTATCTCCTCTTTACCCATACCCTATCCCCCACGACCTTCTATGAAGTGCGTCTCAACTGGCAGCAAACCCTGACCGACACCAGCGATGTGCCCCCTGTTACCGAAGGCATCCGGCGCGACAGCAAGGGGTACTTCCTGCCGAGGGACATTTATTCCTTTAAGTATATGGACAACAAGCGGGTGCGCCTCAAAGCCGATCTGAGCAGCCAGGTCACCAAGGGACACTTTGTCAAAACCGGGTTTGAGATCACCCGCTACGGCCTCTATCACCACGAGGAAGGCTCCCGGCAGGCCCGCGCTTTTACGATCCGCCTTGCTGGCGGATCGGGCGACCCCATCATCGGTATGGAGCGGGCTCATCCCATCCAGTACGGGATCTATATCCAGGACAAGATGGAATTTGAGGGCCTGGTGATCAACGCCGGTATCCGGTTCGACGCGATGGATCCGGTAAAGGGCTGGCGCAATATCGCCACGCTCTGGATGTTCAGACACTACGAATCCCTGACGCGCTTTCGAAACATGCCCGTAACCGAAGACCTCCCGATTTTGCACGCCTGGAGTCCCCGGATTGGGGTCTCTCATCCCATCACCGATCGCTCCACGATCCGGTTCTTCACTGGCGTCTTCCGGCAATTTCCCGATATCCAGAATTTTTACCAGCGGGAATTCGGCGGGACCGGAGAGGACAGGGATGTGAACGGGAACGGACAGATCGATCAGAGGGAGAAGTACAACAGCCTGAAGCAGTTCCACCACGCGGTCTCCGGGATGTCCGACATCGAGCCGGAAAAATCAACCAGTTTCGAGGCCGGATTTGACTGGAACTTCGCCGGTGAATACGTTGCCAGTGTCACCGCCTTTTACAGGGATCAGATGGGGATTATCACCAACGGCTCCACCTCCTGGCGCCTGGAGGAACCGGCTTTCGGGTACGACGGCGTATCTTCAAGGGGATCCGGCAACCGGGGTCGGAAGTGGTCCCGGGGGTTCGAGGTCTCTCTGCGAAAGCAGTTCAGCAACATGGTCACGTTCAACGTGGCGTACAATCTCGCGTGGACAAAAAATATGAATAACTCCGGCTTTCGGAACTGGCGAGCCTACCACGTGGTTGGCCCCTCATACGTCATGAGTGACCGATACTTCGTGGGTGTGGATGCGCAGGCGGACGGACAGGAGGTCCCCCATGCGCCCACCCAGGAGGAGCGGGTGCAATTGGCCGAAAGGGCCAGGGCACAACTCAGGGATTACGATAGCCGAATCGGCGAGCCTCTGTCCGATGGCTACTGGAACGCTCCGGTGGAGATACTCGAGCCAGGGATTTATGCGTACACTATCGGCCGATACAATACGCCGACATTGCAAAGCGGTATCGATCGGCGCAATATTCTCAGCGGGCAATTCCTTTTCTCCAGTCCTGCTGACTTTCACATTGCACCCCTGGCCAGCCTCCGGATATCGTTGCTCTACCGGCTCCATACCGGCATTCCCTTCAACTATACGCCTCCGACAGGTCCCCAGGAGCGACGGACCGGGCCGATCTCTCTGGTTAGCGATATCAACCTGGAGAAGGAATTCTACATTGGCGGCACTATGACAGCCACCGCTTTTCTGGAGATCCGCAATCTCTGGAACGACAAGGCCGACATGACTACCGGTTTCGATTGGATACAGTGGGGGAAGCAGATGCCAGACCCGGATAACGGCACCTATCTGAAGTATGGGGACGGCGATATAGACCGTTACGACCAGGGACTGGGCCGCTATCCCCGCAACTGGGTGGTCGGCGCACGCCTGAAGTTTTGACCTTGAATATACACTGGAGGAATTTCAATGTTTGTATCTCTGATAAAGAAATGGCTTGGGGTGGGCCTGCTGGCGCTGGCGTTGCTGCTGTCGGGCGCCCTGACCGCTTCGGCCCAGCTCGATTACTACGCCAGCCGCATGATGACGCGCTCGCTTGTCTGGGAGACCTTTCACAACTACGGGTTTTCCGGCATGCACTACGCCGACAGCGCGGGCCGGGCTGCATTCCGTCTGATCTACCCCGGCATGATGATGGGATTTTACACCCTGATGAATCCTACCGATTACATGGAATACTGGGGTGACAAGGCCTGGTCTGACGGTGCGAACAAGTCCGAAGGCACCATGCATTCATCCGGCAATGGCGTGCTGGTACTCACGAACGTGGATGGAGAAAAACACGTCTCATGGACTGGTCCGCGCCACCCCTCGGAGGATGTGTTCCCGATGATCTACGATATCCTGAACGGCCCAGAGGCCAATTGGGGTATCCGCACGGTCGTGCCCACCAGAGGGATCAAGGTCGGCCTGGAAATGGCCAACTGGTATCCCGGCGCAACGCCCAAGTCGGGCGATGCCACAGCCGCCGACCCCTACGAAATTCACAATTACGACTACCATATCTATCCACCCGTGCAGGACGCGCCTGAGGAAATTCACATCACCCAGACGCGGTTCAAGCACAACATCGTGATGACGCGGAAGATATACGCCTGGAGCCACCAGGACTTTGACGACTTCATTATCGTGGATGTCGAATTCGAGAACCGGGGCGACAAACAGCTCAACGACACCTACTTCGGCTTCAACAACACCCTCTACGTCAATTCCACCGGTACCTCTTACCGGTGGGGGCACGAAGGTGGGATGATCCGATACAACAGGTCGGGTGGGCTGGACGATTTCTTCCGTTTCTCTGGCTCTCCCGGCTTTCAGCCCAATTCCCTCAGCGGCTTGACCGCTGCGGACTTTGCCGGCAAATACATCACCTATGTATATGACGGGAATACCACGAATAGCTTTGAGGAAGACACGGGAGATCCATTTGATCCCGACCTTGAAAACCCCGGTGGTTCCTTCCCCGCCAGCGGAGACCGGCCAAAGGGCACACCGATCGCGCCCGAATACGCCGGGTTTGCCCCCCTGGCGTTTCGCAATTCCGGTTCCAGCCACGTTTTCAACGCGAACGATCTGGTACAGGGCTATGTGGATCCGAAGAGCGACCAGGTTCTGGGGCACTGGTTCAGGGCACACGGGCTTGATAATATCGACGATCCCATCGGCAAGGGCGTAGGTATGGCCGAACTCTACGATATTTACACGGCTCCCTCAATGGCCGATCCCCCCTCGGAGGGGGTCGTCTGGTCCGACCAGATCTACGGTCCCTACGATCTGGCGCCTGGAGATAAGGCCAAGATCGTGGTCACCTATGTCTTCGGCCACGCCGGGGACATAGAAGAGAGCAATGTCGATTCCAGGACCGGTTTTGCAAGGGACCAGATGAGCTGGGCATTCGGGGTGGGGGAAAGGGGCCTGAATGACGATGCTCGCAAGCAGGTGCTCGCCCAGGGTGAAAAAGCCCTTCTGCAAAACCTATCGCACGCCCAGTTCGCATACGACAGCGGCTTTCGCATCCCCAACGCCCCACCAGATGTGGACTTTCAGGCGGGAAACAACCAGGATGCCAACATCGAGATCTCGTGGACCGACGCAGCTGAAAAGGCAATCAATCCCGAATATGGGGCGGCCGACGTTGTGGCCTACCGGATCTACCGATCTACCTTTCAGGAATACGGCCCGTGGGCACTGGTGGAAGAGATTCCCGCCACCAGTGCCGGAACGTATAGGTATGTAGATACGAACTCTCTGGCTGGCTTCCGCTATATCTACAATGTCCGCGCCGTTGCTTCTCCCAAACAGGACTGGAGCGAAGGGTCAGTGACTCTGGCCGATCTGCCTCTGAAAGTCCGGGAACACCTCACTGGAAGTGGACTGGAGGGCGGCTACTCCTCGCCGGAGACAAAGGTCAATGTGCCGCTGCGCCCCAAGATGGCCAGTAGCACAATGAGCGACAACCTGGAGCGACAGGTGCGGGTGGTGCCCAACCCGTTCAGTGTGACTCTGGACGGCCAGAGTTACCAGGGTGCCGAGAGCTTGCGATTTGTGGGATTGCCCCACAAGTGCACGATCCGCATCTTTTCGGTATCGGGCGATATGGTGGCGATAATCAAACACGACAACCCGCTTCTCGGCGAGACCAATTGGGAGTTAAAGGACCGGTTCCTCAGTGGAGAGGTCATTTCCGGGCTGTACTATTTTGTCGTGGAATCCGAAGTACAGGAGAGCATGGGCAAGCTGTCTCGAGGAGCCTTTATCCTGCACAAGTAGCTGCTTTAAATAAAGGATGGTTTCAACTATGAAAAGAATTCTCTTATTTGCGATCGCGATTGCCGTCTGCGGCGCGCTGGAGGCGGAGGCACAGCAAGAACTGGACGTGCCGCACCTGTTTAATGACAAGGTTACCGGAGCTTTTGAAAAGCAAGGGCCGAGCACGCTCGCCTTCCTGAAGGTCACACCCAGTGCCCGTATTGCGGCGATGGGCGACGCCTATACCTCTGTTGCCGAGGGCATGGATGCGATCTATTTGAATCCGGCCGGTATCACCTCGGTGCGGCGGTTGGGTTATTCCTTCGGATACGCACAGTGGCTGGTAGATTCTAAGTTCTACTCTGGCGCTGTCGCCCTCAATGTTGGATGGAACGCTATGCTGGGCATTTCCGTGGTCAACCACCAACCTCCAGAGATCGAACGGACCACCATCCTGGAGCCCAATGGCACAGGAGAAATGCTGGATGTAGGCGACTACGCCTTAGGTGTGATTTTTGCCCGTCAGTTGACCGACAAGCTTTCAGCGGCTGCCAAGTTCTCATTTGTCCAGTCCAATCTCGGCCCGGAAAAGCTGGGCGGGACCTCGCTGAGCCTCTACACGTTGCTGCATACCGGCTACCGCAGCCTCCGCATTGGCATGGGCATTAACAACCTGGGCAACGAGATGAAGATCCACAGCGACCCCGCGGAATTTCCGGTGGTGTTCAATGTGGGCACTTCGATGGAGATTGTCGGCGAGTTGGGCGACCCGATGTCGCTGACCGCCTCCTTTGAGGGGGCCTACTTCACCGACCGCGACCAGCGCTATAATCTGGGCGGCGAGCTGTGGTTGAAAAATATCGTCGCGCTACGCGCGGGCTATAAGTTTGACTACGATGCAGAATCGTGGACCGTCGGGGCAGGGCTGAAGGGCACCTTCTCAGGTCGAAATATTCGGCTGGACATCGCCTACTCCGACTTCGGGAAATATTTCGATGCCCCGATCCGTCTGAGTTTTTCCGGTTCGCTGTAATTGACAGGCTAAAAACGCGAGATCCCCTCGGCTTCCCTTTCAGGTGGGGCCGAGGGAATCTCAAGTGGCGCAGAGTTTACTCGACAGGGACCTTTTGGTTTGAATGGGTGGCTTTTGCGCCATTGCGATTTTTTAACAGATTCCATGCCAGATTCTTCAGCTCTTGATACCAACGCCAGCCAGGCTCCCGAGAAGGCGCCCGCCCGCATCACCCTCCGCTCCGTTCTCCTGGGCGCGGCCACTGTCGTAATTCTCAACATCTATGCCGACTATGCCGGCATGGTCATGGGCTCCTTTTCCCTGAACAAGTCCCAGTTTCCGATGGCGATGCTGATCCCGTTTGGTCTCTGGCTCTTTGTCAATTTGGGCCTGAAGGCATTCTTCCCCCGGGCGGCGTTGAGCGGTACCGAACTCCTGGTGATCTACAGCATGTCCTGGATCGCCGGAAATATCCCCTTTGAGGGTTTTACTGGCTACTGGGCGAGTACTCTGGCCGCACCCACCTACTTCGCCTCCCCCGAAAACCGGTGGGAAGAGGCGTTTTTCGACGCTCTGCCCTGGTGGTATATGCCCGATGCGTCTCCGGCCGTTATACGGCCCTATTACGACGGCCTTGCGCCCGAGACACCCGTGCCCTGGATCGGGTGGGTCAGGCCCCTCTTCTGGGGTACGGCGATTCCCATCGCCGTGCTCACAGCCGGCATCTGCGCGTTTATCATCCTCCAGCGTCAGTGGGAGGATGCCGAGCGATTGACCTATCCGCTTGCGCAATTTGCCGTAGAGTTGACGTCGGGATTCGACGAGCCGGGGCGGGTACCCCGTCTCTTCCGCGATGGCGTCTTCTGGGCGGGCTTTTTTCTGGTATTTGGTATCTTTCTCTGGAATATCGCAGGTTACTTCGCGGTCGTATTGCCCGAAATCACCGTTTTTGGATTCTACCTGACCAAGGCAGTGCATGTAAGCAGGGACTTTCCTCCGGTCTATCTCCGCGTCCTGCCTACTGTGATCGGGCTTACCTACTTCTGCAACCTGGATATCCTGCTCAGCCTCTGGGCGTTCCGCCTGCTGGCGATCTTCAAACTGGGGATCATGAACCGCACTGGCTTCGGTATTGGACTGTCCGGACAGCAGGCTCCTCCCAGTGGGATCCTCGACCTGGAGGGCTACGGCGCAATGGTCCTGTTGGCGCTCTGGTCGGTCTGGGTCGCGCGGGGCCATCTGCAGCGGGTCTGGCGCACCGCACTCGGGGGCGTGGGTGATCCGAAAGATGAGGGGACCGCATCCTATCGGATTGCCCTGCTCGGGTTAGGGATCTCTACCGTCTTCATCGTCGGCTTGATGCACGCCTTCGGGATATCGTTCCCAATGGCCATCGCCCACACTCTAATGCTCTACATCGCCTACCTGACCGTTGCCAAGTTCACGGCCGCCAGCGGGTTTACCCATCTCTTTCCGGTGGCCGTAAAAGGAGGACCTATGCTGGAGACTCTGGTCGGAACCGCGAACCTCTCCCGGGGGGACCTCGTCGGCATCGGCATGGTCAACACGGGTGCCTTCTTCGGCAATCTCCGCATCCCGGCCTGGCCAGCGCTGCCCCACCACTTCAAGCTCCTCAGCAGGTTCACCCCTAGGCGATCACTCGTCGTCTGGCTCGTTCTGTTGGCGTTTCTCGCGGGCCTGTTCGCCTCCTTCTTCTTTGTGATCTACTTGCCCTACATCTACGGTGGACAGAATTTGCACAAAGGGCCTTTTAACCCGGCGGGAGCACTGGTCGCTCCGTACAACAGGCTGGCGGCGAAAGTTCTGGAGAGCGATCTCACCGTCTTTGACCCCGCCAAGGTGGGCGTTTGTCTTTTCGGCGCCCTGCAGGTTCTGCTCATGGTATTGTTGCGCAACCGCCTGTCCTGGTGGCCCCTTCATCCCCTTGGCCTGGCCTTCCAGAATACCACGGGTCCCCGGATCTACGCTTTCTCCATCTTTCTGACCTGGACCGCCAAGAGCCTGATTATGCGCATCGGGGGCATTGGTCTGTATCGCAGTGCAGCTCCTTTTTTCATCGGTCTCCCGATAGGCTACGTCGCGGGGGTCTTCCTTTCCTCCCTTGTTGACTACATCTGGTTTCCCCTTGGAGATGGGCATTATGTTCACGGTTGGTAATTTGGAATTTTCAAAAGGAGATATAACCCACCATGGCAACTGAACAACCCAACATTCTCTGGATTTTGACCGATCAGCACAATGCGCGCACGATGTCCTGTGCTGGGGAACCCCTGCTTCGGACGCCGAATATGGATCGCCTGGCGCACGAGGGGGTGCGGTTTTCGCGGGCGTATGGCAATAGCGCGCATTGTGGTCCGTCCCGAATTTCCTATATGACGGGGATGTACGAGCATTTTCACCGGCGGCACAACAATACGGACGAACCGCCCGATCACCTGAATCCGATCACATCTACATTGAAGAAGGTGGGGTATCAAACGGCTCTTATCGGCAAGGGGCATATCGGCGTCCACTGGCCCCGCCGCGAGTTCGATTATCACCGTTTTGACCACATGACCGACGCCCTACCCGACGACCCTCTGAGTTGTGACTATTTCCGCAGTCTGGTCGAGGCCGGGGTGGCAGATGATTTTGACCTGACCAAAAAGTGGGCAAAGCACCCCGAATGTGCGGTGACTTCGCCGCTGCCACTGGCGCATTCGGTCGAGGTCTGGTGTGGGAATGAGTCTGTCAAATATCTTCGGGACCGCGATAAGGGCAAACCTTTCTTCGCGTGTATTTCTTTTTCAAGGCCACACGACCCGCTTACCGTGTCCGCGCCCTTTGATCGCATGTACGATCCCGAGGAGGTAACGGTGCCGGACAATGCAACGGATGCGTTTGAGGGCAAGTCCGAACGCCAGCAACAGGCCAAACGAGGGGAGCTTCCCTATCCGTTCAGGCCCAGGGATAGGGCACATCTGCAAAAGTGCATTGCCCATTACTACGGGCTGGTCTCCTTGATTGATGAGCAGATCGGGCGCATTCTCGAAGAATTGGAATCCCAGGGTATTCTGGAGGAGACGATTGTCATTTATTCGGCAGACCACGGCGATTTTGCTGGCGAACACGGTCTGATCTGGAAAAATCTCGGATTTTACGAGTGTATCCATCGGGTGCCGTTTATCATGTGCTATCCCGCAGCGTTGCCGAAGGGGGTGGTTTTCGATGGGTTTGTGGAATCTGTGGATCTCTATCCCACTCTGACCGATCTTCTGGGTATTGATGCGCCCAATACTGTTCAGGGCAGAAGCCTGATTCCCGCTCTTCAGGGAAGGGATTCCTGGAACAAGCAGGCTGTGCTGTGCGAACACGTCAAGTCGTATCACCATATGTCGATGCGCACAGAAGAATTTCGGATTACGGTCGATATTACGGGAGACGAGAGTGAGTTCTACGACCATCGCATTGACCCGGGTGAACTCATCAACCGATGGGATGATCCGGATTACCGCGAGATCCGAGAAAAGCTGCTGATCGATCTGTTGCGCTTCCGATCCTGCCCGCCGCTTATGCACGGTCCGCTTCCAGAGGGATTGACTCCGGCAAATGTTCCGGGTTATGAAACTGAAACTTGGTCTCAGGCGCACCAGGACATCCATTCGGGCGTCCCCTGGTCGGAGATCATTGCGCGGGGCGACGGATGATGGGGGTGGACCTGATCTGGTTCCCGGGCAATGGGCACAATGTTCACAACTATTAAAAAGCCGGAGTAAATGCAAAGGAGATACCTGATGAACTCGAGTAGATTGACGGAAAATAGCTCAAGGCCGAATATTCTCTTGATTATGGTCGATGATATGGGCTTTTCCGACCTGGGATGCTATGGCGGCGAGATCCGCACTCCCAACCTCGATCAGCTTGCCTCAAACGGCCTTCGCTTCACCCAGTTCTACAACAATGCCCTGTGCGCACCCACTCGGGCGTCTCTGCTGACCGGGCTTTACTCCCAGCAAGTCAGCAGGGGAGGGCCGAAGGGCTGTGTTACCATCGCCGAGGTACTCAAGGCCGCTGGCTATCGAACCCTCATGGCGGGAAAATGGCATCTGTCCGGGCTTTTCTCTGGATTACCCGTCGAACGGGGTTTCGACCGCTATTACGGCCTCGTCGATGGATGCTGCAACTTTTTTAACCCGGGCCTGCAACGACCCGGTGAAGAACTGCCAGGTGAAAAATTTCCGGACGACAATCCCGCATTTGCCATCGACGACAGGGTCATCCAGCCCTACACGCCCGAAGACAAGGACTTCTACACCACCGATGCGTTCACCGATTACGCCCTTGGATACCTGGACGAGTACGGGCGGGAAGACAGACCTTTCTTTCTCTACGTGGCCTATACTGCACCACACTATCCTCTGCACGCCTGGCCGAGGGACATCGCAAAGTATAAGGGTAAATACAAAGTCGGTTGGGACAGGCTGCGGGAGCAGCGCCTCGAGTGCATGGTCGAGATGGGCCTGATTGACGAGCGGTGGGCACTTTCGGCACGCGATCCGGATTCGCTGTCGTGGGAGGAGATTGAGGATCGAGATGCCTGGGATCTGAAGATGGCTGTTTACGCGGCCATGATTGACCGCGTGGACCAGAATGTCGGACGCCTTCAGGCCAAACTCCGCGAACTCGGTATAGAAGAAAACACCCTCGTGTTGTTTCTGTCCGACAACGGCGCCAGCGATGAAGACAGGACCAGCACCCCCGATATTCCGCCCGGTCCCATGGCGTCGTACCGTACGGTAGATCTGCCCTGGGCCAATCTCAGCAATACGCCTTTTCGCAAATTCAAGCGGTGGAACCACGAGGGAGGCATCTCTACACCGTTTATCGCACACTGGCCGCGCGTGATTCAAAACGGGGGCGAGATCACCCATCAGATCGGTCACCTCATCGATGTTATGGCTACCTGTACAGATATTGCAGAGGCGGAATACCCGTCCTCCGATAAAGGCGTCCTGCCCCTGGAAGGCAAGAGCCTGCTGCCGGTATTCAGAGGCGAACAGCGCGAGGGCCACAGGGCGCTGTACTGGAATCAGTATAGTGAGACCGCCCTCTGGCGTGCTGTGAGAATGGGAAAATGGAAACTCGTCTCTCCTGATTATTGGAGAGATTACAATCCCTGGCGTCCTGAAAGAGAGTCAGAACAGAAAGCGCGGCCGGACCCGAATTCGCTTTGGGAACTTTACGATATGGAGGTTGATCGAACAGAGGTGAATGACCTTGCGGATCAATACCCGAACCGGGTGAAAGAGATGTCCGAGATGTATGACGCATGGGAAAGGCATTGTGCAGGGTGATTCGGGAATCGGCTCAGGTCAGAGTTGACCTTTCTCCGGTCTCGAATAATTTTAAAGGTAGTCTTTCACAAGAAAAGAGGTCGAACTGATGGCACTCTCAGATGCACAAATCAAGGCTCTTCCCCATCTTTGATGAGCAAAGATTAGTCGAAGAAGAATCAACGACCCTCAGGAACTCTCATCTCTAAGGAGAATACCCATGTCCACTTTTAACATTTCCGACGGTACCCGGGTTTCGATGTCTGGGCGCGAACTCGTCTTTGGCGAAACTATTTTCACCCCGAGGGAAGCCACCCACCTGCTCGACGATACCGAGGCCCTTCACCAGCGCATTGAAGAAGACGGCTATCTCATTATTCGCAATTTTCATACGCGGCAGCAAATTCAAAATGCCCGGAGAGAAATCCTGGAACACATGGCCGCCCAGAATCTCCTTGCCCCGAACACGCCTATAGACGAGGCGGTGATTGGCGAGAATCGCCGTCCCCGCTTTGCGGACCGACTTGTGAAACAATGGCCGGGATTTCTCGAAATCGTTGAAGGCAAAAACACGATGGCCTTCTTCGAACGCTTTATGGGTGGCCCTGTTCTTTCATTTGACCACAAATGGCTCCGCGTGATCTGCCGCGGTCAGAATGCGGGGGCGCATTACGATGTGGTCTATATGGGTGCTGGCACTAAAAACCTCTATACGATGTGGACCGCGCTCGGCGATATATCTCTGGATATGGGCCCGCTTGCCCTCTGTTTAGGCTCCCATAAAATCCAACATCTAAAAAATACTTACGGCGCAATGGACGCGCATCAGGATCTGGATGGGGGCGCGTTTTCCACCGATCCCGATGACGTTATGAAAACTCTGGATGTCCGCTGGGCATCTACCCCTTTTAATGCAGGCGATGTCGTCATCTTCGGCATGTATTTCATGCACGCCTCGCTTGAAAACACGTCCAATTATTTTCGCTTTAGTAGCGATACCCGCTATCAGCTCGCATCCGAAGCGGTTGACGATCGCCATATGGGAGAGGATGCGGGCGACATCATTCCTAAAGCTCCTCTGGAAGAGCGAAAATCCATTGGGGAATTCCGCAAAGAATGGGGCTTTACCACAAAGGCAAAGTAGAGCGGAATAAGGAGAAGGGTGCGATGAATGCTTTGACCGGATTGAGTCGATTACGAGACCGGGGAAACCGGAACAAATTTCCCTGCAATTGGATCCTTTTGGTGGGGGTAGGGGTTGCGATCCTCGTATCTGCCGTTTCTGCCCGTGAAGAGGGTGAAACAGAACAGAAGGTGGTGCTTTCCAAAGCCGAGAAGGACACTATGCTTGCCCGGGGAGAGCGACAGATGCTCGAAGGCGCATCCGGCGATGCGGTCATCACTTTCACCCGGCTGGTTGAGGCTTATCCAGAGGATGCCGCTCTTCACTCTCAGCTCGGCTACGCCTATCTCAAAAATCGGGACTTCAAGGAGGCTGAAAAGACCTTCAAAACGGCCAAAAAGCTGGATGCAACCCGTCCCGATGCCTATGTGGGGCTCGGGCTGGTTTATGTGGAGGGCTCTGGTAGGGGACTCAATGCTTTCTTTAACTCCAGGCGCGCTCGAGGCGAGGCCAGGCGTGCGATCAGAATTGATTCTACTTATGCCTCGGCCTACCGGCTTTTGGGCGAACTCTACGAGCGCTTCTGGCAGGATCACGAGAAAGCCATCCACTACTATGAGAAGTACGTCGCGCTGGAGCCCGACAATGTAGATGGGCTTTACTACTTCGGGCTCGCCTGTGTGCAGGGCGAACAGTACAGCAAGATCAACACATACCTCACGCCTCACCTGAAACCGCATCTCATGGAGACCCGGCTGATCCCCTTAATAGCCCAGGGCTACTTTTTTTTAGACCGCTATGAAACCGCCTTAGAACAGTTCGAGCGCTATCTGCAAAAGGTGGATGATCAGGAGCGCCAGCACTATACCGACATCTCGCTCGTTGCGTCTGAGAGGGAATTTCACGCCTATCAAGCGATCTCTGACAGCACCGAGCGTCTGGACTATCTGGAAAAATTCTGGTTGCGGCGGGATTCCGATATCTTGACGCGGATCAACGAGCGCATCATTGAACATTACCGCAGGGTCTGGTACGCACGCACCTTTTTTTCCAAAAAGGTATTCCCATGGGACAAGCGGGGAGAGGTCTATATTCGCTACGGTGAGCCCGACTACCGTTCCAGTAAGAGGCAATTGAGTATGAGCCCTGAGGTCGAGGCGGTGCGCACCCGGATGGCCGTGGACCTTTACGGTCCTGCCGCCACGTATTTAACCTTTACCGGGCCGGTCTTTCCCATCCGATCCAGTCCTCGTCGCCCCGATATGGAGTTCGATATCGAAACGCAATCCCTCGACGCGCCCGGGGAGTTGGAAGAGACCGTGGGTCCGGCTCCGGCAGAAGCGGAAGGAGATGCCGACGCCGATATGCTCGGCCTGAATCCCACGAGTATGTTGGATGAGTTGGGAAATCCAAATCTCCGCCTCACCTTCGAAAACTATGCGCCAGTGACGATGGAACGCAGCGCTGAAACCGTGCCCTGGGAAACGTGGACCTACACCCAGCTCCAGGGAGGTGTGGAGTTTACTTTTACCGATGAGTTTGGCAGCGGCGACTACGAGTTTGCCCGGGTTCCCCCCATTCCCACCGGAGAGAATAAGCTCGCAAATGCCGCGCGAATGCTCGAGTATGCTCCCGGGACGGTCTTCCAGAGGACCATTGCACAAACCCCCGATTATTATCGTCCGAGCATGCGAGGTGCCGCGTTGCATTTCTATTACGATCTGGCCGATTTCCGCGGTTCCGAGGGACAGACCAATTTCGAAGTCTATTACGGTATTCCCCCCCGCGAGGTGGAGATCGTCGAGGGAGACGAGAACTTCATGATCCGGGTTCAGAGTTCCATGGCTCTGATGAACGAGGATTACACCCATATTTACCGCGCTACAGATGAGTTTTTTTACCAGAATAGCAAGGGTTTCAGTAAGGCGAGGGGGGGGTTTGTGCCCGACCAGCTTCAAGTTCAGGTACCTCCCGGGAAATACGAGCTACAGGTTCAGCTCAAGGACTTGGCTTCGGGACGCACCGGGATCTATAAACAGTCTGTAGAGGTCCCGGACTATGCATCGGATGGCCTCCATGTCAGCGGTATCCAGCTCGCTTCTTCAATTGGGGATGAAGGGACGAATGACCGATTTCGAAAGGGCGAACTCTGGGTGGTTCCGGTACCTTCCAGGACATACACAAAGGAGCAGAAGATTTACGCCTATTTCGAGATCTATAACCTGAAAAGGAATGACTACGGTCAGACCCATTATAAGGTAAAATACCTGGTGCGGTTCACGCCTGAAGCTACTGTGGGAATTGCCGGAGCGATTACGACCGGGCTCCGTTCGCTCTTCAAACGAAGAAAGCCTCAGGTGTCGGTGACCTACGAGCAGGTGGGGAAGGAGCGGTCCGAGTACGAATATGTCGAACTCGACCTGAAGAAGGCAAAAGCTGGCGTGAATGTTTTGGAGATTACAGTTGAAGATCTGGTCAGCGGTGAGACCAGAGTGCGAGAGGTTGTTTTTTATTATGGCGGTACGCCGGGATAGGTGAATTTTGCCCACCCGGAGAGGCAAGGGCTCAGTGTGCGGATTAGACCTGAGATCAGTGCATTCTAATGACGTAAGGTTAGCGGCAGGCGGTCGTGGATCGCTTCCAAAGAGGGTATCGCAGAGAACGCTTGACCTGGAGAGGATTCTGCGGTTGATTACAAAGTGATGCGTGGATAAAAACTTATTGGAGGGTTCCCATGAAATATGGACTGAGCGTGGAACAGGTGGCGCAGTTCCACGACGATGGTTTTTTGATCGTCCGCGATCAACTTCCCAAAGAAGCGTACCAACCGTTTGTCGATGAACTCGTGGCTAAAATTGACGAGGTGGTGGGCGCGGCAGTGGATGAGGGTCTGCTCGATCCGGGAGATACTTTTCCCGACGCGCCTTTTGAGACCCGATTGGCTCTGGTGTCGAATGCCTGTTCGGAGCCGGAGAAGATCTGGAAGAATTTTCAGGGGAAGAGATTTAAGACGCCCGGGATGTTCGCGCTCAGGACGCACCCGGCTATACTGGATGCGACTGAATCTCTGATTGGTCCTGAGATTTACGCCCATCCGCAGTCCAATCTGCGCGCCAAATTGCCAGATCTGGAAGCGACTGTGGTGCCGTGGCATCAGGATCTGGCGTATCTCATACCGGAGGATGCGGGAGAGACGCTATTTGTCAATTTCTGGATCCCACTGGTTAAGGCGACGGCTGATAATGGGTGTTTGCAGGTGCTTCGCGGTTCCCATCGGGTCGGTCTTTTGCCGCATGATTATCGAACGCCTCATTTTAAAGGGGTATTCGAAAGCGATCTTCCGGATTTTGAGGTTGTGACTTGCGAGGTCGATGTGGGTGATGTGTTGATGACGATGGAGCGCGTTCTTCATCGTTCAACGCCACATACGACAAAATCCGTCAGGTGGAGTCTGGATGTCCGCTATAGCCGCATTGGGCTTCCGACTGGTCGTGAGAATGTGCCGGGTTTTATCGCCCGCAGTCGGGTTAATCCGGAGGGTGTGGCGAGGTCCCATCACGACTGGATCAGGAATTACGAGATGGCGGGTATCGATCCGATTGGCAATTGAGGAGGCGTGTTTTATGGAACTGACAGGAGAACAGCAGGCTGTTCTGGATGGGTCGCGGGGAGACTATCTGGCGAAGTGCATGCGCTGGCTGGTTGAATGGGGCGAGGTGATGGGGGCAAAACGGCTGATTAAAGTGGATAATACACACGCTTTGCTGCCGGTGCCCAATTTGATGGCACAGGGGGCGTCCAAAGAGACGATGGACCGATATATGGCCGATCTCGTGGAGGCGTGTTCCCACGGGACGCATCCCGGATGTACCTGTACGGTGCATGCCGCGTTTGTGACTCTGGACGATGTGGATGTCCCCGAGAATGATCCCGAACAGGTGCAGATGCAGAAGGATCTGGCGGTTCTGGCTTCGGATGCGGGATTTATTCCCACTTTTACCTGTGCTCCGTACCTGGTGGGCAATGTGCCGCTCAAGGGGGAGGTTCTGGCGTGGACGGAGTCGTCAGCGGTGGTTTATGCCAATTCTATTCTGGGTGCGCGGACTACGCGACACGGCACGGAGAGCGCGATTGCTGCCTCGCTTCTGGGTCTGGTTCCGGAGTTTGGCGTGTTGCTGGATGAGAATCGCAAGGGTACGCTTCGGATAGAGGTGACGGCGGAGTTGGAGGATCCACCGGATTGGGGTGCTCTGGGTTATTTTGCAGGGAAAGCAGCGGGTCTGGGTATTCCGGTGTTCAATGGCATACGACGGCCCTCTCAGGACGAGGCCAAGCAACTGTGTGCGGCTCTGGCGACTTCGGGCGGGGTGACAATGTGTCATATCGCGGGTGTTACGCCAGAGGCACCTACTCTGGATGCGGCGTTTCAGGGGGATGTTCCCGAGGATTATCTGACGTTTGATGCAGAGACGTTGAAGGAGACTTATGAATCACTGAGGGTGCGCACGGGCGATGAAATTGATTCGGTAATTCTGGGCTGTCCGCATGCGTCTATTAATGAATTGTCGAAAATTGCCGCTCTTTTGAAGGGTAAAAAGGTGGCGGAAGGCGTGCGTCTGTGGATCGATACGGCGCGGGGTACCAAGGGAAATGCGGACAGGATGGGCTATACGGAGATTATTGAGGCGGCTGGCGGGCGCATTCTTTGCGATACCTGTCCGACAAATATGCGGATTCCGGCGAAGCGCATTGTGACCCACGGTTTTAAACAGGCGCACTATGCACGGGGGATGGTGGGCGCGGAAGTGATTATTGCCAAGACGGATGCCTGCATACGCGCAGCAGTTGCCGGGAGGTGGCTCGGAGATGGCTGATACCATTGATATCAGGGGGCACGGTGTGGTTAAGGGATACGCGGAGGGCGAGGCGCTGGTGGCTGATACGACGCTGTCGTTCTGGGGCGAGGTGGATGCAATTACGGGCAAGGTGATCGGCGTGGGGCATCCTCTGGAGGGGATTTCTCTGGGGGGGCGCGTGCTGGTTATCCGCTCGACCAAAGGTTCTTCGGGTACGCCTATGGTTTTAAATCTGGCACAATTGGAAGGCAATGCGCCAGTGGCTTTTGTCAATGTGGAGGTGGATGGATTGGCTGCTCTCGGATGTATTGTCAATGAGATTCCGATGATGACAGAGCTGGAACGGGATCCGTTTGAACTGATCGCTACGGGCGACCATGTGGTGGTGGATGCCGATGAGGGCGTGCTGCGGGTGACGCGAAAATGAGGAGATGACCCGACATGTCTTTGTCTTTCAGATCTCGCGTTCCCGTATTTGATGCCAATGTCGGGATCGGCAATCGCCACGACCGGCGATCGCCAGTCGATTCTCCCGGTCAGTTGCCCGAGGAGATGTCGCGCCACGGGGTTGATCGCGCGCTTGTCTATGCCGTTCAAGGCGAATGGATTAGTCCGATGCAGGGCAATGATTCGCTCGCGGTGTGGACTGAGGAAAATGAAGCGCTTGTTCCGCAGTTCGTCGCCGGGTGCGATTCTGGATCGCTGAGGCAGTTGTGCAATTTCCACCGGAATGGTGTCGTTTCGAGCGTTCGGCTGCACAATACCGAGGAATGCAGGCTGCCATTTGTTTCGTGGCTTTACGGTGATTTGCTCGCCTGGCTGAGTGCTGAGGGTATTCCTCTCTGGATCTCGTTGGTGGATACGCCTCCGGCAGAGATCGTCGATACGCTGGGTGGATATCCGGACCTGACTGTCGTGCTGGTCGGCGCGCACTATACGCATTCGATGATGATTCGTCCGATGATGCGGGTATTGCCCAATGCGTTTCTCGAACTCAGCCGTTATGAGAATATCTGTGGGATCGAGAAGTTGGTTCGGGAGTTTGGTGCGGGACGGCTACTTTACGGGTCGTTTTTTCCGCGATATGCGATGGGACCGATGCTGTTTGCGCTCCATCATCTGGAGATATCAGACGGTGATCTCAGGTTGATCTGTGCGGCGAATCTGGAGCGGGTTCTTTATGATTGATGGTCGGGAAGTTATTGATTTTCACGGGCACGTCGGCCGATGGGATATTTTTGAGATGAGCGATGATACCGACGAGATTCTCCACGCGATGGATGCCGTGGGTATTGATCGCTGTTGTCTGTTCAATATCTTTCATCCAGATGGCGCGACGGGCAATGACCAGACTGCGGCTTTTGTGAGTCGCTATCCGGAGCGGTTTATCGGCTTTGCCTATGTCTCTCCCCTGATGTCCGAATTTATGGTACCGGAGTTGGAACGGGCGATTGACGAACTCGGATTTTTGGCGATTAAGATCTATCCGCCCTATTCCCGCTGGCAGTTGAACGATCCCGTTTGGAATCCGGTCTATCAGTTCGCGGATGACCGAGGTTTGGCGATTATTTCGCATACGGGTGCGGAAGAGACGTGTTGGCCCGTTTATGTTGAGGATATTGCCGGGTGCTATCCGAATGCGAATTTTGTGATCGCGCATGCGGGCAATTCCGAGCCGTACAGAAGTCAGGCGATCCGGGCGGCGCAGCGGTTTTCGAATGTTTATGTCGAGACGTGTTCCACTTTCCGCGAGCCTGGTGTGATCGAAAGGCTGGTGGCCGAAGCGGGTGCCGATCGCGTAATTTTCGGTTCGGATGTTCCGCTTATGGATCCGCGAACGCAACTGGGGAAGATTATTACCGCGAGGATTGGCGATTGCGAGAAGCGCCTGGTGCTTGGGGAAAATGCGAAACGCCTGTTGAGATTGTGAGGGAGATTGAGCAATGTCGCAAGAGACTATTGAAGATAGATATCGCGAATTGACGCCGATGTCCCGTCAGATGTTTGAGGACGGGCGGTCGGTGAATGCTGGCGCCGCCAAGGGCGCCTATTTTTTTGCGCCGTATCCGATTACGCTGCGACGGGGAAAGGGATGTGTGCTCGAAGATGTTGACGGCAGGTCCTATGTCGATTTCTCGAATCACCACACCGCGCAGGTTCTGGGGCATAACCATCCCGCGATTGTAGAAGCGGTGGAGAGACAGTTGGTCGATGGCATCGCGCTTGGTGCTGCAACGGGTATCGAGACCCGGTTGGCGCGAGTGATGTGCGAGCGCATATCTTCGGTTGAGCGCATCCGTTTTGTCAGTTCCGGAACCGAAGCCACATTGCACGCGGTCCGGCTGGCGAGATGTTTCAGCGGCAGGCCGAAGATCGCGAAGTTCGAGGGCGGTTACCACGGGAGTCACGACGCTGTGGAGATCAGCACTGCTCCGCCGCTGGAATCCGAGGGGGAAGCGTCTGCGCCCAATGCGGTTCCCAGCGCGGGGGGGATGGCGTTGCACGCGCTTGAGGATATGATTGTTTTGCCCTATAACGATGAGGAGAGTGTCGAGCGGCTTTTGTCGCGCCACCGGGATGAACTGGCGTGTGTGATTTTCGATCCAAAGGCGGGTATTATTCCGATCCGGCACGATTTTATCCAGCGGGTGCGCGCGATTACCGAGGAACTCGGCATTTTGCTGATTCTCGATGAGATTGTCGGATTTCGTCAGGCGAAGGGCGGTCTGCAAAGTCATGTGGGGATCAGGCCCGATTTGACGTGTTTTGGCAAGATGATCGGCGGCGGGTTTCCCGTCGGGGCTTTTGGCGGGCGAGCGGATATTATGGATCTGGTGGATAATTCCAGCGGATCTTCATCTGTTTTTCAGAGTGGTACCCATAGCAGTCACGCGGTGGCGATGGCTGCGGGGATCGCTACGCTCGAATCTATGACGGACGAGGCTTACGCGCATCTGAACCGTTTGGGGAATCGGTTGAAGACCGGTCTGGAAGATTTGTTTGCCGAACGGGGTGTTGTGGCGCAGGTCGTTGTGACGGGGTCGGTGTTTGGTATCCACTTTGGCATTGACCGGTTACGCGATTATCGCGATTTGACCCGGTCGGACAAGGCATTCGCACACGCCGTGTTCCTGTCTCTGCTCAATCAGGGCTATTTCTGTAGTCAGGGACTGACTATGTGTGCGATTAGTCTTCCGACGCAGGATGATCACATTGACAGCCTGATTTTGGCTGTCGGAAATGCCCTTGATGAGATTGCTTCATAGGCACATGTCTCATTGAGTAGCAAGGGGCTTGAGTACGTTTTACATATTCTCTCTCGTCTTTCTTTGAGGTATTTCAAAAGTTGTGGATTAGTAAAAGCAAAGGGCTTAAATTTCCTATCGTGCTGTCGGAGGATTGTTAGCTACCTTTAGAAGGGATTTAATATGCTATTTCGAATGCGGTTACAAACGTTTATAATCATACTCATCGCGCTGTTGGTCCAACCAGTGTCTGCGGCGCCTTCGCCCGACTTTGACGAGAGCGGTGCGGTCGATTTTACCGACTTTTTGCTACTTGTAAGCGCGTTTGGGTCTCGGGAAGGCCAGGAGAGGTACGATGCAAAGTATGATTTGAATGGTGATGGCGAGATTGGGTTTGGCGATTTTCTGCTCTTTGTCAACGACTTTGGCAGGACAGTGGAATTTTTGCGGAACGCGACGACCTATCAGCAGTTTGTGAAGGCGAAAGAGTACGGAACAGAACCCATTTTACCCGATTTTTCTTATTCGGGCTATCACTATTTTAATAAGCCAGTTCCCGATGTCACACATCCCATTTTTAATGTTACAGATTACGGTGCTATTCCCAATGACGATGTGTCTGACCAGCCTGCCATTGTAAGAGCTATTGCCGCAGCAGAGGAAAATGGCAGGGGCATTGTGTTTTTTCCGCCAGGTGAATTTCTCGTCAATACCGATGCGGATAAAAATGACGAGGGTTACAATGAGTCTATCTATGTTAGGAGCAGCAATATTGTTTTGAGAGGTAGCGGTAGCAGAACGGGTGGCACCATCATCCGGATGGTAAATCACATGACCCGCGGTCCCGAGGGATCCGATTTGCCCCCTATGTTCCTTTTCAGGCCTGTTAGCTTCGCTCGTTCTACCTTAGCGCGCATTACAGAGCGTGCGGAGCGAGAAACTTTTTGGATTACAGTAGAAGATGCTTCCAGGCTCTCAGTCGGTCAGTGGATTTGGGTCTCTGTGAATACTAATGAGGAAGAAGCAATAAATGAGTTTATTGCCCCTGTTTTGTCAACATCCGGCTTGCGGGAACTTTTTGAGGTGGGGCTTAATATACGGGAAGAACACAGCATTGCCGAGATTCAAGGCAATCGGGTTCGTCTCAATGAACCCCTGCGTACCCATGTGAATCATGCGTATGATTGGCGGGTGCAGTCCTTGCCGCATCTCGAAGAAGTCGGCGTTGAAGATATCAGTTTCCACGGTTCGTTCTTTGAGTCATTTGTCCATCACGCCAAAAATGGCATCCACGATTCTGGTTGGAAGTTGCTCTCATTCAACCGGTGTGTCAATTCCTGGGTTCGGCGCGTCTCTTTTATGCATGTCAGTCGCGGACTTGGTGTTACTGCCAGTGCTGCTGTGTCGGTTTATCAGGTTACAATAGCGGGAAATAAGGGTCATTATGCGATGAAGAGTCAGGGCAGTTATGGGATATGGTTTGGTTTGGCAGAAGATATTGCAGGTATGGCACCTTATAGTACGGTTCCTCTCATCGATGGTCCTTCCAACACGCGTGCAATTCCAGGGCAACATCACGGTGTGGGTATGAGCCATAGCTCAACGGGTAATGTGATCTATCGTTTTGATATGGCTCCCAACCAGCCCCTTGATATCCATAAGACGGATCCCTGCTATGCCAATTTGTACGACTGCGTGAATAATGGCAGGTTGTCTGGTAGCAGCGGTAGCGGGGTTCCGCCACACCATCTCAGGCATCTCGTGTTCTGGAATTTCAACCACGGGGGTGATGTTAAACGCTATAATTTTTGGGAGGGAGGTCTCAAATTTTTGCATCCGATTATTGTGGGCTTTCACGGCAATCGGGCCACCTTTAAGAAGATCTATCTCGAGATTCTGGAATCGAATGGCAGGGCGGTTGATCCGGAATCGCTTTTTGAAGCACAGCTCGAATTGCGTCTGGGAACTTTGCCAGCCTGGGTAAAAAATCTACGTACAGAGTGGGAAATGATTCGCAACACGCCGCTTACAATTTCAGATAACAAAACTTCGGGGTAGGGACTTTTATGGGTTCATTGTAGAGCTTTGGGTCTTCACCGCGGTTCGACGAAGATTTCTACTTCGTCGATTACAATTGTGGAGGATGTGGCTTCGGGATCGCTTTTGGTGAGTGTGATGGATAGGTAGTTATTGCCGCGTTCGACGAGCGGGTCCGAGAGCACAAACCAGCGCGTGGAAAAGACGGGTTTTTCCGCGAGTGCGCGAAATTCGATCCGTCCTCCCTGCGCGGTACAGGGTATGTTTCTGCCGTCTTTTTCCCGTGTCGAATCTACGGTTGTAACGCGATCAGAGGATGCGGTGCGTCCGATGGCTTCGTCGGGGATGATATGGCTGTTGAGACGCACGTTCAGTTCATCGTCCGCGGTCAGGCCAAATCCCCGAAAGAGGAGGGTCGCGCAATGCGCGTGTTGCAGGTTTTCATAGAGTTGAAAGCGAAATTCGCCCGTGGGGCGCTGTTCGCTGCGCGATAGTCGAAGTTGTTGTGCGTTGGTTACGCCTGTGCTGCATCTGCCATTGGCTCCAAAACCGCTGAATCCATCCCAGGTAGGATCGAAGATGTAGTGCCGTTCGCCACGCGCGACGCGTTCGGGGTCGCGGAGTTGATGGAGGACTTGCATGCCCTGGGGGTAAAAAGGTTGCTGCCACACGGAGGGTACAAAATGGTTGTAGATCGATATGCCATTTGCACCGGCGCCGTACATGGTGTGCGCGAGTGCGCGGCAGGTGGCATGGCTTAAGGGGATTCGCCCGAGGCGGTAGCGCGCGCGGTAGCTGTTCCACGGTAGCAGGCCGGGGTAGATCAGACACTCTGTTTCCCGCGTTAGTGCCGACCATTCCGAATAGGGCAAATTGTGGTCGGCATACATGGTGTCTTGCGGGCTGATGTAGTCGAGCAGTCCATTTCGTATCCAATTGCAGATGTCCAGGCCCTGACTCTCGCATTCTGCCGGCGTTGCGTATATGCGCGCACCCAACATGAGTTTTTTGCCGCATTCATTCAGTCGCGTGCGGATATTTTGTATCAATTCTGTCATGAGGTCTGCGCGTTCGGCAGCATGGTGCGGCGGAAAGTACGCCGTGTCTCGAAAACACAGTTCCACACCGTCGATATCAAATCCGCAGGCGACTTCTTCTATAACGCCATAAGTGAATTCTCGAACTTCCCGATGGGTGAAGTCGAGCGCTTCTGGTTCCTGGTAGTTTTGTCCGGAGCGCGGGTCGTGTAACCGCAGATGTGGATTGGATTCGATATATTTGGCAATGCCGACGCCTTGTTTGCGGTTGTGTGCGGCGTGGCCGTCATTTATGCGGAAGCCAGCGATAAATTGCATGCCGCGCCGGTGCGATTGGTCGATGAGGATATCCAGTGGTTGTGTGCCCGCTTTGATTAATGGCCTGAACCGCTGGTGCTGAGGCCGCTGGTCGTATTCGTAGTGTTCGGATTGCCAGTAGGCCGTCCATCCTTGAGAGAATATCTCCTGATTGAATATATCTATTCCGCTGTCCGCGACCATATCCACCCATTTGCGCAGGTCTGCTTCTTCTACTGGATCGGGCAATACCGTGCGTGAGATGGTGGATGGGTCGCTCACATAGAGGATCCGATGGGCTTTTTTTGTCATATTCCCTCTCCATGCCGAGAATTACTTACACAGCTGTGCCGAGACTTCCTCAATGGTTTCTTGTATCACATCGACAACGTGCTGTACTTCCGATTCGGTGATGGTGAAAGGGGGACTGATGGCGATATGATCGCCTTCGACACCATCGACCAGGCCGGGGGCTCCGGGCATGACCAGTACTCCTTTTTCGAAGGCCAGGTCCACGATCCTTGCGGTTACCCCTTTTGAGAGGTCGAAGGGGGCGCGCGTGGATTTGTCGGCCACGAATTCGATGCCGGTCAGCAGGCCCTTCCCGCGTATGCCCCCGACGATTGGCAAGTCCTGCAGGGGCATGAGTTTTTCCAGCATCAGGTCGCCCATTCGGGCGCAGTTCGATACCAGATCGTGCGTCTGGATGTGGTTTTGCACGGCCAGGGCTGTGGCGCAGGAAAGGGCGTTTCCGCCATAGGTGTGCCCGTGTACAAAAGAGACGGATTCCCTGTAGATGGCGTTGTAGATTTTTTCGTGTACGACGGTTGCGGCTATGGGCGTATAGCCGCTACTCAATCCTTTCCCGGTCGCCATAATATCGGGGACCACATCCCAGTGTTCGATGCCGAAGTTGCGGCCTGTTCTGCCAAAGCCGGTGACGACCTCATCGACGATCATCAGGATATTGTGCCGGTCACAGATCTCCCGAATGAGAGGGTAGTAGTCCTGAGGAGGCGTCACACCAGCGGCGGAGGTGCCGAGGATCGGTTCGGCGATAAAGGCGGAGATCGACTCGCTTCCCTCCTGTTTGATGACCCGCTCCAGTTCCTCTGCGCAGTGGAGCTGGCATTCCGAGTGGTCTTTACAGTAGGCGCACCGGTAGGGATAGGGCGGGGGGATATGGGGGAAATTCAGCAGGTAGGGAATATAGTCCTCGCGCCAGGGCGACCGCCCGGACATGGAGAGGGCGCCAACCGTATTCCCGTGCCAGGCCTGCCACCGGGAGATGACCCTGTGCTTTCCGAGATTGCCGGTTGCGATATGGTACTTCCGGGCGATTTTCATGGCCGACTCTGTGGCTTCGGACCCTCCGGAAATGAAAAAGACCCGATTCAGGCCTTCCGGCGTGAGGCTGGCGATCCTGTCTGATAGGTCGATCTGTGGCTGTGTGAGGAACCGGGCGTAGGTGAAACAGACTTTCTCCGCCTGTTCGGCCATGACCTCTGCGATCTCTTTGACTCCGTGTCCGATACTGACCACATGCACGCCCGCACAGGCGTCGAGATAGCGTTTTCCTTCTGTATCGAATAGGTAAATGCCTTCTCCGTGTGATATCTTCGGCCATTCTTTTTTTAGTGTTCTGTGAAAGATGTGATCTTTATGCCGGGGCATTGTTTTTCCTTTCGTTTATAAAATTGTGAGGCAGCGGGCAAGATAGCCTTTTGGCACCGGTCCCGCAAGCAATTCGGGATCTCCTCCCCACACGCACTATTTTGAAACCTTTAGATATATGGCGTGTATCTAAGATGTAACAGGGGATGGACAGCAATCGAAAAATATATTCGATATTGTGAAACTTTGTGAATGTTAAATGCGTTTAAGAAAGGTATATAACAACTCATTAAACAATGTTTCTGGGAGGGGGTGACAATCAAGTGGAGACGCCAACTGTTGTATTAGAATCCCGTACCAGATCGGGTAAAGAGGAACAAGTGGTAGGAGATACAATGGAATACACGCAACAAGAAACACAGTACGCGCGCGAAGCTTCTGTTCAGAGCTATCTCAAGGAACTGCGCAAGTATCCCCCATTGAGCCGAGAAGAGGAACAAAAAGTCCTTCGCAAGGCCAAACGGGGAAATCAAGCGGCGATTGATAAGATTATTACGTCAAATTTGCGTTTTGTCGTCAGTGTTGCGCTCGAATATCAGGGGCGGGGTGTGCCTCTTGCCGATTTGATTGCCGAGGGCAATATGGGGTTGATGGAAGCTCTCAAGCGTTTTGACGAAGAACGCGGGTTTAAGTTCATCAGCTATGCTGTGTGGTGGATTCGGCAGTGCATTCTCAATGCGCTCAAGCGCACATCTAATGTGCTTATGCCTGCAAATCGCCAGGAGGATATGGACAGAATGGCGCGTCGCTGGGGGCAGATGACCCAGGAACTGGGGCGCGTGCCCACGCTGGACGAGGTTGCCAGCGATATGAAGATCAGCAACAAACGCGCAGAGCGGGCGTTGCGCTGTGTGCGCCCAGATCTGTCTTTGTCTGCGCCCGTAGATACGTCAGGCGAGCAGTCGCTCCAGAATATACTCGAGGCGGATGCAGAGGATCCAGATCAACTCGTGATATATCGGGATCAGTCTGAGTTTATATTGCGGTCTCTCAACGATTCTCTGGATCCCCGGGAGCGAGATGTTATTCGCGCTTATTTCGGTCTCGATGGAGGTGAGCGCCGGACGCTGAGTGATATTGGCGTTTCTCTGGGTGTTACCCGAGAGCGCGTGCGCCAGATTCGCAACCGCGCGCTTGCCAAGTTGCAGCGATATTTCCGGAGAAATGTTCCGGGTGGAAAAGTGGAAGATCTGGTTTGATACGATCTTATCTTCGGAGTCGTAAAGGCGGTTCTGGTTTTTCCAGGGCCGCCTTTATTGTGCAGGTTCTTTCAGTAAAAGGGTTGATTTATTGAAAAAGGAAGTGTAGATTCTACACGTTTTCTGGATCCTTTAACCCGCCTCACTATTGGATTTCACTTGATATGGGCAAACTATTTGCTTTCCTCGGCGGGCAACTCGCCGCATTTTTTATTCAGGTTTTCCAGATGTTCTGCTATGGCGTCCGGTGCGTGACTGAAATGCGGCATCTCTACCTCTATCGACATCAGATTATTGAACAGTGTTATGCTGTTGGGGTTAGTTCTCTGCCTCTGGTTTGCCTGATTTCGGCTTTTAGCGGGATGGCGATCGCTATTCAGACGGCTTATCAGATGGAAGAGTATGTGCCCGACTATATGGTTGGTGCGCTTATGGTGCGCTCTGTGATACTCGTGCTGTCGCCTATTCTGTTGGGTCTCGTGCTCTCGGGCAGGGTGGGTGCGGGCGTCGCGTCTGAACTCGGCACGATGAAAGTCTCAGAGCAAGTGGATGCGCTCGCGTCAATGGCTGTCGATCCCGTGGGATATCTCATGTTGCCCCGAATGCTCGCTGGCGCGATTATGGTTCCAATTCTCGTGATTTACTCTTTTTTGGTCGCGATTATCTGCGGGTTTGCCATGTCGATGATCAAGATGGCTATTACGCCTACGGAATTAGTCAAAGGTATGAAGCTCTATTTTGAGGTGTATGATGTTTTTGTCGGGTTGGTCAAATCCGTTGTTTATGGTGGGTTGCTGACGTTTATGGGATCTTACAAGGGGCTGTGTACCGCAGGCGGTGCACAGGGTGTTGGACGGGCTGCCACGGCTGCAGTTGTGATATCTTCTGCGCTCGTTCTCATTCTCGATTATTTTTTAACACACGCGTTGTTGTATTAAACTATGGCGACTGAAACGGCTATTGAGTTTGTCGAGGTGTTTAAGTCTTTTGATGCACAATCCGTGCTGAAAGGGCTTGACCTGCGGATTCCCTGGTCTGAGATTACGACCATTTTGGGACCGAGTGGATGCGGCAAAAGTGTGACTTTAAAGCATGTGATTGGGATTGAGCGGGCAGATGTGGGAAAGGTCGTCGTTGCCGGTTATGACATGGCGCGGATTCGCCATGGCGAGTTGATCGAGTTGCGCAAGCGCATTGGGGTTTTGTTTCAGTCTTCGGCACTTTTTGATTCGATGACGGTGAAGGAAAATGTGGCTTTTGGGCTGCGTATGCACACCAGGATGTCCGAAGAAGAAATTGCAGAGCGCGTGCATGTCTGCCTCGATGCCGTGCGGCTGGCGGGTACAGAGGCCAAGATGCCTGTTGAGTTGTCGGGAGGAATGAGAAAGCGCGCGGCACTTGCGCGGGCGATTGCGATGGAACCCGATTTTATTCTTTACGATGAACCCACAACGGGTCTGGATCCAAATACATCCAGTGTTGTGGGGGACTATATACTCAAGTTGCAATCGGAACTCAATGTGACATCGGTGGTCGTCACCCACGATATGCCCCTTGCCCGGCGCGTTTCAGACCGGGTTGCTCTGCTCTATGACGGCAAAGCAGTGGTTCAAGGTGCGATGGAAGATGTCGAGGCAGCTAACAATGAGGTTTTCGAATTGTTTGTTCAGGGCAGATTGGGGTAGCTATGAGAAATCGTCGGCAAGAAATTATCCTGGGTGCAGTTGTATTTTTTGCAGCCGTTATTCTGGTGGTTGGCACGGTGTGGCTTTCAGAGCGTTATGCAGGTGCTGCTGGCGGATATCGCATCCATGCTAAATTCGACAGTGTGCCGGGGCTTCAAGTGGGCAATCCCGTGACGTTTCGCGGGGTGCGGGTGGGAAAGGTGCTGTCCATCACCCTTGAGGATGGGCTGCCTTTTGTTGCGCTCGGGTTTGCCTCAGTGAGAGATTTGCCGGTGGATTCGCGTTTTTTACTCAAGTCCGATGGACTCCTGGGTGGGCAGATGATCGAAATTCAGTTGGGGGAGTCGGCACAGCGTCTGCCAGATGGTGCTGTTGTGCAGGGGACTTCTGCTTCTGATCTCGATGCGATGGTGTCTGAAAGCAGGCTTATGATTGAGAAAATTCGCAATGCAGTAGATGGCGTGGTCAGTGATAACAATCTCATGCATCTGGAAAGCGTTCTTTCGCGTATTGATACGACCACGTACTATCTCAACAGATTATTGAATGACGATAATCTGGGTAAGGTCGATAAGATGCTCGATAGTTTGACGGTGGCGACGGGCGATGCGAGTGGCTTGATGCGGGATAATCGCGAGAATTTGAGTATTGCAGTGACCAATCTAACTGTGACGATGGAACGTCTTGCGCGGATTTCGGCACAGATGGAATCGACTTCGGTTGCAATGCAGAATACATTTGCCAATCTCGATGATATTTCCAAAGGAATACGAGATGGACGCGGTACGGTCGGGCGTTTGGTTAAGGACGAGGCGGTGTACGAGCATCTGGATCGCACACTGACGTCTGTGGATAGTCTTATTGAAGATATCAAGCGGAATCCCAAACGCTATCTCAGTATTAGTATATTTTGAGGAGTTCACTATGGTTATCAGGATTCTGCTTTTACTCGTTGCCTTTACTGCTACGATTTCAGCGACCGATCTGGCGTGGTTTCATTGGAAAGATAATGACGCGATCTCTTTTGGCGGGTTTGTACCCGAAATGCGAGCCGTAAAAGCAATTGTGGGTACAGGTGATGAGGCACCGCGCATTGTGTATGGCGACCGTCATGGCGCAATTTATGTGCTGGAAATGCAAGAGGGACGCTTTCGCGAGGTGTGGAGAAGTCCTCCGCTGAGAGCGGAGATTGCAGAAGTTTTTGTTCTGGATATCGATGTCGATGACGAGTTGGAGATCGTTGCATATACCCATGCTGGAGATATTGTGTTTTATCGCGCCAGCGATTTTCATGAGATATGGCGAAGTACGGATGATGAGTTTGCATCGGTTTCGGCTATGGTGATTGAAAATATTGACGATGATCCGCAGCTTGAACTGGTATTTTGCGGTGAGGATGCTGCAGAGAGTCGGAGCTATCGACCGCTGGGTGGGTCGCGCGATAATTCCGATCAGGAGCGCGCCTCACAGGTTGGGCGCTTATTTGTGTTCGATTGCAAAAATCTGTTTTTAGAATGGCGCAGCGAGCAGGGGCTGTGGGCACAGAGTATGGCTGTCGGCGATCTCGATGATGACGGTGAGCTTGAGATTATACTCAATACGGGGTTTGTTATTGGCGCGACTTATCAACGCGTTGAGTGGGAGTACCGCGATGGCTTTGGTGAGAAGATTGGCTACGCAGATCTCGATGGCGATGGCATTCCCGAGTTGATCGGCGAGACGACAAAGCCCCATCAATTTATTCGCATTTTTGATGTGGATCTGCAATCCGAGAGTTTTTTGAGTTCGGGGAGGTAGAAGTGTGAAGTAGGAAGTGTGAAGGGTGAAGTGGGAACAACCGTAGGGGCGAGGCATGCCTCGCCCGTCATCGCGGCCCCTGCTTAAACCATGCAGGGGCAAGCATGATGTTAGCCGCGATCCAGGAGGTTTTCGCTGATCACTTGTTTATCTTGACGGTCTCTAACAAAATGGGTAAATTTATTCACGAACGAGTTGTCGGAGCGTAGCGCAGCTCGGTAGCGCACCATCTTGGGGTGATGGGGGTCGCTGGTTCAAATCCAGTCGCTCCGACCATTATAACGGGGGTTATGCATTCATTGCATAACCCCTTGTTTTTTATGGTAAAAAATAGTCGGAATGGGGAGCAATAGGAATGCGCGTTATACCATTCGAATCGCTTTTGATTGAGACAAGAGCAAGGCGCGCGTTGTTATTGGTTTCATCGGCCAGCACCAGCAGACAGACGCGACATAAGAAGTTTGAAGTAGGAAGTATGAAGTGTGAAGCAACCGTAGGGGCGAGGCATGCCTCGCCCCATGTGCATCAAGTTAAGGGTTGAGAAGAGGCAAACCGTGAAGTATCATGCTGTTAAGTGGACAGTTATGAACTTCACAGGAGTTGCCTCTCATGAATAAGATACCTCAAATTGCCGAAGCGATCCAAACAGTTTT